>CALSVI010000007.1 GCA_943840615.1 uncultured Luminiphilus sp. | reverse complement strand
AGGCATTGATCAAAAGTGGCGCACTGGATGAGCTCGGGGTAGAGCGCTGGGTGCTGCTTGCGGCACTCGATGACGCGATTAAAGGCGCCGAACAGGTTGCCAGCAACACTGCGGCGGGCATCGATGATTTGTTCGGCGAGGTCATACGCGCCAGCGATGCCTCGGATGATCTTTATCAGGAGCATCGGGGCGCGCGGGCCTGGTCTTTGACAGAGCTGTTGAATGCAGAAAAAGAGAGCCTGGGTAGCTTCCTGAGCGGTCACCCTATGGAAGCTTATGAGGCAGAGGTCAGAAAGTTTGCGCCGCGGCGGATTCGCGAGTTACAGGCCACGAATCAGGCGGTGGTCGCGGGTTTGATTCTGGACATACGCACCATAAAAACCCAGCGTGGTCCTATGGCCGTGCTGACGCTCGACGACGGTTCGGGCCAGATAGAGGCTACCGTGTATAACGATGTGTTCACCGAACACAGAGACCTGCTGCAGAAAGATCGTATTGTGCTCCTCGATGGCAGGCTGCAGGTGGATGATTTTAATGGTGGGCTCGCTATGAGGACCAAGACCGTCCGCTCTTTGGAGCAGGCCAGAAAGGCCAGGGTCTCCCAGTTGCGTCTCCGGGTCGCCAGCCACCGGGTGGATGAGCGGTTCAATACCTTGCTTGCCAATACACTGCGAACAGCGGTCGGTGGACAGTGCCCGGTGGTGATGGAGTACGTCCAGCCCAAGGGTTCCGTGGCAGTCCGACTCGGTGGCGCTTGGCAGGTGCACCCCAGCGATGCCTTGCTGGATGAGCTGCGTATCGCCGTCGGCAACGATGCCGTGGACTGGGTTTATGAATCCTAGTGCGGTATTCGCGATATTGGCTTTGGCTAACCGCCTGTGGCCAGACACCCCCTCCCTGCTCAGACAAGGGCCCTGTGACATCAGCGCCGAGCGCGGGATGCCTAGTTTGGGGCCCGCGTGGCGCATTATTGGTCAGGGGTTGGTCCAGCGGATGGGCGTTACCCGGGGGGAGCGTTGCCGACACCGAATCTGCCCGCTGTGGCGCGGAACGGGAGATCTTTGAGGAGACAGGGATGACGGCTACGGCGGGTGATTTGGCAAAGGTTTTTGACAACGGCTTTCATCTCTACTGGTGCGACGTGTCCGCGTCAGCACAACCGAAAATCCATCGGCCTTTGGAGGTCAGGGAGGTCGCCTGGTGGCAGCCCGAAGCCGTGTCAGCGCAAGCATGGCGATATCCGGATCAGGGTGCGATGATTCGTGACCTTGTCACAGCGCGCAGACTGCCTGCGACCCACTAGCTTTCCAGCCTTTGCCGAACTCTCACTCCACGTTAACGAGCCTAACTATGAGCCAAGAACAGATTGAAGCCGCGGTCTTTCGCCGCCTGTTGTCCCATCTAGATGGCCGCAAGGACGTCCAAAACATCGATTTGATGACGCTGGCCGGCTTTTGCCGGAACTGCCTGTCCAAATGGTATGCCGAGGAAGCCGCCCAGCAGGGGTTGAACCTCGACAAGGAGGCGGCGCGTGAAATTGTCTACGGTATGCCGTATGCCGAATGGAAAGCGCACTATCAAACCGAGGCCACGCCCGAGCAAACGGCTGCTTTTACGGCACAACAGAATCCGTCAGGCGGGGAGTGAGAGCAGCACATCCTCGAGTGACACGACGTCAGCGTACTTCGCGTTGAGGTCATAGAGATTGGCCTCGTGGGCCTGGCTATCGCGGTCGCCACAGGCTTCTCGTGGAACCAATACCCGATAATTATTTTGTAAACCGTCTACCGCGGTTGCGCGCACACACCCGCTGGTCGTCAGTCCTGTTACGACAACCGAGTCTACGTCTCGCGCTTGAAGCCAATCATCCAGGGTCGTGCCGTGGAAGCTGCTCGCGTGTCGCTTCTCAAGTTGGAGGTCAGTCGCTGCGACGGGGAGGCGTGGATCGAACTGGACCCACTCGGACTCGGGAGTGAGGAGATTCAGGGCCGGGATGCGGGCACGGAAGACCGAGGCCTGCTCCTCATGGTGATAGATAACGGTGGTGAGCACGACAGGGCAGTTTGCCCTGTGAAAAGCATTCATGAGCTGGATATTGGCCGCCACCACTGAATCCGCCTCTGAGCCCAGCGGGCAGGCGGGATCAGTGAAGCCCACCACCACATCGACCACAATCAGAGCAGGCCTCTCGCCCATTCCACCATCGGTTCTTTCGAGCGCTTTTCGTTGCGACATGACAGGCTTCCTGCGGGTTAGGTTACTATCCGCATCATGAGTGATCTCATCCCGCAGTGCCAGACACCCTGCCTGCTTTGCGTCAGGGTGCAATATCGTTATGGATAATGCGCAGCCTCTGCCAGTCGATGTCAGTGCACTGCTCGACGCAGACTGGCCGGAATGGCGCTCTGCGCTTGAGGATATCCGCCGGGAATACGGTGATGAAGGTGTCCGGGCGCTGCTCAGAAGACTTCAGGAATACAGCATTGATCAAGGCGTCACCCTGTCGGATGCACTGCTCAATACCCCCTATACCAATACGCTTTCGCCTGATGAACAGCCGCCGTACCCCGGCGATCTGGAGCTGGAAAAGCGTATCGAAAATATTATCCGTTGGAACGCCGCGGCCATGATATTGCGCGCACAGGATGAAGGCTCGGGCTTGGGAGGGCATATTGCGACCTATGCCTCAGCTGCTACCGCAATGGAGACCGCGTTTCACCATATTTTTAGCGCCGAGGGTCGCGGTGATCTAGTGCTGCCTCAGCCCCATGCCGCACCGGGTATCTATGCCCGGGCTTTTCTGGAGGGCCGACTTAGCGAGCAGCAGCTGCGCAACTTCCGCCGGGAGCTGGGAGAGGGAGGAGGTTTGCCTTCATATCCTCACCCGCGCTCGATGCCCGAATTCTGGCAGGTGCCCAACGCCTCGATGGGCCTGTCGGTACCCATGTCGATCTATATCGCCCGTTTTGCAAAATATCTGCAGCACCGGGGACTCATGGCCCCCGACGACGCGCGCATCTGGTGCTTTATTGGCGACGGTGAAGCGGATGAGCCTGAGGTGCTGGGCACGATCAATATTGCGGCGCGTGAGCGGCTCGATAACCTGGTGATCGTTGTTAACTGCAACTTACAACGATTAGATGGCCCTGTTCGCGGTAACGGCAAGATCATTCAAGAGCTGGAACGGGCTTTTCGCGGTGCGGATTGGCAGGTGCTAAAGGTGATATGGGGTAGCGGCTGGGATGTTTTGCTTGCGGCGGATCACGAGGGCGTTTTGCGGCATCGTATGGAGGAGTGCCTCGATGGCGATTACCAGCGCTATTCTATTTTGCCCGGAGACGAGCAGCGCGAGCATTGGGTCCATGGCGACCCCCGTTTAGAGCAGCTCATGAATACCCTCACTGACGCAGAGGTGGCGCAGATCAAGCGTGGCGGCCAAGATCCGAAGAAGCTTTATGCGGCCTATCGCCGGGCCTGTGAAAGCGAGGATCGGCCCACGGTTATCCTCGTGAAGACGGTAAAAGGCGACGGCATGGGTTCGGCGCTTCAGGGTCGCAACACGGCGCACCAGAAAAAAGACCTGTCTACCGAGGAGCGGATCGCCTGCGCCCGTGGCTGGGGCATCCCCCTCGACGATCAGGCCATTGCCCGGGCCGAGTTTTATCGGCCAGCCGAAGACAGCGAAGAAATGAGCTATTTGCGCACTCGCAGGGAAGCATTGGGCGGCTATCTGCCCAAGCGTGAGGTGCCACCCTCAAGTCTGAGCCCACCGGATGCAGACATTTTCGATAGCTTCAACGCGGGCAGCGAATCGCGCACCCTGTCGACCACCACTGCGATGGTGCGGTTGTTAACCAAGCTCCTGAGAGATAAGGCAGTGGGGCAGTACATTGTTCCGATTGTGCCAGATGAGGCGCGCACTTTTGGTATGGACGCACTGTTTAAAGTGGCCGGCATTTATTCTCCTGATGGCCAGCGTTATACCCCGGTCGATGCCGAGGCACTAAACAGCTATCGCGAGGCGATCGACGGCCAGATTCTTCAGGAGGGAATCTGTGAAGCGGGCGCGATTGCTTCTTTCATTGCTGCCGGCACGGCCTACGCCACCTTTGCGGTGCCGACCATTCCCTTCTACATTTTTTATTCTATGTTCGGCTTTCAGCGCGTCGGCGATATGATCTGGGCCTCTGCCGACATGATGGCGAGAGGCTTTCTACTCGGTGGTACGGCGGGTCGCACCACACTCAACGGAGAGGGCCTTCAGCATCAGGACGGGCATTCCCCCGTTCTTGCCAGCACAGTGCCCTCGGTACGGACTTACGATCCCGCATTTTCCTGGGAGCTCGCGATTCTCGTGCGCTACGGCATCCAGCGCATGTTCATCGAAGATCACGATGAGCTTTTTTATCTCATGATGTACAACGAGGCGGTACCCATGCCGCCGCGTCCGGCGCATGCCGATCTTGATGAAGGTGTGATTCGCGGCGGCTATTTGCTGGAGCCGGCCTCTGGCAAGGGTCGACGTGTCAATTTGCTGGGGTCAGGGACCATACTCTTTGAAGTCATGGAGGCCGCGTCGCGTCTTCGGGCAGACGGCTACGCCGTTGCGGTGTACAGCATTACCAGCTACGTCGAGCTGGCTCGAGACGCCGAGCGCGCGGAGCAATCGACCCTTGCCGGGCACGTCGAAGCAGCGTGGCTGACCGAGCTCTTTTCGGAATCGGGCGTACCGACTGTCGCCGCTACCGACTATGTTCGCGCCTTACCCCGTATGATCGCTAGCTGGTTGCCCGGTCCGTTTGTGGCGTTGGGTACGGATGGTTTCGGGATGAGCGAGCGGCGCGAGGATTTGCGGGCGCACTTTAAGGTGGATGCCGAATCGATTGCCGAAGCAGCCAGAAAATTGGCTGCTCGATTGACCACCTCACCACGCCTGCAGTGGTGGTGTGCGTTCAGTAACGCTAAACTCTGCGCCCCGATCGGCAGGTTGCCAAGGGATCTCACACGGAATCCCGCAAGGAGAGAGAAATGTCAGAGAAGGTGATCATCAAAGAGGTTGCGGCACGCGACGGCTTGCAGGCGCAGCCCCAACATTTGACCGTTGAACAACGCATCGCCCTTTTAGCGGCGCTCGCTGACGCGGGTGTGCCCGAACTGGAAATCGGATCTTTTGTTTCTCCTAAGGCCGTGCCGCAAATGGCGGGCACAGACGAGATTGCCGCTAATTTGCCCGTCGCTGACCTCGCTTACAGTGCACTGGTGCCCAATATGAAAGGCTATGAGCTTGCAGTCCGGGCCGGTATTCGGAGCCACGCGATCGCCTTGGCCGCCACTGAAGAAATGAATCAGAACAACATCCGCAAAAGCCTGGAAGACACCTTTGTGATGGGGGAGGAAATTCTGGACCGGGCCGCTACAGAGGGCGTCGCGATTCACGCGTATCTGGCGGTGGCTTTCGAATGTCCCTATGAGGGTGCGGTGTCTGAGGCGCTCGTACTCGACCAGGTGGCGCGATTGATGGCGCACAAACCCGCACGCCTTGTGATTGCCGATACGATCGGCGCGGCTAATCCGGCCGCGGTGCAATCAATGATGCAAAAGCTGGTAGACCGGTATGGCCCCGAGTTGCTTGGCTGTCATTTTCATGACACCCGAGCCATGGGTCTGGCCAATGTCTATGCGGCCTTATTAGCGGGGGTTCGTCAGTTTGATGCCTCCGCGGGTGGTCTGGGAGGCTGTCCCTTTGCGCCGGGGGCAAAGGGCAATGTCGCCACGGAAGACGTGGCAATGCTGTGCGAATCAATTGGTTACACAACCGACCTCAATATGCCGAAGCTGCTCGACGCGGTGGCGTTACTCAGCGAGATGATCGGTGCGCCTCAGGGTGGCAGGGCCCACACCTGGCTATCCAAGCAATGCGCTTGAGGTAACAGTGTGAGAGTGTCTGAGGCGATTGTCGGACGGCAGAGTATTCGTGCTTTCCTGTCTGACAGCCCGGTCAGCGACGAGCAGATTGAAGCGCTTCTGACCATTGCGGGTCGCGCGCCGTCGGGATCGAATATTCAGCCCTGGCATGTCTACATTGTTCGTGGTGGTCGCAAGGACCGCATTACCGAAGCGTGTTCCAAGCGCTACCTGGCCGGTGATGAGGGCGCTTACGAGTATCACTATTACCCCCGCGAATGGCGTGAGCCCTATATTGGTCGGCGGCGACAGACGGGCTTTGGCTTATACGGACTGCTGGGAATAGAGCGGCAAGACGCTCAGGCGGTCAAAAACTACCGCGTGCAAAATTATCAGTTCTTTGGCGCCCCCGTGGCGCTGTTTTTTACCATTGATCGCGACATGGAGCAGGGGAGCTGGGTCGACTACGGGATGTTTTTGCAATCCTTTATGTTGGCGGCCCGAGAATTGGGCATGGAAACCTGCGCACAGGCGGCGTTTTGCCCTTACCACGACAGTGTCATGCCTATTCTGGAGGCGCCGGCTGAGCAGATGTTGGTGTGCGGCCTGTCTTTGGGCTACGCGGATCCCGACGCTCTCGTCAACACTTACCGCACCGAGCGGCTCGATGCCCGCGAGTTCATGACGGTGCTCGACTGATCAGCGCAGGTCTTGGCTTAGCTCGCTCTGGCTACCATTTGCTTGGCGATGATCATGCGCTGTATCTCATTGGTGCCCTCGCCAATACACAGTAAGGGTGCGTCGCGATAGAAGCGCTCGATTTCATATTCTGGTGAATAGCTATAGCCGCCGAATACTCTCATCGCGTCCAGACTGTTCTGTACGGCGGCCTCGGAGGCAAAAAACTTGGCCTGTCCGGCCTCTAAATCACACCGCTCTTGATGATCATATTTTGCAGCAGCCTGGCTCACCAACAGCTCAGCGGCGGCGGCGCGGGTCGACATTTCAGCGAGTTTCAGCTGGATGGCTTGATGTTCGGCAATCGCCTTACCAAAGGTTTTACGCTCCATAGCATAGTGAAGTGCCATCTTGGTCGCACCTTTAGCCATGCCAGCACCGCGCGCAGCGATATTGATCCGTCCCAGCTCCAAGCCGCCGGCCACTTGCTGAAACCCCCTGCCTTCCTCGCCGCCCACCAGGTTGTCTGCCGATACGCGAAAATCTTCAAAAATCAGCTCTGCGCTGTCAATGGAACGGTATCCCAGCTTTTTTAGTTTTTTACCCACGCTAAAGCCATCGCCTTTTTCGCACACAAACAGGCTCATCCCACGGTGGGGAGGTGAGGCACTGGGATCAGTCTTGGTCAGTACTGCAAGACAATTGCCTTTGATGCCGTTGGAGATCCAGGTTTTGGTGCCGTTGAGGAGGTAGTCGTCCCCGTCTTTTTTGGCCGCCAGACGAATACCCTGCAGGTCGGATCCGGCATCTGGCTCCGTCAGGCCAATACCGCCGCGCAGTTCACCCGAGGCAAATTTGGGCAAAAAATGCTCTTTCTGCGCTTGGGTACCGCCGCGCTCCACACAGCTGGCCATGATGAGGTGCGAGTTAAAGATGCCCGAGGGTGCCATCCAAACCTCGCAGATACGCGACACAATGCGCGCATAGGTCGAGGCGCTCAATCCGAGACCGCCATATTCTTCAGAGATCGTCGCACCGAAGAGCCCCAGTTCCTTCATTTGCTCCACCAAATCGGTGGGGTACTCGTCGGCTTGATCATATTCTCTGGCAATCGGCCGGAGTTCTCGCTCCACCCATTTGTCGATGGTGGCCAGAATCTGTTGTTCGACCGAGGCGTCGTGGTTCATGGATGATCTCCTGAAGAATGGACTTACGCGGGATCGCGTTTCGGGACCAGGATCTGACGTTCAAAGACGCAGACTTCGGTATCGTCCTGATTAATCCCTCGCGTGAGCACGCTGACGATGCCGGCATTGGGTCTAGAGCGCGATTCACGTTTATCCAATACCTCGGTATTGGCATACAGGGTATCGCCGGGAAAGACCGGCGCGGGCAGCTTGATTTCTTTCCACCCCAGGTTAGCAATCGCCGCCTCGCTTACATCTGAGACGCTCATGCCTACAACGATCGCCACGGTCAGAGGGCTTGCGACCAATGGTCGGCCGAATTCGGTCTCTGCTGCGTACTCCTCGTCGAAGTGAAGAGGGTGTGTGTTCATCGTCAGCAGGGTGAACCAGGCATTGTCATGCTGAGAGATCGTTCTACCCGGTAGGTGGTGATAGATATCCCCCACCCCAAAATCTTCGTAAAGGCGACCCTTTTGCTGCGCGTAGCGCGCTTTTGCACTGGTTTTGGCCATGATCAGGTACCTGCTGGATTGTGAGACATGGGTTGTGGTGGTCCGAGATCCATCTAAAATGTCTGGACAATTGAAGTCTGGGGGGTTCAGACCTGTCATGCAAGCTGACCAAGCAAAAAAGGGTGGAGGAAAGGATTCGCAAGCCGGATCTCGTATACCGCTTTACCGTCAGATATCCGATAACCTGTTGGCAGGTATTCGCGAGGGCAAGTTTCCCGTCGGCACATTTTTGCCTGGCGAGTTGGACCTGATCGATCGCTTCGAGGCGAGTCGGCACACCATTCGCGAGGCCCTCCGTGTTCTCGAGGATATGGGTCTGGTCAAAAGACAGCGAGGCAGGGGCACGCTGGTGCTCTCCACAGAGGCTTCACCCGCCTTCGTTCAAATGGTGCGTTCTCCCTCTGAGCTGTTTAGCTACCCCGACAGTAGTTTATTTCGACTGCTGTCTGACGATCGAATCGAGGCCGACAAGGCACTCGCGCGGGAGCTGGGCTGTCAGGCAGGGGATGAATGGGTCCGGATTTCGGGTTTGCGGACATTAGGTCCAGAGGGTCTGCCGATATGCTGGGCCGACGTGTACGTGATTCCAGAGTATGGCTCGATCGCTCAGAGGCTGGGAGGAGGTTCTCGGCCGGTTTACGAAATGATTGCCGAGACGTTCAAGGAGTCGATCGAGAACATCACCATTCGTCTTACGGCGGGCGTGCTGTCGGAGCAAAAGGCAGAGGTGCTCGGCGTTGAGGCGGGGTCACCGTCGCTGAGTGTAAGTCGGTTTTATCAGGGTAGGGGTGGGCGTATTTTTGAAGTCTCCATCTCGGAACATCCCGCCAGCAATTTCAGCTATACCTTTGAATTTACTCGCGGCTGGCAGACAGCTGATCACTGGTCCTGGAGCAATTGATATGACCGACACTGATGTGACCCCTGTGCGCAGTTTCTTGTTTACGCCGGCCAATCATGCGCGCCGGGTGGAGAAGGTGTTTGAGGTGGGCGCTGATGCGGTCATTCTCGATCTTGAGGATGCGGTAGCGATCAGTGAGAAACCCGCGGCGAGGCAATGTGTTGTCGAGGCTTTCAGTGCGCGCCCACAGAGTGGCACCCGGCATTATGTTCGCGTGAACAGCATCGATACCCCTTATTGCGAGGAAGATATCAAAGCGACAGTGGGACCCTGGCTCGACGGTATTGTGCTGCCCAAGGTGGAGTCCCGCTCCTGTCTCAATCAGCTCGAGAGGCTGCTGGCCGCGGCGGAGACAGAGCAGGGCATGGCAGTGGGTGGCCTGGATCTGATGCCGATCATTGAGACAGCGGCGGGGGTAGCGTCAGCAAGAAAGATTGCGACAGCGGAGAGCCGCATTAAGCGCATGGCCTTCGGTGGCGGCGATTACACGTTGGACCTGAATTATGAGTGGAACGCCGACGAGGCAGTGTTGGCTTATGCCAGAGCGAAACTCTCGCATGCGTCGAGGCTCGGCGATCTTGAGCCGCCTATCGATACGGTGGTGCTGCAAATAAAGGATGACGCGCGATTTTTGCAATCGGCCCGGCACGGCAAGCAGTTTGGGTTCGGCGGTAAATTATGTATCCACCCCAATCAGATACCCCTCACCCACGAAGTGTTTACGCCCTCGCCAGACGAAATCGCTCACGCGCGCGCAGTGGTGGCGGCTTTTGAGGCGGCAGAGGCCGAGGGTTCGGCGTCTATCCAACTCGACGGCTACTTTATTGACTATCCGATCGTCTATAAAAGCCAGCGGATTTTGGCGCTGGCCGATAAATTGCAGGCCTGAATCACTCGTCAGGTCCACCTCTCGAGGCTTGCAAGGCGACATCGCCTGCACTTAATCCCGCCGCACTGAGTCGGAATCACGCAGCGGTTGGTGTATCATGTCCGGACATTTGTGGAGTGTCCGATGCAGGCATCACATCTCAATCAAAAGACCGCGCCGCTGAGCCGTGCGATTGCGGATCGCGCGCTGTCACTTCAGCGGAGCGATGTTCCTCCGGACGTCTGGGACTATCTCAAACTTTGTCTGGCAGATGCCATCGGGATCGCGTTTGCCTCGCGCCACTATGACTTCGCGACCAAATCGCTTGAATCCCTCAGCTTGCTGGGTAGTGCGGGAGCTTCGACTATCGTGGGGCAATCGAACACGGTGGCGCTCAGAGATGCGGCACTGATGAACGGGTTGTTGATTCACGGGCTTGACTATGACGACACCCATCTGGCGTCCGTGGTGCACTGTTCCGCCAGCGCATTCCCGGCAGCATTGGCGCTAGCTGAGCAAAACCAGCTAACGGGTGCCGATTTACTGTTGTCCACGCTCATGGCGATCGAAATTGATGCCATGTTGGGAACTCAGGCAGGAGGGGTCTTTCAGCAGGTTGGTTTTCACCCAACCGGTGTGGTCGGGGTATTCGGTGCGTCAGTGGCGGCAGCGCGACTGATGGGAGGGGATAGCGACGCGCTGGTGCGGACTCAAGGTGTGGCGCTGAGTTTTAGCAGTGGCAGCATGGCGTTCCTCGATGACGGGAGTTGGACCAAGCGACTGCATCCCGGGTGGGCGGCCTCTGCGGCGCTACAGGCGGCCGCGCTGGGTGTCTCGGGATTTGAAGGGCCGGGTGAGGCTTATGGGGGGCGGTTTGGTTTTTATGCGCTCTATGCCCCGGGTACGTCGGTGGAGACCGACACGATCTCGGAGCAACTTTTCAAGGAATGGGCGCTGAGATCGGTTGCCATCAAGCCTTACCCGATCTGCCACTTTAATCATGCGCCGGTGGATGCAGCGCTAGAGCTCAAACAGCAACACGCGTTGACCCCTGATAAGATCGAATCGGTCACCGTCTTATTGGATGAGCGCCAGTTCGGAGTGGTGGTAAACCCGATCGAGAGTAAGCGGGTTCCCCAGAGCGAATATGACGCCAAGTTCAGCGTGCCTTATGCGGTTGCCACCGCCTTGTGTAAGGGCCAATTTGGCCTGGCCGATCTGGAAGACGAAGCGCGGCTCGATGCCGAAGTGCTGGCGCTTGCGCAGCGCGTTGACTGCGCGCACGACGAACGATCGCATTATCCAGAGGCCTTTTCAGGAGGGGTCAGTCTTACCCTCAAGGATGGCACACGCCTTGAGCACTTTTTGACCGTCAATCGGGGTGCAGAGGGTCAGCTGTTATCTGCAGACCAGGTGCGAGAGAAGTTTTTGGCCAATTGCGGCCTAACAATTTCGAATGAATCAGCCTTAGCAACGTGGGACATGCTGATGCAGCTCGATGAAGTGAATAACGTGACAGGCTTGATGGCACTGTTGCGGACTGAAGCCAACAGCGCGGGCTGAGTGCCCCGGGAGCAAGTGATGTTGATGAAAGCGGGTGGCCGAATCATGAGTGCGGCCGATTACGAAGCGAGCCTTCGTGAGTACAACCCTACGGTCTATGTCGATGGCGACTTGGTAGAGTCGGTGGCGGATGATCCTCGCCTGAAGCCCGGGGTCAGGGCGGTGGGTGTCACCTACGACTTTGCCCAGAAACCGGAGTATGGCGGCCTCATGTTGGCTGAGCAGGGGACCTCTGGCAAAACCGTCAATCGGATGCTGCACATTAATCGCCATTCCGAAGACCTGCTCTCCAAGTTGGAGGCCGTGCGTCTCGTTTGCCGGGAAAGTGGGTGCGCCCAGCGTTACCTGACCCACGATGCCTTAAACGCGATATACCAAGCCACATGGCAGATGTCTGAGGACACCGGAGGCGAACAACACGAGCGCTTTCTGTCTTACTTGCATCGTATTCAGGACGAGGACCTGACGCTGGGGGTCGCGATGACCGATGGCAAAGGTGATCGGAGCAAGCGACCAGGGGACCAGGCTGTCAGGGACAGTTATGTTCATATCACCAAGCGCAGTGCCGAGGGTGTTGTCATCTCGGGTGTTAAAGCAATTGTCACCGGCGGCCCTTATATGCATGAGCTGTTGGTCATGCCTTGTCGCACTATGCGCAAGGAAGATGCAGACTTTGCGATCTGTTGCGCCGTGCCTATTGACGCGAAGGGACTGACCATTATTTCGCGACCGGCGGGTCGTCCCGGAGAGGCAGAGGCCGAGTTCAGCTCAAAATATGGCCAGAGTGTGGCGGTGTGCCACTTCGATCAGGTGTTCGTGCCATGGGATCAGGTTTTCTTTGCAGGAGAGCATGAGTACACCGAGCACCTGGTTACGTCTTATGCCAACCACCACCGACACAGCTGCATTGGTGCCCGAGCGGGTTTCGGTGATTTGCTGATTGGTGCCGGTGCCTTGATGACCGAAGCCAATGGCCTCGACATGGAGACGGTGCCGCACTTGCGCGACAGCATGGCGGAACTCATTAAGCTGGTGGAGGGATTTTTCGCCTGTGGCGTCGCGGCGTCCGTATATGGCATTCAGGACCCCTGTGGCTCATGGATGCCGGAGCCCGTTTTTTCAAATGTGGGCAAACTGCTTCTCGCGACGCAGATCTATGACATGCACCGCATCGCGCACGAGGTATCGGGCGGTCTGATTGTGGCACTGCCCGGCCCCGATGAGGACCACAACCCGGCAACTTCGGGCGATTTGGCGACCTTAATGGCGGGTCGCGCCGATATTCCCTATGAGCAACGTGCGCAGGTAGCGCGATTCATGGGGGACATTTCGGCTTCGTCAACCGGAGGCTGGTATTCTGTGATCAGTCTGCATGGTGGCGGGTCACCACAGGCGATGAAGCGTGAGATTTTCAGGCGATATCCCATTGAGGAACGTCGCGCTCTGGTTGAGCGGCTGTTGGATCGGGGAGTCGCTGAAACGGGCTCTTCCGGTGCTCCGAGTCGACAAAAGCAGCCCGGCCAATGCTGTGCAACCGGGTGTCAGCCGCCGGCTGAACCCGACAGCAGCGAAGACGCCTGACGTCGGGCTGGCGGCTAGGCGTTACCGCGTCTAATACTTAGAACGGAATTGCGCGCTCTGCTGGCGGCAGAATAGTCGTTCGCTTCATCAGTCGTGGGTGTTGGGGATCAAACGGATCCCTGCGGTGCATGGTGCAGGCGTTGTCCCACATCAATGCGTCTCCGGGCTGCCAGGCGTGCGAGTAAACGAATTCAGGCCGAGTCGTCCAATCAAAGAGAAATGCCAGCATGTCTGCGCTCTCCTGTGGATCCCAGCCGACAATGTCGGTCGTCATGCCGGGGCAAAGGTACAGGGCTTTGCGGCCCGTCACCGGATGCGTGCGCACGATGGGCTGATGAATGTCGGGTGACCGCGCTTTCTGCTTATTGTTTGTGGGCACGCTGTAAGCCTGATTGAAGGCCTCGTAAGACTGGTTGGCCAGACACCCATCAAGCTTTGCGCGGGTTTGCTCAGGCAGCGCGGTCCAGGCCGCGCTCATGTCAGCAAACTCGGTGTTGCCGCCCTCTGGAGGGAGGGTGTCGGCCATCAGTAGCGAGCCCACCGCAGGCTTTGGCAAATAAATTTGGTCGTAATGCCAGCCCACCTCAGTATCCGATAGGATGCCGATGCGGCGTCCCTCTTGCTCAATATTAGAGACATACAAAATTTCGGGGTGCTCGGGGGAGAGATACTCCTCGCGCACGTGGATTTCCAGGTCGCCAAACTTACTGCTGAAGCCGACGAGCGCGGCCTCGTCAAAGGACTGGTTCCTGAACAGGAGGAGTTTGTGTTCGGCCCACAGTTCGCGAATAGCAATAATATCCTGTCCGCTGGGTGACCCAGACACCTGACAGTCAAGCACTTCGGCGCCAAAAGTGTGGCTGAGGGGGCGTGTCGCGTACATACCACTGATCCAAAGAAGAAAAATAGAATTGTACGGACATTTAGCATAAATACCAACTGAAGGACGTAAAAAGCGCTCAACCCTGTCGGGAACGCCCCATTTCCAGCGCCAGCACTCCCACTATCACCAAAGCGATCCCCAGCCACTGAGCGGCGGCCAGAATCTCTCCGGTGAGCTCGTAGGCCATCAAGGCGGTCGCAGGAGGGCCCAGCGTGCTGATCAGTGAGGCCCGCGACGGCCCAATTCGCCGCACACCCTCCGCCATTAAGAACAGCGGCAAAACAGTCGAAAAGACAATCAGCGCTGACAACGTATACCAGGCCGTGGCAGACAGATCGATGTGTTGCCAACCCGCCACCCATTGATAGTGTCCGGCAAGGCCGGCTGCGGCAGAGCCCATGGCAATGAGGGTAAACAGCCCGCTACCAAGCCGCTGTGTTAAGTCCCCGCTGATGAGAAAGTAAATCGCGATACTGACAGAGCAGAACAGGATCCACCCCATCCCGATCCACTCACTATCCGTGAGGGTAGTGTTCAGAGCGCCGGTGACAAGCAAGACGCCCAGTGACGTCAGTATCAATGCCAGAATCACCCGTGGGCTGGGCGCTTTCCGCTCGATCGCCATCTTGATCAACACAACAAAGATCGGATAAGCAAACAGCAGAGGCCGCTCGACGCTGGCGTCGATGATGGTCAGCGCATAAAAGTTAGCGAGTGCGCCAAGGTAATAGCAGAGGATGCCAGCAAAGATCGCGAGCCCGATATCGCGCCGAGTGATGACGAGATCTGGGGCGGAACGGCTGCGGTATAGCCAGGCCAACAGCGCGAAGCCGGGTACCGCAAGCACCGAGCGGATCGCAGCGACATCATGAAAGCTGAGTCCCATTTCGTACAGGCTTTTGGCGAACAGTCCCTTGGCAGCCAGCAGAATCGCGCCAACGGCAACGAGGACACCGCCCGTAATGCTGGGTGGCTGGCGAATGCTCAGGAGGCATCGCCCCCCGCAGTGAGCTCTGTGAGGACTTCCTCTGTGGAGAGCACTCTCGCCCAAAGCCGACGCAGCATGGTCAGGGTGGCTTCCTGCATCTCGTCGCTATCCGTTCCGGTGGCATCACTCGTAACAACAACCCGATACTGTAAGTCACAGGCTTCCATCGAGGTCATGGCGACACAGTTATTGGTTGAGACGCCGGTGGACACGACAGTATCCACCCCCAGAGCGCGCAGAGAGCTGTCGAGGGCGGTGGAGCGAAAGGCACCCTGAGTCGTTTTGTTCAAAACCAGATCGCCCGGTCCGGGTTTGAGCGCATCGACTACTTCGTGTTCGGGTTGGCCGGCAATGTTGTTGGTGGCTTTAATAATCGGTGCAATATGGCGCGGTGCGTCGCTGGCATCGGCCGCGTTGGCGCCATAAGTGATCCAGATAATATGCGCGCCTGCGGCTCTAAATCCGCCGATCAACTTCTGGATATTAGGGATCAGCAGATTATCGATGCGATCGAAACGATATTGCGCCGATTCGCTATTGCCCTGTTCTGCAAGTAGTTTCCCTAGACCCATCTCGCGATTCCCCGTCGCATTTTGCATATCGATGATCAGCAGGGCGGTGCGGGTGGGTTGAAGCGTGAATTGCTGGCTGAAATGATCAATAAAGCTGGGCTGGCTCATGGTGAAATCGCTATCCTTGAATTGTTCGTACATTCTAAGTCATATTGCGTGGGCTGCGTGGTGGCCACGATCAAGGCGGGGAGCCAATGGATAAATTTGCAGAAGCAGGATATGGGCAAAGGGATATCGGTTTTGGAGAGCGGCCCGCACTCATCATGGTGGACTTTCAGCAAGGGTTCACAGACGCCAGCAACCCTCTAGGACGCAGTGATCACGTGCAGCGAGCGGTCGACAACACGTCGATACTGCTGGCGGCCTGCAAAGCAAAGCGGATTCCCGCCGCATCTTGCGCAGTCTCCTGGGGTGGGCCTGACGAGATGACGTATTGGAAGATCGATTCTCTCTACGATGGCAGTTTTTATCACGGTCATCCCTGTACTGAATTGGATCCGCGTATTCGTGACGACGACTATATTTTTCAGTTCATCAAGACCGCTCCGTCCATCTTTTATGAAACGCCGCTGAAGCCCTGGTTGGTCACGCACTGTATCGACACTACGATTATTACCGGTTGCACTACCTCGGGATGTGTTCGCGCGTCGGTGGTCGACAGCTTCTCGGCGGGTTATCGCACTATCGTGCCGGCGGATTGCTGCGGTGACCAGGATGAGGAAGCGCACGCCAGTAATTTACGAGACGTTGGCCGCCGCTATGCCGATGTCACCGATCTGCAAAGCGTGCTGGACCATATCAACACGCTCTGAGACCAGCACACACTAAACTGCATTTTTGAGTAGGAGCTCTGCTATGCCTATTGCCCACATCAACGGCCACGACATGTATTACGAAGTTCATGGAGAGGGCCCCCCGGCCGTTTATATCGGTGGCTGGGATACGTTCTGTCACGGGCGCCATCATTATCTGGCGAGAGGAATGACCGATCAGTTCTCTACCGTGATCATCGATTACCGAGGTATCGGGGAATCAAATGACGATTTCTCTGTACCCGCATCGACCCAGTTACATGCTGACGACATCATAGGGTTGTTGGACCACCTGAATATGAAGTCGGTGTACTTTGTCGGGCTGGTAGGTATTGGTGCCTGCATCGGCCAGTGGGTGGCGGTGAAGCGTCCTGACTTAGTGCGATGCATGGTCAATATGGGGTGTTGGACTTGGGCGGATCCCATGCTGGCGGACCAGTTGCGCGCGTTTGGTGACATGCATGAGCATGCTGGCTTTCTCGCATTTCAGTCGATGGTCGCGTCACTATCGTTCCGGCCGGACTATTACAACGCCAACCGCGAGAAGCTACTCGGCAGTGGTGGCGTCTGGGGCGCACTCGAAGGCCGCGTGCCCGCCCATCTGCGTTTTGTCGAGGCCTGCCTCGGCCACGACATCCGACCGCATCTCGCCGACATCGAGGCGCCCACGTTGGTGATTCATGCGGGCGAAGACATTGTTACCGGGCCTCGGACCACCCTGCCTCTGGAAGAAGGGCTCCCGAACGCAGTGGGTGTCACCATGGATGAGGTGGCTCATGTGGTCGCAGGTAAGGACGAAAAGATTGCGTTCTGCCAGATTCTGTTCGACTTTCTCGGCAGGCACTAACCGTCTCGTCAGTGGAACCGTCTCTGAGGCGTCTTAAATGACGCCTCGCTCTGCCAGATCCTGCAGATTCTCCACACCTAGCTCGTCCCCTAAAATCGTGGCGTTGTCTGCACCCAGACCCGCGCCACACTGCGTGTCGAGGCGCTGGTTGTCGATCTTGATCGGGTTGCTCAACCCGCGGTATTCGCCAAATTCCCGATGAGGCATGGTCTGCATCATGCCAATCGATTCCACAAAGGGGTTATTGAGGGCATTCGGCAAATCGTAAACCGGCGCCACCGGGATATGGGTTTGCAGCAGGGCAAACCAGTGATCGGTCTCTTCAGTCTCAAAAATGTCGTCGAGCGCTGCCGTCAGTGCATCCCGATTTTCCGCGCGCGCCGCCATGGAGTTAAAACGTGGGTCGTCGGCAAGTTCAGGGTGCTGTGTTCGTTCGACCAAGAGTTGCCAGAACTTATCGGTCATGCACATGATGAAGATCCAGCCGTCCCGGGTTTTGAAGAGTTGCACTGGCGTGTTGTACGGATGCGCTGAGCGCGCGACGCGACCGGTTTCAATGCCGTGGTTTAAGTACCACGTGCCGGGATACGTGAGCTGATGCAGTGCCACATCAAACAGACTGATATCGACGTCTCGGCCACCCTGATTCGTGCGCGCCAGCAGGGCCGCAACACACCCCAGTGCCGCGACCACGCCCGTCATAAAGTCGATCATTGATAGCCCAAATCGAGAGGGAGGGGTGCCGGGTTCACCGGTAACAGAGAGAAAGCCGCACTCGGCCTGCATGAGGTAGTCATACCCCGGCCACTCAGCACGATCATTGTCCCGGCCATAGGCGGAGATATGAGTGCAGATGATATCGGCCTTAACCTCTTTCAACGTTTTGTAGTCGAGCCCCATCTTGGCGGGCTGGCTGCCGCGCAAGTTGTTCCAGACGACATCGCTCTTGCGAACTAAATCATGAAAGAGCGACCGACCTTCGTCACTTTTGAGATTCAGCGTGACGCTTTTTTTAGCGAGATTGAACGCCTGAAAATAGGCGCTATCATCCTCGGCTAAAGTCACCGACCCTGACTGTCTAGACGGGTCACCACCGGTCGCTCTATTTTCAATTTTGATCACTTCGGCCCCTAACTCTGCCAGGTACATTGAGCCATAGGGACCCGCGCCGAATTGTTCAATGGCCAGTATGCGGATGCCAGCAAGGGGTTTCATCATAATGTGCTCCGGAGAATTTCAGATGGGAAACGGATGATACCTTGCACCTGTGTGCAGATTGGTGCATCGTGACATGGAGAGCGAGATTGTAGCAAATGTCCGGTCAATTGTTTCGAGCGAGGCTGAGAGGCCTAGGCGGACTTTCCGGAGAGCGCAGTTCGCGATGAGATCAAAACAAGATCCATAACAAGAGGAGGCCAGCATGCCTTATCGTCTTGGTGTCGACGTTGGCGGCACATTTACCGACCTGATTCTCGTTGACGAGAAATCGGGCTCCATTCACACCGCAAAAGTCCCCAGCACACCTGCAGATTCCTCGATAGGCGTGATGAACGGCGTCGCGCGGGTCTGTGAAAATGCCGGGGTAGACCCCAGCGAAATCTCACAGGTCATGCACGGCACCACTGTGGCCACTAATACCGTGCTCACGGGATCGGGCGCTAAAGTTGGATTGGTGACGACCAAAGGCTACCGGCAGGTGCTGCAAATCGCGCGCTCCTACGTGCCGGGCGGTCTGGGCGGCTGGGTGATCTACAACAAAAGTGAGCCCCTGGCGCCGCTGTCTTGCACGATCGAAGCGGATGAGCGAATGGCGGCTGACGGTTCCGTGGTGCGAAAGCTCAACAAAGCCGGGCTGACCCGGGAGCTTAAGAAACTGAAAAAAGAAAATATTGAGGCGCTGACCATCTCTTTGGTGAATTCCTATGCCAATCCGGCACATGAGAGAGAGGTGGAGAAGATTGCCAAACAGGTACTGCCGGGAATTCCGGTGTCGCTGTCTTATAACGTTGTACCTGAAATGCAGGAGTACGAGCGGACGATTACGACGGTTGCCAACTCCTACGTGCGACCGAAAGTGGCTGCGTATGTGAAGAACCTTGAGCGCAAACTCAAAGCCAAGATGAAGGATGTGAAGCTTCACATTCTGCGCTCTGATGGCGGAATGGCCTCGGCAAAGGTGGCTCAGTCATTACCGGTGAATCTGCTGATGAGTGGCCCCGCGGGCGGAGTATCCGGAGCGGTTTGGGTCGCAAAGCAGGCGGGGTTTGAAAACCTGCTGACCTTCGATATGGGCGGCACCTCAACGGATGTGGCGCTGGTACAGGACAATAAGGCGCAATTGCGTCGCGAGACCACGGTAGGTGATGTGACAGTGCGTGCCTCATCGGTTGATGTGCGCACCGTCGGTGCCGGTGGCGGTTCAATTGCACATGTACCGGAGCTCACTGGAGCACTTCGGGTAGGCCCCGAGAGTGCCGGCGCCGAGCCCGGTCCCGCTGCTTACAACAAGGGGGGCGATTTCCCGACGGTCACAGACGCTAATGTCGTGCTCGGCTATTTGCCGAGTGAGGTGCGTCTGGGTGGCGATATGGAGATCCGCAAGGATCTTGCTGAAAAAGCGATCAAGCCGGTGGCCAAGGCGTTGGGCATCTCCGTGAAGCGCGCCGCTGCGGGCATCATCGATATCGTCAACGAGAACATGTACGGCGCGCTGCGCCTGGTGTCAGTAGAGCAGGGCTTTGATCCCAGAGATTTTGCTCTGATTGGCTTCGGTGGTGCGGGGCCGCTTCACGCCAATGCCCTCGGCAAGCTGATGAACAGCTGGCCTGTGATTATTCCGCCGGGTCCGGGGGTGTTGTGTGCCTATGGTGATGCGACCACTCGGGTTCGCGATGAGGCGTCTCGCACTTTCATTCGACGTTTTGCCAACATCTCGCCCGCTGAGCTCGCAAAAACCTATCAGCAGTTAGCGAATAAGGCGCTGAAGACCTTAGAGAAGGAGGGCGTGCCGAAGGCGCATCGCTCCGTGACGTATCAGGCTGATATCCGTTACTCGGGGCAGGGACTGACGCTGACGGTCGATTTTGACCTCAAAAAATTGAAGTCCAAAGGCCTGTCGATTATCGGCGATCCCTTTGATGAGATGCATCGGCAGCTGTTTACCTTTGCGCTCGAGGCAGATAAGGAAATCGTCAATGTCCGCGCAGTGGCCCAAGGCAAAAGCGCAGAAATTGATGCTAAAAAGGTCACTAGCTCCGGGAGTCGCACGCCGGTTGCGGCGGCCAAAATTGGCACTTCAAAGGTATTCATGGACGGTAAGGATATGCAAGCAAACCTTTACCGCAGGGATGAACTGAAAGCCGGCAACAAAATTGACGGGCCCGCCATTGTGCTGGAGATGGATTCGACCACGGTCATCCTTTCCGGTCACACCGGCAACGTCGATAAGTTCGGCAACATCCTGATTGCACCGTCAGCTTGAGCGAGGGGAGATAAAAATGTCTGCAACGATTGTTGAAACCAACACGAAGAAATTCAAGCGCAAGGATATCGATCCGATCACCCTCGACATCATCGAAAACGCGATGATGAATGCCCGGTACGAAATGGACGCTGTGGTCTTTCGGACGGCAATGTCACCGGGTATCCGGGAGCAAAATGACATGTTCCCGATGATCGCTAATCTCGAGGGCAAGATGGTAGTCGGCCAGTTCGGTAGCTTTATCCACGGCTTCAAGGAAGCCTATGACGGCACCATCGAAGAGGGAGACTTGTTCCTCACCACCGACCCCTACGCCTGTAATGGCGCCATTAGCCACATCAACGACTGGTTGCTGCTGCGACCGATTTTCAAAGACGGTCGCCTGATTGCTTACGCTGCCATGTTTGGTCATATGACTGACGTAGGAGGAAAGGTGCCGGGCAGTCTGCCCACGGATGCTCGAGAAATTTTTGAGGAGGGCATCCGCGTACCGCCGCTCAAGATATTCAAAAATGACGAGCTACAGACAGACGTGCTTGACCTGATCTTGCATAACAGCCGCATGCCGACGTGGAACCGCAGCGACTTCAACGCGCTGGTGGCGGCGATGCGAACGGCCGAAAAGCGAGTGATCGAGATGGCAGAGCGTTTTGGTGACGACGAGTATTACTCGGCGCTAGACGAGCTGCTTGCCCGCAATAAGCGCGCGATGGCCAAACTGATTAAAGATACCGTTCCCGAGAAGAAGCAGTACTTCGAGGATTACATTTGTGATGATGGCTTGGGGATGGGGCCGTATCGAATTAAGTGCTCCATGTGGCGCGATAAAGACAAAGTTATTTTCGACTTTGATGGCACAGACCCCCAGTCGATCAGCTCGATTAACTTCTACCTCAATGAGGAGATGTTCAAGATGTTCTGCGGGGTCTACATGATCATGGTGTTTGACCCCCAGATTATGTTCAACGACGGCTTCTACGACCTGATGGAAGTTCACATTCCGGAAGGAACCTTGTTGAAGCCACGTGAGCCGGCGGCATTGTCGTGTCGAACCCACGCACTGGGACGTATTTTTGACGTGCTGGGTGGCTTGTTGGGTCAGGGAGACCCTGATTTCCTCGCGGGTGCCGGTTTCTCTGATAGTCCTCACTTTATGTACTCGGGCTACGACAAGAATGGCGAGTGGTATCAACTGTATTCAATCGGCTTTGGCGGTATTCCGGGGAAGCCTTCGGGAGACGGGCCAGATGGTCACTCGCTGTGGCCCAGCTTTACCAACGTACCGAACGAGTTCCTCGAGAGCTACTTCCCACTGCGGATAGAGGCCTATGAGACCATTACAGACAGTGGGGGTGCTGGTTATAACCGCGGTGGTAACGGGTTGCGCATGGGTTACTGCTTTTTGGAGCCGGGAACGATCTCGATCCATGATGACCGGTGGCTCACCTATCCTTGGGGTGTGAATGGCGGTTTGCCGGGACGCCGATCAGAAAAGATCCTCAAGCGGGTTGACGGCAGCGAAGAGCGGATGCCCAGTAAGTGCGACCGCATCGCGGTAAGCGCCGGGGATATTCTTTACTTCAACACGTGGGGTGGGGGAGGCTGTGGTGATCCCCTCAAGCGAGAGACCGAGCGCGTTGAATTTGACGTGCGAGCGGGCCTGGTGTCGGCTGAGGGCGCCAAGCGTTACGGGGTGGTGATGACCGCAGACCTCACGGTGGATGAGAAGAAAACAAAGGTACTGCGAGCGCGCATGGCGAAGTCGCGTGGCAAGGTCAAGATGTTTGACCGTGGTGGCGATATTGCCGAGCTGAAGAAGCGCTGTAAAAAGGAAACGGGGCTTGATGCACCGCGGCAGCCTGAGTTTCAGGCTTGGGCGCTGAAGTTCCTCGAGCAACAGCCTAAAGCCAAAGGCCGTGTGAAAATGGCGCGAGGCTAACACTGGGCGGTCCTTGCCGAGAAAGTAAGAAGCCGGGCCTTGAGCCCGGCTTTTTTATGCCCATTATTCAGTGCGGTGTTGGCATCGCCGGTGTGGGCCGAGGCTATCTGGCTAGTGCACTGAAAATGAAGAGGGGTAGATGCCAAACCTTTGTGATAGTGGTTACTTAGGGCACAATGCGGCGCAGCTTAGGCTGAGCTCTGACGGCTCACTTTCACCGATCTCAGGCAACAGGAACCCTCGTTATGACTCGCACAGTGCTGATCAAACTTCACTTGTATCTTTCTGCTTTCTTCTCGGCTGCGATCATCCTGGTGGCGGTGTCGGGTGGTCTGTATCTGACTGGTATTAAAGGTTCCGTTGAGCAGACACCCGTTGGTTCGACCACATCAGGCCAACAGTTGTTAGCGGACCCCAGTCAACGCGCAGTCGAGCGCGCGCTAGTATCGCTGGGGGTCGCAGATTTTGAGTTTGATTATGTGAAGCAGAAGGGGTCGCAGCTGATCACGCGACCGACAACGCGGCCTTTCTATACCCTCGACGTACGTGGCGACGAGGTTATTGTTCAACACAACCAACCCTCGCTGCAAAAAAGGATGATTGAGCTGCACATGGGTCACGGCCCATCTGCATACAAGATTTATCAGCAGGTGTTTGCGGCGGGGATGCTGTTCATCATTTTGAGTGGGGTCTGGCTGGGGCTATCCTCGGCGCACCTGCGGCTGCGGACCGCGCTGGCGGTGGGGTCAGGTTTACTGGTGTTCTCTGTGTTGGCGCTGGCCTAATGAAGAAAGACACCAGACCCCTTTTATCACGCGCCATAAAAAAAGCCGGGCAATGCCCGGCTTTTTTTATTATTCAGACGTTTAAAAATCCCACTGGAACTCCACGCCTGCCGTGCGATAAGTGCCGGGGGTGACAAAGGCGCCGCCGAACTCGGGTGCCATAATCACCTCGCCCACATACTCCTCGTCGAAGAGGTTGCGTGCAAAGGCCGTTACGCGCCAACGATCGCTACCAATCCCTACGCGGAGGTTAGTAATGCCGTATGCGTCCACCTTGGTCTTGGAGAAGCTGGTGCCCAAACCTCCAAACAGCACAGCAGGAACCTCATAGGGCAGCCCTTCGAAGTCGTAAGACTTAGGCACATCGAGATCGCCACCCTGGACAACGTGGTAGAAGACATCGCCCTGATAGGCATACTCGATGCGTGCCAACAGGTTCAGATTGCCAAAGTCTTGGTCCCAGGTGAGCGCTAAGTTTGCAGTGAACTCGGGCGCGTTAGGTACATCGTTGCCGGCCACATAGGGCCTAACGGTCATGGCATCAATCTCACCGTCGATGGTGCTGTAGCCCGCATCCAGTCTGAGGCCGTCCGTCATTTGCCAGGAACCGCCAATCTCGAAGCCCTGAATAGTGACTTCATCGATACCCTCAACGGTTCTTAACAGTCCGAACGGACCAACGTAGAACTCGAAGAATTGCATGTCGTCCACTTCAGTATGGTACGCCGCTGCGTTTAATTGCAGGTTGCCGTTAAGCAGGGTGGAGCGGAATCCGACTTCGAAGGAGCTGGAAGTCTCCTCTTCGTAAACTTCCGGTGGCGCTACTGGAAGGCCATCGGGGTTCACAAGAAACAGGCTAATGGTCTCTGTGCCGCCCAGATTATTAAAGCCACCTGTCTTGAAGCCCACGCCCCAGCTGCCAAATAAGGTGGTGCTGTCCGAAAGGTCATAGGTCAGACTGATTTTTGGCTGGATAGCATCAAACTCCTCGCTTCGATCAGCCACCCGAGCGCTCACTGCGCCCGTTTCTAGGTCAATAAAAGCAGGGTTCCACGGAGTGCCGCCCAGTGGTGCGCCGTTGAGAGTGCATCCCGCTTCGAAGAACGTGCCGCAGTAGTCAATATTGGTCGACACATAGCCATCAGCAGGGCTGGGCACCGCGTTGCTGACTTCCCTATCCTCGATGTCGTATCGCAATGCGAACGACAGCTCCATTCGATCCGTGAGGTCATAGTTGATCGAGCCGAAACCGGATAAAACGGTGGTCTCGAAATCATCCAGCACCAGGGCATCAGTGAGTTCATTTACGAATGAACGCGGCAGCTGTGCACGGCCATCGTCTTCGAGCTGCGCCACGCCTACCCGGCGATCAATATTCAAGAAGTACATCCCGGCTTGCCAGCGAAGTCGCTGATCGGCGTCGGATGTCCACTGCAACTGGAAACTGATGTCCCGCTGGTTACGCTCCTGGTACTGATAGCCGTCGCAGGTGGTTGGGCTGTAGGGCGGCAGGAACCTGCCCGCAGCAGTGCCGTCTAAGTTAAAGGTAGGTTGCTGCATTGCGGTGTTATCGCCAAGGAACAGCGACCGGTCTGCGGCAGATTGCTGACAGTGGCCTAGCGCGTCGTAGAAACCGAAGGCTCCGGATGTGCCGTCCGCCAAAAAGTACTGGTCTTGGTCGGAGTAGAGAGCCCAGGCGGTGAGCGTGCCAGATTCGAATTCTTTATCGATCTTGACTGAGAACTCCAATGTTTCCTGTTCGTTTTCGGGGTCAACGTTTGGGCTATAAACCCATTCAAAGTCGTTTACGTCGATTGAGGCTGCCGTGTTGTCGACGCCAAACCCTGTCACGCCTTCTAGTGCCCCCACGAAAAAGGGCAGTTCAAATGCAGCATTAAATGCGATCGAGGCTGCTGATACTTCGGAATAACGCAGTTTTGTATCAATGGACAATGTGTCAGTAGGGTCCATCACGATACGTGCGCTGACAGAGGTTTCCTCGTAGTCATTGACCACGTCATCGTTCAAGTACACGTTTTCAAGGAAGCCATCAGTCTTTCTTGAGGTTACGGTTAAGCGGCCTGCGACATCGCTGCCCAACGGGCCTGCGATGGTAGCGGTTCCGTACATCGTGCCGTATTCGGCTGCGCCGACTTTAATGCTGCCTTCCATTTCTTGCGTGGGTCGTTTGGTCGACATGATGACCGCGCCTGCGGCTGCTGAGCGGCCGTAAAGTGCACCCTGAGGGCCTTTTAACACTTCGATCTGTGCGAGGTCGGGGTATTCGCGGTTGAAGGCGGAGGGGTTGGTATAAAGCACGCCGTCAACAATAAATGCGAAGTTGGTTTCTGCGTCGCGAGCACCGTTAATACCGCGAATGGCAAGCTGGCTGTCGCCTACTTCCACGGAGTTCACAAACGTGACGCCTGGCGTCATGTAGACAAAGTCTTCCGCACGCGCCACACCCATGTTTTCAATCTGATTTTCGGTGAAGGCGGTAACCGTCGCGGGTACGTCCTGCAAGGATTCCGCTCGGGCCCGCGCTGTCACCACAACTTCTTCCAGTTGCGCCATGGCCGCCGATGGCAAAAATGCTGCCGTAACAGAGATTGCAGCAGACACTGCGGCAGTCAGTGGAAGTGTTGCCAGCGCTTGGCGGCGATTAAGTGGGATGGTGCTCCTCATGGGTAGCCTCCTTCATATATTGAGCCCGGGAAGGGCCTTTATTTGCTGTATTTACAGTGCTTACGCGGTTTCAGATCAGCATTGACCCCCGCGCAAAACGTCCCTTGTCCGGACATTATTCTACAGAAGGTCCAATATCCCCTTGCGATCCGCTTCGGTCAAGTCCAGATCCGCAATAATTTTCGCGGTATTTGCACCGATTTCTGGCAGTTGGGTGTCGATTTGCGCGGGTTCATTCGAAAATTTGATGGCTGAACCAATGTGATCATGGCCCGCTGCGTCCTGAAACCGCATACCTCGCTCCCAAACCTGCTCTGACTGCCAAGCCTCTTTTAGCGTAACTACTGGGCTCCAGCAGATATCCCGGCCCTCAAACCAGTTTTCCCACTCGGCTCTGGAGCGCGTTCGAAAGGCGTTTCTGAGGAACTCAATTGCGGCCCAATGACCTTCACCTGCAGGCCCCGTGACAGCCTCGATAAATTCGGACCGACCCAGCCCACTGAACAGGGCTTCCACGAATTTATGTTCTCCGCCACCCAGGGCAATGTATTGGCCATCCGCGGTTTCGTAGACGTTGAGCATGGCGTTGCCGCCATGAGTGCGCTCTTTGAGGCGTTCTGGCGCCTGGTCACCGCCAAACACTGGCCCAAGAATATTAGGGCTCGCCGCCAATACCGATTCAAACATACTGATATCGACGAAATCCCCTTGCCCCGTCGTCTGGCGACGATGGAGCGCCATCAAAATGCCAGACAGCGCTAAATACGAGGACAGCATATCGGCAATCGGTACCCCAATAATGGCGGGTCCTGCATCTCCCTCAGGTGATCGTGTGACGTCGAGAATACCCGCTGCTGCCACCGTGGCGGTATCGTGGGCCGGTTTATCCCGCCACGGGCCAGTTTGGCCAAAGGCCGAGATCGAGCAGTATATGAGCCCGGGGTTGGTCGCTGACAGCGTATCGTAATCAATGCCCAATCTTTTCGCGACGCCCGGGCGAAACGCTTCTACCACTACGTCGACTTCTTGTGCCAGTGCAAGAAGCGCTTTTTTGCCCGCCTCGGTTTTCAGGTCGAGCGCGATGCTTTCTTTACCGCGCTGGGTATTGCGAAACATGACGGTTTCGCCCCCTTGCTGCCAGGGGAAGGCCTCAGCAGATCGAGTGGGCTCGGGTGCGCGAGGGTTCTCAACTTTAATGACCCGAGCACCATGATCAGCCATATGCTGGGTGGCTGCAGGGCCAGGCAGAAACAGCGAGAGATCGAGAACTGTTAGTCCGTCCAGTTTCATGCAGCGTTGCAGCTCAGCAGGTGACGCCATCTGCACTTAGGCCAGTCAGATCCTCTTCGGAGAGCCCGAGGAGCTCTCCTAAAATTTCGGTATTGTGCTCGCCAATTTTCACGCCGGGCCAATCGGTGCGCCCCGGCGTTTCGCTGAGCTTGGGCATAATGGCCGGTATCTTCAGTGGTTTGCCGTCAATTTCGACGGTCTCGAACATGCCCCGGGCGATGTAATGGGGGTCCGTCATCATGTCTTCGACGCTATAAATAGGGCCAACCGGTACGCGCACACTCTCGAGCTTGTTAATAATTTCAGCGGAAGTGTGGTCACTGCACCATTTGGCGAGCGCGTCGTCGATTTTTTGCTCATGAATGACCCGGCCCTGATTGTGCTCGAGCTCGGGGTCCAGGGCCATGTCTTCGCGACCGGCTTCGGTCATCAACCGCTTGAAAATGGAGTCGCCGTTGCCTCCAATGACGACGTGTTTGCCGTCTGAGCAAAGGTAGGTGTTGGTGGGTACGATGCCGGTAATGGTGGTGCCGGAAGGCTCGCGCACGACACCTGCGCCATCGAATTCCGGCACGATACCCTCGAGCAGATTGAAGATTGATTCATACAGAGCCACATCAACCACCTGACCTTTGCCACTATTGTTGCGCTCAATGATGGCGAAAGCGACGCCCAGTGCTGCGTGAATGGCTGCCACCGTGTCACCGAGTGAAATATTGGGTCTGACCGGCGCCTTGCCCGGTTCACCATTGATGTAGCGGAAGCCGCCATAGCCCTCCGTCACCGAGGCGTATCCAGGTTTTTCAGAAAAGGGGCCGCTTTGGCCGTAGCCTGAAATCCGCGCGTAGATGATGCCGGGATTTTTTTCCTTTACCTGCTCAGGCCCCAGACCCCACCCTTCCATCGCACCCGGACGGAAGTTCTCGATCACGACATCGGCTTTGGTGAGCAGATCAAACGCCAGTTCCTGACCGCGCGCTGACTTCAGATCGAGGGTCACACTTTTCTTATTGCGCGCCAAAGAGTGGTACCAGAGCGACATGCCGTTGCGCACCTCTCGCCACTGCCGGATCGGGTCCCCGGTCGGGGGCTCCACTTTAATCACCTCTGCACCAAAGTAGCCGAGTATGGTTCCGGCGAACGGGCCGGCCAGCAGTTGCCCTAACTCGATGACCCGCAGGCCCTCTAGTGGTCGCGACTGAGACATGTTTTGCTCCTGATAAAAATATGGTACTTAATACGCAAATAGTACGGACATTCGAATCCAAAAGGAACGCAGGCTCGGTCATCGCTTTGATATAGCCCGCTAGGTCTTATGGTTTGTGGGGGAGGAGGGGTTATGCGAACACGGTATCGACTGGTGGGGTTTTTCTGGGCGCTTTGGGCAACCCTTGCCGCGGCGGATGCTGACTGGGTATTGCGCGGTGGGACGGTCTATTCCATGGATGATACGGCCTCGCATTACTCCGCCATCGCGATAAAGGGTAACCGTATAGTCTGGCTAGGCGACAGTCACGCTGCTGCCACTCGGGTGGGACCCGCCACTCAGATCATAGAGCTCGATGGGCGAACTGTGCTGCCGGGCTTTATCGACACGCATATCCACAGTATGGACACCTTGCCGCTGATAAACGGCGTCAAGCTGAGTCCTTATCAAAGTGCAGAGCAGGTGCTGGCAGCCATCTCCGATCATGCGCGCAAACACCCGTACCAGAACCCGCTCCTTGGTTCGGGTTTTCTCGCTCCGGCTTTCGGTGTAAGTGGGCCGACCGCTGCTCAGCTCGACGCGGTGGTTTCAGACCGTCCGGCGTTGATCGTTGATGAGGGCGGGCATACGGGCTGGGCGAATACCCTGGCCTTACAAGCAGCGGGGATTTCACGCGAGACCCCCGACCCCGTTCCTGGCGCGCATTTTTTCCAGCGTGATGCGGAGGGGAACCCGACCGGTTGGCTGGTTGAGGGTGCGGCGATTGATCCTGTCAGCGCGGCGCTCGGTGTAGTGAGTGAGGAGGCGATAGCGCTGGCGGCCCCCGATTTTTTTAGAGAGATGTCTGCGGTGGGTTTAACCGCCGCCTTCGACGCCGGCATGATCGATACCGGCGAGCTTGGTCGCCGTCTGGCGCTTCAAATGGTCGAGGCAGGCGAATTCCCCGTCAGAATGGTGGCATCGCTCTACGTTAACCAACCCGAGCAGTTGACAGATGCGCTCGCTACTTTGGCGGAGCTGAATGAACGTTATGACCACGAGCTCTTTACCGTGTCGACACTCAAGCTGTCTCTCGATGGCACGGTTGAGGCCAAAACCGCTGTCATGCTGGACCCTTACCTTCTGCCCGAGGGGCATGAGGCTAAACCCTTACTGCCCAACCCTGTGATGTTCGATGCCGTGGCGGCAGCCCATGCAGTTGACGTGGATCTCCATCTTCACGCCATCGGTGACGGTGCGGTCCGGTCTGCGCTGGATGCCATTGAGCGGGCCAAGAGACTTCATCCCCATAGCGATACCCGAACGACTATCTGTCATATCGAGATTGTGAGCGCAGCGGATGTCAGTCGTTTTGCCGAGCTAGGGGCGGTTGCGCAAACCACACCCACTTGGTTTTACTACGATGATTTGGCACTCCGCTATTTGGGAACGGACCGTTTTAATCAAATGTACCCTCTGGCGTCTATTCTTCGTCATGGGGGCAAAGTAACGCTGGGTAGCGATTATCCCGTGAGCTGGATTGGCAAGGATGCACTCAATCCCATGTTTAATATTGAGATGGCAGTGACGCGGCAGCAGGCGGGTAATCCTGAAGTGCCGGTGCAGGCGCGCGTGAGTGAGCGACTCAGCGTAGATCAGGCCATTCGCGCGCATACTTCGGACGCCGCGTGGCAGCTGCGGTTGGAGGACAAAATAGGCACGCTTGAAGAGGGCAAGCTCGCCGACCTGGTGGTGCTCGACCGGGATCCCTACGCCAGCGATGTGTATCAAATCCACACTATCGCGGTGGAGCATACTTTCTCGGATGGTCGCCTAGTGCACTCGCGATAAGGCTCCCTTTCTGCCAGTAAGACCCGATTCGAGGCAATAACGCACCTCGATAATCTCTGCTGTCTACTGCTCCTCTTGATGATGGTCGGTTTAGCCTAAATCCTGCTGGTCTGGCCGCGCAGCGCGCAATGTCGGGGGGCTGATGGCGTTTATTCGAGTGATAAAAGGCCAATTTTGTCGCAAATTCTCAAATATTGGGCAAAAGGAGTTGCCTTTTCCGATAATGATAATAACAATGATTCTCATTAGCGATCCAATGAGAGACCCGAGCAATGAGAGCATTTGAGACAAAATCTCCGCTGCAGCCAGCAATACTTGCGTTATCGGTGGCGATGGCCGGCGCTGCCCATGCTCAGGAGGATCAGGAAACAACGCTTGAGGAGACCATCGTTCGAGGCAGCTATTTGCAATCGAGTCAAGTGAATGCGCTCCGCAGCCCCACTCCTATTCTGGATGTGCCCCAGAGCCTCAGTATCGTGACGTCGGAAGAAATTCTAAAGCGCGGCTTCACCAGCGTGTCCGATATTATTGAATATTTGCCCGGAGTCAGCATGTCTCAGGGAGAAGGACACCGTGATGCGGTGGTCTTCAGGGGCGTGCGGTCAACAGCGGACTTCTTTATTGATGGTGTGCGTGACGACGTTCAGTACTATCGCCCGCTCTACAATCTCGAGCAGTTAGAAGTACTAAGGGGGCCTAATGCGCTGCTATTCGGTCGCGGTGGTACGGGAGGCATCCTTAATCGAGTGACAAAGAAGGCGGAAATTGGCGGCGACTTTTCCCAGATAAACGGCTTCGCAGACTCATTTGGTGGAGCGGGGCTACAGGGTGACCTGAATCTCGGGATCAATGACAACGTTGCCTTCAGGCTCAACGCCATGGCCGAGGGGCTGGATAACCACCGAGATCACTTTGACGGTGAACGGCTGGGAATCAACCCAACGTTTCGAATTCTAGCGGGTGCGGACACCCGGATTGATGTGTCCTATGAGTATGTTGATCACGAACGTTTTATTGACCGGGGAATTCCCACTGGCAGTAACGGCGACCCGGTCGAGCGGCTCGATCGAGTGGTATTTGGCGATCCCGATGTCAACCTGACCACTCTGAAAGCACATATTTTTATCGCCAATCTTGAGACCCGTTTTTCCGACAGCCTGAAGGGAAAAGTCACGGCGTTCTATGGCGACTATAACAAGGTTTATCAGAACTTCTATGCGGCTTCCTATAACGAGGCAGTATCACCAGATTTGATAACACTGGACGGCTACGTCGCTACGACGCAGCGCGAAAATCTCATTTTGTCGGGCAATCTTGTTAAGGAAGCGGTGTTCGCCGGGATGAGCCATCGATTCATGTTGGGTGCGGAGTTCGTAGATACCTCCTCTGACCAGGACCGCTGGAATACGTTTTGGTCGGGCACTTCAGATGATCGAGAAACTTTTAGCGTCAGCCGGCCGATGGGTATTGTTGGCGGCGTCGGCATCAACGCGGCAGGTGCACAAACGGTCAATGATTTCACCGCCGATCTGAACGATGACACGCGGGTAGAAATTGAAGTCTCGTCTGTTTATCTGCAAGACGAGATGGCGATCACAGACTATCTTGATGTGGTTTTGGGTGCGCGCTTTGATCAGTTTGAGATCGACGTATTCAATGTGCCGGCGAGTGATGCTCGCTCGAAGCAAGATGAAGAGATATCGCCCAGGCTGGGTGTGGTTTATAAGCCTGTTGAGAATATGTCTTTGTACATCAGCTACAGCGAATCCTTTCTCCCGCGCAGTGGCGAGCAGTTTGCCAACATCAACGGCAGTAAAGGCCAGCTCGACGCAGACACGTTTTCTAACAGCGAGGTGGGTTTTAAGTGGGATCTCTCTCCCAACCTAAGCTTCACGGCGGCGGCTTTTGAGATAGAGCAGGAATCCCCGCAAGTGGCAGACAATGACCCCTCGACATTGGATGTCATTGAATCTGAAATTGACGGTTTTGAGATTCAGCTGCAAGGACAAGTGAATGAGGCGTGGTATTTGTCCGCAGCGTATAGCTATCTCGACGGTGAGCAATCGGATCGGTTGGGGGGCAACGGTTTGCGGCCTAGGGAGCTGCCAGAAAATATGTTCTCTCTCTGGAATTTTGTCGAGCTCACGCCCAGCATCGGGGTTGGTATCGGACTCACTTATCAAGACGAGAGCTACATCAACAATAGCAATACCGCTAGATTGCCTAGCTATACCCGGGTGGACGCCGCGCTCTACTACGAGTGGTCCAATGACCTCCGTATCCAGTTGAATCTTCAAAATATAGGCGATACCAGCTACTTCCCGAGCTCACACAGTACCCATCAGGCAACGGTCGGTGCGCCATTCAATGCGCGGCTCGCGATTACCAAAGACTTTTAATAATGAGGTGGCTTGGAGGGGAGGGCGTTTGCACTGCAGACGCCCTTTGAAACAGATCTGCGTAGATGCCTGACACGCAGCGAGAAAGGTCAGTCTGGCTTGGTGGTCTTCATCGCCGTTTGCAGGTAGTTCTGCTCCCCCACCCGATCCATCAGTGAGAGTTGCGTCTCTAGCCAGTCCACATGCTCTTCTTCAGCTTCCAGAATGTTTTTTGCAAGGTCTCTGGATACGAAATCCTTTTCTCGCTCGCAGCACTCCACCGTCGCAATCAGATCAACGTGAGCAACGTGCTCCAGCTGCAGGTCGCACTCCAGCATTTCACGCGGTGTTTCTCCAATCCGCAGTTGACCAAGGTCTTGCAGGTTGGGAATGCCCTCCAAAAAAAGGATGCGCTCGACCAAGGCATCGGCATGCTTCATTTCGTCAATCGATTCGTGATACTCGTGCTCAGCCAGTTCGGTCAGCCCCCAATCCTTGTACATCTTCGAATGAAGAAAATACTGGTTGATGGCCACGAGCTCGTTGTAGAGGATTTTGTTTAGGTGCTTTAGCACCTCAGGGTTGCCTTTCATGTTTTTTACCCGCCAGAGTGAACGACACTCGATTATACAAAAAAACTCGGGAGGAGGGCAACTAAGTTATTGATTTTGCTAATAAAAATGAAAGTGAGAAGTATTCGTATTCTCAGGCGGGAAGGGGCTCGGTCGGCGATGATCCTTCCAGCCCTGAGCACGCCTCATGAACGACCCGCTGGGCTCGAAGTAAGCACTTGCCGCACTGGGTGGAGCAGCCGGTACGGCGACTCACTTCATCGACTGATCTCGCGCCCGCGCAAACCTGCGCGCGAATAGCGCTTTCAGTCACCCCTTTACAGATACAAATGTACATGCCAAAAAGTAATGATAATGGGAATGATTGTCAATAAGATTTGTGTTGTTTCGATTAGCCAGGCTTGCCTACTCAAAAACGATTGGTCATCGATTCAAGTCCTGCTGGGCCTAGCATTTACGCTGGGGAGGATTCCAGCTCAACAACATTCAATCAGCTGGGAAGCTACTGAAGATTTATCCGCGATCCCTGCGTGCTGCGGCTCTGTCATGGACGAATAGGGTTTGCATGTTCACCGACGCAAGCGCGACTTCAGGTAAGTAGGTGAGCTCTGGGCGAAATTTCGAATTTCAGTTACCACAACAGCGTCGAAAACCTCCGCCCAACGTACCGTTTATCCGGCCTAAACTGCATTGGTCAGGTTGTGTTAGAGACGCTGTATGTATACTTCGGCTTCACTAATCGCTCTGTCTCTTGAGGTCTCGTGATCGGCAAATGAAGAATCGGTTATTTTGAAATTCCCGCTGCCTCCCATGTCTCAGCAGGTTTTTACGGGACATTCCACTGCGTTGGGCGCGGTGGAGGAGTGCCTTTCGCGGATAGCTGAGCAAGACCTGGCGATCCAGAGTTTTGTCGCGCTCCGAGAAGACGCGGCTCGAGAGGAGGCGCGTGAACTTGATGCGATGACAAGTAGTAGGGGGCCGCTTCACGGTATACCGTTTGCAGTGAAAGACATCTTCGACACGGGGTCATTGCCAACGGAGTATAACTCTGAGCTGTACCGCGGCCATCAACCGGAAGAAGACGCGCAGGTGGTTGCGCTTTTGAGACGAGCCGGCGCCATTCTGCTTGGCAAGGTTAGTACGGTAGAGTTTGCGGGTATGGGCAATCTACCGTCGACTCGGAACCCACATCACCTAGCACATTCACCGGGGGGGTCTTCCTCGGGGTCTGGTGCGGCGGTTGGTGCGGGGATGGTGCCGCTGGCAATCGGCTCTCAAACGGGTGGGTCCACAATAAGGCCAGCGGCGTATTGTGGCGCGGTCGGATTTAAGCCTACTTGGGATCTTGTGTCCTGCTTAGGCATGAAGCCCTTTGCCCCTTCCCTCGACACGGTGGGCTTTATTGGGGATACCAGCGAGTTGATGGTCCGTGTCCTCGCAGCGGTAAGGGGTTTGGCAGATCCCAACGGGTGGCCGAACTGTGAGGACCCACCCTCATCTTTGCGCGTCGGCGTCTATCCCACTCAATACATTGCCGAGGCCTCGCCCTGTGTCATAGATGCGCTGACGAAATTATCGGCGCAACTGACTGACGCAGGGCATACCGTTGAAGAAGTAGCGGATCCCTTCGCTGGTAATGATATCAATGCGATTCAGGATATCGTGATGTGGGGAGAAGGTTTGGATTCTATGAGGACTGAATTAACCGACTGTCCTGACCAATTGAGCGACGCAGTGCTGTCAGCGCTGAGGCCGCATCGCAAGTTGGCGGCCTCCACGATAGCTGACGCCAGAGCAGCGTTGGCTAGGATGAGGCTCCAGTGCGACAAGGCTATGAGTTCCTACGATGTCTGGTTGACGCCCGCGGTAGCAGATGTGGCGCCATTACTGACAGAAGGCAACGGCGAGGCGACCTTTAACCGCTCGTTTACAGCGTTGCATGTGCCGTGTGTCACGCTTCCTGTGGGTTTGGGTGCCAACAACTTGCCGCTGGGACTGCAACTGGTGGCGGCTAGAGGTGCAGATCAGCAACTCATTCAGGCAGCGGCGGTGATAGAGCGCTTGATCAATGCGGTGCGCGCTCATTGAGGGTCGGAAGATTTTTTGCGCTCTTAAGTTCTTCGAGCCGATTCAGCTGAGTCCAAAGCGATTCAGCTTGCGCTAGCCCGATCTCAGCAACCACGCAGGTCTGAAATTTCTCCTTCAGCTCATTCGATGACATCGGGTTTTCTCCATGGCCACGGAACCGGTGAACCGGGTCGCTATCCAGTCGGCGGCCATTATTAAGCGTTATTGACAAGGAGTCTGATCGAGCACCAACGGGATAGCTCGGGTCGTCATCGGGTCCGGTTTCAATATCAGTCAGCTGGATCAAGCGCTGCACCGCCTCCCTAGATACAAAGTCATCCTTCAGCTCTTCCAGTGAAACCTTGCCTGCGATGAGGCCTGCGGCGACCCCAAACTCAGCGCTAAATCTTGCTTCGGATGCGAATTTTGGATTATGAAAGCGCATTACCGCGGCATGTTTTTCGCTGACGCGGATAGTGATGCCGGTAATCGCCGCCGGGTCTGGATGCAGATCCCGGTGTACCTGAATGGCGGCGTCGATAGAGCGCTGTGAAGCTCCGACAGTGGGATGAGGCTTGATGTTGAGGTTTGAGTCTGCCGTGAGCCAAGTTTTTCCGAGGTCGTCGGCGCCTGAATAGCGGTCAACGAGTCCATTGGGGGACAAGGCCGCCATCAATCCGCCATCACCATCGAGTGCGTTTGGCCCTGCGGTAATCCCTAATTCCGCGAGTTCAACTGCAACCACGCCCGCTTCGCTCGCTCGGGCCCCTTGCCAGGGTTTGGCATCTGAACCGAAATTGTCCATGACGCCGCCACCACTTGCGCAAGCCAGGCCAAGCGCATTGCGTGTTTGGTCCCGGCTCAGACCTGCGAGTGTGGAAATCGCCGCCGCAACTCCTAGGGCACCAAAAATGCCTGTTGGGTGCCATCCTTGTGAATGTAGGTGGTCTGGTTCTCGCTTGAAAATGCGCCCCCATACCTCAAAGCCCGCTATGTATGCTTGCAGCATAGCCAGCCCGGATGCGCCGCGTCGCTCTGCTTCTGCAATGATAGCGGGCACCATCAACGCAGATACGTGGTTGCTAAACGCGTAGTCATCATAATCTAGCGCGTGAGCGGCAGCGGTTCCATACAGGGCCGCGTGGCTCACCGCCACTCGGTGGTTGCTCAGCAGCGCTCTGGCGTCCGGGGGGCCTGCTCTTGAGGCCACATAACTTTGCAGTATTTGGCTGACGGGTTCATTGCGTCCTGCAATCGCGACTCCAAGACAATCAACAAAACCGCGTTTCGCGGTGCTCAGAGTAGTATCGGGTGCATTCAAAATTGAGTCGCTGGTCAGGAATTCGGTAATGGATTCAGTGAGATCACTCATGCGCGATTTTTTTCATTCATTTATGCGTGCTTAAAGGCCCTTGATTGTATACCATTTGATGCCAGCGAGCGTTGTTTCATGATTCTAGATAGCGCAGAACGGAGTGCTTTATGAGCGCAGCGGCGGAAAAGGCCTATGAATCCATTTACCAGAGCATTCGCCAAGGGCTGATTCGTCCTGGCGCGAGGCTCATTGAAAGACAGCTATGCCATGAATTGGCCGTCAGCCGGACCCCAATTCGCGAGGCCCTGCGTAGGCTGACCGCCGAGGGGTTGGTGGAAAATCGACCTCACCGTGGTGTGATCGTGAGTCAGCTTTCCGATGCAGAGCTCGCTGAGATTTTCGAGGTGGGGGTTGTATTAGAGACCACTGTAGCGGGTGTGGCTGCGCGCAACTCAGGGCGAGCAGCGCAGTTAGTGCTGAGAAGGCTTCTAGCAGACATGCGGGCAGTTCTGGATCAAGACAGAGTGGACCCGACGCAATACGTGAGCCTTGATCACGCTTTCCATCTGGCGATTGCCGAATCGACAGGGAACCGTCGTTTGGTTGCTATGTTGCGTTCAACCTGCGACCTGAGGGTGTTGAGCACTGCATTCAGCCACTATAACCAGAGCCATTTTGAGCGCTCGCTCAGGCAGCACGAAACGATAGTTGAGGCGATTGAGGCGGGGGATGAGGATTGGGCGGCATCATCGATGCGTGCGCATGTCTTATCGGGGCGGGCGACAGGGTCGATCCATGTTTAGCGGTTGCAGAATGCCTGTGCCACACCTTTTTGGTATACCAAATGTCGGTGGTCTGCGTTGAAGCGCATTGGTATCGACATTGGTGGGACTTTTACGGACTTCGTGTTTTGGGACGATGAGGCCCGCCGCCGAGTGATTCACAAGCTGGCCTCTACCCCGGACGATCACTCTCGGGCAGGAGTGGGGGGCATCTTGGAGCTCTGCGACAAGTCCGGGGTGTCGCTTAGCGAGATCGACCTGATCCTGCACGGCACGACCGTCGCAACGAATACCTTGCTCGAAGGTAAGGGCGCTTCCGTTGCGCTAATCACCAATGAGGGGTTTAGGGATGTACTGCATATCGGCAGAAAAAGTCGCCCGTTAAATTTTGCTCATAATCAAGACTTACCGCGACAGAGCCGCCCATTGGTAGAGAGAAGATTGCGATTTGGTGTGTCAGGGCGAATCAGTGCTCCAACGGGAGAGATTGTTGTGCCGCTGGATGAGAAGGCGGTAGTGGAGATCGCGCAGCAATTGCGAGCAGCCCAGTCCGTCCAAGCGGTGGCGATTTGCTGCCTTCACGCCTATCTAAATCCGGCACATGAAGCACGCATTGAGGCAATTTTTCGAGAGCATTGCCCCGATCTCTTTGTGTCGGTAAGTCACGACATCATCAGCTTGTATCGAGAATACGAGCGCATGTCGACCACAGCACTAAACGCCTATGTAGGGCCTGGTACCAGTGAATATCTCTCTCAGCTGAGCGACGGACTCCGAAAATTGGGGTTTGGCGCAGATTTGTGTCTGATGACTTCCGCAGGCGGAGTAATAGGTGTCGGAGAGGCCACCAAGCGTCCAGTATCGCTGCTTTTGTCGGGACCGGTAGGGGCTTTAGTTGCAGGTATTCAGTGTGCTACGGATTTAGACATCGAGAACGTAATCACGCTTGATGTTGGCGGCACGTCTGCTGATATTGGCGTTGCTCCAAGGCGCGAGATGCGCATGAAGCATTTGCTGGATAACCAAATAGCGGGCTATGACGCGATGGTGCCAATGTGCGATATCGGCACTATCGGGGCTGGCGGCGGATCGATCGCCTGGATCGACTCGGGAGGTATGTTTCGGGTTGGACCGCAAAGTGCTGGCGCTGAACCCGGCCCGGCATGCTACGGGCGGGGTGGGCAGTATCCCACTGTCACCGACGCGCTGGTCACCATGGGTTGGTACCGGCAAGAAGGATTGGTCGAATCTGGTCTGGAAATTAAGCGCGAGTTGGCTGAAGACGCGATCCGCAGGCGGATTGCTGAGCCCCTCGGAATCACTCTAGATCAGGCGGCGCTAGGGATTTTTGAAATTGCCGTCCACAACATGGCCGAAGCGGTAAGGGTGGGCAGTGTTGCGAGAGGTTTTGATCCGCGAGAATTTTGTATGGTGGCTTATGGTGGAGCGGGTGGCGCATTTGCCGTGCCCGTCGCACAGCAACTGAATATCCGGACGGTCGTAATACCACCGACCGCGGGTGTCGGTGCGGCAGGAGGTTTGCTGTGCACTGATATGCACTCCAGCCGTCAGACAACCATATGGCGGCGACTGGACGAGGCGGACGTCGACTCACTGCGTGACCAAATGGACAGCCTTGCCTCGGCGGTGACGTCGGAATTGATTGGGGAGGGCCTCGAGTTAGAGGCGATCAGCGTGCGATTCGTCGCTGACTGTCGTTATGTGGGGCAGGGTTACGAGTTGGGCGTGACGCTCCCCGAGTTGGATGATGCCATCATGTGGCTGCAGTCAACTACCGAGGCCTTTCATCAGGCGCACCGGCGAGCCTATCAGCGGGCTTTTGAGGACAAGCCGGTGATGTTGGTGAACTTGCGTGCGATTGGGGTGGGCCAGATCCCGCCAATCGGTCAGCTAGAGTGGGTGCCAACCTCAACCAAGTCGTCAGCGTTCAACGGGATGGCATTGTTCCCGGGTGCTCAAACCCCGCAGTGGCTCGATACACAATATTTCATTCGGGACGGCCTTGAGTCGGGCGCACGCATTACTGGGCCGGCGATTTTAGAACAGTTGGATACCACCACGATTGTGCCACCCGGTGCCGTTTTGAATGTGCTGCCTGATGGGCATCTCGTCATAGACCTGCAAGAGGCGCTCGCTCATGCAGCCTGATTGGTCAGCGGCATGGGATAAGGCCTCCTCGACTGCGGTCGGCAAGTCGAATGAGCAACGTTGGCAGCGCGTTGCAGTGGACCCTGTCACAGTGCAGGTCGTCGGAGGGGCTTTGCGCGCTATTGCGAGTGAAATGGCGGAGCTCATTTTTCGCATGGCGTACTCGAGCATCATTCGTGAATCTAGGGATATAGGCGCAGGGTTGATTGACTTTCATGGTCGTCAAATCTGCGAAAGCGATTCGACCCCCATGCATTGTGGCTCTCTGCCGGCCTATGTGAAGGGCGTGGAGCGTATCCATCAGGGACACTACCGAGAAGGCGATGTGATACTTCATAACCATCCCTACCACGGTGCATCGCATAGCCCTGATTATGGTGTGTTAGTGCCCCTGTTTATCGACGGTGTGCATATCGGCTTCGCGGGTTGTACCGGTCATATGGTGGATATTGGTGCGGCCAACCCCGGCTTCTCGGTTGATGTCCCAGACTGCTTTGCAGAAGGACAATTAATCGATGCGGTAAAAATTTGCGACGGGGGGCAGCGCGTTCAGGGCGTGTGGTCACTGCTGATGTCTAACGTCAGGACTCCAGAGGCTAATACTGGCGACCTCGAGGCAATGATTGCGAGTTGTGAGCTAGGACGCGACCGGTTTGCGGGGCTTACTCGCAAATACGGGCTGGATGTTGTGATGACCTGTGTCGAAGAGTGGATGGACTATAGCGAGAGGCTCCTTCGCCAGCGCATTGCTGAAGTGCCTGATGGGGTCTATCAGGCGCCTGACGGCTGGTTGGAGGATGATGGAAAACACTGGGGCGAGCCCCTGAAAATCGCTACCACCGTGGTGGTAAGCGGTTCAGATATTTTGATCGATTTGTCTGGTTCGAATGAACAAGTCTCGACAGGGTTTAACTGTCCCTTTGAAGGGAGTGTCCTCCCTACAGCTAACTTTGCAGTGCGCAGCTGCTTATTGCCTGAGTCAGCTGAAAGTCTCGGCGTTCCGCAAAACGATGGGGCTTTTCGGCCGGTACATGTTTATGCGCCCAAGGGTTCTATTTTTAACCCCAACCCACCTCGAGGTTGTGAGGCGCGGTTCACCCAGATAAACCGAATTCCCGACCAGTTGATGCTGGCTCTCGCCGACGTATTGCCGGGAGCCGTCACGGCAGGAAATTCGGCGAATGTCTCCTGCTTTGTGTATTCCGCCGAATCTGACGCCGGCGCCGATGACTATTGGGTTACGGTCGAAGTGAATGAGGGGGCTTATGGTGGAAGTCTCCAGTCTGATGGACTTGACGCAGTAGATAACTTGATGGCCAATACGCGGAACAATCCCATTGAGGAAATGGAATTAACCTCACCGCTGCGCTGCGAGCACTATGAGTTACAGGATGCTGCTCATGGTGCGGGCAAATGGCGCGGTGGAATCGGTGCGCGCAAAATTTGGCGCTTTCTCGCGCCCACCCATGCGAGCTCTACTGGAGATAACCGGTCCATCGATCCTCCTCGTGGACTCTTCGGTGGCGCTTCGGGTCGTGCTGGGAGCGTTACCCACATAACCGCGAACGGCGATAGACACTCATTACCGGCCAAAATATCGAATCATCTATTCGCGACTGGAGATGCATTGGAAATTTCGTTGGTTTCGGGTGCGGGATACGGAGATCCACTCGAACGTGACCCAATGTTGGTGCAGACAGACGTAGAGAACGGTTTGCTCAGCCCTGATGAGGCTAAAGCAATTTATGCGGTAATAATCCTTCCCTGCGGGAAATCGCTGGATAAGGAAGGCACTCTCGCGCTGCGGGCCACTAGAGCAGAGGCTGATCGATGACAGATCACTCGAAGCCAGTGAGTCGGGAGTCAGGTCGTGACGCTGTCGCGTGGTACAGCGTTGCGGTCCTGACTTTGGCGTACCTGTTTTCTTATATTGACCGCCAGATATTGTCTCTTATGGTGGGGCCGATTAAACGAGACCTTGATCTGACGGACACAGAGTTCAGCTTGCTGGCTGGTCTCGCCTTTGCGCTTTTCTATACCTTACTTGGGATTCCTCTGGCACGCTTTGCCGACAATCGTAATCGCACCAAGCTGATCGCGATCGGTGTGGCGTTGTGGTCGATCGCCACCATGGCCAGTGGTATGGCGAAGAATTTTCTTCATTTGTTTACCGCGCGGGTGATGGTGGGGGTGGGGGAGGCAGCCCTGTCACCCGCAGCTTACTCGTTGCTCTCTGACCGCTTTACGCCTGCGCGACTCGGAAGAGCGATTGGCGTTTATTCGAGCGGCGTTTTCATCGGTATCGGACTGTCTTTTATTATCGGTGGCCTATTAGTGAGTGCTCTTGAGGCGTCGGGTGGGATGAGTTTTCCCGTTCTGGGGCACCTCACGTCATGGCAGGCGACCTTCGTCATTGTCGGCCTCCCCGGTTTATTAGTGGCAGCACTGGTGCTGACCCTTGCAGAACCAGAGCGTAAAAGCCTCACTGGTGAAGTCGCCGCCACAAGAATGTCCAATCGCGCTATCTTGGAATGGCTGCGAGGGCACAGAAGACTCTACCTTAGTCATTTTTTTGGCTTCGCAATGGTCACTCTGCTCTTCAATGCGATCCTTGCCTGGGCCCCTGAGTTATTCATACGCATCCATGGTATGGAGCGCGCAGAGATCGGTATCAAGCTCGGGGTAATAGCTGCGCTCGCTGGAGGCGCTGGTATTCTGAGCGGCGGCGCATTGAGCGACTGGCTGACCAGAAAAAACGCCACGGCAGCGCCGATTAGAGCGGGATTAATCGGCTGCGCCTGCTTGCTGCCGTTCGCTGTGGCCGCCCCTGTTATGCGAACGCCCGACACTGCGCTTCTCTTGTTCGTGCCGTTACTGTTTTTTGCCAGTTTCCCCTTTGGCCCTGCAGCGACCTCTTTGCAGATTATTACGCCTGCCAGAATGAGAGCGCAGGTCTCCGCGCTATACCTTTTTATCGTCAACCTCACCGGCATAGGTTTCGGCGGTACCGCTACGGCGTTGTTAACTGATTATGTCTACCGTGACCCAATGAAGCTTCACTGGGCGATGTCGACCATCGCGCTAATAGCAGGGGCCATGTGCTTGGTTCTTCTGGCACTGACGGTTAAGCCTTATCAAAAGGCGTATCAATCACTGCTGGCGGGTGAGCCATGATGTTGCCGGTGGATCACATAGGGATACTCGGTCGTGACATCAAGACGATGGTCAATGCTTATCGCGAGCTGGGTTTTTCTGTGACGGAGCCGGAGCGACTCAGTGCCGGAACAGGGGTCGAGCAGGGGGAGCAATTTAGCGCCCACGTGATGTTTAACGAGACTTACATAGAGCTGACAGCTGTGGAGAACTGCCAGCCTGAGCATCATCTGGCGCCCTACATTGGGTTGCCATGTGGCGTAAGAATTCTGATCTTGCAGTGCGACGACGCAGCGTCAGCGCATAAACGCTTAGCCTCTGAGGGACTCCCCCCCACGCCCATCTATGAAGCTGAGCGACAATTGAGCAATGGGAAGCAAGAATTGGCACGTTTCCGTTGGTTTTCTCTGGCCCCTCAGCCTCTAAGCCAGCTATTAATTGGCTGGGTTCAGCACCTCACGAAGACGGCTGTGTTCCAGGGTTCTGAGAAACATCCCAACTCCGCCACAGATATGGCGGGGTTGCAATTTTATTCGTGCGCTCTCCCAGAGGATCTCACGGGGACGAGTGGCATTCCCTGTTTCGTGACTGAGCAAACCTCAGATTCGCAGGTCATTCACAGCGTGGAATTGTGGGTAGATGACCTAGAGGCTTGTCTCGATGAGACGGGCGGCGTCTTTGATTGCTCCACCGGTTTCGTCAAAGTCGAGAGCGCTGCCGCGCTTGGCGTGAATCTCATTTTCCGAAACCCTCAGAGCGATGGGTAGAAATGGTTTAGTAAAAAAGTGAAGAAGTTTTTGTGTGTGTAAACGGCGGTAAAAATATGAAGTTGCGGGTAATTACGGAGCAGTCACTTATTAGAATGAGGTTAGTACTATGAGAAATCAGCGGTTAATTGTATCGGGACTTTCGGCGGCGCTGGGGTTTACGGCGCCATTATTAATGGCGCAGGAAGAAGGTCGAGCACTCGAGGAGGTCATTGTCACTGCGGAAAAACGTGAGGCGAACCTTCAGGATGCTGCAGTCGCCGTAGCAGCTTATCAGGGCGATTTCCTGCAGGAAATGAATATTAACGATGCCCAAGCAATGATCCTCGCGGATCCCAGCATGTCCTTCAGTCGTGCTGGAGGGGAGGGTCAAATCTTCATACGAGGTGTGGGATCGAACCTTTTGGGGATTGGCCAGGATTCGAGCGTTGCTATCCATCAGGATGGCGTTTATCTGGGTCGTCCCCATCTGGCACTTTCCCAATTTCTGGATGTAGAGCGGGTAGAAGTGCTTCGAGGTCCACAAGGAACCCTCTACGGTCGCAACGCTACGGCGGGGGTAATTAACGTGATCTCTCGCAAGCCCACGGAGGAGACCGAGGGTTACGTAAGAGGCTATCTCGGTAATTTTGATCGCAAGGAAATCGAGGCTGCCGTCGGCGGTCCTTTATCCGACACGGCCGGCTATAGGGTCGCGGCACGGTGGACGGGAGATGACGGCTTTACCGATGACTTAGAGCCAGCTGGTGGCGCTGTGATCGATGACCGCTCCAATTATGGCATTCGCGGCGTTTTGACGCTGTCACCGAGCGATACATTTACTGCCGAATTCATCGCTGAATATTCGGAATCGGATGGCCGGAATATGAGCGTCATGCGGCGGGACAATCTGCACACTAGCCAGCGGCTCGGTGCATTGCCGAACCCAGGATTTGGTTCAACCCGTAACGAACTAGACACCTATCAAGATTGGGAATCAACGGGGCTTACCATGACGCTGTCATGGCAGCTTTCGGATAGCCTGTCGTTAGTGTCGATTACGGGCTATCGTGAGTTCGAAGATGACTTTAGCTTCAATACTGACGGCGTTGAGTTATTCGTAACGAACACCCAGTACCAACGACAGGCAGAGCAGCTCAGTCAGGAGATCCGATTATCGTCCGATCTCGATGGTCCGCTGAATTGGATGCTTGGTGGCTTCTACATGACCGAGGATAAAGAGGAGGCCCTCGGGCTACCGGCGATTAACTTTGGCGGCAACTTCAATATTTTCGCGAAGAATGACACGGAGGCATTGTCGCTCTTCGGTGAGGTATATTTTGATATCACAGATAATCTCCGCTTGGTCGGAGGTCTGCGATATAACGACGAGGAAAAAGAAGATTTTTCTGAGCGCGGTTTGATCTTTTTTACTCCCGAAAATGACCCTCGTATCGACGATCCCAATTCGGTGCTGCTGGGTCTGAACGTTCCCAACCCTAATGCCTTCAACTTCCCCTTCGGATCCCGGGAGACCACCGATAGTTGGGATGACTGGACGCCCAAGGTGGCGGTTGAGTTCCGTCCAAACGAAGACATGTTGATCTTTGGCTCTGTGACCAAAGGATTTAAATCAGGAGGCACCAATTCGCTGGATACCTCTCCTCCTTTCGATCAGGAAGAGTTAATCAGCTACGAGCTGGGTATGAAGTCGAGCTGGAATGATAACCGTGTTGTCCTCAACGGATCGCTGTTCCAGTACGATTACAATGACCTTCAGGTGTCGACTTTC
>CALSVI010000006.1 GCA_943840615.1 uncultured Luminiphilus sp. | reverse complement strand
GTGATCAACAACGTGCTGACTATTGCCAGCGTGCCGTCCATTCTCGCGCGCGGTGCCGAGGCTTACGCGGCGCTGGGCAGAATCGTTCACTGGGAACCCAGGTCTTCCAATTGGCCGGCAACATCGCCCGCGGCGGGATCGTCGAGACGGCCTTTGGTATCAGCGCGCGCGAACTGATTGATGACTTCGGCGGCGGCACGCGCTCCGGGCGACCGCTGCGCGCGGTGCAGATTGGCGGCCCGCTTGGCGCCTACTGGTCCCTGAAAAGCTCGACGTCGCAATGGCTTACGAAACGCTCATCGAAGCCGGTGGCATGATTGGCCACGGTGGCGTGGTCCTGTTTGACGACTCCGTTAATATGGCCGAACAGGCGCGCTTTGCGATGGATTTCTGTGTCGAGGAATCCTGCGGTAAATGCACGCCTTGCCGAATTGGGGCGGTGCGGGGTGTCGAGACGATCGACAAAATTCGTGCAGGGCAAGAATGTCGAGGCCAATACCGAATTACTGCGCGATCTCTGTGATGTGATGACTCAGGGCTCGCTGTGCGCCATGGGAGGGCTGACGCCCAATCCAGTGCTCAGCGCGCTTAACCAGTTTCCGGAAGATTTTGCGTCTCCTGTGATTGCCACAGGGTGAGGGTAAAGCGATGAATATGGTCCAGCAGTTTGATCCGGCTCAGATTGATCTCTCAGGAGGATCTTGGCACCCCCGGTGCGGCCTCTGATGTGATGGTCACCGTTCAGATCGATGGTATGCCGGTGAGTGTGCCCGAGGGCACGTCGGTCATGCGCGCGGCGGCAATGGTGGGTGCAAACATTCCCAAGCTCTGTGCAACCGATAGCCTTAATGCCTTCGGCTCCTGCCGGCTCTGCTTGGTAGAGATTGAAGGCCGCCCGGGTACACCCGCTTCCTGCACCACTCCGTGTCAGGAGGGCATGTCTGTGCAGACCCAGACTCAGCGCCTCGACAAGTTGCGCAAAGGCGTGATGGAGCTCTACATCTCTGATCATCCCCTCGACTGTCTGACCTGCCCCGCCAATGGCGACTGCGAGTTGCAGGACATGGCCGGTGCCGTGGGTCTTCGCGACGTGCGCTACGGGATGGAAGGGGAGAACCATCTCGACCGCGGCAAGGACGAGTCCAACCCGTATTTCACCTTTGATTCCAGCAAGTGCATTGTCTGCAGCCGCTGCGTGCGGGCCTGCTCCGAAGTGCAGGGCACCTTTGCGCTGACCATTGCCGGACGCGGGCTTCGGCTCGCAGGTCTCACCCAGTGAGCAGCAACCTTTCCTCGACAGCGAATGCGTCTCCTGTGGCGCCTGCGTGCAGGCCTGCCCCACGGCCACGCTGCAAGAGAAGAGCGTGATCGACCTCGGCGTGCCGAGCCGCAAAGTGAAAACCACCTGCGCTTATTGTGGCGTGGGGTGCTCCTTTACCGCAGAGCTCCGCGGCGACGAGGTGGTGCGCATGGTGCCCGACAAGCAGGGCGGGGCGAATGAGGGCCACTCCTGTGTGAAAGGCCGTTTCGCCTGGGGTTATGCCCAGCACCAGGATCGCGTGACCACGCCAATGATTCGCGACAGCGTCGAGGACGAGTGGCGTCCGGTAGCGTGGGACGAGGCGATTAGCTTCGCCGCCGACCGCCTCAATGCGATCAAGGCCGCACACGGTGTTGACGCGATTGGCGGGATTACCTCCTCGCGCTGTACTAACGAAGAAGTGTATGTCGTGCAGAAGATGGTCCGGGCCGCTTTCGGCACCAATAATGTCGACACCTGCGCTCGCGTGTGCCACTCGCCAACCGGCTACGGTTTAAAGCAAACCTTCGGCACCAGCGCCGGTACGCAAGATTTTGCCTCGGTCGAACACACCGACGTCATGATGGTCATTGGCGCTAATCCGACCGATGCGCACCCGGTGTTTGGCTCGCGAATGAAGCGTCGGCTGCGAGAGGGCGCCGATCTCATCGTGATCGACCCGCGCTCGATTGACCTGGTGCGTTCGCCCCATATTCACGCCGAGCATCATCTGCCGTTGATGCCCGGCACCAACGTGGCGGTGTTGAACGCCATTTCTCACGTGGTCGCGACCGAAGGGCTGATCGACGAAGCCTTTGTGGCAGAGCGTTGCGATATGACCTCGTTCAAAGCCTGGGAGTCGTTCATCCGGCTGCCTGAGAACAGCCCTGAAGCGTTGGCCGAGATTACCGGTGTAGCGGCAGAGTCGCTGCGTGCGGCGGCGCGAGCCTTTGCCACCGCCGGTAATGGCGCGATTTATTACGGGCTCGGTGTCACCGAGCACTCGCAGGGCTCGACCATGGTCATGGCCATGGCGAATCTCGCGATGGCGACCGGCAACATCGGGCGTGTGGGCGTGGGCGTCAATCCGCTTCGTGGCCAGAACAATGTGCAAGGTGCCTGCGACATGGGCTCCTTCCCCCATGAGTTTGTGGGCTATCGCCATGTCTCTGACGACACGGTCCGTGAGCAGTTCTCAGCGATCTGGGGCGTGAACTTGCGCGACGACCCGGGTATGCGCATTCCCAATATGCTCGACTCGGCGTTATCGGGATCGTTCCGGGGTATTTATATTCAGGGCGAGGATATCGCCCAGTCAGACCCCAGCACTCAGCACGTGGCCGCTGCGCTCACCGCGATGGACTGCGTGATCGTGCAGGATCTTTTCCTGAACGAAACCGCCAAATTTGCCCACGTCTTCCTGCCCGGCACTTCGTTTCTGGAGAAAGACGGCACCTTCACTAATGCCGAGCGGCGCATTAATCGGGTGCGCCCGGTGATGACCTCGCGCACCGGCCGCTCCGAGTGGGAGGCAACCTGCGCCTTGAGCGAGGCCATGGGCTACCCCATGCCGTATGAAAGTGCCGCCGAAATTATGGATGAGATCGCGGAGCTGACGCCTACCTTTGCCGGGGTCTCGTTTGATCTGCTCGACCGCCTCGGCAGCGTGCAATGGCCTTGTAACGACCAGGCACCGACCGGCACGCCCATCATGCACAAGGACCGGTTTGTGCGTGGCGAGGGCCAGTTTGTTACGACACCCTATGTGCCCACCGATGAGCGCTCTACGCGCAAGTTCCCGCTGTTACTCACCACGGGGCGAATCTTGAGCCAGTACAACGTAGGGCGCCCAGACGCGTCGCACCGACAACGTGATTTGGCACGGCGAGGATGTGCTCGACATTCACGAGGCCGACGCCGAGGCTCGAGGGGTCAAGGACGGTGAATGGGTGGAGATCGCCAGCCGCGCAGGACAGACCCGTATGCGCGCGCGAATCAGCGACGATATTCCAGCGGGCGTGGTTTACACGACCTTCCATCACCCGATTAGCGGCACCAATGTGATTACCACGGATAACTCAGACTGGGCGACCAACTGCCCCGAGTACAAGGTCACCGCGGTGGAGATTCGCCCGTCTTCGGGTCAGGTTGCATGAGTACCGCAATGGATTACCAGCAGCGCCATCTTGTGAAGATGGCCAATCAGATTGCGGGCAGCATTCCGGTGCGCGCCGATGTGCCCGAACAAATCTGCCAGCATATGCGCCAGTTCTGGACACCTGTGATGCAAAAATCGCTGCGGCAAATCGCCGCCGAGACCCCCGATAGCCTCTGTTTGGACGTCCACTCAGCGCTGGAAAACCTCTAGGGATTAAGGCGAGATCGGGGTGACGCTTTTGGTCAATCGGGTGTCGGATTTGAAACAGCGCTTTTGACGCAGAAGGCGCCAAATGCGGACCATAAAAACGACCGTTTTGGGTGAGCCCGAACGGTGAAACAAGCCGAAAACATGACGACCCGTAGCGCCTGACAGGTGCTCGCCGGGAAGGCATCACGAGTACGGAGTTCAGGAGAGTCGTATGGCAGCGTTACCCGAAAAAGCGCGTGTGGTGATTATTGGACAGGGCGGCATTGTGGGTGCATCCGTCGCACACCATCTGGTGGAAGCCGGCTGGGACGACATCGTCGGTCTGGAAAAGTCGGCGATACCCACTGATATCGGCTCGACCTCTCACGCTTCCGATTTTTGCTACATGACCAGCCATGACAAGCTGAATGTCTTCACCAGCACCTACAGCCGGGAGTTCTATCGGTCGCGGGGGAATTTCATCGAGATTGGGGGCATGGAAGTCGCGCGCAAAGGCGACGAGGCTCAGGTTCAAGAGCTGCTGCGTAAAGTGGGTTCGGGTAAGGCCTTTGGCACCAAGGCCCACATGATCACTGCGGCCGAAGCGAAAGAACGCTTTCCGCTGCTTGAAGAAGACAGCATTGAATGCGCTATGTGGGACCCGGATGCGGGTCTGGTGACACCGCGCTCGCAAAAAGTGGCTGGCGATCTGGTGGACGAGGCCGTTGCAGCGGGCAAGCTGCAGGTGTTTCCCTACACGGCGGCCGATGAAATTATTGTTGAAGACGGGCGTGCGGTGGGTGTGAAGACGGCCAAGGGCACCATCATGGCTGATTACGTCGTCCTGTGCGCCGGTATTTGGGGCTCGCTGGTCTCCGAGACCGCCAATGTGAAATTGCCGCTGATGCCCGTTGAGCACCCGCTGCTGTTTTTTGGTCCCTGGGATGCGCTCGAGGGGACAGGCAAAGACATTGTTTACCCCTTGTTCCGCGACCAGGGTAACTCCGCTTACGTCCGCGACACGGGCGACCCGACAACGCCTGAAGGCGGCCTGCTGGAGTGGGGTTATTACGAGCCCTTTGAACCACGAATGGTCGAAGCGACGGCGATTTCCGAGCCTGAGGATGCGCGCATGTCGCCGTCTATGAATGACCTCACGCTCGATCAGGTCCTCGACGCTTATGAGCGCTCGGTAGAACTGACGCCTATTCTGGCAGAGCTCCCTTGGGAGGAGCGGCGCTCTTTCAACGGTCTGTTGTCGGTCACCACCGACGGCGGTTCGGTGATTGGTGAGTCGCCTCAGGTAAAAGGGCTCTGGCTTTGCGAGGCGGTATGGGTAAAAGACGGCCCGGGCGCCGGCAAGTTGCTCGCCGATTGGATGACCAACGGGCGCACCGACATGGATCCCCACGGTATTGATCCGGCGCGGCACTATCCGATCCAACTGACCGACGAGTTTGTCCGTAACCGTACCTATGAGATCGCGCAGAAGATCTACACTCCGGCAGTGCATCCGCGTGAGCCCTACGCGACATCGCGTCAGCTTCGCACCAGTCCGTTTTACGAGCGAGAAGTGGCGCTCGGTGGCCACTTTATGGAAGTCGCCGGGTGGGAGCGTGCCTATGGCTATGCCGCTAATGAAGCCACGCTGTCTGGCCAAATACCGCGATCAGGTGCCCACCCGCGAAGCAGAGTGGGATAACCGACATTTCTGGGAGGTCTCTAACGCTGAGCACCTTGCCCTGAGTGACGGGGTCGGCATGATCAACCTGTCGCACTTCGCGATCTTCGATGTGGTCGGTGCGGAGGCCGAGGCGTTGCTCGAGTTTTGCTCGGTGGCGAAAGTCGGCACTGACACGGCGGTGGGTAAGGGCGTGTACACGCACTTTCTCGACCACACCGGCGGTATTCACTCTGACCTGACGATTGTGCGGCTCGCTGATGATCGCTTCCGCGTGATCTGTGGAGGTGACACGGGTCATCGCGATTACGTGTGGATGCAGCGCATGGTCGATAAGCGCGGGCTGACTCAAGTGGAGTTCATAGACCAGACCGAGCAGATTGCCACGCTAGGTCTGTGGGGGCCGGACGCGCGCGTCACGCTGCAAAAACTCATGGACGACCCCGACAGCATTTCGCATGACGCCTTTCCGTACGCGACCGCAAAGGAAATTAACGTGTTGGGCATTACGATCTGGGCGTTCCGCATTTCCTACGTGGGCGAACAGGGCTGGGAGCTCTACTTTCCGTTTGGCGAGGGTCTCAAGCTGTGGGATGCACTGGCCGAGCTGGACGTCACGCCCGTTGGCATCGAAACCTACGCCAACAGCCGCCGTCTCGAGAAGAGTCTGCGTCTGCAAAACGACGATCTTGAGATCGATTACAACCTCTACGAGGCGGGATTGTCGCGACCCAAGGTCAAGGCTGCGGACTTTCACGGTAAGGACGCCTACGTGGCGCAGCGCGAGTTGCCCGAGCAGGCCGCTTACCTGTGTACCTTTGTGCTGGAGGATACCACCGACGACCAGGGCGTTGTCCGGTATCCCGTTGGCCACTGGCCATTGCTCGACCCCGAGACTCACGAGGTCATCATCGACTCCCACGGTCGCCGGTCCTATACGACGAGTGTGGCCTTTGGCCCCTCTTTAGGGCAGAACATTGCGATGGGCTACCTGCCATCGGATCGTGCCAAAGAGGGTGATTCGGTGCTGATGGAGTATTTTGGCTGTTTCTTCCCCGCCAAAATCGTGTCGGTGGGTTATCGCGCCTTACTGGACCCCAGTAACGAACGGGTCAGGAGCTAAATAGAGATCGGGGGCTAAGGCCCCCGATTTTTTATCCGGCCAATACCCAGTCCGCAGCGCCTAGCGAGACTGAATCAGCAAAATGTGTCGTATTTAATCCGCTAATGTCGCTTTTGAGCGAATGTTCGGCCAGAATACTGTGCGTGTCCCCGGCATCCCCATGGGCTTCGGGTGACGAGAGTGTCCGCATTGCGAGGTTGGCAAATTGAATACGGTTGGCACCGCTAAACAACAATCCACGCAGCGGGTCGGTTTCCTGCTGATGGACCAGTTCACGCTGGTTTCTCTGTCGAGTGCTATCGATCCGCTCAGGGTCGCCAATTTGCTGTCAGACACTGAACTCTACCGATGGTGCCTGATTGCGTCGGGTGAGGAGGAGCAGATCAGCAGTGATGGCGTGCGCGTTAAGCTCGACCACACATTGGCCGACGACATTCAACTCGATTTGGTGATTGTGGTGGGGGGCATCGATATTGAGCAGACGGTGCAGAAGACTGATCTGGCGTGGCTGCGCAAGCAAGCCAAGCGCGGTGCGCAGATCGGTGCCCTTTGCACCGGTTCCTATGCGCTAGCCAGCGCCGGGCTTTTAAATGGCTACGAGTGCAGCGCTCACTGGGACTGCCTGACGTTGTTGACCGAGCAGTTTCCAGGCATTGAATTCAATACTCACCTATACACCATTGATCGTGACCGTCTGACCTGCACCGGCGGTACCGTGCCGCTCCACATGATGCTCGCCATGCTGGCCAAGCGGCACCCACAGTCACTGGTCGACGGTGTCGCCGACATGTTGGTGTGCGAGCGCCACCGCAGCGATGCCGAGATGCAGGTGATCCCCATGTGGTCACGGAAGGTAGATGTGCAGCCCAAGCTCAAAGAGGTGCTGCAACTGATGGAGGCGAATCTTGAAGAGCCGCTGCCACTCCAAGATCTGGCGGATTACGTGCAGCTCTCGCGGCGGCAGCTTGAGCGTTTATTTCTGAAGCACCTTCACAGCACGCCTTCGCGGTATTATCTCAAGCTGCGGCTGGATCGTGCGCGACGCCTGTTGAAACAAACCTCCCGCTCAATCGTCGAGATCACGTCGATGTGCGGTTTTGTGTCGACGACCCACTTTAGTCGTTGTTACCGCAAGTACATGGGGGTCTCGCCCAAGAGTGACCGCGTGCAAGGCGTGCCTGAGGCCTATCAAATATTTGAGTCAGAGTTACCACCCGAAGGGGCAGAGCTCGCCAACTAGCGACGGCTGGTGGCGTATCGCAGGACCCGACTGCAGGGGTCGCCGGTCACATTAGCGGGTGCTGACGTTACCCTGTTCGGGCATTTTGATACCCCCTTCAAATTCAGCCCATTCCATGGCCGACTGACACCAGATCTGGAATCGGGGGCTGAGCCCGTGCTTCTGATCGCAACCCCCGAGCCGCAGAGACAGCAATCCGGTGTCGTCGGTGTTGCCGGTGTGGATCATGGTGGCGCAGCGCCCACAAAAACTCATGGCGCGCGGGTTGCCGCTCTCGGCGACTTTGATATAGGCGGTCAACTTACCGCTGAGCAGGCGAAAATCGTCACGCGCGACGCGGGTAGTGAACTGAAATGCCGACCCTCCGACGGTCTGGCAATCGGTGCAGTGGCAAACGCCTACTAGCGCGGGGTCGATCACTGCCGTCCAGGTGATGTCACCGCAAAGGCAGGCGCCACTGATGTCCATCGTTTCGCGCACGCCTCAGAGCATTTCGTTGGCGAGCAGCTCCAGTACCACCGGGTCCTGAACGCCCAGCAACATGCTGCCGACTTCGCCCCTTTTACCGGCCTCTTTCCAGGGGCCGAGTCGCTCGATAATGCGCTCGCGAGGGCCGATCAATGAAACCTCGTCGAGGAGCTCATTCGGGACCAACGCTTCGGCTTCAGGCTTTTTACCGCTCAGGTAAAGCGTTTGAATCTGGTCGGCCGCATCGCCGTACCCTAATCGAGTGGCGTATTCGTGATAGAAGTTTTTATTCTTGGCGCCCATGCCACCAATGTAGAGCGCTAGCCAGGGTCGGAGTGCGTCATAGGCTGCGTTGAGATCGTCATTCATCGCGACGGTGACAAACGGGGCGACATCAAAGTTGTCGAGACCTTTACCTCCGCCGGCTTTTTCAAAACCTTGCCCGATCGAATCGCCGAGGACGCTGTACTTATTGGGGTCCATCCATACCGGGAAGACACCATCAGCAACTTCTCCAGCGCAGCGAAGGCCGGCTGGGGTAATGGAGGCGGTATAAATGGGTATATCGGTCGCCGCCAGGATCGATTTAAGCGGTTTACCCAGCCCGGTCGTGCCCTCACTCTGATTGGGCATCTGATACACCTGGCCGTCAAATTCGACCGGCCCTTCGCGCTCGAAAATCTTACGCATGATCTGGATGTATTCTTTGGTGCGGGTCACCGGTTTGCCATAGGGCACGCCATGCCATCCCTCTACCACTTGTGGACCCGAAGCACCGAGGCCGACAATAAAACGCCCATCCGAGAGCTGGTCGAGCGACATCGCGGTCATGGCACACATGGCGGGTGTCCTTGCCGGCATTTGCATAATGGCGGTACCGACGCGGATTTTGCTGGTGTGAGCGAGCACCCACGCTGCAGAGGTTACCGCGTCATTACCGTAAGCTTCCGCGGTCCAGACCGAGTCATAACCCATCGACTCGGCCTGCTTGATCAAGTCGATGGGAATGTGGATTTGCTTGCCTGAGTAACCGAGGAGAAAACCGAGTTTCATGATGCTGTGCTCCGTGAGTGGCGAGGGGATGCTGAGTCGGCGGCGACGTGCTTCAAGTTTACGGTGGAAGCAACCGGGAACCCACCTTTTATACGGGATGCAGTGCGGATGGTTCTATTCGCAGTCGGCTCCTGCTAGATAGTTATCCAAAGTGAGGTGAAAGCGCCTGATCCGTGCTTCCTGATAATTGCCTAGCGTCACGCCTTTACGCGTCGTTTTGAGACCCTGCTGTTGCAGCTGCAGATTGCTCGTGTCCTGATCATAGACCGCCCCCAACCAGGCCAGCTCCTCGATTTCGGTATAGGACTGGTCGACGCCGAGCAGCACGGGCTCGGGGGGATCGGGGTGCTTGGCACCCTCGGCGAGAGGCTCGAGCATGAGAATCTCAAACAGGCAGCTGTCGACATCATCGCCCAATGGCCTGAAACGGTACGCCATGGAGATGAGCACTGCCGGGAAAGAAAAACGCGTTGGGAAAGAGGTGATATTCGATCGAGTCGAGCATTTCGCTGTCCGACACCGCCGAAAAATCGACCCCCAACTGGCTGCCCATCTCCTCGCGTAGCAGTTGAGCGCCTGCCGCGCGGGCGGTCTCACCGTCTGCCAAGGGCGTTGGGTAACCGGTATACCCGCCAATAGTTCCTGTTCGGTGAGCGGGGGGGCGCGCCATTTGTCGCCCGGGTAGTCGGCGAGCGATTCGGGTGAGTAATGACCGATCGTGTGTATGAAGCGACTCGCGTGCGGGCCAAAAATATCGTACTGCGCATTCCCTCCAGTCGGGGAATCGTGAGTCGTGAAGTTGTGGTAAGCCTCCATGAAGGCTTCTTGCGCTGCCTTCCAGTTAGCCGGCAGCACTTTTTGCACGTGCAGGCGAATGCGGCGTTGATCGAGCGGGAAGTGCGCGAAGTGGTCCGGGAGGACATCGAGCTGTTCGTGCAACGGCGAGGCATCAGGGTCGAGATTGATAAACACAAACCCCTGCCAGGATTCGCAGGCCACTGGCTGCAGCGAGTGGGAGGCTTCGCAGACATGAGGAAAATCCCAGCGCCCCGGCACATCCTTGAGTACGCCATTGAGATGCCATGACCAGCCGTGAAAAGGGCAGTTGAAGCCCTGGCCGTGACCGACTCCTTCTTCGCCCAGCAGGCGGGTCCCCCGGTGAGTGCAGCTGTTAATGAACGCTTTGATCTCGTCGTTTGCGACCCTCGTGACGATTACTGAGTAAGGCCCGATATCGTATACGTAGTGGTCGCCTACCTCGGGGAGGTGTTCCTCGCGGCAGGCCCATTGCCAACAGCGCGACCACATCTTGCTGAGTTCCTGCTGAAAGAACGCCTGGCAGGTGTAACGACTGGCGGGCAGGTCGGTATCACCAAGGAAGCGGTAGGCTTCCGTGGTCAGCGGCGCGGGAGCGAGCTGCGCGTCGGAGGCCAATATGCGGGCGATCGTCTCGCCACGCGCTCGCGCATCTCCGGGTTTATGATCGGAATCTGCCATTCTCTCAGCGGCTCCGGCTTCTTCGTGTCATCGGCTTATAGTTCGCAGGCATACGCAGAGTATGCGCAGGCCACGGCGAGACGACAAGCGCCGCCCGGACGGCCCCATACCGGCACGGTGGTGCCGCGCGCAGGGTATGGTCACTGTCCTTTATCAGGTTTTCACAGACAGCCCGATCACCGCTAAAACGGTTGATCTGTTGCGGGATGTGGATAACGATGCCACGAAGCAATCTGTTCACCCGATCGAGAGGTTCAGCGCATGGATCAGACCCTACAGACATTAGTAGACAAGCAGGCGATCTACGAGCTTTCTTGCCGGTACATGCGGGGGTTGGATCGAACGGACGCCGAGTTGTTGTTGTCGGTGTTTTGGGAGGATGCCTACTGTGAATACGGCTTTATTAATGGCGATGCACCCACCTTTATCGTGTTTGCTGTTACCGCCTTACGAGAGCACGAATCGAACCAGCACATGATCGCTAATACATTGCTTGAAGTCGAAGGAGACGAGGCCTTCGGCGAGGTGTATTTTCAGGCCTATCACAAGGTGAAATCTGAGACAGGTTTCGATGACCTGATCGTGGCGGGGCGTTACCTTGACCGTTACGAGCGCCGCGACGGGGTCTGGAAGATCAGCTACCGCTCCGAGCGCGTGGACTGGAGTCGGACCACGCCCACCCAAGACCCCTATTACCAAATGATGCCCGACTCGCTTTTCGGGAGCCGCCTCGATGACGCGGTGTATGACCGCCAGGCGCGCTATAAGCGTGTAGGCGACGTCGCCAAATAAGTTCGGAGCGGTAGACAGTAAAGCACGACGTGCGTTGAGGAGTAGACTATGACGGTTTGTGATGGTGGGAGTGGATCATGAGTCAGCTGAATGTAATGACCAAGCTGGTCGCTGTGATGCTGCTGGGAGTGGGTATCGTTTTGATGGTCGGCGGTGCTCAGTTAGCCCTGCTTGGCGGCTCTCTTTACTACGTTGCGAGTGGTGTGGCCTTAACCATCAGCAGTGTGTGGATCTGGCGGCGTGAGACAGCGGGCTATTGGCTTTACTGTGGCTTTGCCGCGGCAACGCTTGTTTGGGCGATTGTGGAAAGTGGCTTTGACCTGTGGGCGCTGCTGCCGCGCGTCACGGTACCCATGGCGTTGTTATTGGGCTTTCTGCTAACTCCGGTGCGAAGGGATCTGGCCATCACGCCGAGCGGGGCTTGGGTGTCGCCCCTCATTTTGTCGGCCTATGTACTGAGCCTCATAACAGGGGCGGCCAACGCCCAGTTTACGCCGCAACCCGAACTGGGTCTGACGCTAAGTACTGAAGGCAAGGCACCGCAGTGGAGCCACTATGGGGCGTCTGCTGATGGCGATAGTTATAGCGCCGCAGATCAAATTAATCGCAGCAACGTCGCCCAGCTCGTGCCCGCTTGGACCTTTCACACAGACGAAGATGCAGCGACTCAAATTACTTTTCAATCCACGCCCATCGAGATTGAGGGGGATTTATTTTTTTGCTCACCCAGTAACAGGGTCTTCAGTATCGACGGCGATACGGGGGCAGAGAACTGGTCTTTTGATCCACAGGTAAATCGGGAAAAAATCCCCTTCTTCGTTTGTCGAGGCGTATCGCATCATCGCTCGCAAAGCGCTGACTCAGTCTGTGCAAGCAGGCTGCTCATGGGGACTGTCGATGATCGACTCTTGGCATTGGATAGCAAAACAGGCATTCCATGTCCCGACTTTGGCGTTGATGGCGAAGTTGATCTAACCACCGGGCTCGGCACGGTCATGCCGGGACACCATTATGTGAGCTCGCCGCCGGCAATTATCGGCGACATCGCTGTGGTCGGCTCTTTTATTATGGATAACCAATCTACCCAACAGCCTCCGGGAGTGGTTCGTGCCTACAACGTGCACACCGGTGAGCTGGTATGGGCGTGGGATGTGCTACACGAGACTGCCCACGCGCGGCTAAACGAGGGAGAGTCTTATCCTCTTAACACCGCAAATGTGTGGTCGGTGATCAGCGCCGATGAGGCGCTTGGCCTTGTTTATTTGCCCACCGGTAATGTCCCGCCCGATTTTTTTGGTGGGTTTAGATCCGCTGAACAAGATCGCTATCCCAGCTCAATTGTGGCGCTAGACGCTGCGACAGGAAATGTCCGCTGGAGCTTTCAGACTGTGCACCACGACATTTGGGACTATGACATTGGTGCGCAACCGGTCTTGTTGGATTTTCCATTGGAAGATGGCACTTCCGCTCCCGCCTTGATCACTGCGACGAAATGGGGCGACGTTTTTGTGCTTGATCGCCGCACTGGCGAGCCCCTGACGGAGGTCATTGAGAAACCGGTGCCTCAAAATCCGGTGGAAGGCGAATTCTTATCGCCCACCCAGCCATTCTCTGTAGGTTTTCCGAGCTTTGCGCCGGCAGATTTGAGCGAAGAGAAAATGTGGGGCAGTAGCATGTTTGATCAATTGTGGTGCCGCATAGCATTCAAGAAGAGGCGATATGAAGGCCTTTTCACGCCGCAGAGCCTCCAGGGAACCATTCAAAACCCGGGTAACTTTGGGGCGGTTGATTGGGGCAGCGTGTCCATTGATAGCGAGCGAAACTTAATGCTGGTGAACAGCACGGGCATGCCCTTTTTACAAGTGCTCTACACCAGAGAGCAGGCCGATGAGCTTGGATTCAGCCTCTGGGGCAGTGATGTGGGCGGCGCTTCGGACGATGCAGATTCAGGTGGCATGGTCAGTGCCGCCGCCGACGTGGAAGGGGCGGCGTATCCGTTGAAGGGCACGCCATACGGCATTACTAGTAATCCTTTTTTATCGCCCATCGGATTTCCCTGTCATCAGCCGCCTTGGGGAGAATTGACCGCGGTAGACCTCACCACGCGCTCGGTGCTTTGGAAGCGTTCGATCGGCACCACCGATGGCCATGCCCCGTTTGGGCTGGCGTTTCCGACCGGAGTATTCAATCTTGGTGGCACAGCGGTGACTCGCGGCGGGCTGACGTTCGTCAGCGGCACCATTGATAATTTTTTGCGCGCGTTTGATACCGAAACTGGCGCTGAATTGTGGCGGGGTCGGCTACCTGCCGGCGGACAAGCGGGTCCGATGACCTATGTGTCACCTAAAACAGGCAAGCAATATGTGGTGATCCCAGCCGGTGGTCACGTTTCAATGCAAACTGATCTTGGCGATGCTGTGGTCGCTTTTGCGTTACCTGAGCGCTAGCCTCCCACCATGATTGGGCGCTATTTGGATCCTGATGAGCGGCTACCCCCTCACTTCGGTTGCGGCACTCCCCGCAACCGGCTTTGACCACTTTCGGCACGAATAGCGCAACATCTGTTGCGTAAAGCCGCAACAGATGTTGCGAAATGACCCGGCATATCGAAGCGGTTCACTCGCCCCGTTACCCCTATGCGCGTTTTCACGGCGTTTCGTGTGAGCAGGATCCGCAAAAACGTTTGGCACGATAATTGCAACTCAATACGAGAGGCCACTTTGCCGGAGGGGCGCTGGCCAAAGTCGATAGGAGTCCGTTGGGCGCCGATCGAAACACACGCGCGTGACAGCGATCTTGGGTGCGTTTGGCATCGCGTGAGGGCTGTGGGAAGGTTGAAGGCTGGCATCTCGATCGAATAGGATTTTGCTCAGAGACGAAGTGTATGGCCCAGTGTCATTGTATTTTGTCTGAAAAAAACAGGACGTCCACCGCGGGCGCACTTTATGGACTGCTCCAAGAGGGAAGATACCAAGATGAAATTTGATAACAGTAATAAAACGATAATCAACACGATGGTCGCTAGTGCACTGCTGCTATCGCCGTTCACGGTTGCCCAGGAGTCAGGTGCAAGTGGTGGGCTTGAAGAGGTCATTGTGACCGCTCAGAAAAGATCGGAGTCGCTTCAAGATGTTCCGATTTCGGTATCGGCTTTGTCGGGCGATCAAATGGATCGAATGCATGCGACGACACTGGAGTCGCTGCAGGGCTATATTCCGAATCTGCAGGTGCACTCGTTCGCCAACGTGTCCCATGGTTCGGCCTTCAATATTCGCGGCATGGGCGTCATTGAGCCGGATCCCAATGGCGGGACTACGGTGGTAGTGGTTGAAGATGGTGTTCCACAGTTTTTTAATATGACCTCATTTCTCGATACGTTTGACATAGAGCGGGTTGAGGTGTTGCGTGGCCCACAGGGCACACTGTTTGGTGCCAACGCCACGGGCGGCGTGGTGCAGGTCGTTAACACGGCACCCAGTGGAGAGTTTGGCGCAAAAGTAGATGTCGGGATTGGTAACTACGACCTGACTGAGATCAAAGCGGCAGTCGATTTCCCCATTACTGATCGGCTCTCGGCGAGAATTACTGGAACCAGCGAAGACCGTGAGGGTTACGTCACCAATATTGTTGACGGCACCACGATGGGATCGCGCGATCGCTCAGGTTTGAGAGGCCAACTACTCTTTGAAAACGACTCTGGCTTTACCGCTCGATTGATCGCGTCAGTGGTGCGACACCGCGACGGGGTTCAAGATACGGTAAGCGGCAGCTTGCCGGGCGAAATTACCTACGTGGCTCCCGGCACTGTTTTTCCCTCGGAGGGCCAGCCAAATTCCGCTTTCGCACCGATGTATCAGCAGCCTTGTGTCCAAGCCAATGTTCGCTGTCGCGCACCGGACAAATACTTGTCAGCGAATAGTGACGTGACGGGCGTGTCAGATATGGACACTCATGCGGCAACCCTGCATATGAGTTGGGATACTGGACTTGGCGAAGTCACCTCGATCACCGGCTTTAAAGACTTTGAGCTCCACGACCTCAACGATCAGGATTTCACGCCTGCCTTTATCGATGATACCGAGCGACTCACTTCCGGAGATCAGTTTTCTCAGGAACTGAGACTGAATATGGATCTATCGGATAGCCTCACCATCATGGTGGGTGGTTTTTATGCCGACTATAGCTACGATCACTTTCAGGATTTTCGCATCGGATGGGTGCCCGGATTTCGACAGTTGACCGAATATGGAGGCAGTACCGAAACCTACTCGCTCTTTGCCCAATCTTACTTCGATATTAGCGACCGGTTACGGTTGCAGTTAGGGCTTCGCTATACATCGGAAGAGCAGGATTTTTATACCACTGTTTCAAACTTTTTTGGCACGCGCGGGATCGCCGAAGACCTGCAGGGCGAGGGTGCTAATCAAACGCCTGGTGAGTATGAAGTGTTCCTCGGTGACGTGCCGGTGACCAAAGGTGAGTCCTGGAGTAACGTAGGTGGCAAGCTGGGGCTGGATTTCCAACTGAATGAGGACATGATGGTCTACGGCTACTATGCCCGAGGCTTCAAATCGGGTGGTTTTGTGGGTCGTATCGTCATTCCGGAAGACTCAGGACCCTTCGATGAAGAGTATGTGGATACCTATGAGATCGGCATAAAAACAGAGTTGCTTGACCGCACTTTGCGGCTTAATGCGGCGGCGTTTTTCAATCAATACGACGACATGCAGCTGGCTAACATTTACTTCACTGAGGATGCCTTCGGCAACACCGTCAACGGCAACACGATTCTCAATGCGGCCAATGCGGAAACATCTGGTCTGGAGGTGGATCTTCTGTGGATGCCGACTAACAGCCTTCGAATTAACGCGTCACTGGGGCTCCTAAACGCTGAATACAAGGACTTTGTCTACGGTGCGGATAACCTCGATCTCGCAGGTCAGACGCTGCAAAATTCGCCTGAAACAACCGCTAATTTAGGTTTGGAATACACCGCTCAAATCCAGAGTTTAGAGCTGAGATCATCAATTCAATACAAATATGTATCGAAGAAGTGGGATGGCAACATTGTGAACTCCCCGAGGTCGGAGGTGCAGCCAACGAACCTTGTTGACGTCAATATTGATCTGTCCGATCCGAATTCGAACTGGTCTTTAGGTATTTGGGCGATGAATCTTATGGATGAGCGCTATATATCTAACAGCTTCGTCGCGGCAGGTGTCGTGGGGCTGGTCGACTACCAGCCGCCGCGGACCTACGGCATGACCTTGAGCCTCAGTTTCTGATCAAAGGGCATGTTCGGCGGCAACACATTCTGATGTTGACTCGGGTAACTGGGTCAACTGAATGTTCTCCGCTCTCGTTCGAGATAAGACCACAGGTGGGAGGCAATCTGGCTCGCCACCTGCTGGTTGCTACCTTGATCAGCGTGAGCGCCATCTTCATCGATCTTTAAGAGTGCTCCGCGTCTGGCAAGGTCCAGACAACGCAAAAAGCCCGACAGCGTTATGGGTATCCGCGAGTAGTGAATGAGCCAGATGACGTTAAAGAATAGGTGACGCGAACGGTTGACCCAATGACGATGCACCCAGTGCAAGGTTTTCAGTTCAGCTAACAGTATGGGGTACGAAGATATGGATCCGGCGATACAGGAATTGCTCGATAAAAAAGCCTGTGAAGAGGTGCTGATGCGGTATAGCCGCACGCTGGACTGGTTGGACTATCCTGGCCAAAGCACCTGTTTCTGGCCTGACGCGGATATCGATTACGGCTTTCTTAAATCGGATGCTGCCGGCTGGCTGGATAAGCTGAAGGATATTGAATCTGGGGCCGCGAGACGCTGGCACATGACCGCCAATAGCTTAATCAAAATTGATGGTGGTAATGCTTTTGCCGAAAGCTACACGCTGGCAGTAGGAACCGGTGAGGAAAATGGCCAGCTCATTAATACCTTATTCGGCGGTCGTTTCTTAGACGATTTTGAAAAGAGAGGCGAAGAGTGGCGAATCAGTAAGCGCGTTTATTTTTGCGACTGGAGCTGTCAAGCACCCGACCAAAATCATGCGCTGATAAGCGAAGAAAATCCGCTGAACACGCTGGGCGTGTTAGCGCCTGGCCATGCCAGTTACCGGCCCATGTAACTATCGATAGCTGAGAACTCATCATGAATCCAACACTAGAACAAAAACAATGGATGTACCGGCATATGCTGGTCAGCCGTCTTTTCGAAGAGACCATAGAAAAGATCTATCTTGAGGGGAAAACACCCGTTTTCAATATGGCTAACGGGCCTATCCCGGGCGAAATGCATCTATCTAACGGGCAAGAGCCCTGTGCGGTCGGGGTATGCGCGCATTTAAACAAAGAAGATGTCGTGACAGCGACCCACCGACCCCATCACCAAGCGATTGCTAAAGGTGTTGATCTGAAAAAAATGGCCTCGGAAATTTTTGGGAAAGAAACCGGATTGAGTGGCGGCCGCGGTGGCCACATGCATCTGTTCGACGCTGACGTCAATTTCTCCTGTTCGGGCATTGTTGGGCAAGGTTTGGGTCCAGCCGTTGGCGCTGCTCTGTCGCGTAAAATGCAGAATAAAGCCGGGGTCGCCGTAAGCTTTTTTGGGGAAGGAGCCGCGAATCAAGGTGCCTTCCACGAGTCACTCAATCTTGCCGCGGTTTGGAAGTTGCCCGTTATTTTTGTCATTGAAGATAACGCCTGGGGAATATCCGTTGCGAAGGAGACGGCCACCGCTGTTGACCGCAACGCGGTGCGCGCCGCCGCCTACGATATGCCTGGAGTGTATGTTCCCGGAAATGACCCCGACGCGATTTTTGTTGCAGCCGGTGAGGCCGTTAGTCGAGCGCGAGCGGGTGACGGTCCAAGTTTGCTGGATATCGAAACGTATCGTCTGGCGGGGCACTTCATGGGAGACGCGGAAGCATATCGACCGGAAGGCGAAAAAGAAGATTTGCTCAGTAAGGACCCCATTTTAGTTTACGAAAAAGCGCTACTGGCATCCGGCGATCTATCTGAGTCGGACAACTCAGACATTAAGGAGCGCGCCAAGCGTGAAGTTGACGAGGCGATTGAATTCGCCAGAGAGAGTCCATTCTCTAGCCCCGAATCAGCATTGGATCACGTATTTGCTTGAGCGACGTGATGGCAGTGGCTGAACAACGACTGGAAGCAAAAACATGCCTGCAAAAGAGAGAAAACTTACCGTAGCGCGCGCCATGGCAGAGGCCATGTCTCAGGAAATGCGCATCGATGAACGCGTATTTGTTATGGGAGAGGATGTTGGCCCATTAGGCGGTGTTTTCGGTAATACGCGCGGCTTATTTGAAGAGTTTGGTGAGGAGCGCGTGCGCGATACGCCTATTTCAGAGACTGCGTTTATGGGCGCTGCGGTAGGTGCCGCGGCTGACGGCATGCGACCCATCGTTGAGCTGATGTTTGTCGATTTCTTCGGTGTATGTTTTGACGCGATTTATAACTTGATGGCGAAAAACACCTACTTTTCAGGAGGGCATGTGAATGTGCCCGCTGTAATCATGACCTCGACTGGCGGTGGCTACAGCGATGGCGGGCAGCATTCTCAGTGTCTCTACGGCACATTTGCTCACCTACCGGGTATGAAAGTCGTTGTTCCTAGTAATGCTTTTGACGCCAAGGGCATGATGACAGCGGCTATCCGTGACAACAGCCCGGTCGTCTATATGTTCCATAAAGGCCTGCAGGGAATGGGGTGGCTAGGCACTGAAGCCGGTGCGACGGTGAATGTCCCGGAAGAGCAGTACACCGTGGAGATCGGTAAAGCGGCGACTGTGAGTGAAGGAGAGGACGTTACGATCGTCAGTTTGGGTATGGGGGTGCATCATTCACTCCATGCTGCCGCGCAGCTGCGGGAGCAGGGTGTCTCCGCGGAGGTGGTGGATCTGCGAAGCCTGGTGCCGCTGGATCGTGATCATATTTTTAATTCAGTCAAGAAAACCGGGCGATTGGTCGTCGTTGACGAAGACTACCGGAGCTATGGTGTCAGCGGCGAAATCATCGCCTCCGTAGTTGAACGGGATATATCGATATTGCGCTATCCACCCCAGCGTGTGGCTTACCCCGACATACCCATTCCATTTGCGCATCATATGGAACAGTGGGCTCTGCCTAACGCAGAGAAAATAGTTGCCGCTTGTCTAAAGGCTATTCAACCTGATGAGTAGCGCCGTACATCAGGTGATCATTCCAGTTGACCTTTGGGAGGAGGAAGTCGAAGCTGTCATCACAACGTGGTTTGTCAGCGACGCGGCGGAGGTGGATAAGGGTGACCTGCTCGCTGAAGTCATGGCCGAGAAAATTCAGTTTGAAATTGTGGCGCCGGTGACCGGAACCTTGGCGATTGTGAAGCAGCAAGACCAGCTGATTGATAAAGGTGATGTGATAGCGACGATAGCAAGTGCCCCCGATTAGCGTTGATTTTCATTAGAGGCAGAACCAGATGAAAACTAAAAATTCAGTCATTACATTGTTATCCGCGGTGTTTATGTTTTCAGCGGGCGAACTTTTCGCCGAGTGCCCGATCAGTGAGACCAATCCTGAGCAAGAACTCCATGTCACCGGGCGGATTCATTTCAACATTAACGTCAGTGACTTCGACGAAGCCAAGCAATTTTATCGGACGATGGGATTCGTGGATCAGGTTGGCCCCTTTCCAGAGACCAATACCATAGAGGTTAGCAAAGGTGTCGGCATTGACCACCTATACAAAATGAGAGCTGAGCTGATTTATCTGGGCAAGTTGCCTGATGGCCCGGTAGATTTGACGCTTCCGACGGGGCGCTTTATCGATATTATCGAGTGGATGGACCCAACCAGATTGGATCCCCCCTACAGTGATATCAATCATCTTGGCATCAGCTATTTTTCTTTATTCGACGACGACATTAGTGCGCTCGGAGAGCAGCTAAAGGAAGCAGGCGGAACCGATCTGACCGGCCCCGTTCGCCTCTCAAACGGCGCCCAGCAATCGATGATTAAAGATCCCGACGGCACTTATATTGCGCTGCACCAATCGTCAGGCAAGACCGCCGAAGTCGATTACTTAAACGTCAACGTTACTGATCTTGAGTGTTCAAAAAAGTTCTATGCTATGTTGGGACTTGAAGAAGAGGAGAGCAGTGCTGTGTCAGACAGTAATCTCCTATATGAGGCTTTAGGGATAGACGCTGATATAGACAGGGCAGGGGTGATGCTAAACCACCGCGTTGATGGTTCTAAAATCCGGTTGAGCGAGTGGGCCAACCCGGTTTCTCAGGGGCCGCCCTATCCGGCCCCGATTAACCATTTGGGATTGCAGCGTATCAACTGGGGCACAACCGACTTGGAAGCAGATATTGCGTTGCTCAAAAGTCGCGGTGTGAAGTTCTTGTCAGATATTGCGCCTTGTTGTGAAGGGGATGCCTCAACGTTCGGTTTTATTATTTTTGAGGACCCAGATGGCATCTATAACCAGCTAATGGGCTCGATCACCCCTCCGGCTATCGCGCGCTCTGAGTCCAACGAGCGCTGAACGAGGCCAAACTGCGATGGTGGACAACTCCGACGATGCAACGTGATGTCCCGTAACGCCAGCCTAGCCACCCCGGCGACAGGTCGGGCTGATTCCGCGCTTCGAAAGCATCAGTCCATGATGGACTATTAATCGTGAATGGTGACCTGCACAAGCAGCATATTGTTAGAGTCGCTAACAATGTGAATGCTGATGCCGCTGATGGAATAGCGGACCAGGTCATTAGACAGTCTTGGATGCGGTGCGATAGAGAGTTTGGATTGGATCCGGGGCAGCCGCCCAGCGCATGTGTTCTCGACTCTTCAGCAATAAGAGCCCATCAGGGTCAGATTGAGGAGTTTTTACAGGTCGCGCGAACCGGCATGGAAGCCTTTTATAAGCAAATCTCCAGTCTCAATTACGTCATGCTGCTCACTGACGGCGAGGGCGTTACGGTCGATTACATCGGTGATAGAAAGTATGACCACGAGGCAAAACAAGCGGGACTCTATTTGGGTACTTCGTGGCAGGAGCGGTATGCGGGCACTAACGCGGTCGGCACCTGCCTAAGCACTGGAAAACCGATCATTTGCCATAAGACGGATCATTTCTATGCTGCCAACATTGATCTGACCTGCACCGCCGCGCCGATTTTTGCGCCTGATGGCAATTTGCTGGCTATTTTAGACGTCTCGTCGATGAGTTCGCCGCTGGCCAAGGAGAGCCAGTTTCTCGCGCTGCAACTGGTCATGATGCACGCCAAGATGATTGAAAGCGCGAATTTCCTGAGCCACTTTAGCGGTCACTGGATTTTGCGCTACGCCAAGACCCCCGTATTTGTTGACGTGAATAAAGAGAACTTGATCGCTATTGACGGTGACGGGACGATTCTTGGTGCGACACAGGCGGCTGTCAATGAGTTAAATGGTGGCTCTTCCGTTAAAGATGTCATTGGCAATTCGATTAGCGAGCATTTTGAAACGTCGGTTGATGACTTATTTTCTGTGGCGTCCGACTCAGTAAATTTGATCAACAACACGATTAAGGTAAGGGGAGCTGGCGAGTTGTTCTATATGGACATTACGCCACCTACTGGGAAATCCGTTTCTAAAAAGAAAGCAGGCTTTCTCTCTGGACATCGCAATGCGTTTGCGTGGATCGCTGGTGAGGACAAGCTTATGCAGGCGTCCATTTCCAAAGCCAGACGTTTTGCGGATCAAAATTTAAACATAATCATTAGTGGTGAGACGGGTACGGGCAAGGAATTGATGGCGCGCGCTATCCACAATAGCAGCGTTCGGAGCATCAAGCCGTTTGTAGCCATTAACTGCGCGGCGATTCCCGAGTCACTGATTGAAAGTGAGCTTTTTGGATACGAGCAAGGCGCTTTTACGGGCGGCAGCAAGAAAGGAAAGAAAGGGTTAATCATGCAGTCTGATGGTGGCACTCTTTTTCTGGATGAAATCAGCGATATGCCATTGAACTTGCAATCAAGATTATTGCGAGTGCTCGCTGAGAAAGAGGTTTTAGCGCTCGGCGCCGAAAAGCCCAAAAGGGCAGACCTGCATGTCATTTCAGCGAGCCACAAAGATTTGAGAGTGTTAATCGGTCGAGGCGGCTTTCGAGAAGATCTGTATTATCGGCTTAATGGGGCGACGCTGGAGCTGCCTGCCTTGCGCCATCGTCAGGATATTTCCTTCGTGGTGGCGAACATCGTGGCGGAAGAGTCGAAAGTGCGTAGGGCCAACTTTCAGGTCTCTGCAGAAGTGTTGAAAATCTTCGAACGCTATCCGTGGCCTGGAAATTGTCGGCAGTTGCGCAATGTGCTGCAGTTTGCGATGGCTTTGACCGATGACGGGATCATTAAAGCCAACGATTTGCCGGATGAAATAAGGTCCGCGTTGCCGGGTAACGAGCCATCTCCTTTAGCGGCACTAACGGGGGTTGATCTCTTGCCGCAAAAAGATGCCTCGGAGGACGGATACCCGATGCAGGCCAAGACCCTCATCGAACTCCTACAAAAACATAAGTGGAATATTACGGACGTCGCGCTGGAATTGAACCTCGCGCGATCAACCGTTTATCGAAGAATGAAAAAGTACGCCATTGTCGCACCGAATGATCGCTAGCCCCGATCTGCACCCCCCCGCTTTTTCAGCTTCGTACCATGCGGATCCGCTCATTGAGCTGAAACAGGATGACGAAAACCTGTCCAGCCTGAGGGCAGGGTATAACGTTCCGAGCCTCCGGTTTTGGATGACTGTGCCCTCGGCAGTTGTGAGCAAAAGCGAATCCGAATTACCTCATTTTGAGAAGGCTGCCAGCGCGCTTAAAACGAAAGGATGGCCAATCCATGTGCGCAGCACGGGCGGGACTATTTGCCCGCTGGGACCCGGGGTACTGAACCTGTCTTATGTGAACAGATTTAAGTTCGCAGATCGATTCTCCGCAGCCGCCTCCTACACCTGGTTTTGCAACAAATTGCTTCAATCAGTCTCTCATTTTGGAGTGGCAGGCACAGTGGGGTCTGTACCCGGTTCTTACTGTAACGGGGGTTACAACATCGTCGTATCGGGGAAAAAGTTGATGGGCACATCGCAGCGTTGTGTGCCGATATCGAGGGACTATCAGGAGGTCGCATTACTCATGCACGCCACCATTTTAGTCAGCGCAGATAAAGAACGCCTCTGTAATATCGTCAACAGTTTTAATGCACTCACCGAGCAAGAGGCGGTGGTTGCGGAAAATGCCCTGGTCACTCTGTCAGAGGTTTATTCATGGGGCGGTAAAGAGCAGGTAAAAGAGATGCTTATTGATGCTTTGGTAGAAGCCTTTCATCCAAGCGTGAACACGTGGGAATATCCGGTAAGCAATTGTTAATCCGAGAGATAAAGTAGGAGAAGTTGTATGACGAGTACAGTTCATTGGTTGTTGGAAGTCTCTGTTAATGAAGGTCAGCTGGAGGCCTTTGAAGCACTGATGGGTGAGATGGTAGCGGCCACTCAACACGAGCCCGATACTTTGATTTATGAGTGGTACTTCGATGAAGAAAAGCGGACCTGCCAGATCAATGAGCGTTATCGAGATTCGGCGGCTACCATGGTTCACTTGCAGTCATTTGGTGGTTTTGCCGAGCGGTTCATGGCGGCAGTGACCCCGGTTAACTTTATCGTTATGGGCGACCCGGACACGGCCGTACGTGAAGGATTAGCTGGCTTGAACCCAACCTATCTTTCCCAGGAAGCCGGATTTTCTCGATAGACCGTGCGACTTGCGGCCGCTTCTTCAGTCAGAAGCTTGCCACAGTGCGAGTGAAGATCGCCTCATCGGGTACGACACCAAGCCCCGGCCCTCCGGGTACCGGAATGTAGCCGTTCTCAATCGCGATGCCTTGTGTCGGGTCGTAGTGGCCCTCTATGTAAGGTTGTGCAAGCCAGGTTCCCTCAAAAAGCGCTGGGTTCACGGTGGCCCCCATCTGCACACAGGCGGCAGCGATGATGTCTCCTCCCCATGAGTCATCGACTGTATGGGGGAGGTGTCTCGCTTCGCAGAGATCGCGGAAGGTTGCCATCGGCGTGAGCCCGCCGATACGGGTTATTTTCATGCCAAAGCCATCGACGAGACCATTGGCGGCGCGGATCACGGTCGGCAGGTCGGTGGCCCCTTCGTCGAGATACACCGGGTGACGCAGCTGTGCCCGAATCGCTGCGATTTCGTCCAGCGAGTCGCAGGGTTGCTCCAGCACAAACGGAATATCCCGGCAGGCCTGACTGAGCAGCAGCGCATCTCGCGTTGGCATGCCCCGGTTACCATCCACCGCCAGCCGCACGCGATCGCCCACGGTTTCCCACACTTTGCGCACCACTTCGATATCGATCTCGACCGGGCGGCCGCTGATCTTGACTTGCAAGCGAGGGTAGCCTTCGTCAGCTTTATCGCGGGCAATACGTGCGATCTCGTCGGGTTCGCCCACGCCGGTGGCGTAGTAGGAGGGCACGCGATCCGTTACCGCTCCGCCAAGTAAGTCCGCTACCGAGCGCTTTGTTTTCTTGCCAATGGCATCGTAGGCGGCGATATCGATCGCGGCTTTGGCATAGCGGTGCCCGTTGAGCAGGCTGTCCATCATGCGGTTCAACAGCATCGGCTTGTCGAGATCGACGCCAATTAGATGCGGAGCCATTTCGGTGAGTGCCGCGCGGGCGCCTTTGGCATGACTCGGTGCGTAGGTCGGGCCTACGGGGCAGGTCTCTCCCCAGCCCACGGTGCCGCACTCGCTCTCAACGCGCACGATGGTGCTGTCGAGGTGGTTCACGCTGGCATTAGCCATACGGTAAGCCCCGCCCTTGACCGGTAAATCGTGTTGGAAGAGGGTAATGTGGCGAATCTTCATAGCTTAGGTCGCTGTGTAGCCGCCATCCACCGACAGAATGGTGCCGGTGATGTGACGCTCGGTTGCCAAAAAGAGCACCGCGCGAGCTACTTCTTCGGGTTGGGCGACGTCGCCGATAGGGATGCTGCTCTGGTTCCGCTCCACCACAGAATCGGCTGTCGCTTGAGTGGTGTGTTCCGAAAACAACATGGGTGAATTGATCGCGCCAGGCGCCACTGCGTTCACATTGATTTGCTTGTCGGCCAGCTCGAGCGCCATGGTGCGCGTGAGCTGATTCAAGGCGCCTTTACTGGTGCAGTAGGCAGCAAGTCCGGCGGCACCCACTACGCCACAGGTGGAAGACACATTCACGATCGCGCCGTCATAGATCAGCTGCTGTGCAAACGCGCGGCTGAGATAAAATACGCCGTCGACATTGGTTTGCATCACGGTGCGCCACTCATCGTCGGAGGTATCGACCGCATCGCGGCGCAGAATGACCCCGGCATTGTTGATCAGTACTTCCACCGGTGCATCGAAAGCCTCTTGTGCAGCGGCCATCGCCTCAGTGGCGAACGCCGGATCGGTGACATCGCCGGCGCAGATCGCGGTGTGTACCTTCGCCTCGGCCGACAGTGCGTCTACCGCCGCCTCGAGTTTATCTATCGCGCGACCCACTAGCAGTAGCTTGGCGCCCTGAGCGGCGAAGACGCGCGCGCATTCAAAGCCAACGCCGCTTCCTGCGCCGGTGATCAAGACCACGCGACCGGTAAAGTCCCGGGGTTGTCCGCTCGATGTGTTTGCAGGGCTCATCGTTCAGAGCGCTGGCAGGGGAAGCTTGGCGAGGCGGCCGCCATCTACCACCACTTCTTGCCCGGTGACAAAGGCGGCATCGCTACTGGCCAGCCAGAAAACCGTGTTGGCGACATCTTCCGCGTTACCGAGGCGTCCCACCGGGTGAAGCGCCTCGATGGCGGCATCGACCGCGGCGCGATCTGGATACTGGGCAAGCAGTTGCTCGTTGAAGGGAGTATTGATCCAACCCGGTGCCACGGCGTTACAGCGGATGCCGTAGGGACCGTACTCGAGCGCGGTGTTATGCGAGAAGGCCGCCACCGCCGCTTTTGAGGCGGCGTACACGCTGTGAAGCGGATTGGCGCCAAGGCCTTCTATCGAGCTGATGTTAACGATGGCGGGATGCTGTGCGCTCTCTGCGCGCATCAGGGGCAGGGCATGCTTGGTGGTGAGAAACGTGCTTTTCACGTTGACCGCCATCACTCGGTCCCAATCCTCTTCAAGGGTTTCAGCGATCGGATCTTCGATGCAGATGCCGGCGTTGTTGACCAACACGTCGAGATGTCCGAAGTCGAACTCTACTCGCGTCATGAGATCTCTGACGCTCGTTTCGCGGGCGACGTCGGTCTCAATAAAAGTCACGCCCTCGGCAGCGGGTTCATTGAGATCAGCGCAGATCACGGTATCGCCAGCCGCTTGGAAGCGCACAACAATGGCCGCGCCAATGTTTTGGGCGCCGCCGGTCACGATCACGATGCGGGAGTTGCTCATGCTGGCCTCAGGCATACCGCGGGCTATACGCCACTACGGTGCTGCGTTGCACGCCCAGCTTGTCGATGCGGACTTCCATGATGTCGCCAACATTGAGGTACTGGGGCGGCTTCATGCCGTAGCCCACGCCCGGTGGCGTACCGGTCATCATGACGTCGCCGGGTTGCCAGCTGGTGTAGCGCGAAATGATCGAGACCAGTTCGGCAATGCTGTACATCATGTCCGAGGTGTTGCTCTGCTGCCTGACTTCGCCGTTCACATGCAGTGATATATCGAGCTGGTTGGGATCGCCGACCTCGTCGGTGGTCACCAGCCAGGGACCAAGCGGTTTCAGCGTGTCGGCGCTTTTGCCTTTGGTCCATTGCGTGCCCCGCTCGAGCTGAAAGATACGTTCAGACACGTCGTTGCCCACGCAGAAGCCCGCGACATGACTCATGGCGTCCTCAGCCGGAATATTCGCACCTGCTTTACAGAACACCACCGCAAGCTCCGCCTCCCAGTCGAGCTGGGTGCCCCCTTGGGGCATCATCACCGGGTCGTTAGCGCCGTTGATGGCGCTGGCGGCGGTCAGCATGAACATGGGTTCTTCGGGAGGTTCGAGGCCCGCCTCTGCAGCGTGCTTGCCGTAGGTCAGCGCGCAGCCGACGATTTTGCCGGGTCGAAATACGGGCGCTCCTAAACGGGTGTCGGCGGATAGTACAGGGAGGGTATCGGTATCCAACGCAGCGACCTGTGCGAGGGTTTCGGGCGTGAGTGTTTGCCATGACCAGTCCGCGACGGTGTCACTCAGATCTCTGAGCGTTCCCGCGGCGTCGACCAAGCCCGCTTGCTCGGCATCGGCATCACCCCATCGCACCAGCTTCATGGCGTTTTCCCCAGTGTGTGTTGATACATACCCGCGAGGTCCACGCCCCGTGCCTTGGCCGCTTGAAAACCCAAAACGGTAGCGGCAATCCCAGCCTCGAGTGGCCGGCAGTCGGGCAGGCCAATGAGCTGCTCCAATTCGCCGCTGTTTGCCTCGGCGGGGAAGGGCATCGGGTCACCCGTCGCCTCGATCGCGGCATCAGGGTAATGGTTGTTCAGTAATGCCAGCATCTTGGTCACGGTGGCGGGCGTGCCGTTGAGGTCGAACACGTAGGCGCCATCAAAAGAGCGGCTGGCCGCCGCGATGAAGCGCTCGGCCGCATCCTCGACGTAAACAAAACCCACGTCACCGGTGAAGGGGATGGTGTAAGCCTCACCCACCTCAGCGGCCATGAGTGCAATGGTCGGCGCTGCGCTCATGCCTTGATCACGGCCGGGTCCGTAAATAATGGCGGGGCGTATGCCGATGCTGGGCACGCCCCAGTCGTGCGAATATACGGCGGCCATCTGCTCGCCACAGATCTTGTGTGCGCCGTAAAGGGTCGCCAGCCAGTCGTTGTCGCCCATGGCGGGTGCTGCGACCGAGCTGGCGTAACTGAGCCGCGTAATGCCGCGTTGCCGCGCCAACTCCAGCATATGGATGCTACCCATCACATTGATGCGCGTGCTGCTAATAGGGTCAGCCTTGCAAAAAGGCACCTGTAGGGCGGCGAGGTGAATAATGGCGTCAATGTTATGCGTCTCGGCCACCTCGGTAAGGCGTTCAAAATCGGTGATATCGCCCAGCTCCCAGATGACGGACTCCGCATCGGGCATGATCAGCTGCAGGCGCTCGCGATTCTCGGCGATATCGAACACTACCGGGGTCGCCCCTAGTTCGTGCAGTTGCTTGACCACCCAGGCGCCGATGCAGCCGGCAGCGCCGGTTACCAATACGGCCTTTCCCGCTAGTTCGGCACTGTGACTCACGAGGACTTACTTTCCAGCTTGTCGCTAAACCGCACCAGTCGCGCTATTGCTGAATTGATGCGGGTATTTAGTGTGGCGGGACTGTCATTGAGATCAATTTCGTCGAGGAGCTGTTCGAGGCGGGCGGCGGTGCGCCAGATTTCATGGCGCGCCAGTTCCGGACACATGCCGGGGTCGTCCCAGTCTGCCATGTTGAGCGTGTTTGTGCTGTCTGGTGCATTGGCAGGCAGTACTTCGAAAGAGGGAATCATGGTGATGCGCTCGGCGCGTTCGAGCAGACGACAAGCGCGATGAAAAATCATGGTGCCTTGCTGCATAAAGCCAAAGCCCGCCTCGGGAAAGGGTATGGTGATGACCCGGTCTTCGGGCAGGCTGGTGTCCACGCCTTCCTCACCGCTGATGCCCAGCAGCGACTGCCCCTCCTGCTTCGTGCCATGGAAGTATTGAAACTCGCCTCCCTTGAGCGTGGTCGGATCGGTGATCATCATCACGATGTCGTAAGCGACGGAATCCACGTGCCAAGTGTCAATGGCGCGGGAAATGTCGTCGGGCGCATAGTTAATGCCGCAGGCCACGGCGGGCACAGAGTGCCGACCCAGCTCAATGCCGGCAATCTGCGAAAGATGTGCGGCCAGCTCAGGGCTGTCGCAGAAGTCGCGGATAAACTGTGAGCGATATCCTGCACCGCGGGCATAACTGCCGAGTCGGTTGGCGCCAGTGCCTTCACTCGCATTGCGGTTTTGGTAGATCTGGTTGCACACGTCACGCATGGCAGCGACGCCGTCGGCAGAGAGAATGCGAAAAGCGTTACTCACTGCGAACGTTGAGGCGCAGTCAACGAGGTCCGCGTCTTGATAGCCAAGCGCGTTCAAGGTCGCAGTATGGCTAGGCATCTCTAACGCCAGATGACGGCCCGCATCGAATACAGGCTCATCAGTGAGGGGTTGATAAGGCGCGGGTCTACCAGAGGGGAAGGGGAGCGTGTCCGCGGTGTTGTTCATGGAAACTCACAGTCGATGAGAAGTTAAGCGCTAGGCCGCGCAGCGCGTCGACGCCGCCGTTTCGGCGCCTCGCCAGATTCCAACATCTTTGCTGCAGGTGGCGCAACACTGGAGAACAAATTAGGGAACGCATCGCTTTGATGGGGGAGTCCCATAGCGCCTACAAAGTGAGCCTGAAAGTCAGCCGCCAAAGCCGTCTCGATACGTTCTGCCTTGGCAATGGTATCGGCAATTTCAAGCCGGGCGTTGCGATCCAGCAGCGCCATTCGCGCGCCGGCACCCGCGGCGTTACCCGCTGAGGTCACCTGTTCAAGGTCACAATCAGGGATGAGCCCCAGCACCATAGCGTGGCTAACGCTGATATGGCTGCCAAAGGCACCGGCCAGACGAATACGATCAACAGCGGTGACGCCCATCTCGTCCATCAACAGCTTGATACCGGCGTAGAGTGCCGCCTTGGCCAGTTGGATTTGGCGTACATCAGTTTGCGTGATCACCACATCGGAGGCCTCAGGATTATCCGTCTCATGTAAAACATAAGACCAGGTCCGCCCGTCTTTTTTGATCCGGTTCGTTTGTTCTTCGAGCGCACCATCGACCACGCCATCAGTCGACACCACGCCGGCGAGATACATCTCGGCGACAACCTCGATAATCCCCGATCCGCAAATGCCGGTCACACCCGTATCCGAAAGGGCCTCGGCAAAACCGGGTTCGTTCGACCACAGTTCGGAACCGATACATTTGAAGCGGGGTTCCAGTGTGTCGCGATCGATCCGCACGCGCTCGATAGCGCCGATAGTTGCCCGCTGCCCGGCGCTGATTTGAGCGCCTTCAAACGCGGGTCCGGTTGGGCTCGAGCACACCAGTAATCGCTGGTTATTTGCGAGCACAATCTCAGCATTGGTGCCAACGTCGACCACTAATGTCATCGCCTCGCTGCGATCGGGCGCTTCGGCAAGGATCACCCCGGCCGCATCGGCACCGACGTGGCCCGCGATGCAGGGCAGGCAGTAGAGGCGGGCCTCGGGATGAGCGGTCAAGCCGACTTCTACCGCACGGGTATCAACCGCCTCGCTGGTGGTCAGTGCAAAGGGCGCGGTGCCCAGATTTACCGGATTAATGCCCAGCAAGATGTGGTGCATGATCGGGTTGGCGACCAGGGCGATCTCGAGGATGTCCTCGATCTGACTGGACGCCTCTCCTGAGAGTTCAATAAACAGCCCATTGATCGCTTCGCGAATGGCATCGGTGAGCAGCTCGGCGCCTTCCGGATGCATCATCACATACGAGACCCGACTCATCAGGTCCTCGCCGTATCGTATCTGCGGGTTCATCACCCCCGCGGAGGCCACGACCTCGCCGGTGTTCAAGTCGCAGAGATGCGCTGCAACGGTCGTGGAGCCCACATCGATCGCGATGCCGCGCGGCTGGTCGAAGAGTCCCGGCCAGATAGCCGTAATCAGGTGCTCCTGATAGACGGCAACGGTCACACCGCGGTCCTCGCGGGTCAGTGCGCTCTGCAGCGCGCGCAGCTGGGAGTGGGCGAGGGAGACCCCGGTAACACCCCATTCGCGTTCGAGGGCTTCGAGCAGAAACTGCACTTCACCCCGGGCGTCATCCAGGCTGGGTTCCTCTATCTGAACGTAGTAGAGCCGCGTAGCGGTATCGAGTCGGATGTCTCTCGATTCCATTTCTTTGCGCACAATTTGTCGATGCACCTGGCTTTCGGCGGGCACGTCGATCACGGCATCATCGAGCAGTGTGGTGTGGCAACTCAGGCGTCTGCCAGCTTTAAGCGGGCCCTTTCGCTCTTCAAACTTTTCTTCGGTCTGACTGAAGGGGGAGAGGTGGTCGACGTCGGAGTCGATCTGGTGCTTGGCAAAAGAGCCGGCCACGCAGCTGATCTGGCATCGGCCGCAGAGACCGCGCCCCCCGCAGACCGAGTCAATGTCGACGCCCAGGCTGCGCGCCGCTTCAAGTAGAGGGGTGCCGCGCGGGAAAAACCCGCGCCGACCTGAGGGCATAAACAGGACTTTGACGTCATCCTCAGTCAATGATCAGGCGCTCCTGCGACGCCCGCCGCGACGTCCCCGGCCTTCACCTTCTGCCACGGGCTCACGATAGGCGCGAATCCAACGGGTGCAATCGGGGTCATTCCCCATCATCACGTCACCGCCCCTTACAGCTTGCATCACCTCGGGGTGCAGCGGGCTGGTAATAGCCGAGGTCATCCCTGCGCCCATCGCCATGGTCAAAAATGCGGCGTTGATGCCATTCCGATTCGGCAGACCAAAGCTCACGTTGGAGGCGCCGCACGTGGTGTTCACCTTGAGTTCTTCCCTGAGTCGTCTCACTAGCGCCATGACCTGCAGGCCAGCAGTATTGATCGCGCCAATTGGCATCACTAATGGGTCGACCACGATATCGCTATAGGGGATGCCATAATCGGCGGCGCGCTCAACGATCTTTTTCGCCACCGCAAAGCGCACGTCGGGATCCTCGGAAATACCGGTTTCATCATTGGAAATAGCGACTACGGCAGCCTTGTACTTGGCCACTAGCGGCAACACGCGTTCCAATACTTCGTCTTCCCCGGTGACCGAGTTGACCAGTGCCTTGCCCTGATAGACCGACAGGCCGGACTCGAGCGCCTCAACAATCGAGGAATCGATGCTGAGCGGCACATCGGTAATCGACTGCACCAGCTGCACGGCTTCGGCGAGGATGCGGGGCTCATCAGCCAGCGGAATGCCTGCATTGACATCGAGCATATGCGCGCCAGCCGCAACCTGTGCAAGAGCATCGGCTTCGACGCGGCTGTAGTCGCCGTTTTTCATTTCTTCAGCCAGAATTTTTCGGCCGGTTGGGTTAATGCGCTCGCCAATCACGACAAACGGTTGGTCGAAACCAATGTGCACTTCACGGGTAGCGGAGCTAATGGTTGTTATGGTCATGAGTGTTGCTCGATGAATAGTTAGTTTGGGGGAAAAGGTTATGCGGCAGGGCGCCAAGGTTCGCGGCCATTCAAAGCATTGGACCGAGACACGATCTCACCGATGCGATCTTCCATACGGTAAGCCATGACGTGAACGCCGCTCACACCCTCGATCTCTCGCATTTGTTCAATGAGGTCGACACACAGATCGACCCCTTCCTGCTTTTGGTCTTCGGCTCCAGCGAGACGCTTGATGATGTCGTCTGGAATATGGACGCCGGCGACATTTTTGCGAATCCATTCGGCGGCCTTTGCCGAAGCGAGGGGGCCCACGCCGGCCAGCACAAAGGCTTCCTCCAGGAGACCCATGTCACGCACCTGCGCCATAAAGGTTTTCATGCGATCGACGTCGAAGCAGTACTGGGTCTGGATAAACTGCGCACCCGCGGCAATCTTCTTTGCCATGCGATGTGGCCGAAAATCGAGAGGCGGAGCGAAGGGGTTTGCTGCGGCACCGAGAAACAATCTGGGCGGTGAACTGATGGCGCGACCACTCAAAAACTGCTGCTCATCGCGCATGTGTCGCACCATGCCGAGTGCCGAGATGCTGTCCATGTCAAACACCGGCTTGGCTTGGGGGTGGTCGCCAGACTGCACCCCATCACCGCTGAGGCACAGGACATTGCAGACTCCCATAGCGGCGGCACCCAGCACATCCCCCTGCATGGCAATGCGGTTTCGGTCGCGGCAGGACTGCTGCAGGATCATGGCATAGCCACGGCGGGTCAGTAGTGAACAGATACCCATGCTAGACATGTGGCAGTTTGCCCCAGAGCTGTCAGTGGCATTGATGGCGTCCACATAGCCATCAAACAGGGCCGCCCGGGCGTATACGTCCTCCGGATCGGCGGAGTCGGGTGGTGCAATCTCAGCGGTGACGGCAAATTGACCTGCTCGCAGGATGCGCTCAAAGCGGCCGGGTGACGTGTGGCCCGGCAGAATCGGCAGGTTTTCGCCCGCAGCGGGCTCGTCGTCAAATCTCATAACGACTCGCCGGCGCGCAGCCTCAGCGCGCGAAGCCAGGCGCTGCGGCCTTTCAATCGATTGTCCACGGGGGGCTGAATCACTCTGATGGTCTCTTCAGGCGTACCGATTTGCTGGCTACCCTCCCAGGCGTTTACCCAGACACACGTCATTTCCGGTTTGATCTCGCAGCCACCGTTTTGGCGCACGCCACCACAGGGCCCGTTGCGCAGTGTTTTCGGACAGTTCATGGGGCAGGCCATTCCGGTTTCGCCCAGCGTGCACTGTCCGCAGGATTGCGAGTCGAACAAAAAACCTTTTACGACACTTTCAACGGCGGCAAAGGGCTTGTCGAGGCGATCGTGGCCAATCAGTTTTAGCAGTGGATTGAGCAGCGCCAGCAAGCCTTCGAGCACGCCATAGCCCTTTTTCAGCCACCCGGCGTGGCGAATAGACCACAAGCGAACCGACTTCATGAGCTGACCTCGGCGAAGCCCTTTTGCTTAACCAATAGCGCAAGCTGTTCATCCGACATTTGGGCTTCGATCTCTTTGCCCAAGCGCTGTGCGATGTCTTCGAGGGCGCCCTCTGCTTCAATGCTGTTGGTGACTCGGCGCCATTCCTCCAGATAGGCGTCGCTACCCCCTTTGTCGGCACGCATGGCGGCGCGATCTATGGCTTCCTGAAATCGGGCGCTAAGCATGTACTTGCCGCGCTCACGGCCGCGCTTGATCAGCACCTGAGAGGGGATGTCGCGCCATAAAATATCAATGCGTTGCATGGGTGCCTCCCGGATTCTCTTGCCAGCGTATGATCTCAGCCGCCATTGCGGTCTGCAGGTCACCCATACCGGTCACCACAACCTCTAACGGTAAGGCCAGCTGATCGGCAGCGCGCTGCGCCCATTCAAGCAGCTCGCTGTCTTGGGTCTGCGCAAGGTAGACCACCCGAGTGTAGTGGGCGAAGAGCGTTTCGCGTAGCTCGGGGTGAGTGTTCAGCTTCAGATCCTCGATCACCAGTCGATCAAAATGCCGCACCAGAAAGTCGGTCAGGTAAAACGTACCCGGTTCTGCTTCGGCCAGCGCGTGAAAAACCTCAGAAGAGGCAAAAAATTCATAGCAGTGAGCACCCGGCAGCCGCCCGACATTCCAGCGTTGCAGCACGGCATCGAGCCTTCCTCCCGTTCCACAATCGGCATAGGCCACAAATCGATGCTCGTAGTGTTCAGCGTAGCGTTCCAGCAGCGCTTCCACTCTGCCCGGGATGTCATCGGGGCGGTTGTGAAGCGCGGCATCGAGGCACTGAAGATCCAGATGGCTCCAGCCATTGGCTTTTTTCAGCGCGCCAATTTCCCGGGCAAGCGCACCGCAGGCGATGACCAGAATGGGGGCTGGCATCGCCTGGAAGTTCAGGCGCTCTGCGCCAGCCGGCGCTGTCCGACGAGCTGTGCAGCGGTGCTGGCTGCTTCGGCGGCGTCGCGGCAATAGGCATCCGCACCAACGGCCTGCCCAAACTCTTCATTAAGCGGCGCGCCGCCCACCAAGACAATGTAATCGTCCCGTAAACCCTTCTCTACCAGGGTATCGATGACCACCTTCATATAGGGCATGGTAGTGGTTAATAGTGCAGACATCCCCAAGATGTCGGGTTTATGTTCTTCCAGTGCAGCGAGGTAATCCTCGACGGCGTTGTTGATTCCGATGTCATAGACGTCAAAGCCCGCACCTTCAAGCATCATTGCGACCAGGTTCTTGCCAATGTCATGGATGTCGCCCTTGACGGTACCAATGACCATGGTGCCAACCGGCTTGGCACCGGTTTCAGCCAGCAGCGGACGCAGAATGCCCATACCGCCCTTCATCGCATTGGCCGCCAGCAGTACCTCGGGCACAAACAGGATGCCATCGCGAAAATCGATGCCCACAATCGTCATGCCATCGACCAATGCCTTACCCAGCACCGTTTCGGCAGACCAACCGCGACCCAGCAGGATTTGGGTGCCCTCTACGATCTCTTCGGTGAGACCATCGTAGAGGTCATCGTGCATCTGCTCGACGAGGTCGTCGTCCGAGAGTTCCGACAGGATGATATCGTCGTCTTCGTCTGACATGGCGGGGTCTCCTCTCAGTAGTCCCGATCGGCAAATGACGCTTTTTGTTTCGTCATGAACGCCTGAAGTGCTTCGTCAATAGCCGGATCCAGATCTGGTGCCTGATAGTCCGACAGCATTTTTTTCCATATCCCGTTGGCGCGCTGGGCAGTGTCGAGGCTGCCTTCTGCTGACCATTGCTCGTAGCTGTTGTTGTCAGCGACGGTGGAGCGATAAAACGCCGTCTCGAAGTTGGCGAGGGTGTGTTCGGAGCCAAGGAAGTGCTTTCCTGGGCCGACTTCTTCGAATGCTGACATAGCCTGTGCGTTTTCGGAGACATCGACTCCCTGCAGCAGCACCGAGATCATAGAGGCCTGATCGCAATCCATCACAAACTTTTCATAGCCCATCGCCAGTCCGCCCTCTAGCCAGCCCGCGGTGTGGAGCATGAAATTGACCCCCGCGAGCGCCGAGGTCTGAAGGGTATTGGCGGCCTCGTAGGCGGCTTGTGCGTCGGGCAGTTTAGAGCCACAAAGACCTCCGCCACTACGGAAGGGCACTCCCAGTCGACGCGCCAGCGCGCCCGCAGCGTAGATCACCATGCTGGGCTCGGGCGTGCCGAAGGTCGGTGCGCCGGTTGCCATGGACACAGCGGCCGCAAACGTGCCGAAGATCACGGGGCACCCGGGGCGAATCAGCTGCGTCAGGGCAATACCGGCCATGGCCTCGGCCAGAATCTGCGTGACCGTGCCGGTGACGGTAACCGGCGACATGGCGCCAGCGAGAATAAAGGGTGACACGACCGTGGCCTGATTGTTCCGCGCGTAGATTTTGAGTGAGCCCAGCATGGTGCCATCGAAGACAAGCGGGGAATTCACGTTGATCAGACTGGTGAGCACGCAGTTCTGGTCGACAAATTCGTCACCGAAGACGATTTTTGCCATGTCGACAGAATCCTGAGCCCGGCGCCAGTGGGTGACCGAGCCCATCAGAGGCTTGTCACTGTACTTAAAGTGGCTGTAAACCATGTCGTAGTGGCGCTTGTTGACCGGCAGGTCAACGGGCTCGCAAACGGTACCGCCGGAGTGGTGCAAGCCGGGCGCCATGTACGCGAGCTTTACGAAATTTTGGAAGTCCTCGATGGTCGCATAACGTCGACCCTTGTCGAGGTCGTGCACAAAGGGTGGGCCATAGGCGGGAACCAGCACCGTGCGCTTGCCGCCGATGGTGACGCTGCGCGCGGGGTTACGAGCATGTTGTATGTATTCACTGGGTGCCGACGCCTGAATGATGCTGCGACACAGGCCAGCAGGGAAGCGCACGCGTGTGCCATCGACGTCAGCGCCCGCCTCGCGAAACAGATCCAGCACTTCAGGGTCATCGAGAAAATCAATGCCGATTTCGGACAGTAACCTCTCGGCATTGTGCTCAATCAGTTGGAGATTTTCTTCGCTAAGAATTTCGACGTAGGGGATCTTGCGCTCGATGAATGGAGCAGCCTCCGCGGCAGACGATCCCCGAGCCTCACGTCGTCCGGCCCGACCCCCGCCTTTTCGCCTGCTCGCACGTTCACTCATCGCGCTACTTCCATTACGAGGCGTTTCTCACCTCTTGCCTTTTTTCCGGTCTGATCGAGTCGCCCTACAGGGCTTTACCACTCGACTATGCCGGGCCAAGACGACCCTCGAAAGCGTCCGTTTATGTTACCGCCAAAGCCAGTAAAACGGTACTTTTTTTGCCGCTGAGCCACCTCTACACATGGCCGCTACTGTGGAGCGGTTGGCGCTTTAAGGCTTGAACTAAACCGACACGCAGAAGACCAAAAGCGACATTAAAAACTGACAAATTTGGGTGCCTCGCGAGGATCAGTTGGCCGGGCAGGATTTTGCCGACGCGGACACGTCTACGCAAATAGATTGACGCTTTTTCACGAGGAGGGTTAGGCTCCCGAGCATAAGAACGGGGGTGTGGTATGTCTATCGATTCTCAGGCGCGTATCGTGATTGTCGGGGGCGGCATCATGGGGGTGGCGCTGGCCTATCATCTTGCCGAGGAGGGCGAGACCAATGTGATGCTGATCGAGAAGGGCGAGCTGACCTCGGGCTCGACCTGGCACGCAGCCGGCCAGTGTCCGAGTCTGGTGAGCGACTATAACCTCGCCAAGATTCACGACTACGGTAATCGGCTTTATCCCACGCTCGAAGAGAAAACCGGCCAGTACGTCAGCTGGCATGCCTCGGGAGGCATCCGCATCGCGCGTCAGCAAGCTGACTTGGATTGGTTTCATTCCATGAAAGGCATTGCCGACAATGTAGGCTTTCGGATGGAAATCATTGATCCGGCCAAGATCAAGGAACTGAATCCTTTCTACGATATTGACGGCGTGATCGCCGGTGCGTGGACGCTGGACGACGGGCACGCTGATCCCTCCGGCCTGACCAATGCGATGGCGCGCGGCGCGACCGATCAGGGCGTGAAGATTGTGCGCCACAACCGCGTGATCGACATCAACCGGATGCCGTCAGGGGAATGGGAAGTGGATACCGAGCTGGGAAAAGTCACCTGCGAGATTGTGGTCAATGCCGCCGGTAGCTTCGCTCGACAGGTGTCCCAGATGGTTGGTACCGATCTGCCCATTTGCAATATGGAACATCACTACATCGTAACCGGCGCGATTCAGGAATTTATCGACCGGGATGAAGAATTTCCAGTGATGCGCGACCCCTATGCGTCGGCCTACATTCGACAGGAGCAGAAGTCAGGGTTGATCGGTATTTATGAGTCGGCTGGCCTTACGGAGGCCTGGGGCCCCGACGGGCTGCCGCCGTGGTCCTCGGACAGCGAACTCTTCCCGGATGACCTCGACCGTTTGATGCCCTGGTTGGAGCGCGCCATGAACTGCATGCCGCCGATGCTGGAGGCGGGCATCAAACGCATTGTTAATGGTGCTATTCCGCACTCCGCCGACGGACCGCCTCTGCTCGGGCCGGTAGCGGGAGTCGATAACTTCTGGCTCTGTTGTGGCTCTTCTTTTGGCATCGCTCAGGGAGCTGGCTGCGGCAAGTACCTGGCCCAATGGATGCTTCACGGGGATGCCGAGATTAATATGACCGGCTTTGACCCGCGGCGGTTCGGAGACTATGCCGGCCGCGATTACATGCGCGCCAAGGGATTTCAGGATTATGGTCTGACCTACGCGACGCCCCTTCCGGGGGAGGAGTTCCCGGCCGCGCGCGATTGCCGTTTGAGCTCACTGCATCACACGCTAAAGGAGAAGGGCGCGGTCTTTACGCAAACGTTTGGTTGGGAACGACCTAAATGGTTTTCTCTTGATGGTCGTGAAGAGGAGCACAGTTACCGACGAAACAACGTGTTTGAGGTGGTGCGTGATGAATGCCAAGCGGTGCGCGAGCGGGTGGGGGTAATCGACCTCACGGGCTTTGCAAAATACGACGTGACCGGAGCCGACGCCGAAGCATTTTTGAACCGCGTGCTCGCCAACCGGATGCCGCGTCGCGACGGCGGTATCGCGCTGGCGCATTTTCTATCTAAAAACGGTCGCATCCTCGGTGAGGCGACCGTCACGCGACGCTCGAGTCGTCACTTTTACTTACTCTCCGCCGCCAGTGCGGAACTCAGGGATCTGGATCACTTGTTACAACAGGTGCACGCCGGTGAGCAGGTCGAGATTCACAACGTGACCGAAGCACGCGGGGTTATTGTCTTGGCGGGGCCACGAGCACGCGACGTGCTGGGCAGTCTGACGGATGCCTCGTTGGAGAGCGCAGATTTTCCCTGGCGCAGCGCGCAGGAGATCGACATTGCGGGGATCAGCACATTGGCACTGCGCATCAACTATGTGGGCGAACTGGGGTGGGAGCTTCACCCTGCCCTGGCAGACCTGCCTGCGCTGTATACGGCCCTCTGGGCCGCCGGCGAAGCATACGGTATTGCCGACTTTGGTCTGTATGCCTTGAACAGCCTGCGTATGGAAAAAGCGTACCGTGGCTGGGGTGCCGAGCTCACTAATGAGGTCACGATGCTTGAGGCCGACATGGCCCGCTTCTTTGGCAGCGCCAAGGAGGACTTCGTCGGTAAAACGGCAACCGAAACCGGGGAGGCGGGGCCGCTGCGCCTGGTGTACTTCGAGGTCGATGCAGAGGATGCCGATGTGCGAGGCGGGGAGCCGATTTTTCTCAACGATGCCTGTATCGGTGTGACCACTTCCGGCGGCTACGGTTATGCGGTCGAAAAAAGTCTCGGCTTTGGTTATGTCCCGCCGGAGCAGTCTGTACCGGGCTCGGTAATCGATATTGGTTTGCTGGACGCACGGTGTCAGGCGACGGTACTCGCAGAGCCAATCTATGATCCAGCCAATGAGCGGTTGGCCAGCTAGTGGCGGCGTTACCAGATCGCTGTGAAGTCGTTGTGGTGGGTGGCGGCGTTATCGGGGTATCGGTGGCCTACCATCTGGCCGAGGCGGGCATTCAGGATGTTGTGCTCCTTGAGCGTAAGGAGCTGACCAGCGGCACGACCTGGCATGCGGCGGGGTTAGTGGGCCAATTGCGAACCTCGATCAATATGACTCAGCTGGCGCGCTACACCAGTGAGCTGTATCGCGGACTCGAGGCCGAGACGGGTCAGGCGACGGGGTACCGTCAGTGCGGCTCGATCTCGATCGCCGCGACGGCAGAGCGCTTCGAAGAGCTCAAGCGCAGCGCGTCGATGGCAAAAGTTTTTGGCCTCGAAGTGAACGTGTTGTCGGTACCCCAGATTGCCGAGCGGTATCCGCTGATTCAAACAGAGGATCTCCATGGCGGGATCCACATTCCCTCGGATGGCTATGCCAACGCGGTGGATATCACTCAGGCGCTGGCAAAGGGTGCCAGGAACCGCGGCGCGCGCATCTTTACGGATACGAAAGTAGAAGCGATTCTTCGCGACGGCGATCGCGTCACCGGGGTGCGGACTGCCGATGGCGAGATTCAATCTCGGTATGTGGTGATTTGTGGCGGCATGTGGTCCCGGGATCTGGCGGCTTCTGTCGGCGTCAACCTGCCGCTACATGCCTGCGAGCATTACTACGTGTTGTTCGAGTCGGTCGAAGGCCTGAACCCCGAATTGCCGGTGCTGCGCGATTACGATGCCTGCACTTACTACAAATACGACGCCGGTAAGCTGTTGGTCGGCGCGTTCGAGCCGTCTGCCAAGCCCTGGGGCATGCAGGGCATTTCAGAAGACTTCTGTTTTGATGAAATTGCCGGCGATTTTGATCACTTTGAGCCCGTGCTGCACGATGCCATGAAGCGACTTCCCGCGCTGGAGAACGCGGGTATTCAGAAATTTTTTTGCGGTCCCGAAAGTTTTACCCCCGATGTGCGCTACCACCTCGGCGAGGCGCCCGAGCTCAAAAACTGCTTCGTGGCAGCAGGGCTCAATTCGATTGGCTTGCAGTCAGCGGGCGGCGTGGGGAAGGTGACCGCGGAGTGGATTCGCGATGGGCGGCCACCCATGGATCTGTGGGAGGTGGACGTGCGCCGCAACATGCCCTTTCAGGGCAACCGGCAGTATTTGCAGTCGCGGGTGAGTGAAAGCCTGGGCCTGCTTTATGCAACGCATTACCCGTTTCGACAATATGAGACCGGGCGGGGAGTACGCAAATCTGCCATTCACGACCGTTTGGCTGCGGTGGGTGCCTGCCACGGCGAGGCCTTTGGCTGGGAGCGTCCTAACTGGTATGCGCCAGAAGGCGTGCCACCCGTCTACGAATACAGCTACGGCAGACAGAACTGGTTCGAGCATTCGGCCAACGAGCACCGGGCGGTGCGCGAGGGTGTTGCGCTGTTCGATCAATCTTCGTTCGCCAAGTTTCGGCTCGAGGGGCGCGATGCTGTGCGCGTGCTTAACCGAATGTGCACCAACAACGTGGATGTGTCTCCCGGGCGAGTGATCTATACCCAGTGGCTCAATGAGCGGGGTGGCATCGAGGCAGACCTGACGGTCACGCGACTCACAGAGACCGCTTTCATGATAGTGGGTGGCGCCGAAACCGAGGTGCGCGATTTTTATTGGCTCAAGCGGCACATTTCAGACGATGCTCACTGTGTGCTGACTAACGTGACCTCGGGAATGGGCGTGATATCGATCATGGGGCCCCGAGCTCGGGACCTGCTGCAGTCACTGACCCCCGCCGACTTGAGCCATGCCGGCTTTCCGTTTGCCACCAGCCGCGAGATCGAGATGGGCTTTGGCCATGTCAGAGCATCGCGCATTACGTTTGTCGGTGAGCTGGGCTGGGAGCTCTATATCCCCACCGAGTTGATGCAGCATCTATACGATCTTATTGCGGCAGCGGGGGAGTCTTATCAGTTGGTGCATGCCGGTTATCACGCCTTGAATTCGCTTCGTTTGGAAAAGGCCTATCGCCACTGGAGCCATGACATTACCGACGAAGATACGCCACTCGAAGCGGGGCTTGGCTTTGTGGTCAAGTTTGACAAACCCGGCGGATTTATCGGTCGCGAGGCCCTGATCGGCCAGCAGGAGCAAGGCCTGTCGAGGCACCTCGTGCAGCTGCGACTCAAGGATCCCGAGCCGCTGATCTATCACAATGAGCCGATCTGGCGAGACGGTGAGATTGTGGGTCATATTACATCGGCCGCCTACGGACATACGCTGGGTGGGGCCGTCGGACTGGGTTACGTAGCGGCCGAGCCGGGCTCGGCTGCCGAGTCGGTGCTCGCAGCAAGTTATGAGGTAGAGGTGGCCTGTGAACGGGTCGCAGCGGAGGTGTCTCTCCGGCCGCTGTACGATCCGGAGAACGCCCAGATTCGTTGCTAGTGAGGCGGCGACCCGACAGGCCACCCTTCTTACAAAGATTCAGGCGCTCTGAACCAGATCCTCGGTGATCAAGCGGATCGGAAACTTGGCGCGGACTTCCGCGTCGACCTCTGGCGGAATATGGCTGGGCACATAGTTCGCCAAAATATCATCCCGGGTGCGAATCGCGGCATCAATTGCCAGCGGCTTGTCTGATGCTTCCCACACCATGGGACTAAAGCGGTTGCCCACCTCTGGGTAGAGGTACTCGCTTTGCATCACCGCAAGGGTGTGATCCGAGCCTAGGTAATGGCCTTTATCACCCAAGCAGACGCCGGCGAGATCGTCGAATCCCAGCGTGTGTTCATTCACCTCGATACCGCGCACTGCACGCAGGGTGGCGCCCAATACGTCGTTGTCGAGAATAAGGCTCTCCGGGCAAACTCCGAGCAGGCTTGAGTACATGCCCGCGGCTTCGTAAATCAGATTAGAGCCGGCAAGGGCCGGTGGCATTAGTGTGTGAGCGCGCTCTGCCCCCGCTTGAAAGTCGGGCATGTTGGCATCCGTCATCCCGCAGGCTGTGCCGAAGGGTAGATCAAAGTAGAGGCCCAGCTGGGCGCAGCCGCTCGAAATCAGCCCTTGCTCGGGCGAGCCGCCGCTCATGGCGCCAGTACGCAGGTCCGATACAAAAGGCCAGGCACCGATAATCGCCGGTGCGCCGGGCTTGATCGCATTCACATAGATGAGTCCGCCAATACATTCTGCCCACGCCTGGCTGACCGCGCCGGCCAGCGTCGCCGGCGTCGTGGCGCCGGCTTGGCCTGCTGATAGCAGCAACACCGGCATACCGCCTTCCACTGCAACCCGGACACATTCAAGGGCTTCCTTGGCGAACTTCATAGGCGGTACGACGAAACAATTTGACTGGCTGACGAAGGGTCTGGCGCGCCACGCCGCCTCACCGCCGGCAATAATATGAAGCATCTCAAGTGCCTTGGCGAGATGGTCGCAGTTACTCCAGCTGGCTCCGACATGCTTTCGCGTGCCAGCCACACAGCAGTAAGTGGTGTTGAGGTCCATTTCGTAGGTGTTTTCGAGATCGCGCAGCACGCACATACGTTGGAACATGTGAATGTGCTCGCAGTTATCGGCAATGCGAGCAAGATCGTAAAGATCGCGGGTGGTGGAGTCTCGGTATTCGTTTTTGGCCGAGTCGGCAATCATGACCGCCGCTCCGGCGGTCGCAAAGTGTACCCGTGAACCCGACAGGTCCAGATCGAACTCGGGGTCCTGGGCAAAGAGCGTCAGGTTGCGTTTTGCTTTGCTCAGCGCGTCGTCTATCACCGCTCGAGGCATTCTCAGTCGGCCGTCGTCGCCGAGCACCGCTCCCGCAGCTTCGCAGGTCTCGATGCAGTGGGGCGTTGCATCTTTGAAGCCGACCTCTTCGAGAATACGGTAGATGTTCGCTACGATGGCCTCAAGGTCCTGATCAGAGAAAGGATGGTAGCGACCACCGCGCTCTCCGGGCCGCACGGGCTTCATGGTTTCCTCTAGTGGCGCGCTGCGCTGTGCATGCCGCGCCTGCCTTCCTCCCGCACGTCTCGCCATCGTCAGGTCCCCCTAAAATCGGCCAGATTTCCGCTCGGCATGCTGATTAGCCGAGCCGAAACACAACGCTAGAAATACCCCAAAAAGCGCTTCTGCGCCAGCATAAATTGAGGGGGAAGCAGACAACTTTTTCAGTCGCTCGTGATGCTCGGGTGATCGGGTGGGGGAGTCGATCAAAGTGGGGCGACCGCCGATAGCGGTCGCCCCGGGTATTGCCTCAGCGGGCTTCTCAAAGGGGGCGCTTAAGAACCCCCCGGCCTAGTTAGCGCGCCACACTGAGTGGCTGCGGGGTGCCGTGACCAGCGCTATTGAGCCTGTCCGGCTCGGATCAGCGTGGCGTTATACATCCGGGCGCTGTCGCAGCTCATGACGTCACCGAAGATGGCTTGATTGGCCTGCAAACCGCCACCGTTCACATACAAGTCTGCGTCACGTCCGTAGGATTCGAGGCTGGGCCTCCAGGTTGAGACTTTCATATCGGCTGCCATATCGACCGGGTTGCCGTGGCCCGGAAAATGGTAGGCGATCGCCGCGGTCACCCCATTCTCGTCGAGGTAGGCGTTCCACTTTGCAGTCGCCGCCATGAGTGCGGGTGGTGTTACCCCGTCCTTCAGCGTGCAGTCACTAAAGCTCACGATAGCGGATGAGGGGCCGTCGGTGGGTGGGCGCACCAGCATGGTGGCCATTTCGCTGTGCCATGAGCAGGTCCAGGCCTTGTTGAATTGATCATTGATCTTCTGCCCTGTGGTCATCCAGGCCTGCATGCCTTTGCCCATTTCGGTGAAGCTCGGCGCAAAACCAAACCAACCCGCCTCGCGGACAAAGTCAGCGTCAGACTTGAAGATAGGATTCAGGATCCAGGCGTTATAGGCGTCTAGGCCGTTGTCATCCGCCCATTCATTCCAATCTTCCACGACCTTCATCAGGTCCGATGCAGACTTTCCCTCGTTCATCATGCATCCCCAGTTCTCTGCGCTGCCCATCGGCGGCATAGTCTGCTGCGCGTGCGCAGGAATGGTGGTCATCATGACGCCTACGCTAGATAAAAATGCGACCCAGTACCTCATTGATTTTCCCCTTGTTGTGGTATCGGTTTCTCTCTGCTTGTCGAGCAGTCACCTCGCTGATGCGAGTGCTGCGCCACCATAGACCGTGCTCAGGGTGAGTGGCAAGGCGGATTAGCCAAGCGGTATAGGGGGCGTGAGGGATGAGGGTGCTGGTGAGGGTGGGACGTAATGGCGCGGAATGCAGGAGTCGAACCTGCGACCTCCGGTTTCGTAGACCGGCGCTCTATCCAGCTGAGCTAATTCCGCGCAGAGCCAGACGAGACAGGGCCTCGCCGGGGCGCGTAGTATACACAAGTGATCAAAGCTGACCAGCCAGCGGTGTCGCCTTGTGGGCGTCTCGGTGGGGTCTGAAACGGGTGGTCCCAGCTCGCCGTGATACTTCACAAGGTAGCGCTATGCAGATGCTCGTAGACGCCGATGCCTGCCCTGTCGTGATTCGGGAGATCCTGTATCGCGCAGCGCAAAAGCGGCAGCTCAAGCTCACCTTATTTGCCAATCAGTCATTTCAGGTGCCGGCTTCGCCACTGATCAGCCTGTACCAGGTGGCTCAGGGGCCCGATATGGCGGACCACGAACTTGCCGGTCGAGTCGAGGCGGGTGATCTCGTCGTGACGGCAGATATTCCGCTCGCTAGCGAGGTTCTCGAAAAAGGCGCCTTGGTGATGACGCCGCGCGGCGAGCGTTATACCGAAAACAACATCAAACAACGGTTACAAATGCGCGATTTCATGGAAACGATGCGCGCATCGGGTCAGCATACCGGTGGTCCGCCGCCTCTTAATCAGACTGATCGAAAGGCTTTCGCGGATCAGCTCGACCGACTCCTGAGCCGGGCGCTAAAATCAGGGTAGTGGTTTGGCTCAGACGTCTACCCACGAGATGATCTGCTCCTCGAGTTGTTCGAGGTCGACCGAGTCTTCGCTCACGGTTTTACCTGCGACCGCCACCCCTGCCGTAATGACTGTCGCGACATCACCGGTGATCAGCGGGTGCCACGCTGGAAGCGGTTTGCCCTCTGCGAGCCTTCGGTAGGCGCAGCTCCGAGGCATCCAGGCCAGTTCTGCCGACCGCATGTGCCTGACGTCCATACAGTCTTCGACTTTGCGCAGGCGGTCCGCATAGCGGGTGCAGCGACCCGTCTCGGGATGCAGGAGTGCGCAAGCGACCCGCGTGTAGAACACGTCTCCGCTCTCATCATTGACCAGTTTGTGCAGGCAGCACTGTCCGCAACCGTCGCAAAGCGATTCCCATTCCTCATCGCTCATCGCGTCTAGAGATTTTTGTTCCCAAAACGGGACTTTGGACATAAAGGCCTCTCTGCCAATAAAGGTCTCGCTGTAAAGTGTTGCCCGATGCCGTTCAGTGCTGGAAGGGCCTGCAGTCAGCGACGCCATGCCCCAGGCTGTGATGCGCAGTGTAGCCTCAGTCAGGGCAGTTTTCCCCTGAATCAGGGCGAGCAAAGTTGGCTCGCGCTTCGAGCATCAGATAGCGGATAATCGGGGGGTCACGTCATGTTCTGGAGTAACGAATCATGGATCTCGGTATAAAAGGTCGTCGGGCACTGGTGTGTGCCTCTTCAAAAGGATTAGGCAGAGGCTGCGCCGAGGCGCTTGCGGCAGAGGGCGTTGACCTGGTGCTCAACGCGCGTGGCAGTGAGGTATTGGAGGCGACAGCCGCCACGATTCGACAGGCCTATGGTGTTGAAGTGACGGCGGTTGCCGCCGATATCACGTCGGAGGCCGGGCAAGCGGAAGTGCTGACCGCGGCAGGGGAGGTCGATATGCTCGTGACTAACGCTGGGGGGCCACCTCCCGGTCTATGGTCAGACTGGGACCGCGACGACTTTATCGCCGCCTTTGACGCCAATCTATTGACGCCGATTGCACTGATCAAGGCGCTTCTGCCCGGCATGATGGACCGCGGTTGGGGCCGTATCGTCAATATCACCAGCGTTGCGGTCAAGGCGCCGATCCCGGTGCTGGGTCTCAGTAATACTGCTCGCTCGGGTTTAACGGGCTATGTGGCAGGCGTCTCACGGCAGGTGGCGGGCAGCGGTGTCACGATTAATAATTTGTTGCCCGGGCTGCACGACACGGATCGTCTTGTGATGCTAGACAAGGTCGATTCGGCTGCTCAGGGGATTAGCGAGGAGGCGGCGCGCGCAGCGCGGACGGCGTCAGTACCGGCAGGTCGATTCGGCACAGCAGAAGAGTTCGGTTCAGCCTGTGCCTGGTTGTGTTCTGACAAGGCCGGGTTTGTGATCGGGCAGAATGTCTTGCTCGACGGCGGTGCTTTCCCGGGGTCGATGTAGCGCGACCCTGATGTGATTCATCGGCCACTTGTCCCCGTCTTGAATCAGTCGCCGTAGGCAGAGGTAACCTGAAAATGACAGGCAGTCAGAAACGCGATGTCGTGGTCGGAGCGGGTAGCGGAATTGGCTGTGCTCTGATTCACCGGTGGATTGATTCGGCAGCGAGGCCCGTCGTGGCGATCGCACGCTCCCCTTCGTCTCTAGAGCACTTCGAGCCGTTCGATTTGGTAGAAACCAGAGTGTGCGACTACAGCGACGAGGCGCTCGCTTCACTGGCCGAGGGCTTGCGGGACGACAATGTCGCTATCGAGCGCTTGGTCATCTGTAACGGTGTACTGCAAGGGGAGGGCTATCGCCCTGAGCGCGCAGTCAATCAGTTAGACGCGCATGCCATGCACCGTGTTTTCGAGGTGAACACCTTCCTGCCGATGCGCGTGCTGGCCGCGTTGACGCCGCTCCTGAAACGCAGTGAAGCGCCCCGCATTGCGGTGCTGTCGGCGAGGGTGGGGAGTATTGGCGATAATCGCCGGGGCGGCTGGTATACGTACCGAGGTAGTAAAGCCGCGCTTAATATGATGCTGAAATGTGCGGCACTAGAATTGCGCCGACTCAACCCCTCGGCCAAGGTATTGGCCTACCACCCCGGGACGGTTGATACGCCCTTATCCGAGCCTTTTCAGGGAAGCGTCGACCCGAGCACACTGTTGTCGCCCGAGCGCGCCGCTGAAGCATTGGACAAGGTTTTGGCAGAGACTGAACCTGACGGCGAACTGTCCTACCTTGACTGGCGAGGCGACGTGATTCCTTGGTGAGTCTGCGCCTTCACATTCCCGCTTGTTCAAGAGAGCATTCATGCCCGCCCAAACGCTATTGGTGTCACCTATTGCACCCGCCCGCGCTGTACATCTATCTACATTCCGTTAGGCTGGCGAGCTAATGTTCAGGAGGATGCCCCTATGAGAGTTCTAGTCGCTACACTTTTCACGTTGTTTGCGGTCACGGCACAGCCCGTTCTGGCCGACGACGTCAGCACCACCCTTGAAAATTTCCGCGGCGCCGGCGCTAGCGATTTTATCGACGATTCCTACGGTTACGCGGTATTCCCGAGCATCGGCAAAGGGGGCATTGGTATCGGCGGTGCGCATGGCAAAGGTGAAGTTCATGTCAACGGTAAGCGCGTAGGTCAAACCAAAATGAACCAGATCACCTATGGTCTGCAATTGGGTGGTCAGGTGTATAGCCAGATGATTTTTTTCCGCGACGAGCGGGCCTTCGATGACTTTACCTCAGGCAACTTTGAGTTTGGTGCACAGGCAACAGCGGTTGCGCTGACAGCGGGCGCTCAGGCGTCGACCTCGACAGGGGGTGGCGGCAATACCTCATCCGGTACCGATTCGGATTCGAGCAAAGTCAGTGCCAGCGAGCGTCAGTATGACGGCCGCAGTGGCATGGCGACTTTTACCATTGCCAAAGGTGGTCTGATGTATGAGGCGACGCTTGGCGGGCAAAAATTCAAGTACGACGCAGACTAAAAATAAAAAACAGTCCTAGACGCAGGCCGCCTTCGGGCGGCCTTTTTGTTATTCAGTCGCTGACGGGAGAACGGAGCGCTCTGTTCGGCTGAGGAGCACGGCTAAGCGAAGGGGTCCGTTAAATCAATGCTCTTCCACTACGGTGAAGTGAATATCGACGCTGGGCAAGCGAGCCAGCAAAGCGTCGCCGAGCGCGCTGGCGGGCGTCCAGATGCCGCCCCCGACCTGCAGTTCGTCGCGCGCCAGACTGAGTCCCGCCTGAGCGAGCATCCTTGAGGTGGCGCCGTATCCCGGGTCGCGCTGGCCGGTAACTTTCACGCGCAAACGGTTCTCGCCGTCGGTGCCATGGGTCCAGAATTCAAAAAACCCGTTTTCTCGGGTAGTCTCGTTGGGACCCTCACCGGGATCTGGCAGTACTTTTTTCAGCAGTGCCCGAGTCGGTGAAAAAAATGTGCCCGCCATTACGGTCCCCAGTCCTGCAGCGCTGAGAAGTGCTTTGGCGCGGCTGCTGCAAAGTTGCGACTCGTCGTACTGGAACCCTGCGCTGTAGGGTAGACCCGCGAGTGCGTGGGAGCGTCTGACCACTTTGGTGTTGATCGCCGCCATTACGAAGGGGCCGGTCCAGGATTCGAAATCATCGTCCCAGGCGATCCCGGTTTGGTCCGGCGTGTCCGAGCCTTTCTCTAGTCCAGCAGGGTACAGTGCGTAAGGGTCCATCACGCGTTCGCGGATCACAGGATCTTGTGACGCTTGCTCAGCGACCAGCATCAGGCTTGCCACGGTGCCACCGCTGACGCCTCCTGCGGCAAGGCCCATGCGTCCCGATACACGGGTTGCGTACCCGCCAAAGCGCTCTTTGAAGTGCTTTTGGAGGAAGAACACCGAGAGATCCGACGGAATGGAGTCGAATCCACAGCAGTGGACCAGGCGCGCGCCGCTGGCCTTGGCGAGCGGATCGATACGCTCGTATACCTCCGCCATCCACTGGGCTTCTCCGGTCAAATCACAGTAATGAGTGCCTTCCGCCGCGCAGGCTTCCAGCACGGGCGTGCCGTACTGGGCATAGGGGCCGACGGTGCTAATCACTACACGGGTTTGACGCGCCATTGCTGCCAGTTGAGTGCTGTCCGCACTGTCGGCAATCAGGATCGGGAGATCAGGTGAATTGAGTTCGCGACGCACGCGCTCGAGTTTTTGCTGATTGCGCCCGGCAATGGCCCAGCGGAGGTCAGTGTGCTCACTGGCAAGATATTCGGCCACTAGCTTGCCGGTGAAACCCGATGCGCCGTAAAGCACAATCTCGAACTGCCGATCGGTCATGGTGTTCTCGTTTGCAGAATAATGTTGCGAAGGGTAGCAAGTCTGCTGCGCCAGCCGGGTGGCTGAGGCTGGTACTTCTGCGCACAATGTTCACATTGGGCTATTGCGCCACATCAAATGCGACATATCCCCATGGAGCACGGGGTGTTGACGCAGTAACATAGGCGACAGCCTCTTGCTTATCGAGTAAGGCATAGTGAGGAAGAGGCATATCCGCCACGGAAGGTGGCCGTCACGGTGGTGTCTCCATTGCAATGGCAATGACGAATAGCCCTGCCGTGGCCTGACCAAGGAGATAAAGATGATTGCGCAATTGCGCCGCGCTGCGTGGCCGATCGGAGCGGGTCTTGCAGGTATTGCGATCTACGCTCTGTTGCAGGTGACCAAGCCTCAGCCGGAGCCCAATATTGAGCCGCCACGCCCCACTAGTGTCGATGTGGTGCCGGCTATCCGGGCCACGACACGACCCACCGTCGTCGCCTACGGTGAGGTCCGCCCGGGTGTGCGCACTCAGCTCGTGGCACAGGTAGGTGGAAAGATCACGGCGATTGCACCGGCTTTTATTGAAGGCGGCCAGTTTGGTCCGGGTGATGTGTTGCTCTCGGTCGAGGACACAGACTACCGCGCGGCCGTTGATGAGCGACAGGCTCGCGTTGCGGCAGCGGTAGTCGATCTTGAGCAAGCATTGGCTGACGCCGACGTCGCTCGCAAGCAGCTCGCAGGTCAAAAAAATCCATCGTCACTGGCGCTAAAAAAACCGCAGGTGGCGCGCGCACAGTCTTCTCTGAAGGCGGCCGAAACGTCACTCTCGCTTGCGCTCACCAATCTTGAGCGAACACAAATCAGCTTGCCCTTTGCCGGCAGAGTGGAGGCTCAGTCAGTAGATCTGGGTCAGTACGTTAGCCCGGGGAAAGTGCTGGGCACGGTGTTTGGCACCGATGTTGCCGAGGTGCGCTTGGCGCTCACCATTAATCAATTATCCGCCTTGGGTGTGCCTATCGGCTTCAGTGGTGGTGACGCCGGGAGCTTGTCGACAACGCTGTCGGCGATGGTCGGTGGCATGTTGCACCAATGGCAGGGGGTGCTGACGGGCCTTGATGCCGCAATCGATCCCGCGACGCGGACGATTTATGGCACGGTCAGGATCGAAGACCCCTACGGCCAGACACACTCTGCGACCGGTATGCCGCTGGCAGTGGGCCTGTACGTTGATGCAGAAATTCAAGGACGTCCGATTGTCGACGCAATTCAAATTACCGCAGAGGGTCTGCGGCCTGGAGATGAGGTGTTTGTGATCGACGGTGAGGGCCTGCTCGATGTGCGTCAGGTCCAGGTCATCTACCGCAATCGCGACAGCGTCTTGCTGTCAGCAGGTGTGGAAGCGGGCGAACGGGTAATCGTATCGGCCATTCGCAACCCGATTCGCGGTATGCGCCTTGAGGCGATGGACGACAGTGTGATTGCCGAGAGCGCGAGTACCGAAGCGGCTATCGAAGACAACGAAGCCTGAGGCTAATGACATGGAAGGTCTGATCCGATGGTGGGTGCGCAACCCGGTTGCCGCCAACCTGTTAATGCTGATCATCATCACGGCGGGCTGGTTGGGCCTGCGCGATATCGAGAAAGAAGCCTTTCCCTCGGTGCAACCCGATATTGTTCAGGTCGAAGTGATTTGGCCGGGCGCGTCTCCGAAAGAGGTGGAGCAGCAGGTCATCCAACGCGTGGAAGAGGCACTGAAAAATGTCTCCAACGTCTACCGCGTGACCTCGGAGGCCAGAGAGGGTTTAGGGTCGCTATCGGTAGAGACATTCCCCTCGGTTAACCTGAATGGGTTTCTGAATGACATCAAAAATGCGGTCGATTCGGTGACCGCGTTCCCCCGAGACATCGAAAACCCCCGGGTGCGGCGTCTGGAGTGGCGTCAGGAAATGATTCGCGTCACGATCGCGGGCGATGTCGGAGAGCGTGCACTGACGCGCCTCGCAAACCGTTTGCGCAACGAGGTAGCAGGCCTTCCTTATATTTCGCAGGTGGAGGTTTTTGGTTCTCGTCGCGAAGAAGTCACCATCGAACTGTCCGAGCGCGCGCTGCGCACGTACGGTTTGAGCTTTTCGGATGTCGCTACCGCCATTCGACGCGACTCGATGAACGTCTCAGTGGGAGAGGTGCGGACCCAAACGGGCGACGTTCAGTTGCGGGCAGAGAATCTCGCCGATAGCCAGACCGATTTTGAGCAGATTGTGGTTCGCCAGACGGCGAATGGCGGTCAAGTGCGGGTAATCGATGTGGCGACCGTCATCGACGGATTCGAACAGAACCAGATTCTCGCCACCGCAAACGGCAAGCCCGCTTTATTGTTGCAGGTGAAGTCCACCGACGACATGCAAGTGGTCAAGGCCAGTCAGGCTGTTCAGGAATGGATCGCCCAAACGAAGCCGACCCTGCCTGTCGGGGTGGAGCTCGATCTTTGGTCAGACACGGCTGACGTTTTTAAAGATCGCATGGAGCTGATTGCCGAATCCTCCATTATTGGCCTGCTGCTGGTGTTCGGCATTCTCATTTTGACCTTAGAGCCTAAAGTGGCGCTATGGGTCACGGTGGGGATTGGCGTCAGTTTTCTCGGTGCCTTCGCGCTGCTTCCGGCGAACGATGTGTCACTGAACTTATTGTCGACTTTTGCCTTTCTGCTGGTTCTGGGGATTGTGGTCGATGATGCGATCGTGGTGGGTGAGAGTATTCATCACCACGCGCACCAGCGCGGTCTAGCTGGCGAGGATGCCGCGATAGCGGGTGCCTTCGCGGTGAGTCGGCCGGTCATTTTTGCGGTGCTCACCACGATTGTGGCATTTGCGCCGTGGCTGTTTCTCTCGGGTATTACTGCTCAGTTCACGCGGCAGCTGTCGGTGGTGATCACGCTGGCACTGCTGTTTTCGCTGATCGAGGCCTTCCTGATTTTGCCCAGTCATCTGCGCAATGTGAAGACGTCCGCGCCCACCTCAAAATGGATGATCCGGCAGAAGCGCATTGCAGACAGTATTGTGCGGTTTTCTGAGAACACATACCGACCCTTTCTCGAGTGGTGCTTGGCGCGGCGATACACCACCGTGATGGTGTTCTTCTCGCTCTTTTTAGTGTCTTTAGGCCTGTTCAACAGCGGCTGGGTAAAGTTTTTCTTTTCGCCACAGGTAGAGAATGAAGTGGTGTATATCGACGTGAGCTTGCCTCCGGGTACGCCCTATAGCCGCTCACTGGAAGTGTTGGGCCAGCTCCAGCGAGCCGAAAAGCAGCTCGTGGCAGACATCAACGGGGAGGCGAAAGTTGGCAAGGGTACGGGTGAACTCATAGAGGGTTGGTACACCCGGGCGCGCCGCGGCAGTGTGATTGCCATTGTTCAACTTGCGCCACCCGATCAGCGCCATTTGAGCGCAAGGGAGACAGCCGAGCGCTTCTCTGACTTGGTGGGAGATATCCCCGATGCGGACGAGGTCAAGGTGAACTTCACGCTGAATGACAGTGAGGCCAGTATTACCTTCCTGCTGCAACACGATGATCTCGATACTTTAAACGCAGCGAGTCGCATGTTGCAGGAACATCTTGCAAGCTACGATAAGACGTATTTTATTCGCGATGACCAGTGGGGTTCTTTGCCCGAGTTGCGGTTCAATCTGCTGCCAGGCGCTGAGCGACTGGGTATTACGCTGGGTGATGTATCGAGTCAGGTACGCCAGGCCTTTTATGGAGAGGAGGTCCAACGCCTCCCGCGTGAGGATGGCGATGTGCGCGTGATGGTCCGTTATCCCGAGACGGCCCGGTCATCGTTGGGTTCTTTTGAGGACGTGCGCATTCGCACGCCGGACGGCCGGCTAGTACCGCTGCTTGCCGTCGCCGAGGTGGAGGCCGGGCAGGCGACGCGGCGCATTACGCGGCGAAACGGCGAGCGCGTGGTGACCGTTCGTGCCACGGTGGAACCCGAATCTTTGGAGGAAATTAATCGCGCAGTAAAAGACGACTACGTGCCAGAGTTGCTGGCAATGTATCCGGGCCTCGAAATCCTGAAGGGGGGGTCGCAGGAGGCGGAGGCAGAGTTTTTCAGTGAGATCATCGCGCTGTATACGATTGCACTATTTGTCATCTACGCATTGATCGCGGTCGCGTTCCGGTCCTACAGCCTGCCGTTGCTGATCATGACCGCCATGCCTTTTGGTTTCATGGGAGCGGTCTTCGGACACCTCATCTTCAACTTGCCAATGGCGCTGTTCTCTTACTTCGGTATCGGCGCCGCGGCGGGAGTGGTGGTCAACGACAACCTGGTACTGATTGACTACGTGCGCCGACTGGAGCGCGAAGGCATGTCGCCGCCAAAAGCGTTGGTGACGTCCGCGGTCAGCCGGTTCCGACCGATATTCCTGACCACGGTGACGACCTTTGTTGGCCTGATCCCGATCATGGCAGAGCAATCTACCAGCGCCCAGTTTCTCAAGCCTGCGGTGTTGTCGCTGGCCTTTGGCGTATTTTTTGCGCTCTTTGTGAGCCTGCTGCTGGTGCCGGCGATGTACTTGGTCGGTTACGACTGGCAGCAAATGCGGCTCGCCAGAAAGCGACGAAGAACCGCCAGTCCCGGCGCGGACGAGGCGGCCTCGGTGCCGGTCTGATTTATCTCACGCCGTGCATCATGCGCTTCAGCAGGGGGGACAACATCAGCAGCACCACTCCGCCTGCCAGGCCGATGTAAAGCAGCTGACTGAAGAGCTCGGTATAGCCCGTTAACGCACCCGAGAGGTCGAGCGTGGATTCGTCTGAGGGTCGGGCGGCGATGGTGGCGATCTGTGCGGCCACATACGAAGAATAGGCGGATGCCAGAAACCACGTCCCCATCATGACCCCTACAACGGAGGGTACAGCCAGTTTGGTGACCGCCGACAGGCCCACCGGGCTGAGGCAGAGCTCGCCGGTTGTATGAAGTAGGTAGGCCACAATCAGCCACCAAGCGGACACCACGCCCGCTTGATCAGGAAACTGCGCGCCGTACACCAGTGCGCCAAAGCCCAGACCGGCTTGTGCGATACCCAGAGAGAACTTAACGGGGGTACTGGGCTCCCAGCCGCGTTGGCCAAGGCGAATCCAGAGCATGGCGAACAGGGGTGCCAGCGAAAAAATGAAGAACGAGTTAGCGGCGCCAAACTGCGCCGCCGTCAGTGAGACGCCGAACAGCGTTTTATCTGTCACGCGGTCGGCATACAGCGTCATGGAGCCGGCGCCTTGCTCGAACAGTGCCCAGAAGATCACGGTGGAGAGCGTCAGCATGATCAGCACGAACATGCGCTCGCGCTCCACCTTGTTACAGCGGAAAACGAGGAACCAGCCGAGTCCTGCCAGCACGGTCAGCGACAGCACATCGAGCAGCGTGCCCACCGTTGCGGTGAGTTGAACCAGTTGCCAGACCACTGCGACCATGAGCAGGCTGCCCAGATAAATACTGCGTTCAACCGTCAGTCCGGGTAGCCCGACGGAGTGCTTTAACTGTTCTGGCTCGGCGGGCTCGCCGTGACCCATGAGGTACTGCTGTCCCCATTGAAACATGATCAAACCCAGCAGCATGCCAACGCCGGCGGCGCCAAAGCCCCAGGACCAGCCATAAACCTCACCCAGCCAACCACAGAGCAAGGTAGCGCTGAACGCGCCGATATTGATGCCCATGTAAAAGATGGTGAAGCCGGCGTCGCGTCGCGGATCGTCCACTGGGTAGAGTTTGCCGACGACCGTGGAGATATTGGGCTTGAGGAAGCCCACGCCGACCACGATCAGTGCCAGCGATAGATAAAAAACCGACAGCGCCTGCGTATCGCGGACAATGCCCTGTGCAGTTTGCTGCGCAGCTTCACCTTCGAAGGCCATTCCGAGGTGCCCGGCGACCAGTAACAGACCGCCAAAGGTGACGGCCTTGCGCATGCCAATAAAGCGGTCAGCGATGAGTCCGCCGAGAACGGGCATCGCATAAACAAGCGACGCATAACTCCCCAGCACACCCAGCCCGGCGGCGTCGGTGAACAGATGGTACTTGGTGAGGTACAGCAAGAGCAGATACTTCATGCCGTAGAACGAGAAACGCTCCCACAGCTCCGTGGCAAAGCAAACATAGAGCCCCTTGGGGTGGCCCCAGAGATCGCCAGCGGGATTCGCGGCCAATGTGGTCATCGTTTCATCTCCTCTCTTTGCTCAGCGGACCAAAGCCGCGATGCCCCAGTATGGGTTGCAAACTGCTCCGCCAAAAATCGGTGGGCGAGCATCCCGACCCGAGTCGCGACGCATTCTAGGCCGCTTTGGCAAAACCGACTTCACCCCGCAAGGCCATCGCCATTTCATCGGGATCCGTTATGCGCTTCACCTGAGCAAATAATGCCGCGGCCTGGGGGTAATACACTTTGAGATACACCAGCCATTGTTTGACGGGGTTGACCGCGTAGCGGGCGTCATAGACCGCCTGATTTCGGGCTAAAAATTCAATGAGCAAATGGCGGACTGCTTGCCAGCCAAAATCGATATTGTCCTCGCCGCCATACAGCGCCTGAACCGCCGCCCCCAGATCCGGTCGGCAGAGCGCGCCGCGAGCGAGCATAAAGGCGTCGCAACCGCTGATACTCGCGCAGCGCTGAATATCTGAGGGTGACCACAGCTCGCCATTGGCGATCACGGGGTAGGGCAACACTTGCCGGGCCCTTTTGAGCTGATGCCAATGCGCCGGTGGGCGATACCCTTGACGCCGGGTACGCGCATGGATGGTGATTTCGGTCAGGCTAACGCCTGATAGGGCGTCGAGAATGTCATCAAAGTGCTCGTCGCTGTCGTAACCTAGACGAATCTTCGCGGTGACCGGTGTGGCCGGCGATACGCTGTCGCGCACGCGCTCGCAGATCAATCTGATCAGTTGAGGGGATCGTAATAATGCTGCCCCGCCTTGTGATCGATTAACGGTTTTCGCAGGGCAGCCAAAATTAAGGTCGATGCCCGGTGCGCCCAGGCCGGCCGCGCGAGCCGCGTTTGCCGCCATCAACTCCGGGTCTGATCCCAGGAGCTGTAGGTAAACCGGCACGCCCGAAGCCGTCACGCCACCCTGCCTTAATTCGGGGGCGTAACGAAAGAAAACCCGTTTGGGGAGGACCGTTTGAGACACGCGCACAAATTCTGTCACGCAGCGCTCGTAACCCCCAATGGCCGTCAGTTGCTCGCGCATGATGGCATCGACCACGCCCTCCATGGGCGCGAGGATCAGACGTGGCGGCGTAGGTTGCGGATGGATCATGGCCGGCAGGGTAACCAGATACCTGACTTTTTAACAGTGGGCGTGACGGCGAGGGCTTGGCTTTGTAGACTCCGAGACTCGAATCTTCTCGCCGCGCCTGTTGGGTTGGGCTAATGCTATGAATCCAAACTATCTAGACTTTGAACAGCCGATCGCGGATCTCGAGATGAAAATCGAGGAGCTGCAGGGAGTTGGCGATAACGCCGATCTGAATCTCGGTGAAGAGATTAATCGGTTGCGTGAAAAATCGACCGCGCTGACCGAGAAGATCTATGCCGATCTCAGCGCCTGGGACATTGTGCGGGTGGCCCGACATCCCCAGAGACCTTACTCACTGGATTACATTCCCGAGATCTTTACCGAATTTGACGAGCTCCATGGCGACCGCCATTTTGCTGATGACAAGGCCATTGTTGGTGGCGTGGCTCGCCTGGACGGCCGCCCGGTCATGGTGATTGGTCAGGAAAAGGGGCGCGCCGTGAAAGATAAGGTGTACCGCAACTTCGGGATGCCAAAGCCCGAGGGCTATCGCAAGGCGATGCGTTTGATGGAAATGGCCGAGCGCTTCAAGATGCCGGTCATCACCTTGATCGACACGCCTGGAGCCTATCCCGGTATCGATTCGGAGGAGCGGGGTATTTCCGAGGCGATCGCGCAGAATCTTGCCGTGATGTCGCGGCTGAAAACGCCACTCGTGTGCACTGTGATTGGCGAAGGATCTTCAGGTGGGGCGCTCGGTATCGGCGTGGGTGATCACCTGGCAATGCTCCAGTACGCCACCTATTTTGTGATCTCGCCGGAGGGCTGCGCCAACATTATTTGGAAAAGCTCTGAGTTTGCGCCCGATGCGGCGGCGGCGATGGGGGTGACGTCTTCTAAGTTGCAAGACCTGGGCATTGTTGACGCGACGATTCCCGAGCCGCTGGGTGGAGCTCATCGTGACCCGGTAGAGATGGCCAGTCGACTTAAAGCGCACTTGCTGGGAGAGGTGGACCGCTTGTCCGCCATGGATACCGACACCATGCTCGAGGCCCGCTACCGAAGGCTGATGTCGTACGGTAACTGAGAACCGGTGCGCGACCCGTGCACGAGAACCTGACTGCCTTTCCGGACTCGGTGATTCAGGCCCCGCGCTGGTGGGTGGCGCTGTCGGGGGGTGCGGACAGCGTTGCACTGCTCTATGCGCTGGTTGCCTATCGCGACACCGCCACAGCGCCGCCAATTGAGGCCATTCATGTCAATCATGGCCTGCATCCAAATGCCACGGACTGGAGCGAGCTTTGCCAGCGCCATGCTGATGCCTTGAATATTCCACTGCATATTCGGGTGTGCGATATCGAGCCGAGCGGGCGAGGGGTTGAGGCAGATGCTCGGCGGGAGCGTTATCAAGCCTTTGAGAGTGCGCTGGGCGACGGCGATATCCTGTTCACGGCTCACCACGCTGACGATATGGTTGAGACCGTATTGCTGAGGTTGTTGCGCGGAGCGGGTCCTCGCGGCTTATCGGGAATTCCCCGTGAGCGCGCCTGCGGTCCGGGGCGGCTTTTTCGGCCTTTTTTGAATACGCCTGCTGCAACGTTAAAGGCAGCGGTTGAGGCGGCCGGACTCGAGTATGTGACCGATCCCAGTAATCAGGAAGTGCAGCAGGACCGCAATTATTTGCGGCAGGTGGTGTTGCCTGCAGTAGCCGAACGCTGGCCGGGCTATCGGGAGACGATCCAGCGCGCGGCAAATTTGCAGGCGATGGCCCAGCAGCGCCTCAGCGCGCTGCCTTTGGCACGCGAAGAAACGGTGCTGGGCGAACCGGCGCTCGCGGTCGATCCGACAGCAGACCCCGCGGTGCTCGCCGCACACATTCACCAGTGGCTCGGTGAATCAGACACCGACGCGCCGGATCGGCGACGATTAATGGAGCTCGCACGGCAGGCGTTGACGGCGGGACCGGATCGTCTTCCCGAGCTAGTCTGGGACGGTGTATGCCTGCGAGTCTGGAATGGGTGGATTGTCAGGGTGAGCGAGCCCGGTCCCCACACTGCGTTGCCCGATGAGCTGGTGGTAGGGGAATCCGTGGAAGGTACTTGGGGTCAGCTCTCTTGGGAGCCGGCCGCGCAAGGGCCAGCGCTGTTGGCGGGGACACGGCTGAAATGTATTACTAGTCGCGACCTAGAGGTGCTGACTCCGGTCAACCGGCCCCAAAAACCCATTAATAAATGGCTTAAGGAGATGAGAATCCCCCCTTGGTGGCGGCGCCATCTGCTTGTTTTTCAAATAGAAAATAGCCCCGTGTGGTTGCTGCCCATGGGCCCTCTTGCCGGTCTGGCGGCGCCCACCGATGCACTGGCTGAAACCGGTTTGAAGCCCGTTTGGCGTGTTTCTGCATCAGTTTGAATTGAGCCCGGCGGTGCTTCCTGTTAGGCTGATCGTCCATCGGAGAGGCGTTCCCGAGAGGCGTTCAAACAGACGTCCGGGTAGCCTTTCGCTTTGGTGGAATCCATGACGAGATATGTGTTCGTTACTGGCGGTGTTGTGTCTTCCCTGGGAAAGGGGATCGCTGCCGCCTCCCTCGCTGCTGTGCTTGAAGCGCGCGGCCTGAAGGTCACCCTTCTTAAGCTCGATCCCTACATTAACGTTGACCCGGGCACGATGAGTCCGTTCCAGCACGGTGAGGTCTTCGTTACCGATGACGGCGCCGAGACAGACTTGGATTTGGGGCATTACGAGCGCTTTACCCGAACGGTGATGAGCCGCGCGAATAATTTTACGGCGGGTCGGGTCTACGATGCCGTGTTGCGCAAGGAGCGCCGCGGTGACTATCTGGGAGGGACCGTTCAGGTCATCCCGCACATTACCGACGAGATTAAGCGGCGCGTTGTTGAAGGGGCGGGTGATGCCGAGGTGGCCGTCATCGAAGTGGGCGGTACGGCTGGAGATATCGAGAGCCAACCGTTCCTTGAGGCGGTGCGCCAATTGAAGCTGGAGCTGGGGTCCGCGAACGCACTACTCATGCATCTGACGCTGATCCCCTATATTCCGACGGCCGGTGAGATCAAAACGAAGCCCACGCAGCACTCGGTAAAGGAGCTGCGCTCGATTGGTTTGCAGCCCGAGGTCTTGCTGTGCCGATGTTCGGTCGAGGTGGATGAAGGTGCCCGCCGCAAGATCTCGCTTTTTACGAATGTCGAGGAGCGTGCGGTCATCCCGCTGATGGATGCAGACTCTATCTACCAGATCCCGGGCCACTTGAAAGAGAGCGGCCTCGACGACTACATTCTTGAGCGCTTTGGGTTGACGCAGCCATCTGCTGATCTTTCCGAGTGGGAGGACGTGGTACGGCGGGAATTTAGCCAGCGTCAGGGCGTCGTGCGGGTTGGCATGGTGGGCAAGTATGTTGATCTGGTCGATGCCTATAAATCGCTTAACGAGGCCTTGGATCACGCCGGCCTGCAAACCGATACTCGGGTCGAAATTGAATACATCGATGCTGAGGAGATCGAAGCGCAAGGGGTTGGACTGCTTTCGCATCTGAATGCGATTTTGGTGCCTGGCGGTTTTGGCGATCGCGGTATTCAGGGCAAGATCGAAGCCGTGCGGTACGCCCGTGAGCAGGGCATCCCCTTCCTGGGTATTTGCCTCGGAATGCACATGGCACTGATTGAGTATGCCCGCAATGTCTGTGGTCTGGAGGGCGCCCACTCCACTGAGATGCAGACGGATACCCCTCATCCGATTATCGCCCTGATCACCGAATGGCAAACCGCCGATGGTGAGGTTGAGCAGCGCACGGAGCACTCAGATCTTGGCGGCACCATGCGGCTGGGTGCCCAGCCCTGTCAGCTGGTCACTGGCACACGGACACAGGCCATCTACGCCGCAGAACAAATCTCGGAGCGGCACCGGCATCGGTACGAGGTGAACAGCAATTACGTGGCGCGGCTGGAAGAGGCGGGTATGAAAATGAGCGGCTGGTCTCTGGATGGAGAGCTGGTCGAGATCATCGAGTTGCCCGCACACCCCTGGTTCTTTGCCTGCCAGTTTCACCCCGAGTTTAAATCCCGTCCACGGGGCGGGCATCCGCTTTTTTCCAGCTTCATTGAGGCGGCTCTGGCGATGTCTCGGCAGTGCGGTGATGCCGCGTGAAGGGATCCCATCGCGCGGTAGAGGTGGCGGGTCGGACTTTCGCCAACGACCAGCCCTTGGTGCTGATCGGGGGTATCAACGTGCTCGAGAGCCGCGAATTGGCGCTGCAGAGTGCCGAGGAATATGTGCGGGTTTGCGATCGCCTTGCGTTGCCTTACGTATTTAAGGCGTCTTTCGATAAGGCTAACCGGTCATCCACCCACTCTTTTCGCGGCCCGGGCCTCGAAGAGGGACTGAAGATACTTGCCGAGGTCAAAGAGACCTATAGCGTGCCGGTGCTCACCGATATTCACGCTCCCGAGCAGGCCGAGCCGGTTGCCGAGGTGTGCGGCATCTTGCAGCTGCCGGCGTTTTTAGCGCGGCAGACCGATCTAGTTGAGGCGATGGCCCGAACAGGTGCCGCGATCAATATCAAAAAACCGCAGTTTTTGAGCCCGGAGCAAATGGCCAATGTGGTGACAAAGTTTCGGGAATGTGGCAACGATCGACTCATGATTTGTGAGCGAGGTAGCAGCTTTGGCTATGACAATCTGGTGGTCGATATGCTGGGTTTTGAGGTCATGCGCGACGTGACATCAGGATGCCCCCTGATTTTTGACGTCACCCACTCATTGCAGCGCCGCGACCCGGGTGATACCGCATCGGGTGGCCGCCGTGAGCAGGTTCTCAAGCTGGCTAAAGCCGGCATCGCAATGGGGATCGCCGGGTTGTTTCTTGAGGCACACCCAGATCCCGATCGGGCGCTATGCGACGGCCCCAGCGCGCTGCCGCTCGGGCAGCTCGAGCCCTTTCTTGAGCAGGTAAAAGCGGTGGATGCCCTGGTGAAATCGCAGCCTGATCTGGCGATTCGCTGAACCCCAAAAAACGAGGAACTGTAGTGTGAGCGAGATCGTTGATGTGCGTGCTTTTGAGGTGTTGGATTCCCGTGGGAATCCGACCGTGATGGCCGAGGTCACATTGAACGATGACAGTATGGGGAGCGCCTGCGCCCCCTCGGGTGCGAGTACCGGGACCCGCGAAGCACTCGAGCTGCGCGACGGCGATACCTCGCGTTACTTAGGAAAGGGTGTGCAAACGGCTGTCGGCAATGTGAATGGTCCGATCCGGGAACTGCTCATGGGTCACGACGCGCTCAATCAGGGTGAGATCGACCAAAGAATGATTGCAGCCGATGGCACTGACAACAAAGCACAATTCGGTGCCAACGCCATTCTGGCGGTGTCGCTGGCGGCGGCCAAAGCCGCGGCGCTGTCGGCAAAGCAGCCGCTTTACCAGCATATTGCGGAGCTTGCGGGATGTACCGCCCTGTCTTTGCCAGTGCCCATGATGAATATTCTTAACGGCGGAGAGCATGCTGATAACAACGTAGATATTCAGGAGTTCATGATTCAGCCCGTGTCAGCCGGCAGTTTTGCCGAGGCGCTGCGAATGGGGGCGGAGATTTTCCATCACCTGAAGGCAGTACTCTCAGGTAGAGGGCTGGCCACAGCGGTGGGAGATGAAGGCGGTTTTGCACCGGATCTGCCCTCGAATGCAGCGGCACTGGAGATTATTGGTGAAGCGGTGGCGAATGCCGGGTATGCACTGGGTGAAGACATCACGCTTGCACTGGATTGTGCTGCCTCAGAGTTTTTCCGTGACGGCCGTTACCACCTGCAGGGGGATGGCGCTGATTATGACAGCGCAGGTTTTGCTGATTACCTCGCCACTTTGACCGCACAGTACCCCATTGTCTCAATCGAGGACGGCCTCGATGAGTCAGATTGGGCGGGCTGGGCGGTGCTCACTGAAAAGCTGGGAGACCGTATCCAGCTGGTGGGAGATGACCTGTTTGTTACCAACACCGAAATCCTGAAGCGAGGCATTGACGACGGCATTGCCAACTCCATTTTGATTAAGTTCAACCAGATTGGATCGCTCACTGAGACCCTTGAGGCGATTGCGATGGCCAAAGCGGCGGGCTACACCGCCGTGATTTCACATCGCTCGGGCGAGACAGAGGATGCCACCATCGCTGATTTGGCGGTGGGTACGGGCGCGGGGCAAATCAAAACGGGCTCACTGTGCCGCTCGGATCGAGTGGCAAAATATAACCGGCTACTGCGGATAGAGGCAGAGCTTGGTCTGACTGCGCCCTATCCGGGCCGGGATATCCTGACGAGGGGCTGATGCGCTGGCTCATAGGCGGGCTGTTGAGTCTTTTTCTGTTGCTGCAGTATCGGCTGTGGTTCGCCGAGGGTGGGCTCGCCGAGGCCAATCGCCTCAGTGTGCAACTGGAAGAGGCCGAAACCGAAAATGCCGAATTGTCTGCGCGCAATGAGGCGTTGACCCGCGAGGTCATGGCCCTTCAGGGCGGCACAGAAGCGGTAGAAAAAAATGCCAGGGAAAACCTTGGCCTCATCAAGGAAGGCGAGGTCTATTATCAGTTTGTCGAGGAGCCGGAGTCGCCATGAACAGTATCTGGGCGGTGGTGCCGGCGGCCGGTTCGGGTCGTCGCCTTGGGGGTGAGATTCCCAAGCAATACCGGGAGATCGCGGGCGCTCCTTTACTGGAACATACCCTGCGTGCGCTGCTCGAAAGCCCGGATATCCGGGGCATCGCAGTGGCGCTGGATCCGTCTGATCGGCGAGCCGACGCCATCGATAGTCTGGCAGATGTGCGAGTGCAGACCGTACCGGGTGGCGCGGAGCGCGCGCATTCGGTGATGGCAGGCCTGCAATGGCTGTGCCAGCAAGCCAACAAGGATGACTGGGTGCTGGTGCATGATGCCGCCCGCCCCTGTCTGCCACTGGAGGCGCTGACATCGCTGATTGGCAGGGCGCGAGAGCTGGGAGAGGGCGTTATTCTTGCAGAGCCCGTTGCCGACACGCTCAAAAAGGTGGCGGTTGATGGCCAGGTGACCAGCACCGTTGACCGACAGGCCCTGTGGAGAGCACAAACGCCGCAACTTTTTCCGCTCTTTGCTCTCCATGCGGCGCTGAGCCGCTGCCTCGACGACGGAATGTCGGTGACCGACGAAGCGATGGCCATGGAGCGCGCGGGAGAATCAGTCCACGTTTTGAAGGGCCCTTCGAGTAACATCAAGGTGACAGTTGAGGCAGACCTTGCCTTCGCGGAGTGGGTGCTCAGAGAGAAGGGAGGCGACTGACATGATGCGCATTGGACACGGTTACGACGTGCACGCTTTCGGCGAGGGAGACTTCGTGATGCTGGGTGGTGTCCGGATTCCATGCGATGTCGGGTTGGTGGCGCATTCCGATGGCGATGTCGCGCTCCATGCGCTGTGCGATGCCTTGCTAGGTGCAGCGGGGTTGGGTGATATCGGCACCCACTTTCCTGATACCGACGCGGCCTTTCTCGGCGTTGACAGTAGAGAGCTGTTACGAACGGTTGTGGGTCAGCTGCTTGAGGCGGGGTGGGAAGTGGGTAACGTTGACGTGACAGTGATTGCCCAGACCCCGCGGCTTAGCGATCACATCTCCGGGATGCGCGCCAATATCGCCGCTGACCTGCGCATCGAGACTGACCGGGTCAATGTGAAAGCCACCACGACAGAGCAGCTCGGATTCGTGGGCCGTAAAGAGGGGATCGCCAGCCATGCTGTCGCACTGCTGACTCAAGTGGGCCCGGCGGCGTGAGCCGACAGGGCATCGGCATGACCTCCCAGCGAACGCGGGAGAGGCTGATACAGCGCCTGACGGATCAGGGTATTACCCGGTTCGAGGTCCTCGAGGCGATCCGCAGCGTGCCCCGGCACCTGTTTGTTGACGAGGCGCTGGCGCATCGCTCCTACGAAGACACCGCACTACCGATTGGCTATGGTCAGACACTGTCGCAACCCTATGTGGTAGCCAAAATGAGCGAGTTGGCGCTGGCTCATGGTCGCCCTAAAAAAGTGCTGGAGCTCGGGAGTGGCTCGGGCTACCAAACTGCGATTCTGGCGAGTTTGGTCGATGAGATCTGCGCAATCGAGCGAATCAAACCGCTTATGGAGCGCGCGCGTCAGCAGCTGCGCGGGCTGCGGATCCGCAACGTGCGGCTGCGCCACGGAGATGGCTTGGAAGGGTGGCCGAGTGAGGCGCCTTTTGATTTGATTCTGGGCGCCGCCGCACCCGAGCAGATTCCGCCGGCCCTGCTCGAGCAGCTGGCCCCCGGAGGGCGCATGATTATGCCGGTCGGCGGCCAGCGCCAGAAACTGATCATCGTGACGGCGACGGCTGATGGGTTTGAGGAGGAGATCATTGAAGAGGTCAACTTCGTCCCGATGATTAGCGGGGTGACCCGTTGAGGCAGCCTCTGGCAGGGATATTTGCTCGCGGCTTGGCGATGGGTATGGCAGACATCGTGCCGGGCGTCTCGGGCGGCACCATCGCGTTGATTACCGGGATTTACGAGCGCTTGCTAAGCGCTATTGTGGCCGCTGACGCCGAAGCCGTTGCGCTGTTGTTACGAGGACGTTGGCGAGCACTGTGGTTCCGACTCGACGGGGCGTTTCTCGCGGTGCTGCTGTGCGGCATCCTGACGGCTATTTTTTCCATGGCCTCAGGGATCCACTGGCTGCTGAGCCACTATCCGCAGCCACTCTGGGCATTTTTTTCAGGGCTGATTTTGATCAGCGCCGTGCTACTGCTCCGTGATGAAGTGACGCTGACTCGCCCGGATCGCTTTATCGGCTTTACGGTGGGCGTTTGTGTAGCAGTGGGCGCGGCATTGATGCCCCCGGTGCCCTTTCTGGCGGGGCTTCCCGGCTTATTTTTTGCCGGTGCCATCGCGATTTGCGCGATGATTCTCCCGGGGGTATCGGGCAGTTTTATGCTGGTATTGATGGGAATGTATGAGCCCGTATTGTCAGCGATTAAGACCGTGCAAGTGACCGAATTACTCACGCTGGCAGCAGGGTGCGTAACGGGCCTTGGGCTGTTTGCCCGATTACTGGACCGCGTGCTGAAGTCCTATCGTGCGCGTGCCATGGCGTTTTTGAGCGGTGTGTTAATGGGCTCTCTGGTTGCTGTCTGGCCCTGGCGGGCCAAGATATTGATCGAGTCAGGCGCTGACGCAGTGACAGTGATGCGGCCGGTATTGCCGGGCGCCGTGTCCGAGCCGCAACTCGGTGTGTGTGTGGCCAGTTTTTTCGCGGGCCTGTTTCTGGTTTGGGGCGTGCAACGGCTCGCCGCAACGCGGCACGTCGTAGCGTGATTCGACACTCAGCACTAATCGTGGCGACAATGGGACTGCTCCTGTTGACGAGCTGCGCCGATCACCCACCGGCGGTGATTGAAAATAAGTCGACGCTGGCAGTTGAGGAAGTGCCCGAGGTGCGAGAGGCAACCCCCAGGAGCCCGGACTACGGGCCCGAGCTGCCGAGGGGGCCACATTATGTTGTCGAGCCCGGCGATACGCTCTATTCGGTCGCATTTCGTCTGGGCATGGATCACCGAACGTTGGCGCAGTTCAATGGCATCGATCCACCCTTTGTGATTCGGGTGGGTCAGTCGCTGACCACGGCGCCTAGCGCTGCTGCGTCGGCAGTGGTGCCAAAACCTGCCGGGGCGGATGCGAAGCCGACTGCCGTTACGGCAGGCACAGCGCCGCCCCCTGCAGATAATGGGCGCGAGCAGATTGCATCAGGCCCGCCGTCACACGCTTTATCGACCGCGAAAGCGGCGCCACCCAATGTGCCGGTAGATCGATGGTCCTGGCCCGTAAAGGGGGAAGTGAGCCGGGCTTTCTCGGATGAGCGGCACAAGGGGATCGATCTTGCGGGCGAGAGAGGCTCGCCCATCAGGGCGACTGCTGCCGGTGTGGTGGTCTATGCTGGAACAGGCGTCACCGGTTACGGCGCCTTGCTGATCGTCAAGCACAACGACACCTACCTGAGTGCCTATGGCCACAATGATGAACTGCTGGCAGTGGAAGGTGAGCAGGTGGACGCCGGACAGATGATTGCGCGGATGGGCAGCACGAGCAGCGATGCGGTGAAACTGCACTTCGAAATCCGGCGCAACGGCCGTCCGGTTAATCCGGTAGCGCTACTCCCCGCCCGTTAGATCCCCGCTCGTTAGCGTGCAATGCGATATCGACGGCCACCTAGCCGTCGCTTAATGTTAACGCTCCAGCAGTTCCAGTTTGCCGGGCTTGCCCGCCCAGTCTTCGGCATCGGGCAATGGTTCTTTCCGCTCGGTGATGTTGGGCCAGACCTCGGCCAGTTCTGAATTCAGCTGCAGAAAAGCCTCCTGATCTCCCGGCAGTTCATCTTCTGAGTAAATCGCATCAACAGGACACTCGGGCTCACAGAGCGCGCAGTCAATGCACTCGTCGGGGTGAATCACGAGAAAATTGGGCCCTTCATAGAAACAGTCGACTGGGCAGACTTCTACACAGTCGGTGTGTTTGCACTTGATGCAATCTTCGCCAACAACGAACGTCATACTGATACCTCATTTATTTCACGGCGAAGGATACTGGCTGTAGCGGATTTTGAAAACTGCTCAGCGTTCATCTTCCAGCTTCTGTTTCAGCTGGTAAAGCCACTCCAATGCCTCTCTGGCGCTCAACTCGTCAGGTTCGAGAGATTGTAGCGTTTCCAGCACGGGCGATGGCGCGTTTCTGGGTGGCACGAATAACTCCGTTTGAAGAGGGGGAGGCCCGGCGGAGCGACCGCTCTCCAATTCGTGAAGCTTGTCCTTGGCCGCACCCAGCACACTGTTGGGTACACCGGCGAGCTTGGCAACCTGGAGTCCAAAACTCCGATTGGCAGGGCCTTCCTGAATCTGGTGAAGAAAGACCACATGATCTTCATGTTCTGTCGCGTCAAGGTGCACGTTGGCCATCGCCGGGTGTTGTTCGGGTAGGACAGTCAGCTCAAAGTAATGAGTGGCAAAGAAGGTCAGTGCTTTTACCTGATTGGCCAGTGCTAGCGCCGTGGCCCAGGCGATACTCAGGCCATCGAAGGTGCTGGTACCCCGACCGATTTCATCCATCAGAATCAGACTGCGCTCCGTCGCGTTGTGCAATATGTTTGCCGTCTCGGTCATCTCGACCATAAACGTTGAGCGTCCGCTGGCGAGATCGTCGGATGAACCGATCCGGGTGAAGATACGGTCAAGGCACGAAAGCGATACCGCCTGAGCCGGCACAAATGCGCCCACGTGAGCGAGCAGCGCGATCAGTGCGTTCTGTCTCATATAGGTCGATTTACCCCCCATGTTGGGGCCGGTGATCAGCAACATTCTTCGCTGGTGGTCGAGAAGCGTGTCATTGGCGATAAACGGCACATCGCGGACGGCTTCGACGACTGGGTGTCGACCCCCCTCGATCTGCAGTAATGTCTGCTGAGTGAACTGGGGGCGACACAGCCCCAGCGCGGAGGCCCGCTCTGCGAAGCAGGCAAGCACATCGAGGTCACACAGGGCGGTCGCTGTTGCTTGAAGCGGCGTGAGCGATTCAGCAATTTCTGTCACCAGTGCCTCATAGAGGTGCTTCTCACGCGCAAGTGAGCGGCTTTTGCTCGATAGTGCTTTGTCCTCAAAGGTTTTCAGCTCCGGCGTGATGAAGCGCTCAACATTTTTGAGGGTTTGTCGTCGTTGATAGGCGTCCGGAGCCTGCTCAGACTGACTGCGACTGATTTCAATGTAATAACCGTGTACCCGGTTGTAGCCCACCTTGAGGGTTGAGAGACCCGTGCTGGCGCGCTCCCGCTGCTCGAGGTCGAGCAAGATAGGCGCCGGCATTCTCGCTAATGCCGCGCAGTTCATCGAGCTCTTTGTCGTAGCCCGGGGCAATGACACCACCGTCCCGAATCAATACCGGCGGGTTGTCGATAATGGCTCGCTCGAGCAGCTCGGTGAGGGCGGTGTAGTCGGGAAGGGCGTCTGCCAGTTGATCAAGTAATGCGGATGCTTTGGGGAGGCGGCTTCGGATGAGTGGTAGGTGTGTCAGGCTACTCCCCAGTCGACTCAAGTCACGTGGTCGTGCAGATCCCAGAGCAACCCGCGAGAGAATTCGCTCGAGATCGGCAATTTCGTTGAGCGCTTCGCGCAGCGGCTCAAAGCCATAGTCTTGTATCAATGAGCTGACCGCGCCGAGGCGTTCTTCAATCGCCTCGAGGTTATTGATGGGGCGATGCAGCCAGCGTCGCAAATGCCGGGCGCCCATTGCAGTGACCGTGCTGTCGTATACCGCGTAAAGCGTGTGCTCCTCACCGCCGCTCAGGGTTTGGTCGATCTCGAGATTACGGCGCGTGGCCGCATCAAGAATGACCGCGCCACTTTGTGATTCGAGATGAATCGCACGGATGTGAGGGAGGTCACTGCGCTGCGTGTCTTTGACGTAGGTCAGCAACGCACCCGCAGCGGAGATCGCCACAGTCAGTCCACCACAGCCAAAGCCATCGAGATCCCGGGTCTGAAATTGTCTCTGCAACGCCTCGCGGGCGCTCACTGCTTCGAAGCACCAGTCGGGCTGCCTCCGGAGGGCGCCGGGCCATTCAGCCTCAGCGAGAAGGCTCGATTCCGGTACGAGGATCTCTGCCGGGGCGAGGCGTGCGATCTCGGCTTCGAGTCCGACTTCGTCATCGACCTCGGATACCAGAAATCGTCCGCTGCTGACATCCAGCCAGGCCAGGCCAAAAGTATTTTGATCGCTTGCCACCGCCAGTATCAGCGCGTCCTGGCGCGCATCAAGAAGCGATTCATCTGTCAGGGTGCCCGGCGTGACAATGCGGGCCACCTGCCGCTCGACAGGACCCTTACTGGTTGCCGGGTCGCCGATTTGCTCGGCAATCGCTACCGAGCGTCCAGCCTTGACCAGTCTTGCCAGGTAGCCCTCTGCGGCATGGTAGGGAACCCCTGCCATGGGAATCGCCTCACCTGCGGATTTACCGCGGCTGGTCAGCGTGATATCGAGAAGCCTGGACGCCACCTCGGCGTCGTCGTAAAACAACTCGTAGAAATCTCCCATACGATAAAACAGCAGTTCGCGCGGATGTTCGCTTTTGATCGCGAGATACTGCTGCATCATGGGTGTATGCGTGGCTGAGGGGGCTTCGCTCATGGGCGAATTGTGACTTGCGCCGCGGCACAAGGAAAGGAGTAGAGGCGGCCAGAAGCCGCCTCTCGGGAGATTTTACTGGCTGACTACGCAGTACTGGGCGTAATCGGCCACTTCTTGGGTCGTCCAGTCGCCTTTGGGCGTCTCTTTGAGATTTTCACACCACGTGTCACTGCCGATTGTGGTGCTGTCGAATACGCAGTGCGCGGCATAGCTTTTAGTCTCCTCACCGGTCCATTCGCTTTTGCTCTTGGCGCTCATCGTTTCGCACCAGCCCTCACTGCCAGTCTTGTCTGCGCAAGCGCTGAGCAATGCCACGCTAGCCGCTGCGACAAGAGATAGACCAATCTGACGGTATTGACGATCACGCATATTCATAGGCTCCTATTAAGGTCATGGGTGTGGTTCATTGGCCGGCCATCTCAGGTCTCGCGCCGCGCGGTCGAGTTTAGCGGAGCGGGCCCTCAGCATGTTGAGCAATTCGTGACAGCTTTTGACCTAATTCTCAGCGCTCCAAAGGTTGTTACCCCGTGCTTGTCGATAAGCCGGTATTCGTGAGACTGTCTGTCCAGTCACGGTTGTATCGGTGACATGCCACAGTTATGTGTATGAAAAGCAATTTCAAGGGGAAGTAACATGATGAAGAAGATCACTTTGATACTGGCTGCAACGTTCTGTATGCCCTTCGCGCTGGCTCAGGACCTTGATTACGGAGACGACGGATTTACGGCGAATTTTGATATTGATTCAGCGCATACCACCGACGGCACCAACTACAAGATTTCTGCCACGGGTGAGGCGGGGCCTTACGGACGGGTGTGGCTGTCTTATGAATTTACCGATAAGCAAAACAGGGGCGATTCAGGTGAATTTACCGGTTTTGCGTGGACCCAAAATGGCGAAGAGTTTGCGACCGCAACGTTACAGGGTGTCTATCGGCGCAAGGGTGCGGTTTTCCAGATGTACTCTCTCGACATGGTTTCCGACGGGGTTATCAATATCGTATCGGGCGAGGTTGATTTTGTAGCCAAGACGATGACCTTCGAGGTCTCTCCGCTCAAGTAAGCAGGCACAAAAAAGGGGGCCTTGGCCCCCTCGAAAGACAGAAAGACAGTCACAGAAGTCGGAATATTAGTTGTTATCCCACTTGGCTAACAAGAAGACGTAGACGGTCAGGATGAGATTGATCACCACCTGAACCAGAGACAACGCCATCATCCAACCCGGTGGATTGATTGTCTCGCCAATCGGCATGCCTGCCGAGGTAAGAAAGGTCGTTGCCGCTTCAGATCCATTTCCGGCCATTTCGCTGAGCATGGTGAGCATCATGAAAAAGGCGTTCTGCGAACCCATAGAGAAGAAGGTTAGCATCACAACCCCGATCAGGGCTGACACCATCGCGCCACCGCGAACGATAGTCGGAAAGTTTCTGAAGAGATAGGCGACGATCACGACGCCCAACTGGCATTAGCACGCCGCACAGAAAGAATGTGGCGAAGATAGAACGGTTCGTGCCGATAAAACCGAATAGGTCTAATTCAGACATTTTTTTCCCCCAGGTATTGTTTTTGTTGGTTGCGCTTTCGCGCGCTATTACCGTACTCCCCAGACTTGGCGCATGCAAGCGAGAGGTTTAGGGGCGTGTTTTTCGGGCCTTCAGGTGAGCGGCTGAGCTTCAGTCCGCGAGAATTTGGTTCACCTCGAGAATATACCCGTCTGCGTCGTAGAACTTAGAAACCAACACGCGAATCTTGCCGACCCCGCCGTAGCCCGGGTATTCCGTTAGCTTGGGTTTGCTGATCACTTCAACCCCCGGTGCGCCGACAATGGTCGGCCATTTTTCTTCGAGGCCCGCTGTATTGAAGAGCAAAATGGCGTTGCCCGGTGTGAAGCCCTCGCGGCGCACTGGCTTGGTATGAGCGGGGTGGTCGGGGTAGCCATATTCGTAGTCGATCAGACCAATCACTCCCACATAGTCATGGGAGGCCTTGAGAAAGATGAGCCGCAGCTTCTGCTCTCGATCTTCGCTGGAGTGCGGGCGGTTAATTTCCTCATCGTAGATGACCTCCATGCCCAATCCGTCGCGGTAGAGCTTCAGGGACGCCTCGATATCACGCACGATGAGCGTCGTGCGGCGGAGTAAGAGAGGAAATTCCGCAGCAGCGGCGATTGGGTCATCGGCTTGGTCTTCCTCATGGTGTCCTGCGAGAGAGAGTGGTGCAAATGTCAGGGCAGATGCGAGGGAAGTGAGCAGCGCGAAACACAGCGCGCGGGCAATAGAATTCATACGGTAGTCCTTCGAGACATGCTTATTTGTCCTAAAGTTACATCAATATATCTTTTATATGCAAATCGAGGACAATCGGGGCTTTTGGTTGCCGCTTTTCGCCCGGCCCGATATCAACCCGCAGGTTAGGGAGCGTTCAGGAAAGCGCGTGATGCGCCCGCGATCACATCGGGTGCGGTATCAAATATGCCGTACTTCAGGTCGGGTAGTTCGACCAGTACCGAGTTGGGCAACAATGCGGCGAACGCGCGTGTGGGTTCCTTCAGGCTTCCCATGGGGGTTGAGCACAAGCGTTGGGTGCTGGAGGAGCGGGGCTCGCTGCTCAGCGGGATATTGGAACACGGCCGCATACATAAGGGCCTTGTTCTGCCAGGCTGCCGCGGATTCAAGAAAATTGGAGTAAGCCCGGTCTAGCGCGACGCCTGTCGCGCGGTTGTCCACCGCAAAGATCCAGTCCTGCCCCAGCGCAGCAAAGGAGTCGGGAAGTGGCTTAACGCTGCCGAAGTTTTGGTAGCGCTCGCTGCGTTCGCTGCCCTCATAAAAGGGGATTCCGATTAAGACGACTCGGCGGACCAGGCCCGGGTGTCGGAGCGCCAATTCTGTCGCGATGAATGCGCCTGTGTGATAACCGCAGGCATCAACCGGGCCCTTCGCCTCGGGCCCCCAGCCGGCAGCAATGAGCATGTCGGCCATGATGTCGGCGTGCGCCGCAATGTCGAGGTCGCTATCGGGCCGATCTGACTGACCGAGCCCCGGGTAGTCAGGAGCCAGCACAGTGCGATCCTGCCCCAGTGCCTGCATGAGCAGCCGATAATAATTACCGGAGTAGGGGGTCGGTGCAAAGCACACCACTGGCGCGGCGGTGGCCGCTTGCGTCGGGGTGGCGCTCAGCAGGTGAATCTGGCCCCACTCAAGATCGACGTAGCGACGCTCGAAAGTAACGTCACTGGCGAGGGCTGCTGTGCTCCAGATCAGCACAATTAAGATAAGGCATGGGGTCGGGAATCGCGTCATTACAATGGTCCTCGCATAAGGGTAGAGCATTGGCGTTATTAGACAGAAATTAGCGCTTGTTGATTGGTTTGCAAGTCTCGCTTTAAACTTCTCGCGCCCATCCACAAAAAGAATATCCCGACCAGACTAATGGTGAGGGTCGAGGCCATGGCGTAGCGTAAGTTGTTTTCGCCATAGGCGTCCGCAAAAGCATCGCTGAGAATCCCCACCGTTAGCGGGCCCAGGCCGAGCCCAATGATGTTGAGCACAAAGTAGAGGATCGCCGAGGCCATGGCGCGCATGCCGGGCGATACCAGAGTTGTGGCAGGTGGCGATACAGGGGCCGAGATAGAGCGCGCCCAATATTTGTGAGGGAATCATGGCGGCAATGATCAGCGTCGTATTATCGCCCAGTAGCGTGTAATACGCGGGAATCATCGCTGACAGGGCGCCCAGCATCGGAATCCAGATATACCACCGCATGTCTTGTACGCTCAATCGGTCGGCGAGAAATCCGCCAAGAAAAGTGCCGGTTGCGCCCGACAGGCCCGAAATCAAACCCAGAATGACGCCGACCTCCGACAGCGACAGCCCGTGGTTGCGCATGAGAAACGAGGGCATGAAGTTGCCATTGCCGTAGGATACAAATGCCGTAAACGCGCAGCCCACAGAAATCCACCAGAAAGTCGGGCGGCTGCTGAGATGCGCCATGGTTTCCTTCAGGGAAGACTTGGCGGGCACCCCCCCTGGATCGTACTGGCCTCGTTTAGGCTCTCTGACGACCCAAAATACCGCCAGAGCATACAGAATCCCCGGTATGCCGATCACGAAAAAGGCGTTGCGCCACCCGAAGTTTTCAGCGATCCAGCCTCCCGCAGCAAAGCCAAACAGTACCCCGATATAGATGCCCATGCTGTAGAACGACAGCGCCGTGCCGCGACTGCTTGGCGGGAAGTAATCACTGATCATCGAGTGGGAGGGCGGGGAGCCACCGGCTTCTCCCACGCCGACGCCGATGCGGGCGGCGAGCAGCTGACCATAGTTTTGCACCAGCCCGGAGATGGCGGTCATAAAGGACCAAAACGTCAGTGAAGCCACGACAATATTGCGCCGGTTACTGCGATCCGCGAGCCAAGCAATGGGTATGCCGGCGGTGACGTAGACGAGGGCGAAGCTGAAGCCGGTGAGCAGCCCGAGTTGCGCATCGCTTAGGCCGAGATCAGCCTTGATGGGTTCCTGCAAAATGACAAGGATCTGCCGATCAATAAAATTGAAGGTGTAGACCACTGTCAGCATGATCAGCACGGTCCAGCGATAGCGAGCGCTTTCAGCCGGAGGCTGCTCTGGCGTCATGTTTTATCCGAGATAACTGCTTTGGTTGGGCATCATGCCAGCTTATGCCGTTTGCCGCACCGGAGTGTTAGCATTGACCTATGCCAGAACAGTCAGATCGCCTTACCCATCTCGACGATGCGGGACGGGCGCACATTGTTGATGTCACTGAGAAAGCTGTCACCGCTCGTGAGGCGACGGCCTCTAGTCGTGTGCGTATGCAGGCTGCGACGCTCGCAGCTATCATGAACGGCGCAGTGCCCAAGGGTGATGCGATGGCAGTGGCGCGCATTGCCGGTATTCAGGCGGCTAAGAAGTGCGCCGAGTTGATCCCCTTGTGTCATCCACTGCCTTTGTCTTCAGTCAAGATCGATCTGAGGCCCGACAATGCTTTACCCGGTATTCACATCGAGGTGACGTGTAAGGTTACAGGGCAGACAGGGGTCGAAATGGAGGCGCTCACGGCAGCGTCGGTGGCGGCGTTGACGCTCTATGACCTGTGCAAAGCGATAGACCGTGGTATGACAATTGAAGCAACACAGCTGGTGCATAAAGACGGCGGAGCGAGCGGAGAGTGGCGGCGTGAGTATCACGATTAAGCTTTTTTCTGCACTTCGCGAAGCACTGGGTGAGAGCGAGTTCGAGCTGGATCTCGTTGGGATGGAGCCCGCGTCGAGCGAACTCGATGTTGCGGCGATTAAGGCAATGCTATCAAAGCGCGGCGCCGCCTGGCGTGACGCGCTCAACCAGCCTAACGTGGTGCACGCGCTCAACCACAAGGTGGTTTTTACCGATGCACTGGTTTCCGAGGGCGACGAGCTCGCGTTTTTCCCGCCGATGACAGGGGGATAGCGTGTCGGTCTCCTTGCAAGCCGAAGCCATCGATGTCGCCACTGAGTATGCGCGTCTTGTGGGCGATGCGCCGGGTGCTGCCGTGGCCACCTTCACCGGATACGTGCGCGATCACACCGATCAGCAGGCGGTCACCGAGCTGGCGCTTGAGCACTATCCCGAGATGGCGCAGAAAGTCCTCGACGAGTTGGGACATTCTGCTGCTGAACGCTTTCAACTCAGCCAGTGGCGGATCGTGCATCGCTATGGCGCTTTGGGGGTGTCGGAGACGATTGTATGGGTGGGAGCGGTGGCCGATCATCGGGGTGAAGCGATAAGTGCGTGCGAATTCATGATGGATAGCCTAAAAACCGACGCACCATTTTGGAAGCGGGAGCAGCGCCTAACGGGCGAGCAATGGGTGGCCAGCCGCGACAGTGACACTGCACGTCGGGCACGATGGCAGTCTGTGGAGGTGGAATGAAGTTTTGTAGTGTCTGTGGCGGTCCCGTCACGTTACAGATCCCCGAAGACGATGACCGTGAGCGTCACGTTTGCCAGAACTGCGGCGCGATTCACTACGTGAATCCGAAAGTCATCGTGGGATGCCTCCCGACGGTGGGCGACCAGATTCTGCTGTGCAAACGTGCGATCGAGCCGCGCTATGGTAAGTGGACGCTGCCTGCCGGGTTTATGGAGAACGGAGAAACCTCGGCAGCGGGCGCTGCGCGTGAGACCTGGGAAGAAGCCGCGGCCAAAGCCGTTAACCTTGAGCTTTATCGCATCTTTGATGTGCCCTACATCAGCCAGGTTTATTTGTTTTATCGCTGCCAAATCGAAAACGATGTTTTTGGCATAGGGCCAGAGTCATTAGAGAGCGCGTTGTTCAGCCAGGACGATATCCCCTGGGATGAACTCGCCTTTCCCGTCGTCAGCGAGATACTGCAGGAATTTCTGGACGACAGGGTGAGCGGGCAGTACCCGATTCGCAATACGGAGATCGAGTATCCTCGTCGGTAAGGGCGAGGGCTGTAGCGGCTGATCTTCGCGCCTCTCGGTGACGTACCACACCTAATCTCATTTGACTGATACGGAGGCCGACATGGCGTTTCCCAAGGTGGGCAATCTGGCGCCCAAGTTTTCGTTGCAGGACCACTGCGGCAAGACGGTGACCCTTGCTGAGTTCAAGGACAAGGCGGCGGTAGTGGTCTACTTTTACCCAAGGGCAATGACGCCCGGGTGCACCATTCAGGCTCAGGGGCTGCGAGATGCCGCTAAGGCTCTGAAAGGGCTAGGCACGGTTGTGCTGGGCATCAGTCCCGATCCGGTGACCAAGCTTGCCAAGTTTGTCGAGCGCGATGGACTGAATTTTCAGCTGCTGAGCGACGAGGATCATGCAACGGCGGACAAATACGGCGCCTGGGGCCCGAAAAAGTTCATGGGGAGAGAGTTCGACGGCATCCTACGCACGACTTTTATCATCGGGAAGGATGGAAAGCTGAAGGCGATAATGGACAAGTTCAAGACCAAAGATCATCACACTGAGCTGCTGACTACGCTAAAAGCGTTGGATCTGGGCTAGCCCACGGAGCTACAGAGTGCCCCGGGTCGGTGGGTTCATGCGCCAGAGTAGTCGCTTGATGCGCGGTTTTTCGATCCGATAGCGGCCGCAGAGCAAGCTGGCAGGTACCTTTGCGCGCTCATTGGTTTACGGAGATTGATGGGCGTACACTCAAATGTCCCTAACATAAGAGAAGAAAGGGGGTATCTGATGGAAGCGTCTTCCATTTCGCGCGGGTGGTCCGCACTCGCGGTGTCTAATCGAGCAGTGCGCACCGCACTGGCGATGATCTTACTGGTACTGATTTCATCCATTGCCTTGGCTGATGAAGAGGCCGTGCTAGAGCAGTGCGATAGCCCCAAGGGCACTATTGCGGTCGCCGAACCGCAGAGCCATGTGATCATGGCGCTGTCGCGGTATAACCTGCCGCCCCCCACCAGCTTGCTCCGCCAGTACATACAAAACTCGAACTGTTTCCAGGTGGTTGAGCGGGGCCGCGCCATGCGCAATATTCAGCAGGAGCGGAGTCTGTCCGAGTCGGGGATGTTGCAGCAGGACGCGAATATGGGGGGTGGACAGATGGTCACGGCAGATTTTGTCATGACTCCTGATGTGATCTTTAAGGACAGTAACGCCGGTGGCGCTGGCGTGGGTGCTGCAGTGGGCTCGCTGTTCGGCGGAATAGGCTCACTCGTGGGCGCGGTAGCCGGCGGGGTAAAGTTTCAGGAAGCGCAAACGACACTGACTATGGCAGACACTCGCTCAACCATTCAGGTCGCAGCGGCCAGCGGTACCTACAAGAAGGCGGACTGGGCATTCGGCGGGGTGCTGGGCGCGATTGGCGGTGGTGCCTATACCAGCACCGACGAAGGGAAAGATTGTCGCGGCGGCGTTACTGGATAACTACAACAATATTGTCCGCGATGTTCGCAATAACCCGTCGTTACTCGAGTCGACCTCGGCAGTGGCTGAGCAGAACGCAGCTGCGTCTTTGCAAGCGGTAAACTACCGACCCGGTGCGGTGCTCAGCGCTAAACTCGATAACGTGAAGGTCCTGGAAGGTCCGGAACGGGGTGCGGATGTGGTCACTAAGCTTAAAAAGGGCGAGGAGGTTGTCTTTATGGGTGATGCCGAAGACGGATACCTTTTGATCCAAGGGGCCGAAGCAGAGGGTTGGGTACAGGAGTTTATGCTCGACGGCTGAGTCAACCCGCGGGTGTAGTTCAATGGTAGAACGAGAGCTTCCCAAGCTTTAAACGTGGGTTCGATTCCCATCACCCGCTCCAGTTCAACGGCGCGCATGATCTGATAGCCGCGATGAAAGCTTGCAAGGCAGATTCTGCAGCCATGAAATCAGCGCAAGCGATGATCAAGAAGCACGGCGGTACGCCAACAGACGATCAGGTTGACAACTGGGTGGACGAGCAGGACGACAAGCTTTTCAAGTGTCTTGATAAAAAGCTCTGATGGCAACGCGATAGTCAGTGCAAACGAAACCCCGCGATCTGCGGGGTTTTTTTTGAGGATTGACACTTTTCGCTAGCGATTCCGTTGCCTTGGACCGCTAAACTGACGCGGTCCGCAATGTGTTCGAGGGAATGAAGATATGAACTCCGTGATCCAGTTTGTAAAAGCCAATGCCGTTCTGCTCGCTTTGGTAGCGGTTATCCTGTTTCAGCAAAGCGAGCTCAAAGAGATTGAGCGCACGCTGAACTATATCTATTCGGCGGTGCAGACAAACAACGACGACATTCAGGCGACCAAAGAAGAAGTTTGGGCGGTGAGTGACTTGATTGTTGCCGTATATGAAGAGTAAGCCGCCGCAGCCGAATAAAGAGCGTACCCCGGTCGCTGTTGGGGCAACAAAGGATCGCTTGTCCAGGTTTTGTTTGATCCGCTTTCGGACCTCGTGAGTAAAAAGGACAAATCTCATGCAGGTCTGTCCAGTGATCTTTGGTTCCAGTTACTTCCCGGTTGACACCGGCAGTTCGTTGAAGCGAGCACCCCTAAAAACAAAGCGTCCGGAGGCTCCGCCTGAGGGCCTAGGGTCTCGCACGCCTGCACAAATCTATGATTTGGCGCATGAGCGCAGGTTGAAGGCATTGCACTCCTACATCGAGCAGGGCTGTACATTGAGCGAAGCAGCGCGTCTGATTGGTGTGTCGGCCCTTACTGTGCACCGCTGGGACGATCACGGACGGCGCTGAGGCGCTAGATCACCTCAATCGCATCATTGACCATCAGCGACCCCGCTTTTTGCACAGACGCGTAAACCCCTAAATTCCCTTCGCTGTGACCCACCAATTGGCGCATCACTCGAGTATCCCGCGGTAAGTCGTCAAAGCCGTGAGTTGTCATCGAGCATCGAGGGCAGGTGGACTCAATTTTCAGTGTGACGCTGCCGACCGAGAGGGTCGCGCCCACCCAAAGCTGTTCTGGGAATAGATGCTGCCCAGGCGCGATCTCCGTGTACTCCCGCCTCGGTCGCTTCGGCGGCAGTCAGTGACTCGCCCATCATAGATTTAACCGGATAACGAAAAAGCTCGATGAGTGTCGGCGAGGGCATGGCGTCGATTCCTTCGGCGGATTGAGTCAACCAGACTCTTAATGTATCAGGCGTTCCAAGCGAGTGCCTGTTGCGGCGCGGGAGCTGACCAGTGCTAATCTGGGCGGGCAGGAAAATAGAGTGAAGAGTATGAGTGACCGATTGTTGAAGAAAGTCGCGGTGGTGACGGGGGGCGCGTCAGGTATTGGCGAGGGCATTGTCAGGCGTTTTTGTCGCGAGGGTGCTCACGTCTTGTTGGCCGATCTGGACGAGGCTAACGGCACGGCGATTGCCGCTGAGTGCGGCGCCGAATTTGTCGCGCTGGATGTGACCTCAACCGAGAGTTGGCAGGCGCTAGAATCAAAAGCCAAGGCCGATTTCGGGGGTTTGGACATTATGGTCAACAACGCCGGTATCGTCAGTAACCTTGATATCACCGCGGTTACCGTTGAGGCTTGGCAGCGGTTGATGAATGTCAATCTGACCGGAGTGATGTTGGGGTGTCAGACGGCGATCTCGCTGATGCGGGATAACCCGGGCGGGCCGGTTGGATCAATTATCAACACGGCATCTTCGACCTCGTATCTTGCGATTCCCGATGTGGCCTACACGACGTCAAAAGCGGGCGTCGTGGGCCTCACGAAGTCGGTTGCGGTGCACTGCGCTAACGAGGGATTCAATATTCGCTGCAACTCAATCCATCCGGGAGCCACGCTCACTGCTATTTTGAAAACCGCGATTGAACAAATGCCCGAGGTTGAAGAGGCGTGTAAGCGGATGTCGCCTTTGAATCGAATGGGCACGGTGGAAGAGGTTGCGGCTATGGCGGTCTTCCTCGCTTCAGATGAAGCGAGCTTCTGTACCGGTGGTCAGTACGCGGTGGAGGGGGGCACGGTGAGCCAGCATCCACGGATGTAATAACGGATCTCACCCATCACCCGTGACAAAGTGGGCGCCTGTCTTCGCGTGAGCTCTGGCCGGCCGGGCACCAAACTGGTGCGCGTCGGCATTTGAGGTGGCCCGGTGTACCTGTTGTACTCAGCCGAGCAGGATGATCGTTTACAACAACAAGGGGGAAATATGAAAACTTTACTATCTCTAATGGCATTTGCCGCGCTCTTGGTGGGCTGTGGTCAGACCGAAGAGGCTGCCGAGCCAGCTGCGCCCGCTGAGGCCAGTGCGCCAGCCAATGATGTGATCGTGGACTACGTCTGGAACACCGCAGCACCCGATATGACGGATGAGCAACTCGCTGACATCATTGCGCGGTGGAATGCCCGGATCGATGCCGGCGGCTATGACATGGACGCAAATGTCCTCAAGCCTCAATTCGAAACCGATGACTATGACCTGATCTGGGTGCTGCTGTGGCCCTCTAGTGAGGCGCGTGAAGCGGGCTGGGCAGACTGGAACGCCAATCAGGTAGACGACTGGAACGCGGAACTGGATGGCGCACTCTCTTATCAGGCTGAGAACGTTTTCAGCTTCAAGCCTGTTGGCGGGTGGGACAGTAATTTAGCCAGTGTTCCGGCCGGCGGCACTTTCTTGCCAAACTTTAGCTTCTGCAAGCTCAATGAGGGCTTTGACGACGCAGCCTTCAATACGTTCCGTGCCGAGTACGACGCCTGGTTGGCGGAGGGTAGCGATGCGGGCTACGGTTATTACATCATGGAGCCGCAGTTTGAGCAGGATGATGCTGATGTGGTGTGGTTAGACCTGTTCGCAGATGAAGCGGCAATGCAGGCCGGTACTGACGGCTGGACCGGTTCTGATTTAGCAGCCCAATGGGATGCGATGCTGGCATGCGAGAACTATGCCTTTGTTGCGACGGCTATTCGGCGATAAAGCCTGAAGGTAAGAACCAGGCCACAGACGATCACGCCGAGGTTCGACCGTATCGGTTTAGCTTCGGGGTGAGCGCACGGGTCACGCAGATAGGGTAATCGCAGGATCGCGTTACGAACCCCGCCTCGTGCGGGGTTTTTATTGTCCGCGCTTTATGCCCGCATCATCACTGTTGCGCTGCTTGCGCTTTAGAAACCACTGATGAAAGTGGTGGGTGGGGACGTCCATTAGGGGAGTAAAAAGGCCGCCATCGAAAGCGGGAGACGCTCGGCCATGCTGTAAGCCCTCCACTACCGATATGTCCTCTGCAAACACCAGACTCCAGGCTTCGTGAAGGCTCTGGCGTCGCTTTTCGAACGCGCCAGTAAGCGCCTCTCGGTCTGCATAAAAGAAGCGGAGTCGCTCGCGTGTCTGGTCGGCCGCCTCAGACATGAGCAATATGACAAAGAAGTGGTCGGCTTGAATGCCCAAAAGTACATTGGGATAGAGTGAAAGGTACTCAGCGGTTTTCAGCCGTTCGCGGTCCCAGCCTGCAAAGAGAGGAAGGGGCTGAGCGTCTCCCCGCGCCAAATCGTAGACGCGCGTTCCCTGACCGGATGCGAGGGGCTCCACCACCAAATTATAGTGCGCATCAAGGGGCGAGTAGGTATTGAGATCCGGATGCACGAAGGGCAGATGGTACGCTTCGCAATAGTTCTCGACGGCGAGCTTATAGTTGCTACCGAGCAGCAGCTCCATCGTCCCGAAGTCCCCTGAATCAGCGGTCAGTTGCTGTTCGAAATGAGCGCCAGCAAGCGCTCGCCAGCGTGACATGAGCGGTGCTAAGTGCTGTGCGAGAGAGGAAGCCTCACCAGAAAGATTAATAAACACGATCCCCATCGATTCCTCACAGCGCACCGCGGCTAGAGCGTGATCAGCGCAGCTAAATCCGGCGACCTCGTGTAGGCCCATGCCGCCAATATTGGGGGTGGTCCTAAGCTGACCACTCAGGTCATAGCCCCACTTATGGTAGGGGCAGCGAATCATCAGTCCCGCTTCGCCGGCCTCGGCCACCAACTGCATGCCGCGGTGCCGGCACACGTTGTGGAACACATGCGCGTGGCCATTTTGATCGCGCACCATGAGTAGCGGTAGCCCCATAAAAGTGACCGGATAAACGGCGCCGGGAGCGGCGATATCGTCACTGAACCCGAGACCCGCCCACGTTTTTGAGATGACCTCATCTCGTTCTCGCAACCACTCCTCGCGGTCCGTATAGGCCCGATTGGGTAGCGCAGTACTTTCTGAGATAGCAGGATCTGCCACCCCGTGGGAGCTGTTTAGGGCGGTGCTAGCGAGCGTGTCGGTTGGTGTCATCGGTCACGCCTTGCAAACAGGTGACACAAGTCTACGCCTGTGTCTGGGCGGGGAAAATCACTTTCTTGCCAGCATGCAGTGAGGCGACGGCGCGTGACAGGGACAGTCCTAAAGCGGCGGCCAAGCAACCCACTAGCTCCAGGGAAAAGGACTGTTCGACACGGGATGAAGATCGCCCTCGGCGTAGCGGGAGAAGCGAAAGGGGTTGAGCAAATCCGGTTTGCTGCCACAGATGGTTTGCGCGACGAGATCGCCCACGCCAATCATTTTGTAGCCGTGATTGGAGTCTGCAATGACAAAACAGTTCTCCTTCATGGTGTCAAAAATCGGGAAGCTATCGGGTGTGAATGCGCCAATGCCTCCCGAGGGTTCGGTTTTAAAGTGGGGCAGAGTGCCGGAAAAGCGCTGCTGACAGTGGGCGAGCGCCGATACCCACATCTCGGCAAACTCGGGCCCCACCACAAATTCCGGTGAGTCCGGGCCGTAGGGGTCCACCGCTACCTCGCTCGCGGGCTTGTCAACGATAAACGGGGCCGCTCCACCCTGCACGCCGCCAAAGTGAAAGTCGGGTTTGTAGTAGATGCCCCACATTGCGTCTGTGAGCAGCCGGCCGTCCTGGTCTGAATGCAGGGGTGCATCGGTATCCACATGGATGACCGGCGGCATATTGCCGTCGTTGGTAACCTGCAGCGTGGGGTCAACGCCCAGCGTGCCTTCCTGCAGTGACCAGTAGATCCACATCGGGATGCCCTCGCTGATCTCACCCGTTGCGGCGTTGCGGATACCCACTTCCATGGGGAGCTCCAGCATCTCCCAAAAGCTGCGGACCCAGGGGCCTGCCGCCACGACGGCATAATCGCATTCGATGCGCCCCTGATCGGTGATCACCGCAGCGATCGCGCCGCTATTGTCGCTCTCGAGCGCCTTCACCGTGATGCCGCTCATAATGCGGACCCCGAGCGCTTCGGCCTTGGCCGCAAGGCCCACCATTGCAAGGCTATTGTTGGCATAACCACCGGGCATTTCGTGGAGCACCGAGGTGATGCCCTGCGCGCACCAATCTGAAAATAGCCGCTTCATGTAGCGTTCGCTCTCAGCGGCGCCTTCAATAAAAACGGATTCGTAGCCAATAGCCTGCTGTTGCGCATGGATGGCTGCCACGTCTTCACGCATCGGATTCGCAGCTGATCTGCATGTAGCCCACGGGATGGTAGCTGTAGGTCTCGGGGTCGCTCTCCCAGATATTGACCGAGTGCGCCATCAGCTCGCGCATGGCTGGCTGGAAGTAGTTATTGCGAATGACGCCACAGGCAATACCGGTGGCGCCGGCGCAGATGCCCGATTTCTCCAGCACCACGATGTCCTCGCCCGTGCCTCTGCCAGTGTTTTTAAGTTGCAGCGCCAGGTGGTAAGCGGTGCTGAGGCCATGAATCCCGGCGCCAATAATCACATAAGGGCTTTGGGGAGGCAGGGTCATCAGGTGAATTCGCCGATATACTCGAAGGGCTCGATCAGTACGGGCATGTCATTAGTGCACTCCCGGCCATAGTTTTTCAGTAAACCGTTCCAATAGCCCCTATGAAGCGGAATCCAGACATCGGGGTCTTGCACGGGTGGGCCATCGAGGCTTGTTTCGGCGTGCCCGATCGCTCCAAAGGTGGTCTCACGGATCTCGGTGAGGCGTACGATCAGGCGGGGCGCGCCCTGGTAATCACACAGCACGACCGGAGTGCCGGCCTGTGCATAGGGGAAACCGTTGGCATCGATTACCCAGGGGAGGCTGAATGTGGCCACCTTTTCCTGCGTTTTGATGTACGCGAAAATCTGTTCGGTTGTTTCGGCATCGATGCCAATTGAGCGGACTTGATAATCGCTCCCGAGCCCGGCTTTCTGGTCACAAGCACGTTGCCAAAAGGCGTCGATTGCGGCCGGATTGGGTTGTGCGGGGCCGTCTGCTATCAAAATATCGTGAGTCATCAGCACTCTCTGTCGTGTTACTTCCGTAGACGCAGATCATGCTTTAAACGGCACTCGCTGGATAGTGGGTACCTAGCGCGTCAGTTACTGAAGGCCCGCTACCAAATTTGAGTACATCTCTGTATCAAACGGTATGCGGGCACTCAGCACATGCAGGGTGATGAAATGTATCAGCGGGTTGCCGGTCACTACGGTAAAGGTGGCCTTGCCCATCCCGACGAGCACCTGCGTCATGATGATGTAGGTCACGCTGAGGGCGCCGGCTTCAACCGAGCTGTAATCGACGCCGGGGTCAAAGAGGCTGAACACGGCATAGAAAAAACCCGCCAGTAGGATCACGGTGAGCTTGCTGTCAAAAAGCACCATGAGGCGGGGTATCAGTATCACATGCATGAGCAAAACGACTGGCAACCCAGCGCCGATGGTGTTGGCCGCAATGCTGGTCGGCACGCCCGTTACATATTGTTGCCCGCTCAGCGAGAAAAAGTTGACGCCACCAATGATGGGCCCGAAAAAATCGAGTGCCCAGTAGGCGGCAATAATCCACGCGTTTCTGCCGCCACTCCAAAGAGCGGAGCAGGTCTGCGGCGCGCAAGCCCGTTCGCCGAAGCCAGTAAATGGGAATCGACGATGTAGAAGACGCCGTTTAGCAGCATCCAGCTCACCACGTCCTGCCAAAGATGGGTGTTGCGTTCGTAAACCTCGGGCCCGGGAAAGTGCAGTCCGGTATTCCAAAAGTAGCCCAGGCCTATTTGGGTGATCAAAAGATAGGCGCAGACCAGCCAGAGTTCCGGGATCGCGCGCGCGTCGACGTCGACATGGAAGTCGCTGCGCCCATTCGATGGGCGAACGCTTTCGCGTGAGGAAAAGGAGCAAAAAAACGCTCAGCGACAAAACCGGCAGATACATGGTCAAAAGGCTGGTGAGCGCGCCCTCGGCGATTGGAGGGCGGGAGCTGACCGTGGAGTCGAGTACAAAGAAGCCAAGGGTCACTAGCGCCCAAAGCAGGGCGGCGCCCATTAAAAAGGGTCGGGACGTAAACATTGATTCCCTCGCTGGCAAGGATTTTCTGCAATCCAGAATGGCCCGCCCGGCAGGATTCGAACCTGCAACCTACGGCTTAGAAGGCCGTTGCACTATCCGGTTGTGCTACGGGCGGCGGGGGCGAAGTATCCCACTCCAGACGAGTTGGGCCAAGTCGAAGGCGGAGTGCGTGAGTAAGCGCGTTTACCTCGAGAGCTCACTGCGCCGGCCAGCAAGGTGCGTGACGCTTTGGTCGAGCAACGCTTCAGGTCTCGATCGATCGGTCAAACAGGTTGATCAGCTGGCTGGCCTCGAGTGTGGCGATGCCATGGGTCATAGACCAGATCTGGGTGGCAAGTTGCAGGCTGTTGATGGACGCATTGCCGTTGCTCTCGCAGAACACTTCGCACCAGGTTGACCAAAACCATAAAGCCGCCATGGTCCTCTGCAGCATTTTCACGAATTTCTTCGATATTGCCGCGGTCGTCCCACATCAAGCGAGAAGAACGCGCGTTTTTTTCGCGCATAGCTCAGGTAGGTATGCCCCATAGCCAAAATGCCCTCTATAGAGCCACTGGAGTGTTGCGAGCGGTTTTGGCGGCCTCGGCACCGAGTCCAAGAATGGCCAGCTGTCTGACCGCCCGCAAAAGTTCTTCTTTGTCGGCAAAGTGGCGATAGGGCGCCGCGGCGCTGACACCGGCTTTTGCCGCGGCTTCGGCCATTGAAAACTCAAGGGTGCCGTCGCGCTCGATCAGCTCTGCGGCGGCGATGATGAGTGCGTTGCGCAGATCACCGTGATGATAGTTGCAGCGGGCCTGAGTCATGCGGCCTCCCTCAGTGGCGCGCGCGGCGCTGCTCTGCCGGCGGCCCGTTCTTCAGAAAGTGGCGTCCGGGATGCATCAACAGGGTATAGAGGGGCGGCACGAGGTAGAACGACACGACGGTCGAGAGCAGCACGCCGCCGGCGATCGCCATCGCGAAAGGGTGGCCAGAACTGACTGCCCTCCAATATCAGTGGCAGGAAACCGCCAAAAGTCGTGACGGTGGTCGAGACAATGTGCCGGCTCGCATCCATGACCACATCGACAATGGCGTCGGGATCACCCGCCGTCGCGCGCTCATTTAATTTGAGCCCGCTCAAAATGATGATGGCCGCATTGATCGAGACACCCACCGAGCCAATCACGCCGATTAGCGCTTGAATGCCCAGTGGATACTGAAATACGGCCAGCGCAAGCAGACTCAGTCCAAAGGAGCAGCCGGTCACACCAAAAGCGATACCGGTCAGCCGCCACGAGTTGAAGGTCAGCAAGATGGTGGCGAGCATCGCGGCGATAATGGTCCCCAGCGGTGCCGTTAAGTCCTCCACCAGTTCCCCGCGCTCCTGGCTGTCGCCACCGAACTCCAGACGATAGCCCGTGGCAGGGGTATAGGATTGATTTCCAGGTCCGCGTGCCAGCATTTTTAGCGCTTCTTCTGGCAGAACCCCCCGCTTGAGATATCCCTGAACACTGTTCAGCCGGTCGCCGTTTTCCCGTGCAATGGGGCTCTCATCGGGGACCAGCGAGACTGCCCAGTGCGCTAAGCGGTATAGCGGGGATCAGGGTGTCGCTGCCCGGGTTGCGGATTGGAATCCGGATGTTGGTCAGGTCGTCGGCGCTGTCCCATTCCTGACGCTTGAGAATGGCGCGCACGGGGAGCCGCTCTGTGCCTTCAAGCAGTTCGCCGCCTACCCGGCCTTTGAGGGCGCTTTGAATACCCCTCGCTACGTCGGCTTTACTGAGTCCCGCGCTTTTGAGGGCTGACTCGTCGAGGTCGAAGACGACCTTGGGTGGTGCAGGTGCCATCAGGAGTTTGGTGTGTGTGACGTCTGGCAGTGCAGCCATACGCTGGCGAAATTGCTCGCCGAGTGACTTGAGCAGATCGGTGCTGGGCCCGAACAGGCGAACCTCTAACGGCGCCTCGACGGGGGGGCCTTGATCAATGCCGCGCACTAAAATTTGCGCTTCGGGAAATTCCCGATCAACTTCCCGCTGCAGGCGAATAATCAGTGAGTCGGTTTGATTTTCATCGGTGGTAAGCACCAATGCCCGGGACCAACTTGGCACGCCTTTCACGTTGGCGCGCAGGTTGTAATAAAACTCAGGCGGACTCTCGCCGATAGACCAATCTACACGCCTGATGAGCGGCTCTGAGCGCAATTTTTGGTCAATTTGTGTAACCAAGTTTAGAGAATCATCGATGGAGGTGCCTTCCGGTAATTTGACGTCGAGGTACATTTGATCGCGATCGGTCCCCGGGAAAAACTGCAGCGTGAGCGTACTCAGACTCAGGTACCCCGTCATGGGGAGTGCCAGTGCCAGCGCAAATGCCCCCAGGGGGTTGCGAATAGACCAGTTGAGGGACCGACGAAAAGTGGCGGCGAGTCGAGGGGTGTTTGCGCCGGCTCGCCACCAGCGGCGCTCCAGCGCGATGCCCGAGGGCAGCCATCGGGATGCCAGTACTGGCGTGACAGCAATGCCAGCAAAAATGAAGACACCAGCATCGCAATCACGGCTACTGCAATGGATCCGAGGAAGTCGCCGCCCCCGCCAGGTAGCATTACCAACGGCAGAAAAGCGAGCACGGTGGTGAGGGTGGACGACATGAGTGGGATCCGCATGCGCGACACCGCACCTTTCATCGCTTCGGTAGGGGGCAGTCCATTTAACAGTCGTTTGCGAATCTCATCGGTCATGACGATGGAGCCGTCAACCAGTAAACCCAGCGCCACGACTAGTCCCGTTACCGACATGTGTTGGATGGGTATTTTGAGGTAAAAGAGGGCAATCATGGACATCAGCGTGCACAGTGGCAGGATCACCGCAACGACCAAGGCTGCGCGCCACCCAAGAGTGATCAGCAATACGGTTAAAACCAGGGCGATACCCATGAGGAGATTTTTACCAACGCTTAGCAGGCGCTGTTTGGTATAGCCTGCTTGATCAAAACTGCTTTCGATGTGGACTCCGTCAGGCGCGCTCGCGCTGTAGGCCGCGAGAAATTGATCAAACCGCACGCCGTAGCGGTCGACCTGGTAGCCCGGTTGCATTTCGACCGCAATTAGCACGGAGCGCTGGCCGTTTGAGAGCGACAGGCTTTGCAGCGGAGTAACCTCTGATTTGGTTACCTTGCCCAGATCCGAGATGCGAATTGCTCTGCCATCAGGCAAGGCCCTGACGATGACACCTCGCACTGACTCAAGGTCTGTAAATTCGCCCGTTAGCTCGACCGTGAGGCGCAGCTCCTGCTCCGGTTAACTGTCCCGCAGGGGCGCGTGCGTCGGCCTCAGCCAGCGCCAACGCCACCTCGTCGATTGCAATTCCCAGCATTGAAAGTTTGGTTTCGTCGAGCTCTACGCGCACCTCCTCAATGGGGAGGCCGTAGAGCATCACGCGGCGAGTCATCGGCACACCCCGTGCGGCGTCGGCGAAGAGGAGAGATTGTCGCCGCAATTGAGCGGGCGACAACGGACGATCCTCGGCCCCCTTGATGGCAACAATCTTGACGAACTCAGTCCAGAGTTCATCATCAAAATCGGGTGGAGAGCTGCCCGGTGGTAGCGTTAGCGCGACCCGATCAACCACGTCGCGCAGCTCCGCCATGATTTGAGCCAAGCGCGCTGGTGGTGCTTTGTAGTCGACCTCGACAAAAATCAGTGACACGCCCGCAGCAGATCTGCCGTCGACTTCCATCACATCCGGCTCTTCGCGCAAGGCGTCTACCATTGGTTTGGTGATCAGTGCTTCGACCCGAGCGGGGCTCGCGCCGGGAAAGAAAATTTGTACCTTGGCAAACCACGGCGTAATGGCGGGATCTTCTTTGCGCGCCATGCCGCTCATGCTCGTGTAGCCGACTACGACAACCGCTAAAATCACCAGTGCGAGGTAACGCGAGATTAGCATGGAGAAGCTTGGCAATCATGAGCCGGACAGCGACTGCGTTAGGGCGGGCTGTGACTGAAGACAGGCTCGACCAGGTCTCCGGGGCTGATGCGTTGCAAGCCGGAGGCGACGACCGACGCTTCAGTGGGCAGGGTGCCCCTGACGAATACCTCGCTGCCACGCGTGTACAGTATCTCGACGCTTTCGCGTCGGGCGCGCTGTCGTGCCTTCGCTGTCAGGAGTGATGGTCAATACGTCCCAGAGCCCGCGCGAGGCCTCGAGTAGCGACGTGACGGGTAACCAGCCGCCTGAAGACCCTACGGTCTCTGCAACCTGCAGGGCTGCCGATTCGCCGACGGCGACGGACGTGTCGTCGGGCATATCAAAAACAGCTCCGACGGTGAGCGTGGCGGAGTCGATGTCATCCCTGATTGAGCGCAGTACGGCGGTGACCTGCTCGCTCTGTAGGGAGAGCGTGTAAGGGTTACCCGTAATCAATTTTCGAGCGACATGCGGCGGGACCCCGACATGCGCTTCGCGACCCGTCGCGGTCACCAGTCTCAGTAACTGGAGTGCCGGGCGCCACGACTGCACCGGTTTGCACGAGGCGTTCTGCGACCACGGCTTCATAAGGGGCACGCAGGGTGCTTTTTTCGAGTTCAAGCTGCGCAGACTGACGTTGTGCGGCAGCAGCACTCTCCGCCGCTGCCAGCGCTTGGGTAGCGAACGCGTGCATCGTCATAGTCTTGCTGTGAGGCTGATCCATCTTTGATAAGGCTTGCGATGCGATCTGCTCGCGCCTCCGCCTGCCCACGCTCTGCGACGACCCGATCATAGGCGGCGATGGCTGCATCCAGACGCGCCTGCCGGCGATCAATCCCTAATTGTGCGAGCACATCTCCCGCTGAAACGCGCATACCCTCTGTCGCGGTGAGCGAGGTGAGTACTCCGGCCACCTCAAAGCCCAACGACACTATCGGAGCCTGCGCGCACGACGCCAAGGTAGGTTGGCCTCACGGACGTAGCTGGTTTGCTCCCGATACGTCGTGGCAGCCACCGGCATGGGTGTCGCGCTCGGCAGAGGTGGTAGTGACCTTGTTGGCTTTGATCAGCGCAGTGCCGCCCAGCGTGAGGCAGCACGGCCAAAGCCACCGCCCACAACGAGTTCACTAGATTCGGGTTCACAAGAACGCTCCCGCTATCCTGAAGACAGATGTTTGAGACTCGCTAATGTTAATGTTATTCACATTAAATGTAAATACGACTAACATTGCTCGGACGCCGGTTTTATCTTCTCTCAGCTTGCGTGCCCGTTGTGATTTCGCGACACTAACGCCCCCGCCGCGAGGTGGGCTCTGTGGTGACTCGGATGGTCCCCTCGCAGCGATAGGTGATGAACTCCGCCAGGCCCGGAAGGGAGCAACGGTAGTTACTGATTCGGGTGCCGGGGTGTGGCTGTCCGAGTCGCCTCCTTTAATCACGGATGGCTTGGCATGTCTCATCAGGTTCTGGCCCGCAAGTGGCGACCCGGCAACTTCTCCGAGATGGTCGGGCAGCAGCACGTGCTGCAGGCACTTGGTGAACGCGCTGGAGTCCGGGCGACTGCACCATGCCTACTCTCTTCACCGGCACACGCGGGGTCGGTAAAACCACCGTGGCGCGGATTCTCGCCAAGTGCCTCAACTGCGAACGGTGGTGTGACGGCGACGCCATGTGGGGAGTGCGGCGCCTGCGCAGAGATCGCCGAGGGCCGCTCGGTTGATTTGATCGAGGTCGATGCGGCCTCCAAAACCAAGGTGGAAGATACCCGCGAGCTGCTGGAAAACGTGCAGTACACGCCAACGCACGGGCGCGCTACAAAATTTATTTGATTGACGAGGTGCACATGCTGTCTAACCACAGCTTCAACGCCTTGCTGAAAACCCTTGGAGGAGCCGCCGCCGCACGCCATGTTCCTGCTGGCCACCACTGACCCGCAGAAGCTGCCGGCAACGGTGCTGTCTCGTTGTTTGCAGTTCAACCTCAAGAACATGCAGCCCGAGCAGATTGTGGCGCACCTCGAGCATATTCTCGAGCGCCGAGGCAGTCAGCGCCGACGCCAGAGGCGCTTGGCGTTGATAGGGCGCGCTGCAGAGGGCTCTATGCGCGACGCGCTGAGCCTGACCGATCAGGCGATCGCCTACGGCGAAGGTAAAGCTCGTGGGGGCCGAGGTGGCCGAGATGCTGGGCACGGTGGATCGCGGACAGAGTGCTGGATGCTGGTGGCGGCGATTCTGGCTGAGGATCCCGCAGCGGTCTTGGCTTTGGTCGCGCAGATCGCGGAACACGCGCCGGACTTTGTCTCGACGCTAGATGAATTGAGCAACATTCTGCATCAGATGACGATTGCCCAGACGGTTCCCGGAGGCGCTGGACACCAGCTGGCCCGATCAGGCGCGATTGCTGAGTTGGCGGCTAGTGCCACGGTCGATGACACGCAGTTGTTCTGGCAAATGGCAGTGTCGGGTCGCAGGGAAGTGCATCTTGCCTCATCGGCGCGTGCCGGACTTGAGATGATTCTGCTTCGCATGATTGCCTTCCGACCCGCTGCGGTGATCCAGTCTCAGGCGGCGGTGGGAGACCCCCCGGTAAAAAAGCCTGATCCACCGGCGATGCCGGTGGGTTCGGAGCCAGAGCCAGATACAAGCCCCTCTCCCTCTGTTAGCTCGGCGTCGAGGCCAGATGCTGCTGCACAATGCGCTAGCGACCAGCCCGTCAGCGAGGCGCCAACACCTGCCGTACCGCCAGAGACCGTCGAAAAGCCGGTCTCTCCGGAGGGCCCTGTCGGTTTATTTGATGAGCCAGCCAGCGCGCCGCCGGCTAATGGTCAGGCGTCGGTTGAGTTAGGGCTGGAGCTGCTGACAAACGAGGGATGGCCGACGCTATTTGATCGTTTGCAGTTCACGGGGATTTTGCACAACATTGCATTGAATCTTGAGCTGTCAGCGGTCTCCGGATCCGCGCTCTCAGTTCAGCCTTGCCGAGGGGGAAGCGACCCTGCTTAATGAACGACACTCCGCGCAGCTCACCCAGGCCTTATGTCAGCAGCTTGGGCAAGAGGTCATGGCAACGATTACGGTGACCAACCATAATGGGCGGACGCCCGCTGCGCATCGTGCGGCAGCGGCAGCGGCTCGATTGGCTGACGCTGAGCAGGCGATTTCCAGCGACGATGCGCTGCACGGGCTATTAAAGGCTTTCGATGCCCAGATTATTCCGGGTAGTCTTCGGCCTAATATGGCTGAAGGGGAGCCCGCCGGGGACGGTGTCGAGACGGAAGGACGCGCGTGAGTCCAGATCGCCGCTGTGATATACCGTCTCATTATTGAAGGTTAAATGACTGATTTAAATGAAGTTAAGCCCCTCTATTGAGGCATTAATTGAAGGTTTGAGGCATCTGCCAGGCGTTGGGCCGAAGTCGGCACAACGGATGACGCTGCATTTGCTCGAGCGTGATCGTGAAGGAGCCCAGCAGATCGCCGAGGCCATTGAGGTGGCGCTATCTAAGGTGAAAAACTGCAGCCTGTGCCGAAATTTTACGGAGCTCGATGTCTGTGAGATCTGCTCGGACCCCAAACGCGACGCGACAACGTTGTGTGTAGTGGAGGCGCCGGCAGATGTGATGGCAATCGAGCAGAGCGGGAGCTTCCGGGGCCACTATTATGTACTGATGGGGCATCTCTCTCCGATCGATGGCATTGGGCCCGAGCAACTTGGCTTGGACGCCTTATGTAATCGCTTCACCAGCGGTGAAATCAGCGAGGTAATCTTGGCGACGAATCCTACGGTAGAGGGAGAGGCGACGGCCTACTACATCAGCGAGCGGGCCCGTCATGCAGCGGTAACGGTGTCGCGCATTGCTCACGGCGTGCCGCTCGGTGGTGAATTGGAATATACCGATGCCAATACTTTAGCGCATGCGCTTAGCGGCAGAACGGTGGTGCGCGAGTGAGCTGGTCCCTTATCAATAACAGCGATGAGTTGAATGCCTTGCTTACTGATAACTGTCATCACTCGTTGGTGGCAGTGGATACGGAGTTTCGACGTCGCGATACTTTTTTTCCTCAGGTGGCGCTGGTGCAATTGTGTTGGGGCGAGACAGCGTATCTCGTTGATCCGCTCCAGCTTGAGGACCTTGATGCGCTGAAGCGTTTCCTCGTTGCTCCCGAGCAAACCAAGCTGATTCACAGTGCGAGTGAAGATCTTGAGGTGTTTTCGCACTGGCTCGGTATCCTGCCTGCGCCGCTGTTCGATACCCAGCGTGCCGCTGCGTTAGTCGGTTTGGGCAGTGGGCTGAGCTATCGTGCCTTGGTTGCTGAATTTTTTGATATTGATCTGCCCAAGGACGAAACGCAGTCCGATTGGCTCCAGCGGCCACTGACGCCGGCGCAGGCCGAGTATGCGGCTCAGGATGTCAGTTATCTGCACCCGATGGGCGTGCAATTGCGGGAGCGGGCGGCTGCGCTCAATCGGCTCGACTGGGTGCTCGAAGAGGGTGCGCGTATGCGGCCCGGTGGAAGGGCGCCGATTACCAAATTTAAAACGGCTTACCGGTTGCCCCCGAATCAACAGAGAGCGCTTGTCGAGCTGGTGGAGTGGCGTGATGACGAGGCGCGACGCCGAGATCGGCCCCGGAGCTGGATACTGAACGACAAGATCGTCATGGCCATTGCGGCTCGGGAGTTGCCGCGTTCGGTGACGGGCGCTGGCTGCAATGTCGAGGATATGCCCCAGGGTCTGGTCCGTCGGAGCAGGAGACGAACTGGTGGCAGCGCACTCGTGTCGGCAGCCGACGATCCGCTGCCCGTGTCGCCGCAGCTGATTTCGAAGCCCCTGTCCGGGGAGCAGCGCAGCAGACTGGGAGCGTCTGTCCGAGCGTCCTCAAGCAGATCGCGGACTCGATGGAAGTTCCGCCCGAGGTGCTGATGCCCAAAGCAGATCTTGGAGCAACTGATTCGTCTAGAGGTCGACGCAACCCTGTCTGCGCCAGACAGCTGGTCTGGCTGGCGCGCGGATACAGTGGTGGAGCCTTTGCGTCAGGCGCTGCGACGGGAGCCCATCGTGACACTTGCCGGAGCGATTGCCGTCGATGTGTTCAAGACGGCGCGAAGGCCAGATACGTTTCTCTATGTTCGCCGAGGGCTACCCCCAGTGACTGGCCAGATGGTTGGAGCAGGATTTTCTTGCCCGCCGAGAAAGTGCTGTCTATGACGCTTACGGTCGACCGAGCCTCTTGCGGCGCAGCCCGCTGCTCGGGTGATGGAGGAGATCGCAGCTAAGGGTTATTTTTTGCAGCTGCCACCCAGCCGCTCGCGCCCGCTGACACAACGGAGCCCGCTCCATGTTAACAACACCGTCCTACCTTACCGCCATGCTGTTGTACTGGGTTGCAGCGATCATCGGGCTCGTCTGATGCGCAGGCTCTGGTTCACCATGCCGCTCAGGCCCGCAGGTGGTGCAGTACTGGGGTTGATTGGAGGGCTCCTGTTGGCGCCGGCCTTTCCCGGACCCGAAATCCAGTCCATGGCGCCTGCACTGATCGTAGTGGTGTTCAACACGCTATTCGGCGAGGGGCTGGCGTCGGCTGCTGCTTCCAGCGCTATGGCTATCTTGCCGGCTCAGTGTCTCGGGGTCGTGGTCGGAGTGACGTGGGCGCGCAGGGGAGCGGGCCGGGCCCGGTACTGAGTGGTTTGTCGACAGTACTTCGGTTAGTCTGCTCGGCCCCGTGAAAACGAGATACGAGAGACGGTGAGGTATGAAGTTTGAAGGAACAGAGCGGTACGTCGCGACGGACGACTTGCGGATGGCGGTCGACGCGGCGGTGGCGCTGCAGCGGCCATTGCTGATCAAAGGTGAGCCCGGCACGGGAAAGACCATGCTGGCGGAGGAGGTGGCCGCCGGTCTGGGCAAGAACTGATCCAATGGCACATCAAGTCGACGACCAAGGCACAACAGGGTCTGTATGAGTACGACGCGGTGTCGCGGCTGAGAGATTCGCAGCTGGGTGATGGCAAGGTTCGAGGACATCAGTCAGTACATCAAGCGCGGTAAGTTGTGGGAGGCCTTCGCATCAGACGAGCAGGTGGTGTTGCTGATCGATGAGGTCGACAAGGCCGACATCGAGTTCCCGAATGACCTGCTGGTCGAGCTCGATCGCATGGAGTTTTTCGTTTACGAGACCGGTGAGACGATCAAAGCAAGACATCGCCCGATCATCATCATTACATCCAATAACGAGAAGGAATTGCCCGACGCGTTCCTTCGCCGCTGTTTTTTCCACTTCATTAACTTTCCCAATAAGGAAACGATGAAGGAAATTATTGCAGTGCATTACCCGAAAATTAAGAAGAGTCTGGTGCAGGAAGCGCTGGAGGTCTTTTTTGAGTTGCGGGAGATCCCGGGGCTCAAGAAAAAGCCTTCGACCTCCGAGTTGATCGACTGGCTCAAGCTGCTGATGGCCGACGATATTCCTGATGAAGTCTTAAAAATCGCGATCAGACCAAAGCGATACCCCCCTTTACGGGGCGCTGCTGAAGAACGAGCAGGACGTGCAGCTTCTGGAGCGCCTGGCCTTTATGCATCGACGCGAGGCGCGCTAACGCAGTGTTGGTTAATTTTTTCCATGTGCTCAAAGACACTGGCGTCCCGGTACGCCGAGGGAGCTGCTCGATTTGCTTGAGGCGATGGAGCAGCGCCTCGCGTTTGGTGACATGGACGATTTTTACTCCTGTCCCGCGCCATTCTGGTCAAGGACGAGAAGTACTACGATCGTTTCGATCGCGCTTTCGGGCTGCACTTTCAGGACCTTGAGGCGTTGATGACGTGTATCGAAGCGATGATTCCCGATGATTGGCTTCGATCGGAGTTCATGAAGCAGCTCTCTGAGGAAGATAAAGCCAAGATCGAGAGTCTTGGGCGGCTTGGAGGAGCTGATTGAGCAGTTCAAAGAAGCGTCTCGAAGAGCAGAAAAAGCGACACTCGGGGGGCAATAAGTGGATCGGTACCGAGGGCACCTCACCCTTTCGGTAATGATGGCTATCACCCGGAAGGCATTCGAGTCGGCGGAGAGAGCAAAAACAAGCGGGCGGTAAAGTATGGGATCGAAGGGATTTCAAAAATCTCGACGACGGCGTCGAGCTGGGGACCCGCAATATCAAAATTGCCATGCGTCGTCTGCGAAAATTTGCGCCGCACCGGAGCGACCGAAGAGCTCGATCTTGATGACACCATCAAGTCGACCGCGCGTAACGCTGGGCTGCTCGATATCAAGATGGTGCCCGAGCGCCATAACGCGGTGAAGGTGCTCTTGTTTCTCGACGTTGGCGGGTCGATGGACCCTCACGTGAAGGTGTGCGAGGAGCTGTTTCTCAGCGGCGCGGACCGAGTTCAAGCATCTTGAATATTTTTACTTCCACAACTTTTTGTACGAGAGCGTGTGGAAAAACAATATGCGCCGCTTCAACGAGCGAACCGCAACGCTCGATCTGATGCACAAGTACGCCCACGACTACAAAGTGGTATTTGTGGGCGATGCCTCGATGTCACCCTATGAAATTATGCAGCCCGGTGGCTCGGTAGAGCACTGGAACGAAGAGTCCGGAGAGCTGTGGATGCAGCAGGCTGAGAGAGACCTACGAGAAGTGTATCTGGATTAATCCGGTGCCCGAAGATGAGTGGGAATACACCCAGTCGATCGCCATTACGCGGCAAGTCATGGAAGGCAAGATGTATCCCCTGACCCTGCGCGGTCTGGAAGAAGGCATGTCTTCCTGTCTAAATAGGTGGAGTGGCCCTTCGTTCCACTGCACGTCGGGTCAACGCCAGGGTTGAAACCGGGATCTAAGAAGGGCGCCACCGACCCTAGGTTTTGGCTACACTAGTGGTAGACATAAAAAAAAATCCGTCTGGGGGAACACATGTCCTCGCTACGATTTACCATTGTTATTCTGTCTGGGCTTGCTGGTTGCCTGTGCGGCGATCAGATGAGGACGCCTCGATCTCCGGCAAGTGGTGGACGGCATTGCGCCGGTGCGCAGGTCGACACCGATCGGATTCAAAGCCGCGGCGACGAGCCGGAGATGTGGCTCACTATGGCGGAACCTATGACGAGCAGCGTCATTCAGCTCTGGGTCAGATCAACCGGCGATACATTGCCCGAGTTGGGTGTGGGCTGGGTGTATGAGACAGCCAAGCCGCGCGGTGCCGAGGCCACTCCGATTGTGGTGGATGGGGTCATGTATGTCTCCAGCGCCTGGTCTGTGGTGTACGCGCTGGATGCAAGAACGGGCGAGGAGCTGTGGGTCTATGACCCGAGGTGTCGGGGAAAGATGCCGCGAAAGGGTGTTGCGATGTGGTCAATCGGGGCGTCGCTGTGCACAACGGAAAGGTGTTTATCGGCGTGTTTGATGGCCGGCTGGAGGCGCTCGATGCGGCGACGGGCGAGGTGGTGTGGAGCGAGGTGACGGTCGATCAGAGCAAGCCCTACACCATCACCGGGCGCCCCGGAGTTTTCAAGAGACAAGGTGATCATTGGTAACGCGCGGCGCGGAGTTGGGTGTGCGGGGTTATGTCACTGCCTACGACGTGAGACGGGTGAGTTGGTGTGGCGTTTTTACACGGTCCCCAATCCCGAGAAGAAGCCGGATGGCGCGGCTTCTGACGCCATCCTTGCCAAGCTGGCGAATGAGACCTGGGGTGACGACGGTGCTTGGGTCACGGACGGAGGCGGGGGCACCGCCTGGGACTCGATTGTTTATGACACGGTGAATGACCAGATCCTGATGGCGTGGGAAATGGTCTCGCCTGGAATCCCGATGTACGCGACCCGAGCAGTGACGGCGACAACTTATTCCTGTCATCCGATTCTCGCGGTCGACGCGGATACGGGAGCCTACCGCTGGCACTACCAGACAACCCCGCGAGATCGATGGGACTACACCGCCACTCAGCAGATTATGTTGGCGGATCTGCCGCTCGGGGAGAAGGGTGCCGAGCCGGCGAGTCGTCATGCAGGCGCCCTAAGAACGGATTCTTCTACGTGCTGGATGCGGCTGACGGCGAGCTGATATCGGCGACACGCCTTTTACGAAGCAGAACTGGACAACGGGAGAGTTTGACGAGAACGGACGGCCCGTGCTCATCAAGACGCGGTGGATATGGCGCTCACCGTTGTGATCCCTGGGCCCACGGGAGCGCATAACTGGCATCCCATGGCGTTTAATCCCGATACGGGGCTGGTCTACATTCCGGTCAACGAGATTCCGTTTTTCTACGATAAAACACGCAATGTTGAGGACAGTAAGTCGTGGTGGAACATTGGGTACGACGCAGCGGCGGGATGGCCGGTGGAGTACCCGGCAGGCACCGTAGAGGCGGTGGCCGATCTGGACGGTGGCTCCTTGCTTGCCTGGGACCCAGTGAAAGCGGAGCCCCGATGGGCGGTGCCTTTTCCGCTGCCGCTGAATGGCGGCGTGTTGAGCACGGATGCGGGTCTGGTTTTTCAGGGCAATAAATTTGGCGATTTGGTGGCCTACGATGCTGAAACGGGTGAGCGCATGTGGTCTCGTCAGTTGGTGGGTAACGCCGCCGCCGCTCCGATGACCTATGAGATAGAGGGCGAGCAGTACCTCAGCGTGCTCTCGGGCTGGGGCAGCGTATCCAATCTGATAGCGGGTTTTACCTACGGCGAAGCGGCGGGCCGGGAGCCAGCGAGGGTCATTACCTTCAAGCTGGGTGGCAATGAAATGATGCCCATGCCACTAGCGGATCAGGTGGTCGCGACCCCCAAGTCATCGATGTTTGGAGAGCCGGACCAGCACCAGCTTGGTATGCAGCGCTTTGCCGAGAACTGTCACTTTTGCCACGGTGCTTTTGCGGTCAGCGGTGGCGTGATACCCGACCTTCGCTGGTCGGCGATTTCGGCGAGCGAGCAGGCCTGGGATCAGGTGGTTCGGGAAGGCGTACTAGAGAAGCAGGGCATGGTTTCCTTTTCCGGCCATCTCACCAAGGAAGACACGGACGCAATCCGCGCTTATGTCATTCAGCAGGCCTGGCTGGCTGTGGCCAACGGCGATGCCTTGCCACCCGAGGAAGGCTAGCCGCTCTGCTTACTGCTCGTTAACCGGCTGTCAGCCTGACGGTCTTCCGAGGTGGAAGGCCGCCAGCGACGCGGTCACCGCAACGTTCAACGACTCGACGCCGTTGGCCATAGGAACACTGAGTTCGGTGTCCGCCATTGCCAGTACATCCGCTCCCACGCCCGCACTCTCACCGCCCAATACGCAGACCATCGAGGCGTCTGGTTGGTAGTCGAAAAGAGATTGCGGTGCTGACGCCTGTAAAATGGCGACGCGATAGCCTCGCGTCTTGAGTGTGGACACTGCGCTGGTCGTTGTTTCGCAACGAATAATGGGTGCCCGGAAGACGTTACCCGCCGATGCTTTTATGACCAATGGACCCAGTGAAGCGATGCCTCGTTTTGGATACAGTAAGCCGTCGATAGCCGCGGCGGCAGCGGATCGAATAATCATGCCCACATTTTGCGGATTGGTGACGCCGTCGATTGCCAGCAAGGTACGGGGTTTTTCCGGTAGGGCTAAAAACGCCTCGAGCGACAGAAAGCCCGGGCAAATCACATCCAGCGCAACACCCTGATCCTGGCGCCCATTTTTTGAGATGCGCGATAGCGCCTGACGGTCGTGGTAGCGGACGGCAACCTGTCGTTTTTCCGCTGCCGCAATGATTTGCGCGATAATGCCGGTGGGTCGGTTACTGTCTGCAAGGTGCAGGCAGTGGATGGCCAGTGAGGAGTCCATCAGTGCCTCCAGCGCTGGCTTGCGGCCGTAAAGGGTGAGGCCCTCGCTGGGGTTCCATGCTGTGATGGAATTGTCAGGCATGCTTACCAACACCGGAGATTTTACTATGCATCCGTTGATACTCTACACCACATCAGGTTGTCACCTGTGTGAGCACGCTGAGGCGATTCTCGAAGCAGGCGGCTATGTTTTTCAGCCCCAAGACATTGCGGACGATCTCGAGTTGATGGAGCGCTATGGGGTGCGCATTCCGGTGGTCCGAGATCTGGCAGGCCGGGAGTTAGGTTGGCCCTTTGACGGCACGCAGCTCGAAGCGTTTCTGAGCGGCGCCTCGCCCTGAGGTGGCCCGTCAGGGCTCGGGGTCTACTTTGACAGCGAGTACATCGCAATCTGCACCGTGCATGACGCCATCGGTGGTGGACCCGAGTAAAAGTGCCAGCCCCCAGCGCGCGTGGCTACCGACAACAATCAGATCAGCGTTAAGCGCTTTGGCTTGCGTCGGGATTTCGGACTCCGGTCGGCCGGTCACGAGGTGCCGGTTGGCTTCGGGAACGGAAAGTCCCGCGCAGAGCCTATCGAGCTGTTCCTTGGCCTGCTCCTGAATTTCCTCTTGAATCGCAGAGAAATCCATCGGGATATCGCCACCATAGGTAATGGCGAGGGGCTCGATAACGTGCAGTACATGCAGTTGAGCTGAATTTTGTCCAGCGAGCGAGGCGGCTCGCTGCACAACCGCTTCGGTGGTGGCGCCCAGATCAACTGCCACGAGAATGTTCTGGTAGGGCATACTTTCCCCGCTACTGTAGTTCCATTGCCGCAAATGTAGTCAAAAACAACGGGTTTGTCTTGTCGGAGTGAGATCTTGGTTTACGTATTAATTGTATTGGGTCTGGCGGTGGTGATAGCGCCGCTGATGTCTGTCATGCCCAGTAAAGCGCAGCGTCAAAAAGCGGCGCTGCGTGACGAGGCGCGAGACTGCGCCCTGCGCGTGAGCATGCGACCTTTGCCCGCAATACCGGCCAGATTTCGATTTACGCCCGATGGCGAGCTTGCGTGCTACGAGCGTCGATTGCAGGCGGGCGGAAAGCCGCCCGGCCGCAGCGAGGATTTTGTCTATGCGGGGGGGGTCTGGTCACCCACCAAGGGCGTAGCCTCTGCGCCGGCATGGCTGGCAGGTCTGCCCTTCGGCGCAGTCTTTGTGGCGCTCTCTGAGCACACGGTCAGTATTTTCTGGGACGAAAAAGAGGGATCTGAAGGCCTGTTGAAGATAAAACAAGCGATTGATTTAATTGAATAAATAATCGTTTTCAGGCCCTTTTGTCTCCGCCGAACCTCTTTCCGTGCCCCCTTGACCCAGAGCCTTTTCGCCCTTATAGATGCCCAACTTCTGGCGTCAGGTCAGCCATCTTGATCGTCCTTTTAACGCAGGCAAGCGCATTTTATGGGTAAAGCACTGGTCATAGTGGAGTCGCCCGCCAAGGCGAAAACCATTAACAAGTATCTCGGCAAGGACTTTATTGTGAAGTCCAGTGTCGGGCATATCCGTGATCTGCCTACGTCGGGTAGTGCCAAGCCCTCGGATCCAAAGGAGCGTGCTGCACAGGCTGCCATCACACGCAAAATGGCGCCCGATGAAAAGCTGCGCTACCAGACTCGGAAAAAGCGCGAACAGTTGGTGCGTCGCATGGGTATCGATCCAGACAACGGCTGGGAAGCACGCTATGAGATTTTGCCTGGCAAAGAAAAGGTCGTCAGTGAACTGAAAAAGCTGGCCAAAAACAGCGACGCGATTTATCTCGCGACGGATTTGGATCGGGAAGGTGAGGCCATTGCCTGGCACTTACAGGAGGCCATCGGGGGTGACACCAGTCGCTACCATCGCGTGGTGTTCAACGAGATTACGCAAAAAGCGATTCAGGAAGCATTCAAGCAGCCCGGAGAACTCGACATCGCTCGGGTTCACGCGCAGCAGGCACGACGATTCCTCGACCGGGTCGTTGGGTTCGAAGTCAGCCCCCTGTTGTGGGCCAAAGTCGCTCGCGGCCTGTCGGCTGGACGGGTGCAATCTGTTGCCGTGCGATTGATTGTTGAGCGTGAGCGCGAGATTCGGGCGTTCGTTCCGGAGGAGTACTGGGAAGTTCATGCGCTGTTGAAGTCGGACGATATCGATCCGGTTCGGTTCCTGGTGACGCATCGTGGCGGGCAGAAGTTTGAGCCTAAAACGCAGGCAGAGGCAGAAGCTGCCGTCGAAGCCATGCGCGAGGGTGACTTTACGGTGACCGATCTCGAGTCCCGAAAAACCAGTTCGAAACCGTCTGCACCTTTTATTACTTCAACGCTGCAGCAAGCGGCCAGCACGCGCATGGGATTTGGCGTCAAAAAGACGATGATCCTCGCGCAGCGCCTCTATGAGGCGGGCTACATAACCTATATGCGCACCGACTCCACCAACCTCAGTGATGAGGCGGTGAGCACCTGTCGGACGCTGATTCAAAAGGACTTTTCATCTGAGTACTTGCCAGCCGAGCCCATTCGCTACGGATCGCGGGAAGGTGCTCAGGAGGCGCACGAGGCGATTAGGCCTTCCGATGTCAGATTGCGGAGTCATCAATTGTCGGGCATGGAGCCCGATGCCGAGCGACTCTACGATCTGATCTGGCGACAGTTCGTGGCGTGTCAGATGACGCCGGCGCGGTATCTGTCGACAACCTTGGTAGTCACCGCCGCCGACTGCCGACTGACGGCGAAAGGTCGCGTTGTTGAATTTGATGGTTTCACGCGGGTTCAGTCACCGGCAGCCCGCAAAGGCGATGACGCGGTGTTGCCACCTCTGGCCGTTGGCGATGGTTTGACCGTGTCCGAGTTTGATCCCAAACAGCATTTTACCAAGCCGCCGGCTCGCTACGGCGAGGCCAGTCTGGTTCGGGAGCTGGAGAAGCGGGGTATTGGTCGACCCTCTACCTATGCCGCGATTATTTCTACTATTCAGGATCGGGGCTACGTGCGGCTCGAAAATCGTCGCTTATATGCCGAGAAAATGGGCGACATTGTTACCGAACGCCTGCAAGGCAGTTTTAGCGACTTGCTGGACTACGGCTTTACCGCGACAGATGGAAGAGCGGCTAGACGAGGTTGCGCAAGGCTCGCTGTCGTGGACCGATCTTTTAAATGAGTTTTATACCGAATTCAGCGGCACGTTAGTACAGGCGGCAAACGACGGTCCGGACGGGATGCAGCCAAACGATCCCACGCCCACCGGGATTCCTTGCGGAGATTGTGGTCGCCCGATGCAAATTCGTACGGCGAGCACGGGCGTGTTTATGGGCTGCTCTGGCTACAGCCTCCCGCCCAAAGAGCGCTGTAAAAACACGGTAAACCTGATTCCAGGTGACGAGGCGATCAGTGTCGACGCAGATGACGAAGCGGAATCCCGTTTGTTGCTGAGCAAGCGACGTTGCGGGAAGTGCCACACGGCTATGGACAGCTACTTGATCGATGAATCCCGCAAGCTTCATGTCTGCGGCAGCAATCCCGATTGCGATGGCTACGAGGTTGAGCAGGGACAGTTCCGTATCAAAGGGTACGACGGTCCCGTGATTGAGTGCGATAAGTGCGGTGCCGATATGCAGCTCAAGACTGGACGTTTTGGCAAATACTTTGGCTGCACGGAATCTTCCTGCACGAACACTCGCAAGCTGCTCAGAAGCGGTGAGGTCGCGCCACCCAAAATGGATCCGGTACCGATGCCCGAGTTGCAGTGTGTGAAGGTCGAGGATCACTACGTGTTGCGTGATGGCGCCTCGGGAATCTTTTTGGCGGCGAGCCAGTTTCCGCGGCACCGTGAGACCCGGCCGCCCTTTGTCGACGAGCTCCTGCCGCATCAGGCAGAGATCGATCCTAAGCATCACTATCTTTTTGACGCACCGCGAGTCGACGATCAGGGCAATCGCAGCCAGATTCGCTACAGCCGCAAGACCAAAGAGCAATATGTGATGTCGGAGCGTGACGGGAAGCCGAGCGGCTGGAGGGCGCTGTTTGCCGATGGCCTTTGGGTTGAAGAAGGCACCGCAAAAAAGGCCAAGGCGAAGCGGAAGGCTAAGCCCAAGACAAAAAGCAAGGCGAAGGCCAAGGCTAAAGCTGCTCCGAAGTCCGACGCGAGTGAGGTGTCAGCGGCCGACGAGAGCGTCGATTGAGCCACCCGCTGGCATACGCCAACCAAAGTCTGTACCACGCCAGCATTTTACTGTCGGGTTGGCAGCGCGCACTCACAGAAGAGAAGCTGCCTGAAAGTCAGATCACACTGGCTTATGCGCCCGCTGTCCAGACTCGCTTAATGGATAGTTATGGCTGGCTGCTGTTGGCGGCATGCCGTATCCGTCAGGCCCCTGATAAACCCCCGCATTCGGTTCGAGATCTGCCGGCCTTGCCTGCGGGTCTCGTGCACCCTGCCGAAGTAGAGGCGTGTGCTCAGCTTGAGCAGGGCGGTTGGGTGGCGGCGCTGCAGGCCCCTGTCACCGTTACGCCGGCTGTCAGACGCTCGGATAGTCTCGCCGTAGAGCAGGGGGTATCGAGGGAGCAGTTCGAAGACTGGTCTCAAAAGCTGGTTTCGCTGGCAGAGCAGATCGCTGACACAGTGGACGAGTCGTAATCAGTTGGCATTTAAGCGGTCGAGTGGTAGATGCCTGCTCAGAGTGTTACCGTAGCGCCACGCCGACAGCACTAATGTTGCGGTGACTCTTTTACAAAGAGAGGTTATTGAGTGTCTACATCCTTACTTGAAATCGTAGATCTGGGTGATGGGGAAGTGGTGCTTCAGCGCGTGGAAGGTGATTCCGAGCCGCTGGTGAGCATCCAGTTTTCCGAAGAGGCGAATACGTACCTCATGGGCAACAACCTGGAAATTGCTAAGGTCATGATTCAGGCTGGTATTGAAGCGGCGGCACAGTTGGCTGAGGTGAACAACCTCGAAGTCGAGACCGCTGAGATGTCAGAGACCCGCACGCTGCACTGAATTAGCGGCGCGCTACTACAGCGGAGCGATCGACTCCGTCTTCCCGGTCAGGAGCCCGCACAGGCCGCTCCCGGGTAATCTCCCCCCCCAAATTCTGTCACCGTTGAAACACGACCCGCGTGGGCGCTTGCTATGGGAGGCGGCGGGGAGCAATCGACACCTTCAGCGCTTAATCGCCGATGTACTGATTGACTCGTCGATTCGACTCGCGCGGGAGACGCTAACGCCGAGCGCGAGATCAGCTGTGTTGGCGGATGACGCCCACACTGATCCCCTCGATCGCGCATTCTGTGTGGCGCAAGTCGACAATGATGGGCTCGTAGTCGGGGTTTTCAGGCAGTAATTTCAGGATATGTTGGCCTGACCGCTTAAGCCGTTTGACGGTGACTTCGTCCTCGATGCGCGCCACAACGACTTGGCCATCTCGCGCGGTCGGGGTGTTGTGAACCGCCAACAGGTCGCCATCGAGTATACCGATGTCTTTCATGCTGTCGCCTGTCACCCTAAGCAGGTAGTCGGCCTGAGGCGAAAAGAATCCGGGTGAGAGTTCACAGTAATCCTCAATATGTTCGGTGGCGAGGACAGGGGAGCCGGCTGCTACGCGACCGATAATGGGCAGCCCGGTACTTTCTGTGAGTCGTATGCCGCGCGATGCGCCGGCGATCATCTCGATAGCGCCTTTGCGCGCCAGAGCCCGCAAGTGCTCTTCTGCCGCATTTGCCGACTTGAATCCCAACTCACGGGCGATATCGGCCCGGGTCGGAGGGTAGCCGGTATCGGCAACGTTTCGCCGGATCACGTCGAGTACTTGTTCTTGGCGTGCAGTGAGTTTCATAAGCGCGTCCCCCTAATCGATCTGCTGATAATATATACAGTCTGTGTTTTTGTACAGCATGATGATTGGCGCGACGAGTGGGTGCGGTAGGATAGGCAGGTAATCAAACTGGACGGGTTCGCAATGTTGTTTTTACAGGAGCTTCTGACGCCTATTGCGGCGATGCTGCACCTTCCGATTGGGATAGTCGTGTTTGCGGTGCTCATCGTGATCGGCGCATTGGGGCACTTCTCAATCTATAGGGTGGTGCGCAAACTGACCACAGCGGCGGATCGTACGGAAACCCGGTGGGATGACGTCGTGCTTTACGCAATCTTCCCACCCATTCAATGGGTGATGTGGGTGGTCCTCGGGTTATTAGCGCTTAGCCTGTTTCCCGCGCTCGATGGCATTCGGGAGGGTCTCCTACGCTGGTCCGATACGGCGCTGCTGGTGCTCTGCGGTTGGTTGGCGCACCGACTGAGTCGCGGTATCGAAGAGGAGCTGCTCGGCGAGCACCGTGGGGCGGTTGAATCGAGTGACCGCGCCACGATCAGTGCGGTGGCCCGTCTCAGTCGCATTGCCTTATGGGCGGTGGCGGGGATCATGATCTTGCAGTCGGCTGGCGTATCAGTATCCGGTCTGCTCGCCTTTGGCGGTGTGGGGGGGATTGCTGTGGGTTTTGCCGCGCGTGATCTGTTAGCGAACTTTCTCGGGGGGCTCAGTATTTTTCTCGATAGGCCCTTTGCGGTGGGGGATTGGATTCGCTCGCCAGACAGGGAGGTTGAGGGAACCGTTGAAGATGTGGGTTGGCGTATGACGCGGATTCGGACTTTCGATCAGCGCCCGCTATACGTACCCAATTCGATTTTTTCAACGGTCGCGATTGAGAACCCTTCGCGCATGCTCAATCGGCGGATCTACGAGACGATAGGTATTCGCTACGACGATGCCGCGGCGATGGCACCGATTGTGGCCGATGTGGAAGAGATGCTCAGGCAGCACGACGATATCGATAAAGGCCGCACGTTGATGGTCAACTTCGTCTCCTGCGGCGCTTCCTCTCTGGACTTCTTCATCTACACTTTCACGCGGACCACAGACTGGGCGACCTACCACGGCGTCAAACAGAATGTGCTGCTGAGGATTCTGGAGATCATCGACGGCCACGGTGCCGAGGTGGCCTTCCCAACGCGAACCGTGTTGTTGAATCCGCCTGAGCCGGAGCCAACGGGCGGTCAGCCCTGAGGTGCGGGAGCGCTCGGTAGTGGCGGCAGAGCATGGGTGGCTGATTCCGCGCTCACTGGCGCGACGGGCGATGAGTCCAGCAGGATTTTGCCGCGGTAAAAGAGCTCGTACCAGCTGAGCTCACGCCAGATGGCCAGCACCTTGATGACCGGATGGTCGTAATAGCGCAAACGATTTTCTGTAAGTGGAATGGTATCGGCTACCCTTATGAGGTGCCGCCATGGCCACTCGGGTCGGGCGGGTGGGGCGCCTCTTTCATCAGATGGAGAGTCGGTCTCGCCACCCATTCCCAGGTTCACCGCGATCTCGGGTTCCAGAAACGTAATGCGTTGCGGAGAGGAGGGAGGCTCCGGCATCTCAAAAATCTCTGGCAGGTAGCGACCGTCGGTATTGGCCCAGAAATTGAGCCCCATCCGCCAGCTGTTATCTCGGGGTATGAGCTGAATAAAGCCTTGCAGCGACGGGTAGCCGGTATCGCTGTCGGTCTCCAGCAGGATGGGTAACGTATTGCTATCGGGCCCTTGCAGCCATGACGCCGACGCGACGACCTCGTCCTCGCTACTTCGCCGATAGCGGGTGAGACCTGCTGCTAATTGATTCAGCGGCAGCTGCACGAAGGGAGCGGGGGTGGGGATCGGGCGGACGGTCACGCTGACCGGTTTGAGTGTCACGGCTTCCGCCGGCCGCGCAAAAGGAATGTTGATCGAGGGGGAATCGGGCTGAGGCGCCGGCCCCGCCATTCCGAGGGACTCGAGAGCCAGCAGCGACGTGGTTTCCGCCTCAGGAGGGGCAATATCCTCAAAGGGTAGCAAGGGTCCCGGGGTCAAAACTGCTGGCTCATTAGGCGCATCTTCGGCTGCGGTTTCCCTGAGCCGCAGGCTCGCAGTATCGGTGCCCTGACTGATTTCGATCAGCTGGTCGATAAGGCTCATGTCGCCCTCGGTCAGCAGATCCGAGGGCGCCTCCCATCTTGGTGGGGGCGGTGCAGGCAGGCGCACGGTCAGGTGGCCCGAGGGACTGCTGGCCACGACTGCGTCGGGATGTGCTGCTGCCAGCGCCATTCGGGTGCTCTCGTCCTGTAGCCAGCGCCAGCGGGCGGGGTAGCCCACGGTGGGCAGTAACGGCCAGGTTTCGCTTTCCAGTGTTTCGGCACGGGTATCGATCATCACCACGACCTCAAACTGATACCAGCCCGAGTGCTTAAAACCGCCAGCTAGGGGAGCAGCATGGAGTGGCGTGGCGCAGAGCGCTAGCCAGGCCATCAGACTCGGCCAGCATCGGCTCATCGGGGTGGTCACGCTGCCTCCAGCCAAGGTGACATCAGACTCTCCAGAAACTCGGCGCGCGAGAGGAGGGTGGGCAGGGCTTTTTTTACCCTGAGCTTGCCGCTCCCTGAGAGGCTGTAACACTGAGGGTCGGATTGAATCAGGTTCACGATAGCAGCGGGTTCGACGACCGTGGCAGAAGTGAACTCGATACTACCACCCTCATCCGTCATATCGATTTCGCTGATGCCCAGACGCTGCGCGCGAACCCTGAGCAGGGCGGCGGTGAAGAGGTTTTTTACAGGCTCGGGTAACAGACCGAAACGGTCGATCATCTCCACCTGAATCTCGCGTAACTGGTCTGCGCTGTTGGCCTGGGCGACTCGTTTGTAGAGGACCAGTCGGGTGGTGATATCGGGCAGGTAGTCTTCGGGGATCAGCGCGGGCACATGCAGCTTCACCTCGGTACCCGTATCCAGTGGCTGATCAATGTCGGGTATGTCGCCCCGGCGAAGGGCTGCGACGGCACTTTCGAGCATGGTTAGGTACAGCGAGAATCCAACCTGATGAATCTGTCCCGACTGCTCGGCGCCCAAGAGCTCTCCTGCGCCGCGAATTTCCATGTCATGGGAGGCAAGCTGATATCCGGCACCCAGATCTCCAGCGGCCTCGATTGCCTCGAGGCGCTTCTGTGCGTCAGATGTAATCAGAGATCGCGGCGGACTGAGCAGATAGGCGTAGGCCTGATGGTGGGAGCGACCCACACGACCGCGCAGCTGATGCAGTTGAGCCAGGCCAAACTTGTCGGCGCGCTCAATGATAATGGTATTAGCGTTGGGTATGTCGATTCCCGTTTCGATGATGGTCGAGCAGATTAGAATGTGATGGTGCTGGTGGTAGAAATCCGACATGACCTTCTCGAGCGCCTGCTCCCGCAGTTGACCATGGGCGACGCCGATTGACAGCTCGGGCAGCAGTTCACCCAGCTTACGCGCGCTCTCCTCGATGGTCTTGACTTCGTTGTGCAGGTAAAACACCTGCCCGCCGCGCAGTGTTTCCCGCAAGACGGCCTCCTTTACCAAGGCGATCGTGTGCTCACGGATAAAGGTTTTAATAGACAATCTTCGCGCCGGGGGAGTGGCAATAATCGAGAGATCCCTCAGTCCACCCAGAGCCATATTGAGGGTTCGCGGGATGGGTGTAGCGGTCATGGTCAGGATGTCGACCTCCGCCCGCAGCGCTTTGATGGCGTCCTTCTGCTTGACGCCGAACCGATGTTCCTCATCGATGATGAGTAGTCCGAGATCACGAAACCCGAAGTCACTCTGAAGCAGTTTGTGGGTGCCGATAAGAATGTCGACCTCGCCGCTTTGGACGCGCGCAATGATCCCCTCAAGATCTTTGGCAGATTGAAACCGGGAAACGACCTCGACGGTGTAAGGCCAGTCTGCAAATCGGTCCCTGAAATTGCCATGGTGTTGGTTGGCGAGCAGGGTGGTCGGGACCAAAATCGCGCTTTGACGACCGTTTTGGGCTGCAATGAACGCCGCGCGCAGGGCGACCTCGGTTTTGCCAAATCCGACGTCTCCACAAACCAGACGATCCATCACCTTGGGGGCGCACATGTCCGCTCGGACCGCCTCGATGGCGGCCGCCTGATCGGGTGTTTCCTCGAAGGGAAAGCTCTCGCAGAACGTTTGCCACTTAGACTCGTCGAGCTCGTGGGCATGCCCGACGCGGGCTTCTCGTCGCGCGTATACCTCCAGTAGCTGAGCGGCCACGTCAGCAGCGCGCTTGCGCGCCCGGCGGCGAGCCTTCTCCCACTGTTCACTCCCAAGTCGATGCAAGGGCGCGGTATCGGGATCGCCGGCCGTGTAGCGACTGATCAGGTGGAGTGACCCAACGGGTACATACAGCTTATTACCCTCGGCATACTCAAGCAGCAGGAACTCCGCGGGGTCACCGTCGATATTCAGAACCTGAAGTCCGAGATAACGACCGACACCGTGCTCGATGTGAACGACCGGTAGGCCCTGCCGCAGCTCAGTAAGGTCGCGAATGATTGCGTCGGTATCGGTCTCTTCCTGGGTTTTGCGTCGGCGCCGCTGCGCCACCCGCTGACCGAATAGCTGGGCCTCGCTGATCAGCGTGGGCAAACCCGGGCCGGCATAAAGGCCGCGGTCCACCGGCGCCACGGTCACCGCAAAGGACGCGCCGCTTTCCAGGAAGCTCGGCCAGTTTGCGCTGGGTTCGGGGTGCAAGCCAGCCTTGGCCAGGTTTTCCAACAGCACTTCTTTGCGACCCTGGCTCTCAGCGCAAAGCAATACCGGGCCTTGGTGGTCCTCAATAAATCGTTTCAATTTTTCCTGATACGAGCCGGGACCATCTGAATCGGTAAGTTGGGGTGGTGGCATGAGCGGCGTGCGCGCGTGCGCGGGGGACTGTTCATCAAGCCTGAGTTCCAGCACGCAATAGTGACCGAGATTGGCATAAATCTCCTCGACCGGCATAAAGCCCCGTTGCGGCGGCAGCAGCGGGCGCCTCGGGTCGATACCATACTCCTCGAAGCGGTTGGTAATTTCATTCCAATAACGTTGGGCCGCGCTGTGATGATCGCCCAGCAGCATGAAAGCGGCCCCATCCGGCAGGTAGTCAAAAACGGTGCCGCAGCGTTCAAAAAAAAGTGGGAGGTAGTACTCGGCGCCACCCGGCACGCGGCCAGCGCTGATCTCCGTGAAAGCGGGGCACAGATCAGCATCCCCGTCGAAACTGTCAAACCAGGCCATCTGAAAGCGGTGAATCGCTTCACCACCGACGGGAAATTCTCGCGCAGGCATTAACTTAATCTGCTCGACGCGGTCAACGGTGCGCTGTGTCTCTGGGTCAAAGGTCCGCAGCGTCTCGACCTCGTCATCCAGCAGATCAATGCGATAGGGCTGTTCGCTGCCCATGGGAAACACGTCCAGCAGCGCTCCGCGCACGGCGAACTCACCGTGTTCGAAGACGGTCTCAACCGTTCGGTAGCCGTTGAGCGTCAGGCTCTTGGCGAAGGCGTCGGCGTCAAATGTATCGCCAATACGCAAGTCGAGCGTATTGCCCTCCACGTAGTGCTGGGGAGGGGTGCGCAGCATGGCGGTAGTAATCGGCAGAATCACGATCCCCCGGGTCAGTTTCGGCAGTTCATAGAGCGTGCGCAGCCGCTGCGACACAATGTCCTGATGGGGTGAAAAGTGGTCGTAGGGAAGGGTCTCCCAGTCCGGTAGGGTGAATACCGGCATGGCATCAGCGAGGAAAAGCGGTAATTCTCGCTCGAGAATATGCGCCTCTGCCGAGCTCGCCACCAACACCACCAGTGGTCGCCCCTCGTTGGCCACAGACGCCAGCTCGGCGATCGCCGCTGAGCTGGCTGCGCCGGGCACCGGACCGAGTGCGGTGCGGGTACCGGGTGCTTCAGGCCAAGGCGTGTTGGTAATCAGATCGCAGAACATAGAACGGGTCGTCGGTTCGAGCCCGTATTCTAGAGGTCAGCTTCGCCGGCAACCACCAAAATAGTGCGTTAAAGGTTGCCTCATTGTGGCCGCAGATCCGATAATACGCGCCGACCCGATTTTCAGCCTGTAGCCAGAGAACCGCAAGAGGACCCCCTGTGACACAAGAAAGAAAACGACCGCGCCCCGAAGATTATTTTTCTGACTGGAAAGAGCGGGAGGCGCTTGCCGAGGCCATGATCCCCGGGGTGGGCACGCTGTCTCGCGAGCGCAATGTGAAGTGCTACATATATGGTCGCTCACTGGTGAATCAATCAGTACTCGACATCATGAAGAGCCATCGCTGGGTGCGGCAAATGGAGGACAACGAACTGTCCGAGTTTGAGACCGCTCCGGTCCTTAACGTGGTGAGCCAGCTCAACCTCGGTCCCTGCCACCTCGATATTGGCCGCCTTGCGGTCGCCTACTACGACAAGGGAGCGGGCGAAGGGCTGTCCATCGAGGAATACGTTGCCCAGGAACTCGATTATCTGATTGATTCCACTCAAAAGCCCGTCGAGGAGCCCGTTGATGTGGTGTTGTACGGGTTTGGTCGGATCGGGCGTCTCATGGCGCGGATACTGATCGCTAAAACAGACGGTGGCGACAGCCTCCGGTTGCGCGCGGTGGTGGTGCGACGGGGTAAGGCAGAGGACGACATCCTCAAGCGCGCGAGTCTGCTGCGTCGAGATTCCGTGCACGGCGTTTTCCAGGGCACGATCCGGGTTGATGAAGAGCGACAGGCTTTCGTCGCCAACGGCAATGAAATCAAGGTCATCTATGCCGACGCACCCGAAGAGATCGACTACACCGAATACGGCATCAACCGCTGTATTGTGATCGACAATACCGGCGTCTGGCGTGATCAAGCCGGTCTGTCACGGCACCTTCAGGCCAACGGTGTGGCGAAGGTAATTTTGACGGCGCCGGGCAAGGGCGATATTAAAAACATTGTCGCCGGCATCAACGATGGTGAGATCTCGGCAGACGATAAGGTGCTCTCAGCAGCCTCGTGTACCACCAATGCCATCGTGCCCGTGCTTAAAGCGGCGGACGACCAATATGGCATCACCGCCGGCCACGTTGAAACAGTGCATGCCTACACGAATGACCAAAACCTGATCGACAACTATCACAAAGCGGAGCGGCGCGGACGCAGCGCGGCGTTGAATATGGTGCTGACTGAAACCGGCGCCGCCAAGGCGGTAGCGAAAGTGTTACCACAGCTTGAAGGCAAGCTCACTGGCAATGCGATTCGGGTGCCAACCCCGAATGTGTCGATGGCGATCCTGAACCTCACACTCAGCCAAGCGACCACACGTGACGAGCTGAATGAATTCATGCGCGAGATCGCGCTGCATTCCAGCATGAAAAAGCAGATTGATTACTCGAATTCGCCCGAGGTGGTCTCCAGTGACTTTGTCGGCTCCCGGGCTGCTTGCGTATTCGACGCCAAGGCCACGATTGTCAACGGCAATCAGGCGGTGCTCTATCTTTGGTACGACAACGAATATGGCTACAGCTGTCAGGTATACCGGGTGCTTGAACAAATGGCCGGTATTCGCTACCAAACATACCCCGCAAATGGGCCTTACCCGCTCTGATTTAAAGGGCCCGGCCCGGGTTGGCCTTGGCAGGGCAAGTCGAATAGAATACGCGCGACCGACGAGAGCCACATGGCCCGGCCTTCAGAAGCCCCCGGTCTGCAGTACGTGCACCACCGTCTGGGGGGGTTCTACCCCGATTGTGACAGTGTCAGCGCCGCCTCGAAGTGAAGACTTCATCTGAGCGGTGCGGGCGAAGGTATGCGTGGCGGAAAACGCGGTAACGCAAATGAGCATCGACATGATAAAAATCAAACGTGGTCTGGATATCCCTCTTGCTGGCGCGCCATCAGCAGAGATAGAGAGTGCGCCGGCCACACGGGCAGTAGCGCTGCTGGGCGGCGATTATCACGGCATGAAGCCCACCATGGCAGTGCAGGTGGGAGACGCCGTAAAGCGTGGCGACCTGCTGTTCACCGATAAGAAATGCGAAGGAGTCCGTTACACAGCCCCTGCAGGTGGACGTGTGGCGTCGATTAATCGTGGCGCCCAGCGAGCTTTCCAGTCCGTCGTGATTGAAATTGATGGCGACGAAGCGACAAGCTTTGAGCAATATTCGTCCGAGGCGGCCCGCGAATTGCCGTCCGAGACGATCAAGCAGCAGCTGCTCCAGTCCGGGCAGTGGACGGCATTGAAGGCGCGTCCGTTTGGCCGCGTGGCTGATCCTGCCACGACGCCGACCGGTCTGTTTATTACTGCAATCGATACACACCCTCATGCGCCCGATCCGGAGCAGGTGATTGCGCTCGAGACCGAAGCCTTTGAAGTGGGGCAGCTACTGTTGACCAACATGGTGGCTTGCCCGGTTTATCTTTGCGCGGCGCCCGACGCACAGATGCCCGAAGCGGCTCATGAGCGCCTGTTGAGGCACGACTTTGCCGGTCCCCACCCCGCAGGGCTGGCGGGCACTCACGTGCACTTTTTAATGGGTGCATCGGTCGAAAAGATCGCCTGGACTATTGGCTATCAGGATGTGATCGCGGTGGGTCGCTTGTTCCTCGACGGTGCGCTGTATACCGATCGCGTGATTTCTTTGGCGGGGCCCGCTGTGAGCCGCCCGCGGCTGATCTCAAGTCGGGTGGGCGCCGATTTACAGGCATTGGTGGCGGGCGAGGCGCACGCGGAAGAGGCGAGATTATTATCGGGTTCCGTTTTGGGGGGACGTGCGGTGCAGAGCGATACCGCGTACCTCGGTCGTTACCATCAACAAGTCGCCTTGCTACCCGAGGGACGAGAGCGCGCCTTCATGGGATGGTTATCGCTGGGATTGCAGAAGCATTCCGTGATGGGGATCTATCTATCGAGCTGGCTGGGCAGCAAGCCGCTTGCTATGTCGACCAACACTAACGGCTCAGAGCGCGCGATGGTGCCCGTGGGTGCCTACGAAAAAGTTATGCCGCTAGACATTTTGCCGACGCAGTTGCTGCGGGCACTGCTGGTCGGTGATACCGAGACGGCGCAGGCCCTGGGTTGTCTGGAGCTGGACGAAGAAGATCTGGCGCTCTGCACCTATGTGTGTCCGGGCAAATATGAATTTGGCGGAATTCTCAGGGATAACCTGACGCAGATCGAGAAGGAAGGCTGAACCATGGGACTCAGACAGCAACTGGATGCCATTGAACCCCACTTTAAACCCGGGGGGAGATTGGAGAGTTGGTACGCGCTCTACGAGGCAGTTGACACGATTTTTTACTCGCCCGGTAGCGTGACCCGGGCGAATGCGCATGTCCGCGACGGCATCGATCTGAAGCGCATCATGATCACGGTGTGGTTCGCGACATTCCCGGCGATGTTTTACGGCATGTACAACCTCGGCCTGCAGGCCAACGACGTGTTGGCCCTCTCCGGTGGAGCGCTGGATGGTTGGCGCGGTGGCTTGGTCTCTGCGTTGGGCGGGCATGATCCCGCCAATACCTGGCACAACATGCTCTACGGCATGGTGCATTTTTTGCCGTTATACCTGGTGACCTTCTTGGTTGGCGGGTTCTGGGAAGTGCTTTTCGCCATGCGTCGTGGACACGAGGTCAACGAAGGCTTTTTTGTGACCTCCATCCTGTTCACGCTGACCTTGCCGCCGGACCTGCCTCTTTGGCAGGCGGCCATGGGCATCAGTTTCGGTGTCGTGATTGGTAAAGAGGTGTTTGGCGGCACGGGTAAGAACTTCCTGAACCCCGCATTGACGGGTCGGGCATTCCTTTATTTCGCCTACCCTGCGCAGCTCTCGGGTGATGCCGTGTGGACGGCGGTGGATGGATACTCAGGCGCGACGCCTTTGGGTGTGGTGGCCGCCGAGGGCATGTCGGGTTTGACTCAGGCCTATACTTGGTGGGATGCCTTCATCGGGTCAATCCCGGGCTCTATCGGCGAGACGTCGACCCTGATGATCATGATCGGCGGTCTGTTTCTGATTGTGCAGGGCATTGCGTCCTGGCGCGTGGTCGCCGGTTGCTTTGTGGGCATGATCGCATTTGCCCTGCTGCTGAATGGCGTCGGCTCAGATTCCAATCCTGCCTTCGCGATGCCCTGGCATTGGCATATGGTGGTGGGTGGCTTTGCGTTTGGCGCCTTCTTTATGGCCACTGACCCGGTCTCTTCTGCTATGACCGACTCGGGTCGCTGGGCTTACGGGATCTTGATCGGCGTCATGTGCGTGCTGATTCGAGTCGTAAACCCTGCCTTTCCTGAAGGCATGATGCTGGCGATCCTATTTGCCAATCTTTTTGCGCCGCTGTTTGATCACTTTGCGGTGAGCGCCAACATGAAAAGGAGGGCTGCGCGTGTCAGCTAGCGGAGAAGGCCTTGGGCGAATCCTGACGGTTGCGCTGGGTTTATGTCTGGTGTGTTCGATGGTGGTGTCGACGGCGGCGGTAGTGCTCAAGCCGGCGCAGCAAGCGAACAAGACGCTCGATCTGAAGCGAAATATTCTGATGGCAGCCGGTTTGCTTGATCCTGCATTGTCGGTTGAAGAGCAGTTTGAGCAGGTGGAGAGCCGAGTAGTCGATCTCGACCAGGGGCGCTTTGTCGAAGGGGTCGACCCTGCCAGCTTTGACCAGCGTGAAGCGGCCAAGGATCCTGCACAGTCCCGAGCGTTGGCAGGGCCTGAAGATCCCGCCAAGCTAGTGCGGCGAGAAGATCAAGCCCTGGTCTATCTGGTGCGCGATGCGATGGGGGGGCTGGACAAAATTATTTTGCCGATTCGAGGCTACGGACTGTGGTCTACCATGTACGGCTTTATGGCGTTGGAGTCAGACGGCAACACGGTCGCCGGGCTCGGTTTTTATGAGCACGGCGAGACCCCCGGCCTCGGCGGAGAGATTGATAACCCCAATTGGAAAGCCATTTGGCCTGGCAAGCTGGTTTACCAGGGCAATGAGGTGGCGATTCAGGTGCTGAAGGGTTCGGTTCCGAAGGGATCGGCTGACGAGCAGTGGCAGGTCGACGGGCTGTCCGGCGCAACCCTGACGACCAAAGGTGTCGACAAACTCGTGCGTTACTGGCTAGGCGAGCAGGGCTTTAAGCCGCTGCTGGAAAATCTGCGGCAGGGAGAAGTGTCATGAGTATGCGCGATACTCTGGTCGATCCCATCGTCAAGAATAATCCGATCGCGCTCCAGATATTGGGCATTTGCTCGGCGCTGGCGGTGACAACGTCCCTGCGAGTCACCGTCGTGATGTGCATTGCGCTGACGCTGGTAACCGCGTTCTCTGGGTTCTTCATCTCCAGTATCCGGCAGTTTATCCCCTCCAGCATCCGCATTATCGTGCAGATGACCATCATTGCCTCTCTGGTCATTGTCGTGGATCAAATCCTGAAAGCGGTGGCTTACGATATTTCGAAGCAACTGTCGGTGTTTGTGGGCTTGATCATCACCAACTGCATCGTGATGGGTCGGGCCGAAGCCTTCGCGATGAAGAATCCGCCAGTCGCCAGTTTTATCGATGGCTTCGGCAACGGTCTTGGTTATTCGTTTGTGTTGCTGGTGGTGGCAACGGTGCGCGAGCTATTCGGTACCGGAAAATTATTTGGGTTCGAGATCTTGCCTCTGGTGACTGAAGGCGGGTGGTATCAAGCCAACGGGCTGCTGCTCCTTCCGCCGAGTGCGTTCTTCCTGATCGGTCTCTTGATCTGGGCGATTCGTGCGGTGGACACCGAGCAGGTGGAGAAGCCTGATTTTAGTATTGCCCACCATAAACCGGCAGAGGAGCGCGCATAATGGAGCACTACCTGAGCCTTTTTGTGCGGGCGATCTTCATCGAGAACATGGCGCTGGCCTTCTTCCTGGGCATGTGTACGTTTCTCGCGGTATCTAAAAAGATCCAGACCGCCGCTGGTTTGGGTGTGGCAGTGATCGTGGTTTTGTCGATTACCGTGCCGGTGAATAACCTGATCTATCAGAATCTGCTCGCAGATGGCGCACTCGCTTGGGCGGGGTTGCCGGATGTAGATCTCAGTTTCCTGGGGCTGTTGAGCTACATCGCCGTGATCGCGGCATTGGTGCAGATCCTCGAGATGTTTCTTGATAAATATGTGCCAGCCCTCTACGCCACTTTGGGCGTGTTTCTGCCTCTGATAACCGTGAATTGCGCCATCCTGGGCGCGTCGCTGTTAATGGTCGAGCGCAGCTATAACTTCGCCGAAAGCGCGGTGTTCGGTGCCGGTGCCGGAGTGGGCTGGGCTTTGGCTATAGTGGCCCTCGCGGGAATCCGCGAAAAACTGAAATACAGCGATGTGCCCGATGGCCTCCAGGGTTTGGGCATTACTTTTATTACAGTGGGTTTGATGTCATTGGGCTTCATGTCCTTTGGCGGCATCGATATTTAACAGGCGACGAACGGGAGCTTAGTATCAATGGATATGACAATCGCTTACGGCGCCGGCATGTTCACTGCAATCATTCTTGCATTGGTATTAGTGATTCTTGCCGCCCGCAGCCGACTGGTTGCCAGCGGAAATATCAGTATCGAAATCAATGGTGAGCGGACCATTGAGGTGCCCGCGGGAGGCAAATTGCTGCAGACGCTCGCCGACGCCGATTTGTTCCTTGCCAGCGCTTGTGGCGGCGGGGGCACCTGTGCCCAGTGCAAGTGCGTTGTGGAAGAGGGCGGTGGTGCGATGTTGCCTACCGAAGAGTCCTTCTTTACGCGTCGTGAAGCCACCGAAGGATGGCGGCTATCCTGTCAGACACCGGTGAAGCAGGATCTTAAGATTCAAGTCCCCGAAGAGGTATTTGGGGTCAAGCAGTGGGAGTGCACGGTCGAGTCGAATGAGAATGTCGCGACTTTTATCAAGGAGCTGGTGCTGAGACTGCCCGAAGGTGAGAGCGTCGATTTTCGTGCGGGGGGTTACGTGCAGTTGGAGTGTCCTCCCCACGCGGTCAAGTTCAGCGACTTTGACGTCGAGGAAGAGTACCGCGGCGATTGGGAGCGCTTTGGCTTTTTTAATATGGAGTCGGCCTGCAAGGAAACGACGATTCGCGCTTACTCGATGGCAAACTTCCCCGAAGAAAAAGGTGTGGTGAAGTTCAACATCCGCATTGCCACGCCACCGCCCGGTAGCGAAGGCATCTCGCCGGGCATCATGTCCAGCTGGACCTTTAACCTGAAGCCTGGCGACAAGGTGAACGTGTACGGTCCCTTTGGTGAGTTCTTTGCTAAGGAAACTGACGCCGAAATGGTATTCATTGGCGGCGGTGCAGGGATGGCACCGATGCGGTCCCATCTGTTTGATCAAATGAAGCGCATTAAGACTGATAGAAAGATCAGCTTCTGGTACGGCGCGCGTTCACTGCGAGAGATGTTCTACGTCGAGGACTATGATGGACTCGACGCAGAGAGTGAGAATTTTGAGTGGCACGTGGCACTGTCTGATCCGCAGCCTGAGGATAACTGGGACGGCTTGACGGGTTTTATACACAACGTGCTCTACGAGCAGTACCTGAAGGATCACCCTGCGCCGGAAGACTGCGAGTACTACATGTGTGGACCGCCGATGATGAATTCTGCGGTGATCAATATGCTGTTGGATCTGGGTGTGGAGCGAGAAAACATCTTCCTGGACGATTTCGGCGGATGACCCCCTGCACCATCACGTATCGCTTGGGGCCAGCAATTTTGCTGGCCTTTTGCTGTCTGGTGGGGTGTGGAAGTGAGCAGCGACCGGTCCAGTTCGGGGGCGCGATTTATGGCACCAGCTGGTCCCTCACTTATCGGGCTGCTCCCGACGGGGTGAGTGCCGGGCAGGTCCGTGCCGACGTCATGGCGGCGTTTGAGCTCGTTGACCAAAGCATGAATCACTACGACCCGGAAAGCCTGATTAGCAGGTTTAATACTCTGCCACGCCAGACGCCGGTTGAAGTCGATTGGGACTTTGCCTATGTCCTGTCGGCGGCGCTGGAGCTGACTGACGCGACGGGTGGCGCCTACGATGTCAGCGTGAGTGCGCTCTCGGATTTATGGGGCTTTGGTCCCGATGGGCCGAGGCAGTTTCCGGCTGATGCTGCCATTGACATGGCCAGGAGTCAGGTCGGGGTGTCGCAGCTCGACTGGGATTCGACCACGCGCGCGTTGAGCAAGCGAGCCCCCGGGCTGAAGCTCGATTTTTCGTCTCTGGCGAAGGGCTATGCCGTCGATTTAGGGGCGGATGCCCTCGACGAGCTGGCGATACCCCATTTTATGCTGGAGGTGGGCGGTGAGGTCAGGGTGAGGGGACTGAGTCCGCGTGGCGACGCCTGGCGAATTGCAGTAGAGCGTCCCGAGGCCGATGTGCGGGGGGGCGTTCAGGCGGCATTGGCCGTCTCTGACACCGGGATTGCCACGTCGGGGGACTATCGCAATTTTTATGAATACGAGGGCCGTCGCTATTCTCACTTGATTGACCCCCGCACGGGCTACCCCATTCGACATGATGTGGTGTCCGTGACAGTCGTACATGGCTCTGCGATGATGGCAGATGCTTGGGCAACGGCGCTCACGGTATTGGGTTCGGCGGAAGCGATGGTGCTTGCAGAGCAGCGCGGGCTTGCCGTGTATCTGTTGAAGCGATCCGGGGACGCGCTGGAGGCATTCTCCAGCACTGCAATGACCCAATGGATGGCAGAGAACGGTTCGTAAGGGCCGTATTCGGGAGAGTAAACCATGACTTTTGTGCTCGCATTATTGGTGTTTATCGCTATCGTCACGGTGATGGCAGTCGGAGTGATTTTCGGTCGTGCGCCCATCAAGGGTTCTTGCGGCGGGCTCGGTGCGGTGGGCATTGATCAGGACTGCGAAATCTGCGGTGGCGATCCACAGCGGTGCGATAGCAACATGGAGCCAGCGCCTGTCAGGCAGTTCGATCCGCATCAGAGTGATCGCTGAGCGGGCCAAAGGTCTTCGCAACGCGCTGACCTGAATCCGCTCTTATCCGCATGCCACTTTCTTGGGAATTAGTTTTTCGCTTCAGCCTTGGCGGTGGTCAACGCCGCTTTACGCGCTTTGTCGCACTCGCCTCGCTATTTGGGATGATGATTGGCGTGGCCGCTCTGATTACGGTGTTATCGGTGATGAATGGCTTTGCGGGCGAGCTGCATCAGCGACTGCTTTCGATCACGCCTGATATAACGCTTGAGCCTATCGAGCCTTCGCCAGAGGGTCTGAATGAGCTGGCTTCGCTATCAGCAGCCCAGGCCGAGGTGAGGGCGGTGACCCTTTACCGGCGGGGAACCGCCTTACTACGGCATGGCGATCAGAGCCGGGGTATCAAGCTGGTGGGGGCACCCGAGTCGGGGCTGAGGGACGTAATCGATCTGGCCTCTCATGTCTCGTATGGGGATCTCGGTACGCTGACCCGGGAGCCGTTTTCGGTGATTTTGGGAGCAGATCTGGCCCGACTACTCCGGGTGCGACCGGGGGATGAAGTGGAAATCCTCTTACCGAGATTGACGGTGAGCCCGCTGGGCGTTTTTCCGCGCTCCCGTTTGTTAAAAGTGGTGGGGGTCTTTGCTGTCGGCGCCCCCCCCGATGCGCTTGAGGCCTATGTGTCATTCGAGACGGCCCAAAAGTTATTGGGGCAGGCGGGGCAGATGGGCGTGCAATTGCGATTATGGGATCGGGATCTGGCCCCTGAACTAAGTACGGCGCTGCGCGCCATGACGAGCCCGGCGGTGACAGTGCGCAACTGGCAAAGTTCTCAGGGCTCGCTATTTGCGGCGATCAAAATGGAAAAGATCACGGTTGGCGTTTTGTTGGCGTCGGTCATACTCGTGGCGGCTTTTAATCTGATCTCGACCTTAACCATGTCGGTCACAGAAAAGCGGGGTGACATTGCCATCCTGCAGGTATTGGGTTTGCCTGCGCGGCGTCTGCTGATGCTGTTTTTAGGGCAGGGCTTAGTGTTGGCACTGCTGGGTATTTCGCTGGGGGCAGTGCTTGGCGTAACGCTCGCGACCTCGATCTCAGATGTCTCGCTCTGGATAGAGCGCGTTTTTGGTTTGGTGCTGTTTGACCCGGCGGTTTATTACATCGGGGGTTTACCCTCGCAACTCCTATGGCGGGATGTGGCGGCTGTCGTGCTCATTGCGTTAACGCTGAGCCTGCTCGCAAGCGTCTATCCAGCCTGGCGTGCTTCACAGATTCCACCTGCAGAGGCGCTCAACTATGTCTGAATCCTATGTCTTGGAGGCCACTCAGCTGACGAAAACCTATTCGGACGGCCGGCAGGAAATCACGGTGCTTGAAGGCCTCGAACTGACAGTGCGCGATGGCGAATGGCTGGCCATTGTGGGCGCCTCGGGCGCCGGTAAGTCGACCTTGCTTAATCTGCTTGGCGGGCTCGATATTCCCAGTGCTGGTAAGGTGACGGTGGCAGGGCGCGCGCTGTCTGATATGTCGGAGAGTGAGCGAAGTCAATGGCGCAACCAGCGACTGGGGTTTGTGTTTCAGATGCACCATCTGCTGCCAGAATTCTCTGCCCTGGAGAGCGTCGCGATGCCCGCCCGGATTGGCGGGACCTCCAAGCGAGAGGCCGACGCGCGGGCGCAGGCGCTTTTGGAGCAGTTGGGTTTAGCTGATCGCTTGCTGCATCGGCCTGCCGCGTTGTCGGGCGGTGAGCGACAGCGTGTCGCGATCGCCCGGGCGCTGGTCAACGAACCGGCCTGCGTACTGATGGATGAGCCAACGGGCAATCTCGATCCGGATACCGCAGAGCAGGTGTTGGGTGCTATGGACGCCCTGCGTGAACGTGATACGGCCTTCGTGGTGGTGACTCATGATCCCGGGATCGCGGCGCGTATGGACCGTCAGCTGACGCTGGCAAGCGGTCGGCTGGCACAACGTTAATGCCTTGGTCACTCCGCTGGAGTATCGCGCTGCGCCAGACCCTGGATCCGGGTAAGGGGTTATCGGCGTTTCTGTCTCGCGTTTCGATTGTAGGGATGGCCCTCGCAATCGCACTGCTGCTGGCGGTGCAATCGGTTATGAATGGTTTTGACCGGGAGATGCGTGAGCGCATCCTGTCCCTGGTGCCCCATGTGCAGGTAACCGGCACGGGTGCCGAGTATCAATGGACAGATCTCACTGCAACGCTTGAGCAGCACCCTGCGGTATCTGCCGTTCGGCCTTTCATCCGCGCCGACGCATTGCTGATGCGCGGTCAATCAGTGTCTGCCACACAGCTCACCGGAGTGGATGAGGCGGCGCTATCTCAGTACGCCCGCCTGCTCTCGCCTGCCCCGATAGAGTGGAGCGCCGACTCTCTGGTGCTGGGATCTGCTCTGGCCTCTCGGCTCGGGTTGGCGCAAGGTGATCGCGTGACCTTTATCTTGCCAGGGGAGGGTAAAGCGGCTTATCAGCCGCTGAGTCTGCGTCTGAGTGGCGTAATGGACTCGGGTACCGAGTTGGACGAGTCGCTGGCACTAGCCCATCTTGGTGTCCTCGAACCCTTTCTCTCGGGCAGTAGCACCCGCCAGGGCGTGGCCGTGCAACTGCACGACGTTTTTTTCAGCATCACGATGGCGTTGGGAGCTCATTCAAATGGTGCCGTCAGATCTCAGGGTCACCGATTGGCGAATGACGCATGGAAACCTTTACACCGCAATCCAGCTATCGCGGGACCTGATTGGCCTGATTCTGTTTATCGTGATTTTCGTGGCGGCTTTTAATGTCGTCTCATCACTCATGTTGGTGGTCACCGACCGACGCAAAGCAGTCGCTATGCTGATGGCGCTGGGCAGCAGGGGCTCGGACATCACTGCGATATTCTTTTTGCAGGGAGGGCTGATTGGCGTCGTGGGTGCGGTATTCGGCATGATGCTGGGATTTGGACTCGCCGTTGCTGCGCCAGATCTGGCGGTGATGCTCGAGCAGTGGCTGGAGACTCCGCTTTTGCAAACTGATGTGTACCCACTGGCATTTGTGCCCGTCGATATTCGTTGGCAGGATTTCGCCACCACCAGCGCGACGGCGGTTGGGCTGTCGGTATTGGCCGCAACGCTGCCAGCGCTTCGCGCGGCCTCATTGCCGATCGCCGAGACCCTGGCGCACTAACCGCGCCGTTTTTGGCGCGCCTTCCACTGGCGGCGGATCGCATTTCGCCACATCGCATCGATGAGCCAATAACCCAGCACTGCGCAGATCAGGCCCATGACCTGTGATCCCACCAGCAGTGGTATCCAGATCTCGTCGAGGCTCTGGGTGAACCACGTCCAGGAGGCTTCAAATTCGACATCCAGCGGTTCGGTGCCCAAGATCCACGCCCCCAACTTATAGGCGGCGAAAAAGATCGCGGGCATGGTGAGTGGATTGGTGATGAAAATCAGCGAAAAGCTCAGCGGAATGTTGGCGCTGAAAACGATCGCCAGCGCTGTCGAAATAATCATCTGTCCGGGAACGGGCAGCATGGCGCAGTAGAGGCCAATGGCGAAAGCCTTCGCGGTGGTGGTTCGACTTAACTGCCACAGGTGCGTCTCTTCCACCCAGCTACCGAACATTTTCAATGAACGATGCTGCCGCAATTTACCCGGCGTTGGAATCCATTTCCTGAGGCGTCTTTTGAGCATTTCGCTGGTGTGCTTGTCTGCTGTCGTGAAGGCTAATCATAGTCGGTTGCGCGTCATTTTTAACCAGAGATCTACCCCAGAAAGTGACAAGTTGATTGACTGGGGTCTCGCATTTCACGCCTGCGCGGCGACGACAGGATCTGGATGGCGAGAAAGAATAGGTCGGCGTGGACACTCAGGGACCGCCACTTGCTCTGGATCTGCCTGGGTGCAGGGGCAAGTCTGCTGTTACCCGAGCCGCATTGGGGTATCGCAGCACTGCTTTTGCTGCTTGCCGCCTGTCGTCGGGGTGCGCTGTCGGTGGCGGCTTTTTTACTGGGTGTTGGGTCTGGCGCAATCAATGGGACTCTGTGGCTGAAAACCCAGCTCCCCGAGCACTGCCTGCGACGCGAAGTGCAGATGATCGGCAGGGTGACAACATTGCCTCGTGAACAGCTCATCCGTCCTGGCCATGTACACATTTCTGCCCGCCTGCAGGTCATTGCAATTGACGATGCCGATTGCGCGGGCCCGAAACAGCTTTTGGTCAGCCAGTATCTCGACGTAGCGCAGCGCGATCAGGCGCTTCGCTACAACACCGAGGTGGCTGGATTATGGCGGTTAAAACCACTGACCAGCCAGGTCAATCCGGGCGGGTACCCCGATCAGGCAAGATGGGCAAGTCAAGGTGTTGATGGGGCTGCTACCACGGTAGGGCCGCTATCCAGCACGCGGTTAGATAACCCAATCGCTGGTTTACGATCACGCATTATTGCGCGCCTGGCAGGGCGCTCGGGAGAGGGCTGGGCCGCCATGCGGGCTTTGGTGCTCGGGGACAGCAGAGCGCTAGACTCCCAACTGTGGCAGGACCTGCGGCATCTCGGCATTGTGCACGTGTTAGTGATCAGCGGGCTACACATTGGTTTGCTGGCTTCGATTTGCCTGTCTTGTTTTTGCCTACCAAGGCGGTTTTTACAGGTGCCTGGTGATCAGGGTGGCATCCGTTATGCCTGTGCCGGCACGTTACTGGTCACCGGCGCGTATGTGCTGCTGGTCGGTGCCAGTCTGCCGGTTGTGCGCGCCTACCTCATGCTGATCGCAGCCCAAGTTCCCTTGATGCTGGGGTGGTCTGTCAGCGGGCGGCGCTGCCTGCTGTTGGCACTCACCGCCCTCTTGCTGTGGGACCCAAGGGCGCTGCTGGGCGCCAGTTTCTGGCTCAGTGCGGCTGCGACCTGGCTGCTGGTGAATGCCCTGTGGCAACCAGCGGGAGTCGGCAGGCTATTTTGGCTGCAGATGAAGATGGTGTGGCTGATGGCGCCCGTCACGCTGTTTTGGTTCTCGGAGATGAGCTTTCTGGGCCTGATGACGAACCTCGTGGTGGTGCCGGTGGTTACTTTCGTCATGCTACCGGCAGGATTGATGGGGCTGGTACTGAGCGATATAGCGCCGGTATTGTCGGATCAGTTCTGGTGGTTAGGCCAGCAGAGTTGGGCGCTGTTGCAGTGGCCCTTGCAGCGAGTGTTGGACTGTTGCCGGCAGTGGGCGGTCCTGCAGGCCCCTCTGGGTTGGACGGGGCTCGGGCTGGGGGTTCTCGCGATTGCGCTGTGGGGACGATCCCGCTCGTGGGCGCTGCTGGCTTTTGCTGGGGCGGCAATCGGTGCGGCGAACATCAAAACATCGAGCCCCGAATTTGCGGTGACGCTATTGGACGTTGGGCAGGGCCTGTCAGCCGTCATTCAAGCCGGGAATCGCACGTTGGTCTACGACACGGGAGACGGGCAGCCCGGGGGATTCAGTCAGGCAGAAAAAGTACTGGTGCCGTATCTCGATCGGAGCGGAGTTGAACGGATAGACGTGTTGTTGGTCAGTCATGCTGATCGAGATCACAGCGGCGGCCACGCGTTTCTGACCAACACCTTGCCCATTGAGCGCGCTCTGGGGTTTGGCGGGGCGCCCTGTCGAAACGGGGAGCGATGGCGCTGGGGGTCGATGGAACTGATGACCCTCAATGGGCCGGGTCAGGGCGAGCAGGATCGCAATGACGGCTCGTGTGGGCTGTTAGTGACCGCCCCGAATTTCTCGCTATTGATTCCGGGGGATGTTTCGGCACGCCGGGAGCGAGAATGGGTGCGTTATTGGCGCGACGAGCTAAGCGCATCTGTGCTGGTATTAGCCCATCATGGAAGCCGAACCTCAACCAGTCATGCGTTACTGAAATGGGTCAGGCCTGATTGGGCGCTGATCAGCGCGGGCCGCGGGAACGCCTTTGGTCATCCGCATCGAGAGGTCACCGACAGAGTGAGGCAAAAAGCGCCCGTCACCGTGCTCGATACCGCCAAAGAGGGCGCTATCTCCATTACCTCTGCAGCGCAGCAAGGGCTTCAGTTCAGGCGTGAGCGGACTGCGTGGTCTCCGTATTGGCTGAAATTGCCGTAAATACCTGCCAAAACCCTTTGTGGGGCTGGCCTTGGCGGCTCGGTATACTCGACGTCTCATAGGGAGGAAGCGCTGTGTATCAAGTGCTGGCCGCGGGCGGCTGGGTTATGCCTTTTATTGTGGTGTGCTCGGTTTTGGCGCTCGCAATCTGTATCGAGCGGCATTTCGCTTTGAACAAGCGACGGATCGCACCCCCGCACCTGCTCGCCACAGTCTGGCAGCAGCTGCGCGGGGAGGTGCTCGACGCCCAGCACTTAAAGACCCTTCGGCAGGGTTCGCCGCTGGGGGCTATTCTCGCGGCAGGGCTGGCCAACCGTCATCAGGGTAGAGACGTCATGCGCGAGAGCATCCGCGAGGCGGCTTCTCATGTTATTCACCGCCTCGAGCGCTACCTCAATGCGCTGGGCACCATCGCCGCGATCACGCCGCTGATGGGGCTGTTGGGAACGGTGGTGGGTATGATCAGTGTGTTCACCGAAATCACCACCTACGGTACCGGTAACGCCAATGCGCTTGCAGGCGGTATTTCTGAAGCGCTGTTAACGACGGCGGCGGGTCTGGCGGTGGCGATCCCCAGCCTGGTGATGCACCGGCACTACACTGCGCGCATTGAATCGATTGTCGTCAATCTCGAGCGCGAAGCTATCAAGCTTGTAGACGCCCTGCACAGCAATCAGAAAACCGAGTACGACCTGTGAACTTCCGGCGGCTCCGTCGACCCGAGGTCTCGATCAATCTGACGCCACTGATCGATGTGGTGTTCCTGTTGCTCATCTTTTTTATGGTCTCGACCAGTTTTTCCGAGCTTACACAGTTAGTGGTGGAGCTGCCTGAAGCAGAAGGCATGCCGGCCACCGTGGAAACCGCGGTAGTGCTAAGCATTGATGCGACGGGCAATATGGCATTGAACGGCGCACCGGTGCCTAACGACACCCCGGGGTTGTCCGCCGCGCTGCGCGACTATTTAAGGGGGAATAGTGACATTCCTGTGACCTTGTCGGCCGATGCGATGACCCCACATCAGTTTGTGGTCACCGCGATAGATGTTGCTGCGCAGCTCAATCTTGGACGATTGACCATTGCCACCGAGAATAGCCGTTAGGCGAGGACGCAGGTGAAAACAGAGTCAACACAACCGAGTGATTGGGCGCTTTACCGCCGTCTATTGGGCTATGTGGCGGCGCATAGCGGCGCATTTCTGCTGAGTATTGTGGGTTTTTTGGTGTATTCGGTGGCCAACGTGTTGCTCGCCGATCTCACTCAATTTTTGCTCGACTCCCTTGGAGAGGCACCGCCTATGGGCATGGGTTTTGTCTCGCAGGCGGCTCACTGGTTCTGGCCGCCGGGCGATAAAGACCCTTTGGATTACGCTCGGATTGCGGTGCCGGTCGCGGCCATTGTCTTAGCGGTCATGCGCGCCAGTGGGTATTTTCTCGGCAATTACTTTATGAATATTGTAGCCCGCGGCGTTGTCCACCGGTTGCGCACACAGGTTTTCGATGTCTTGATCAGAGTGCCCAAGCAGTTCATTGATAGTCATACCCACGGCGAGCTGGTGTCCAAGCTCACCTTCAACGTAGAGCAGGTCAGCGGGGCATCGTCTGAGGCGCTGAAAACGATTTTACGCGACGGGCTCACCATTCTGGCGTTGATCAGTTACATGCTGTATCTCAACTGGAAGCTGACGCTGGTTTTTTTCGCGATCACGCCTGCCATGGCCGCTGTGGTGCTGGCAGTGGGGCGACACTTTCGTCGCTATAGCCGGCGTATTCAGGACTCCATGGGCGAGGTGACCCAGCTCAGTAATGAAAGCATGCATGCCTTCGACGAGCTTCGCATGTTTGCAGCGACCGCCCAGCAGAGTGCGCGCTTTCGGGCTGCGAGTGAGTTCAACCGGGTGCAGAGCCTGAAGCTCGCTTTTGTGCAGGCGGTGTCCACACCGATTGCGCAGGTCCTGTTGGCGCTGGCATTGGCCGCCTTGTTTTGGTTTGCCTTGGACCCCGCCATCCTCGCCGGGTTCTCGGCGGGGTCATTGGTAGCCTTCATTGCCGCGGCGACGCAGTTGGGTAAGCCCATTCGCACGCTAACCAACGTGCAGAGCATTATTCAGCGGGGTCTGGCCGCTGCGGAGGATCTGTTTGCGCAGATCGATACGCCGCCAGAGGTCGATAATGGCCGCCTCACATTGGAACGGGCGCGCGGCGAGATTGTGCTCGACCACGTCGATTTTGCCTATCCGGGCACAGACCAGCTGGTACTGCAGGACCTGAGCCTGCGCATACCAGCGGGCAAGATGGTCGCGTTTGTAGGGCGTTCGGGAGCGGGTAAAAGCAGTCTGATCAATTTGTTGTGCCGCTTCTATGACCCGACCTCGGGACAAATACGGCTGGATGAGCAGCCGGTAGAGGGTTACCGGCTCGCCGATTATCGCCGTCAGTTCGGGCTCGTTTCTCAGCGCGTGGTGCTCTTTAGCGATACGGTTCGCGCCAATGTGGCGTTTGGAGAGGCCGATCACGCCGATGATGTCGCGCTGCGCCAGGCGCTAGAAACGGCTCAAGCCTGGTCGTTTGTAGAAGCGCTGCCCAACGGATTGGATGCCACCCTCGGCGATGGGGGCAGTGGCCTGTCTGGCGGACAAAAACAGCGTCTCGCCATTGCGCGCGCAGTATTGAAGGATGCGCCGATTCTGGTGCTCGACGAGGCGACGTCGGCCTTGGATAACGAGTCTGAGGCGGCTATTCAGGCGTCGCTGGAGTCTATTTCGACCGGACGCACGACGTTGGTGATTGCACATAGGCTGTCAACCGTTGAGCACGCTGACATGATTGTGGTGATGGACGAGGGTCGCATTGTTGCTACGGGCAGCCATACAGAGCTCGTTGCGGAAGGGGGTCTGTATGCCAGCCTCTATCAGCAGGGTTTTACTAACCCATGATCCTGCTGCGCGGCACGCTGGAACGCCTTGTGAATTACATTTGGTACCGCGGCGGCGTGCTGTCTTGGTGCCTGCTGCCCCTGAGTTGGCCTGTCCGGTGGGTGGTGCGACGTCGACGCAGACAGGCGCCCGCCAAGGGGAGCACCCCGCCCGGGGTGAGCGTTATTGTCGTGGGCGGACTGACTGCTGGCGGCACGGGCAAGACGCCAGTATTGATTGCGCTGGGCAAGTGGCTCATGGAGCAGGGCTATCGCGTGGGTGTGGTCAGTCGCGGTTACAAGGGGCTGCGGGCGGCCGAGCCCCATTGGGTATCTGAGATCGATTCAGCGGCGGTGGTGGGCGATGAGCCGGCGTTGATCAGGCGCGATCTGAAAGTCCCCGTATTGGTGTGTCGCGATCGCAAAATGGCGCTTAACACCCTCGCTCAGAGCGGGCAGGTTGATGTGGTGCTGTCCGATGACGGGCTGCAGCACTATGGCATGTCGCGCGATGTGGAGATCGTAGTACTCGACGCAGAGAGAGGACTGGGCAATGGCCGCTTGTTGCCGGCAGGGCCTCTGCGTGAACCCGGCAGTCGCCTGGCCAGTGTCGATTCGGTGCTGGAGCGCAACAGTGATGATCCCGGCCGGGGATTTCGCTATCAACCCACCCTCGCCACGCACGTTGCGACGGGTCGGACCATGCCGTGGCAGGATTGGCTGGCAGATTGGCGTCAGCAGACAGTCGTTGCGCTGACCGGGCTGGGCCAGCCCGGGCAATTTTTCACTATGCTGATCGAGCAAGGCCTTGGTTTGCGCACGGTGGCGTTGGCCGACCATGAGGCGATTACCGCGGCGCATCTTGAGTCTTGCGACGAGCCAGTGATACTGGTGACGGCCAAAGACGCAGTGAAGTTGCCCCGCGATACTGACCCCCGGGTGTGGGTAGTAGAAATTGAGGTCGCCTTGCCGGCATCATTGCTGTCGAGACTGAAGGGGCTTTTGCCCCCTCCCGCGCAGACAGGCTGCTGAGAAGGCTATGTTCGACATTATTATTCCTGCCCGTTTTGGTTCTACGCGGTTACCCGGCAAGGCGCTGCGAATGATCGCGGGGAAGCCCATGGTGGCCTGGGTGTGGGAGCGGGCGATGCAGGCCGGGGCGCGGCACGTTGTGATCGCCACCGATGACGATCGTATTGCCGACGAGATGACGGCTCGCGGCGCCCAAGTGGCCATGACACGCAGTGACCACGTCTCTGGTACCGACCGTCTCGCCGAGGTGGTCGATCAACTAGCACTCGCAGACGACGCGGTGGTGGTCAATCTTCAGGGTGACGAGCCCTTGATGCCGGTGGCCAACATTCAACGCGTGGCCAGCATACTGAGCGAAACGGTCGCTGCAGACATGGCGACTTTGATGGAGCCAGTGGGGTTAACGGAAGCGGCAAAAGAGTCTGTTGTGAAGGTGGTGGCAAGTGATACGGGACGAGCGCTGTATTTCTCGCGCGCGGTCATTCCTGCGCACCGCGATTCGGCTGAGCCTGCTCGCCTGTTTCGACACATCGGCCTTTACGCCTATCGAGCCGGGTTTCTGAAGCGGTTTGTCGGGTGGCCTCCTGCGGTGGCGGAGCAAAGTGAGTCACTGGAACAGCTCCGCGCATTGGCGCATGACGCGCATATTCAGATTGAGCTGGCCCCGGAGCCCGTGCCGGCGGGGGTCGATACGGAAGACGATCTGGCTGCTGTTCAGGACTTACTGAGCGGCGGGAGCTGATGCGGTGACCGCGACCGCCGACTTGACCGCTCTGAATACTCTGCAGCTGGCAGCCACCGCGCAGCGTCTCGTGACCGTCACGTCGCAGGAACAATTGCGGGCCGAGCTGGTGCAGCCTGCCACCGCAGTACCCATCAATGTGCTGGGGGGCGGCAGCAATGTCGTTCTCCACGAGACCTTGCCTGGCACGACGCTTCTGATGAACATCATGGGGAGGGAGGTCCTCTCTGATGATGGTCGTCACGTGATTGCCAGAGCAGGCGCCGGTGAGAACTGGCATGAGTGGGTATTGTGGTGCCACCACCGTGGGTTTCATGGTTTGGCCAACCTTGCCCTGATCCCCGGCTCGGTCGGTGCGGCACCGATACAGAATATCGGGGCCTATGGTGTTGAGGTCGCCCAGTGTATTCAGGCAGTCCATGCGATGCATCGCGAGACAGGGGAGAGTGCGGTCTTGCCCCCTCAACAGTGTGAATTTCGCTATCGTGACAGTGTGTTCAAGCACCCACAGGGCGAGGGCTGGATCATTACAGCGGTGGATTTTGCATTGGATCGTGGCGCGCCAGTAGAGGCGAACTACCCCACTCTGAGGGCGCGTCTGAGTGAGGCTGAGCTGACTCATGACGCGGTACTGGCATCGGTGATCGCCATTCGTCGGGAGCGGTTGCCCGATCCTGTGATTACGCCCAATGTCGGCAGTTTCTTTAAAAATCCCGTCATTTCGCAGCACGATGTCGACATTTTGCGCCAAAACTTTCCGGAAGTGCCCGTGTACCCAGGGCCTGATGCGGGCATGAAGGTCTCGGCTGCCTGGCTGATCGATCAGTTGGGTTGGCGGGGACAAGAGCGCGGTGGAGTCAGGGTATCAAACGATCATGCGTTGGTGCTGGAGGGCTGTGGTGCGCGCTCTGCGTTGCCCTGGTTGTCGCTGGCAGAGGCCATCTCAGGGAGTGTCGAGGACGCCTATGGCGTGTCACTTGAGCTCGAGCCGCGCGTGATGGGAAGGTCGGATTAAGCGGTCTGGGTATGACGGACTTTGATGCGGAATCGTACCTGGCACAGCTGACCTCTCGCCCGGGGGTCTATCAGATGTTTGATGCCACCGGCGAGCTACTGTACGTGGGCAAAGCCAAAAACCTGAAAAATCGTGTGACAAGCTACTTCCGGGCATCAGGCCTGTCGCCAAGACGATGGCGTTAGTGGCGCGAATTGCCAATATTGAAGTCACGGTGACCACGACCGAGCGTGACGCCTTGCTCCTAGAGCATAATCTGATCAAGCAGTACCGGCCGCCTTATAATATTTTGCTCAAGGACGACAAGTCCTATCCCTACATTTATCTGTCCACCGAAGACAGCTGGCCACGACTCAGCTTTCATCGCGGCACGAAAAGAAGAAAGGGCGATTACTTTGGTCCTTACCCGAGTGCCGGCGCGGTGCGCTCGACCCTGCACTTGATGCAAAAAGTTTTCAAGGTGAGACAGTGCCGCGACAGTTATTTTCGCAATCGGTCGCGCCCCTGCCTGCAATATCAGATTGGGCGCTGCTCCGGCCCTTGCGTGGGGTTGGTATCCGATGAGGACTATCAGGAGCAGATCGACAAGTCGGTGCTGTTTTTGAACGGCCGCTCTCATGACCTGATGACGCGGCTCGCTGATGATATGGAGCTGGCGGCGGCAGAGCTGCAGTATGAAAAGGCGGCAGACATTCGTGACCAGATTACACAGCTTCAGAATGTGCAGGCGACGCAGAACATAGAGGGTACGAGAGGGGATCTCGATCTCATGGCGGTCTTCACAGAGCATGGCCATGCGTGTGTGCAGGTACTCTTTGTGCGCGAGGCACGGGTGCTGGGTAGCCGAAGCTATTATCCGCAGATTCGTCTTGATGAGTCCGCTGAAGCCATTCTCGAGGCGTTTATGCCGCAGTTCTACCTCTCGGGCCAGCAGCAGATTCCACAGGAGATCGTGACCAGCCATGCGCTGTCTGACGGCACACTGCTCGAGGAAGCGCTCGGTGCAGAGGCGGGCCGGAAGGTGCTGGTCCGGCACAAGGTTCGTGATGCGCGGGCGCGTTGGCTGCAAATGGCAGAGCAGAACGCACAAAATAACCTGCGTTCATTTCTTGCCGGAAAACAAACAATGGCAGGCAGGCTGGAGTCGCTGCGCCGTGCCCTCGATCTGGAGAATATTCCAACGCGAATGGAGTGCTTTGATATCAGCCACAGCTCCGGCGAGGCAACGGTCGCTTCCTGTGTCGTGTTCGACGGCAATGGCGCCTGCAAGGCCGATTACCGTAAGTTCAATATTGAGGATATCGTGGCTGGAGACGACTACGCGGCAATGCAGCAGGCGTTGGAGCGACGTTACAAGCGGCTTGCCAATGGTGAGGGGCGACTTCCAGACATATTATTTATCGATGGCGGTAAAGGTCAGGTCAGCCAGGCCCGTCAGGTATTGGCGACCTATGACATCACTAGCGTCAAAGTGGTGGGAGTCGCTAAGGGCACCACCCGCAAGGCAGGCTTTGAAACCCTCATTGATGCGGACTCGGGGGCAGAGATGCGTTTACGTGGCGATCATCCCGGGCTGCATCTGATTCAGCAAATTCGCGACGAGGCGCATCGCTTTGCCATCAGCGGTCATCGGGGCCGGCGCGCGAAGGCGCGCAAACAGTCGTTATTGGAGGATATTCCGGGAGTGGGGGCCAAACGCCGGCGCGAGTTATTGCGCCATTTCGGCAGTGCCAAAGCGATAGAAAACGCGAGTGTCGAGGAGCTTTCTAAAATTAAGGGGATCAGCGCCGCGGTCGCGAACGTAATCTACGACCATCTCCATACCGTGAATGACTAGGCGCACACGGCTCACCGGCTGTGTCAGAATTGGGGCGTGATAGCGGGAGTAATGATTTGCCACAGAACTTACCCAATTTACTGACGGGGCTGCGCATCGCGGCGATTCCGCTCATGGTGGTTTGTTACTACCTACCGCAACCAATCTCGACGGTCGGTGCGGCAGTGGTGTTTATCGTTGCAGCGGTGACAGATTGGTTCGATGGCTGGGTGGCGCGGCGCATGGGGCAGACGTCCCAGTTTGGTGCGTTTCTTGACCCCGTTGCCGACAAGCTACTGGTGACGGTAGCGCTTATTTTACTGATGCATCGTATGGACAACGTGTTGATCACGCTGGCAGGGATGGTGGTGATTGGCCGCGAGATTGTGATCAGCGCTTTGCGTGAGTGGATGGCGCAGTTGGGTAAGCAGGCGTCGGTCGCCGTCAGTGGCATTGCCAAGGTAAAGACCGGTGTGCAGATGACGGCGATCCCTATTTTGATCTGGTATCCCTCCTGGCCCGCCGTAGAGGAGATTCGATTGCTGGGGCTGTTCTTGCTGGCGTTGGCCGTTATTCTGACGCTATGGTCAATGATGCTGTACTTTCGAGCGTTCCTTGCGACGCTTGAGGAGGAGGCATCCCCGCCAGAAGGTTGACGTCGCGCGATGCACGCCTACAATCAACGGTATGCGGGAATAGCTCAGTTGGTAGAGCGCAACCTTGCCAAGGTTGAGGTCGCGAGTTCGAACCTCGTTTCCCGCTCCACTTCCTTCTTTGTGCGGTCGCCCCTTTACTGTTTCAATGCAGTGACGCGATCGTCCACTCTCCTCGCGCGAGTTTCGGCGCACGTGGACGCAGCAAATCCAGCCAGATCAGACAGCTTATTAACCGCTCGTCTAAGGTTACTTAAACAACGCCGCAGAGATGCACACAAAAAGGGGTCTTCACCTGTTAAAGCTCAATATCGGTTACCTTATTTCAGTGCGTTTCTAATTTTCCTGATAACGCTTGAGACCCAGAGACCGATAGAATGCTGAGCATAAATTGACTGGAAAGCCCATGAGAAAGGACCGCGAATATAGCGATATACCCGGCACTTACGTTTTTGATCCCGAGCACTCGCGACAAGGCTATCACCTCAATATGTTCTGTATGTCGCTGAACAAAGAGGCGAACAGGGAGCAGTTTAGGCGAGACGAGTCGGCTTATTTAGATGTCTTTCCCATGAGCCCAGAGCAACGCGATGCTGTTTTGCAGCGCGATTGGATCGGCCTGCTAAGACTGGGAGGAAACATCTACTACACGTTCAAGCTGGCTATTTTCGATGGCATTAATATGCAGGAGATTGGCGCGCGCATGGAAGGTGTGCCGGATGAGCAGTTCAAAGCCATGATGATTAATGGTGGTCGTCCGATACAGGGTAACCGTTATCAAAAGGAGTGGAATCGCAGTGGCTAAGCTGTTCGCAGGCGTCGGAACTTCTCATGTGCCGGGAATCGGTGCCGCGGTGGATCATAAAAAGACTCAAACAGATTACTGGAAACCGTTATTTGATGGTTATGAGCCGGCCAGAGAGTGGATGCAAAATGAGGCTCCAGACGTAGTCATCATTGTTTACAACGATCATGCCTCGGCGTTTTCTCTGGAACTGATTCCTACATTTGCTATCGGTGTCGCAGAGCGCTTTCAGCCGGCTGATGAAGGCTATGGCCCCCGAAAAGTGCCGGTTGTGGAAGGCCATCCCGAACTGGCGTGGCATCTTGCTGAGTCGCTGATCCTCGATGAGTTCGATATGACGATTGCCAACGAGATGCCCGTTGATCACGGACTTACCGTGCCATTGTCGATCGCCTGTGGTGAGCCCGATATTTGGCCTTGTAAGGTGATTCCGCTCTGCGTAAACGTTATCCAATACCCATCTCCAACAGGAAACCGCTGCTACCAGCTGGGTAAAGCCATTCGTAAAGCGGTGGAGGCATTCCCGGCAGATCTCAAGGTCGCCATTTTTGGCACGGGAGGCATGTCTCACCAACTGCAAGGTGAGCGTGCCGGCTTGGTAAACGCAGATTTTGATATTGCGTTTCTCGATGACCTGACCCGGAACGTAGACCGGCTGGTCCGAATTCCACACGTTGAGTATCTGAGAGAGGCAGGATCAGAGGGGGCCGAATTAGTCATGTGGATGATCATGCGGGGTGCTCTCGATGATGACGCGCGGGAGGTCTATCGCCACTTCCATGTTCCCGCCTCTAACACGGCAGCGGGGCTGATCATTCTGGAGAACCCCTGATGCGGATGGGCGTTTTTGGGTTGGGTGAGGCGGGTAGTCGGATTGCTGCCGATCTTGCCCAATCTTCAATTCAGGTCAGTGCCTATGACCCCGCTGATGTTTGTACGCCTGACGGAGTAGTCAGATGTGATAGCCCGGTAGGAGCTATCCAAGACGCTGCAGTGGTCATAGCGCTGACTGCGGCCACCGACGCCATGGAGGCGCTGGATCAAGCATTTGACGACATCCCCGCAGGCGCGATTTATGCGGATTTTTCGACGGCGTCAGCATCGCTAAAGATCGATTTAGCCGCTCGCGCATTCCAACGTCACATCGCCTTTGTTGATGTTGCACTGCTGGCCGTTGTTCCTGGAAATGGATTGCGGACAACCGCGCTTGCGTCGGGCACTGGTGCCGATCGGTTCGTTGATATCTTCGGTTCTCTTGGTATGCCGGTGGAGTCTCTAGGCGAAAAGCCTGGAGATGCGGCCACACGCAAACTTCTTCGGAGCGTTTTCATGAAAGGTCTGGCAGGAGTCATGATTGAAGCGCTGCAGGCAGCCGATCGTGCAAATCTCTCCTCTTGGCTTTGGAGCAACTTAACGTCAGAGATTGCAAAGGCTGATGAGTCGCTGGTGCACCGACTGGTGAGCGGCACGGGTTCTCATGCAGAGCGACGCCTCCATGAGATGAAGGCTTCGGCGCAGCTTCTACAGGACTTGGGCGTGGAACCTGTGATGACCCGAGGGACCGTCGAAAATCTGCAGCGGGTGCTCGAAGACGGCCTGCCACCTATCCCTGCAGCGGCCTCGTGATCCCCGCTAAGAATCACTTCTGAGGCACCCATGGATCCTGATTGGTTAGTATTCCACCCAGAGCCGTCCATCCCAGAGTTCAAGCTGCCGGCGGGTGCGGTTGACGCTCACTGTCATGTATTCGGCCCTGCCGGTGAATTTCCTTTTGCACCTGAACGCAAATACACCCCCTGTGACGCTGGCAAAGACAAGCTCTGGACCTTGCGGGATCATCTTGGCCTCCATCGGAATGTCATTGTTCAGGCCACGTGTCACGGTGCAGACAACCGGGCTCTAGTGGACGCACTGGCGGACTCTAGGGGAAAGGCCCGCGGGGTGGCGACCGTGCGTGCCAGCGTCACCGACGAGGAGCTTAAGCTGCTCGACAATGCGGGTGTGCGGGGTGTGCGCTTCAACTTCGTCAAGCGACTGGTCGATGCCTTACCCTTCGACGATCTGCAACGCATAGCCGAGAGAATTGCGCCTCTTGGCTGGCACATCGTCATTTACTTTGAGGCCGCTGATCTCTCAGAGTATTACGAATTTTTTACGGCGCTTCCCACGACAGTAGTCGTTGATCACATGGGAAGGCCGGATATTACGGCGCCCATCGATGGACCGGACTTTGAGTTATTTCTGCGTTTGCTGAGTGATAACGACAACTTCTGGTCCAAGGTCAGCTGCCCGGAGCGTCTTTCTGGTGTTGGGCCTGAGGGTGGTTACGAGGATGTTGTGCCATTTGCTCGCACCGTGGTGGAGAACTTTTCTGATCGTGTGCTTTGGGGAACAGACTGGCCCCATCCAAACATGAAAACCCACATGCCTGACGACGGAAAGCTGGTGGATTTCGTTCCTAAAATCGCGGTGACGAGGGAGTTGCAGAGGAAGCTTCTTGTCGACAATCCTATGCGCCTTTATTGGCCCGAGGGGTCCGCGTTATAAAGATCTGTCTCGCCGGTGAGGGCGCCTTTGGGAACAAACACTTGGATGCTCTTGCGTGTATCGACGGTGTCGAAGTGGTGTCTCTCGTCGGTGGTCTGGAAGAAGCGACTCGAAAGGTGGCTGACGAGCGTAACATTCCCCATTGGTCATTGGACTTGGAAGTGGGGCTCGCCCAGCCAGGAGTCGAAGCGGTGATTCTGGCAACACCCACTCCTTTGCATGCCTCACAGGCGATGCAAGCCCTCAGCGCTGGCAAGCATGTCTTGGTAGAGATTCCTATGGCAGACAATTTGAAAGAGGCTGAGGCTCTTGCTGCGCTGCAGCTCGAAACGGGTTTGGTTGCAATGGCGGGCCATGTTCGCCGCTTCAACCCCAGTCACCAATGGATACATGAGCGTATTGCAGGGGGGGAGTTGTCGATTCAGCAGCTAGATGTGCAGACGTATTTCTTTCGTCGCAGTAATCTCAATGCGCTGGGTCAGCCGCGAAGCTGGACCGATCACCTACTTTGGCATCATGCCTGTCACACAGTCGATCTGTTTATGTACCAAACTGGAGAAGAAATTGCGGATTGTTTTGCGGTGCAAGGGCCAATCAATGAAGAGCTCGGTATCGCCATGGATATGGCGATTTTGATGAAGAGCGCTTCGGGTGCGGTTTGCACCCTGTCCCTATCCTTCAATAATGATGGACCGTTGGGTACTGACTTCCGATACATTTGCGATAACGGCACCTACCTCGTTCGTTACGATGATCTCTGTGATGGCAAGGGCAAGCAGATTGATGTGTCCCGGGTCGATGTCTCCATGAATGGTATCGAACTGATCGACCGCGAGTTTTTCTCAGCCATTGAACAAGGACGTGAGCCAAATGGCAGTATCGGTCAGTGTTTGCCCGCCATGCGCGTGCTGGATCGCATTGAGCGAAAGCTCACCGCTTAAGTTCTTCAGCGACTCGACGAAGTTCCTCAAGAAGTAGCGATGCCGCCGGTGAAGGTTGTGTGTGGGCACGCAGGGTGATGCCGATAGGGCGATAAGTTTCTTCGAGGTCTACGGGCAGAACCTCTAGCAAGCCCGCCTTTCGGTCGTAGAAGATCTGGTGCTCTGATACCAAGGCCACGCGATCGCTATCGAGGAGTAGGCCCCGAACCATCGACTGTGAGCTGGTTTGAACAGCATGTTTGGGCGTTTCCATGTTGTATCCCCGGCATGTCTCGTCGAACAGCAGTCGCGCGGGCGTCTCTGCGGCCGGCAAAACCCACTCCAGATTCTGTAGATCCTGAAAGTCGATTTTCTTTTGTTGCGCAAGAGGGTGATCCTTGCGCGCAATTACAGCGAGGCGATCCTCTATGAGCGTTTCCGTTTTGAAGTCGGCACCCGCCTCAGCAGGGCGAACGGCTCCAACAATCACATCTAGATCGCCGCTGCGAAGGTCTGCTTGCATGAGGTTGTAGGGTCCCTCCTGAGTTGTTACGCCGAGTTGTGGGTGTCGGCTAAGAAGCCGATTGATCGCTTTGGGAGTGAGATAGGTCCGCGTATAGGGCAATGTGCCAATGGCGACATTCCCGCTGGTAACGCCATCTAAGCTGGCAAGGTCGTCGAGTGCGTGACGGATTTCGGCGAACGCCAGCTTCGTGTGTCGTGCGAGAACAGCGCAGAAGCTAGTCGGGGATACGCCGCCCGGCCCCCTCTCAAAAAGCTCCAGATCGAGCAGTTCCTCCATCTGACGAACCGAGTTGTAGATCGCCGCTTTAGTCACCCCGAGAAGCTTTGCGGCCTCATTGATGTCGCGGGCCTGAAACAATGCGACAAAGGCCGCCAGGCGCTTATAGCTGATGTCCATCGAGAATATGGGTATGGATTGGTAGCTCCGACCACCGGGTACAAAGGGCTGATAGGCCGCACCTGCTCGGTCAAATTCTGCTGCTGCAAGCTTTACCCGATGTGCCAGGGCTTCCCCATGAACAGTGGGCATCATGCCGACCGACGATCGGTCGAATAAGACGCAACCCAGCTCTGCCTCTAGCTCTCCCACTGCCTTGGTGACAGCAGTCTGCGAACGGTTCAATTTGTTGGCGGCACGGGTGACATTCTTGTAGTCATAGACATATAGCGCGGATTTGAGATGGCGCAAACTGATTTCGGTGATGCCCAGGTGAGTTGCGGTCATGGGTAAAAGATCTATGAGTTTCTTTTACAAGATAGCATCTGATTCACGAAATCTCATGGCAAATCTCCGTCACTAGTGCCTCCTCAGCAGCAAATTTTTCCCATGGACACTCAATGAAATTGCATTGGTTGTAATAGTGGCGCGTCCCTAAACTAGCGGCTCGTCATCAAGGTTGGCTCCATGAAACAGCTGGAGATCCCTTTCATGCAGTTGCGCGGAGGTAGCTCGAAAGGGCTTTACTTTCTGGCCTCTGATCTACCATCTGAAGCTGATGTGCGGAACGCCATACTTGTTGATGCTGTTGGCCGAGGCTCGCGGCAAATAGACGGTTTGGGCGGTGCAGACCCCCTCACGAGCAAAGTCGCCATCGTTGGGCCCTCGACCCGTGCTGATGCTGACATCGACTTTCTTTTCGCCCAAGTGGTTGTAGGCCAAGATGTGGTCGATACCACGCCCAACTGCGGCAACATATTAGCGGGTGTGGGGCCGTTCGCTGTAGAAGCAGGGCTGGTCCGGGCTCAACCCGGAAAGACCTGCGTTACCGTGCATATGGTCAATAGCGGGAAGCTCTGTGCACTGCTTCTGGCCACACCAGATGGCGTTATGGAATACGAGGGTGATACGGCGATTGATGGTGTGCCCGGCACATCGGCTGCGGTTGTCTGTAACTATCTGGATGTGGCCGGTTCTATTTGTGGTGCCCTGCTACCCACTGGGAACGTTGTTGATTCCGTTGGTGGGGTTCGGGTCACTTGCGTGGATAACGGGATGCCGGTGGTGGCGTTACTGGCTAAAGACTTTGGTCTGACGGGGCATGAAAGCCCGGAAAAGCTCAACAGCGATCAGGCTCTGAAAACCCGACTGGAGTCCATCCGTATCGAACTGGGGCCAATGATGAACCTCGGTGATGTCGCTGACAAAGCGGTGCCAAAGATGTGTCTGATTTCCCCGGCTCTGCACGGCGGATTGATCAATACCCGAACCTTTATCCCTCACAAATGCCACAGCGCCGTAGGCGTGCTGGGAGCGGTATCGGCCGCAACGGCGGCCATCATCCCGGGCTCGGTGGCCGAAGGTCTGGTCAATGTGCCGCTAGGTGAGACCAAGCAGATTTCCGTTGAGCATCCTTCGGGAGAATTCTCTATCTCCCTTGAGGTCGACGAATCAGGTGAGCTTCCAGAGATCAAGAAAGCGGGAGTACTGCGCACGGCACGACTGCTCAGCCGTGGCGTGCTTTTCGTTCCTGCCCCAGCCAAGCGAGGTCCATAAATGAAGACAGTGGCAGTAAGAAACATTGACCGAGCGAGTGCAGACACTGTGGATGCCCTGGCTGCGTTCGGTGTGGCAACGGTGCACGAGGCACAGGGCCGCTCAGGCCTCATGAAGCCCTACATCACCCCAATATATCCGCGCGCCCAGATCGGGGGCAGCGCTATTACGGTCCTGGCCCAACCCGGAGATAACTGGATGATCCACGTCGCGATTGAGCTATGCCAGCCGGGCGACGTCCTGGTGGTCGGTTGCACCACAGACAATACGGACGGGATGTTTGGTGACCTGCTGGCGACTTCCTGCCAAGCCCGGGGCGTCCGCGGTTTGATTATTGATGCCGGTGTCCGCGATGTGGCCGACCTTCACGAGATGAACTTTCCGGTCTGGTCCCGCGCCGTGTCCGCCAAGGGTACCGTGAAAAATACCCTGGGCGCGGTCAACGTTCCTCTGGTGTGCGCAGGACAACTCGTAACGCCGGGCGATGTGGTGGTGGCGGATGACGACGGTGTCGTTGTCGTGCCCCGTAGCAGCGCCGACGCCGCCCGAGACGCTGCGCAGGCTCGCGAAGACAACGAGGCGAGCAAACGGGAACGCCTGGCCGGCGGTGAACTCGGCCTCGATATGTACAACATGCGCCCGCGCCTAGAAGAGGCGGGTCTCGTTTATCTCGACTCGCTCTCCGATCTGGTTGAAGCATAGACAACGGCTATGAACATGGACCATGAGGCATAGAAAAACATGAGTGACAACAAATCAGTTCTGGTAATCAGTGCCCACGCGGCGGACTTTGTTTGGCGGTGCGGTGGCGCCATCGCACTCCATCAGAAGCGCGGCTATGACGTCACGATCGCCTGCCTGTCTTTCGGCGAAAGGGGTGAATCCGCCAAGCTGTGGAAAAAAGGCAATATGAGTCTGGACGAAGTGAAAGCCGTTCGGCGTGATGAGGCCGAAGCAGCGGCAGCCGCGCTCAATGCCCACGATATTCAGTTCTTTGATTTTGGTGATTATCCGCTGGAGATAGATACAGACGGCAAATACAAAATTGTCGATCTGATCCGTAAGGTACAGCCCACCTTCATGCTGAGCCATTCCAAGTACGATCCCTATAACACCGACCATATGTATGCCACGGAGGTCGCGATGCAATGCCGCATGATTGCGCAGGCCTGGGGTCATAATCCTGAGGAGCAGGTTCTTGGTGCCCCACAACTTTATCTGTTTGAGCCCCACCAGACTGAACAGATGGGCTGGAAGCCCGATGTTTTCTTAGATATTTCAGAGGTCTGGGACGAAAAATGGGCCGCGATTCAATGTATGCAGGGGCAGGAACACCTTTGGCATTTCTACGAGAACGTTGCTGAAAACCGGGGCAACCACTTCCGGAGAAACTCTGGTGGCCAGGCGGGCGGCAAGAGCGTGAAGTATGCGGAGGGCTTTCAGAGCGTCTATCCGCGATGCGTCGATGAATTGTGAGGAGCGATTCGCAGGGACACACCTCTCTCATTCAGGGCATGTGGCATCGCAAATAGCAACACAAGGGCATAGGGCATGGAGAAGTGGGTGAAAGCCACGGCAAGACATGGCCGTAACCTGTCGGTCTATCTGGCGACATCTGCGGCGCGTTGCTGGTTTCACTTCGGTCTGGACGACCCGATGATTTTTGCTTCGGCTCGCGACGTGGTCAAGGATAGCGGCCGACCCACAGATCAGTGCTTCGAGTGCGAAGGGGTAGGCCATGCGTTTGCGAACGCGGTCCGGCCCAGTTTTCGAGAGCAAGCAGCCGAGCTAGCGCAGCGCAGAACATTGGATTTCTTTCAGCAAGCCTTCGTTGGCGGGGCTGCGAGGTAGTTGCTTTGAACGGTAGCTTGAAATTCCATCGAGAGGTCATCACGTGAAGCTAATAACCCGATTACTTATTCTTTGTATGCTCGCCGCTGGTGGGGTTAGTTGCCAACGTGAAGCCTTGGAAGCAACTAAACCGGCGGAGCCGTCGGCCATAGAAACTCGACCCAATTTCCTGCTGGTAGTTGTCGACGATATGGGTTTCGCCGACATCGAGCCTTTCGGCAGTGAGATCGAAACACCTACGCTCACACGGCTCGCCGAGAATGGTGTGATGTTTACGAGCTTCTATGCGGCGCCTACCTGCTCGCCAGCACGGGCCATGCTCATGTCGGGTATGGACAATCATATCGCGGGTATCGGAAATATGGCCGAGACCGTGGCTGACAACCAGATGGGGCTGCCTGGCTACGAAGGTCATTTACGTGAGGAGGTGCCGACGATTGCCGAACGCCTGTCCGAGCACGGTTATCGCACTGTGATGGCGGGTAAGTGGCACCTGGGAATGAAGCGTGAGTTGAGCCCCGGAGCGCGGGGCTTCGATCATGCGCTGAGTTTCAGCTTTGGCGGCGGTAGCCATTACTCGGATCTTCTGGGTCCTGATCTGCATCGCCCGAAACTTCTGTATCGTAAGAACGGTGTGCTCAATCCGCAACTTGAGGATGACTTCTATTCCACGACGAGTTTTACCTCGGAAGTTATCGCGGGTCTCGAGAGCACGGCGCACACCGGTAAGCCATTCTTTGCCTATCTGGCGTTTACCGCGCCGCATTGGCCTCTCCAACTCCCCTCCAATGACGCTGATGCCTTCGCCGGCCGCTATGACCAGGGCTACGACATCCTGTGGCAGGAACGACTCACTAAGCAGCGCGAGCTGGGATTGTTTGACGAGGCGCAGAGCTCTGCGCCGCGACCGGAAGGCGTTCCCGCTTGGGATGAGTTGGATGTAGAGAGTCAGCGGCGGTCGTCGCGAGTGATGGAAATCTACGCGGGCATGATCCAGAAGCTCGACACTGAGCTCGATCGATTGCTTGCGTATCTAGAGTTCAAGCATCTCGCAAAGGATACTGTCGTTATCTTCATCTCCGACAATGGCGCTGACAGCTGGGATGCCGGTCACGCA
>CALSVI010000005.1 GCA_943840615.1 uncultured Luminiphilus sp. | reverse complement strand
TAAGTTCATTTCATTGTTGACGTGTTTCAGGAGAGCATCGAGTCCATGATGCAGTCGCAAACAGCTACCAATTTCAATCATCAATGCGTTGTCTTGCCACGGCTCAAGGTGGGGTGACAGTCCATAAGCCCAGATAGCGAGTTGTTGTAGCAGGGTCTGTTCTGTTTCCCGTGAGCGTTCTAGCAGCCGGTATTCGCTGTGTGCGAGCAATGCCTGTGCCGTACTGATGTTTTGCGCTGGTATTACCCCGGCAAGACTGGCCTGTTCGTCACAGGCCAACACCCGCCGCTGGGCGACGACGATGGTGGCCGCATGACCGGCATGACCCTGCTGTTTCAGCAGTGCTTCCAGTGGCAGCAAATCAAAACGAAGGCAAAGCCAGAGTGACATCGCCCCATAATACTGTATTTTTATACAGTATTATGGCTAGGCTTTACCTCCCCATTCAGGAGTATCCCGAAAGCGCATCAATTCTGTAAAAATATGCGGTGGTGTTGCTTTGCACGAGGTCCAATCAGGGAGAGACCTATGAATCACTTATATCAAGGAGGATTACGTAGCGCGCTATTGTGTTTGCATACGCCGCAGATGGTTTCTTTTCGTCTGGCGCGATGGCCGCGAGCGCTGTGGTTGTGTGCGCTCATACTATTAGTGTCCTGCGCCGAGTCGACGGATCACCCGGAATCTGTCGTTGTCACAGCCTCGCCAATATCAGCCGAGCAGCAGCGACTGGAGGATTTCTTTACCGCCACCTGGGAGGAGGATCTGGCTCCGCTACCCGGCCAGTGCCAGCTACCTTGGTATCAAAGATCGGCAGGATCAATGGAACGATGTATCCGAGTCTTTTCAATTGGAGTCTCTGGAAACGATCCGTCAACGTCTGGCGTTTTTAGAGGGTGTCGATACCGCCCAACTTTCACCCGAGCGGCAACTCTCCTACCGACTGTATCGGCTTGATCTAGAGCGCACACTGGCCGGCGAGCGTTTTCGACACCACCGCTATGTGATTCATCAGTTCCGTGGGCCCCATACCAGCCCGATCAGTTTACTGGTGAACGTGCATACCCTCTCCTCAGAGCAGGACGCTGATGATTACATCGCGAGGCTCCATAACCTGCCCCAGTATTTTGACGGTGTCATAGAGCAGATCCAGATCAGAATGGACAAGGGCTTGTATCTGGTCGACTGGATGATTCCGCAGATCGCAGAATCCGCGGGCAATGTGCTCGTGGGAGCGCCCTTTGACGACACCGGGACGTCGTCCGTTATCTGGTCCGATTTTAACGACAAGCTGGCGCCACTCAGGCTGGAGCCTGCGGTGCGTGAGCGTCTCCAAGAGGCCGCGCGCAGCGCATTGCTCACGTCGGTCAAGCCCGCCTATCAACGCCTGATCGCAGCGGTTGAATCACAAAAGGGCATGGCGCCTCGAGAAGACGGCGTCTGGCGATTCCCTGACGGCAATGCGTTTTACGCCAACCGACTAAAGGTGTTTACAACAACCGATCTGACTCCAGAGGAAATTCATCAAGCCGGTCTTGCCAATGTTGCGCGCCTGCATAACGAGATGCGAGCGGTCATGGGCGAGCTGGGCGAGGAGGGTGACCTCGCAGCCTTTCTCGATCAGGTCCGACAGGATGCGTCATTGCGCTACCCCAATACCGAAGAGGGCCGAGTCGCGTATCTCACTGCAGCGCGGACTGCCATCGACAATATGGCCCAGAGCGCTCCCGGACTATTTTGGTCTGCTGCCCCAGTCTGATTTGATCGTTAAGCGGGTTGAGGCTTATCGCGAGCAATCCGCTGGCAAGGCCTTCTATCAAAGCCCGCCTCCAGACGGTTCGCGCCCGGGCATCTATTACGCCAACCTCTACGATATGGACTCGATGCCAACCACAGATCTCGAGGCACTGGCATTTCATGAGGGTTTGCCGGGGCACCATCTCCAACGCTCGATTTCGGCAGAGTTGGGCGATGTGCCCGATTTCCAGCGCCACACCAGCTTTACCGCTTTTAGCGAGGGGTGGGGCTTATATTCCGAGTATCTGGCGCGAGAAATGGGTTTCTATCAGGATCCGTATTCCAATTTTGGGCGGTTGGCGATGGAACTGTGGCGCGCCGCCCGGTTGGTGGTGGATACGGGCCTGCATCACAAGCAATGGTCGCGGGAACAAGCGGTCGCGTATCTCGTCGCCAACACGCCGAACGCGGAGTACGACTGCCAGCGCGCTATCGAGCGCTATATCGCCATGCCGGGCCAGGCGACTGCCTACATGATTGGCAAGTTGCGGATTGTCGAGTTACGGGAGCTGGCGCAGGAGGCGTTGGGGGATCGTTTTGATATTCGCGCTTTTCATGACGCGGTGCTCGGCTCCGGCGCGGTACCCCTCGACCAGCTCGAGGCCACTATACAGACCTTGATACAGACGACTCTCGCGAGTCGGTAAGGCTGTGTAAACGCTGAGGTCTCTCTATTAGCCAAGCCTAACGGAACCGTGCGCGATATTAATGATCGTAAAAATCGATTGCTCTTTCCGAAACAATCAGCTTTTCAATGCGACCGCGAAATGACTACAGTGTGCGGTGTGGTACCTATTTTATTTGAGGACAGCATGATGAAAGTGACGTTAATGAAAACAGCGATCGTGCATACCGCATTGGCCGCGGCGCTAGTGGCTCTGCCCGTCGTTGAATCGATGGCACGCAGCACACCCAAAAGCACGCAGGCCTGGTGGCCTGCCAGTCTTGACCTGACGCCTTTGCGACAGAATGAACACAGCGCTAATCCGCTAGGAGCAGATTTTGACTACGCAGCGGAATTTGCGCGACTCGACCTCGAAGCGCTGAAGGCCGATATCAATGAGACACTGACCACCTCGCAGCCATGGTGGCCGGCCGATTATGGTAACTACGGGCCTTTTTTCGTTCGTATGGCGTGGCACAGTGCCGGGACCTATCGCACCACCGACGGTCGCGGTGGCGCTGATGGTGGTCAGCAGCGATTTGAGCCGCTGAACAGCTGGCCCGATAACGGCAACCTCGACAAGGCTCGTCGCCTGTTATGGCCCATCAAGCAACAATACGGCAACCAGATTTCCTGGGCCGACCTGATGGTGCTCGCGGGCAACGTAGCAATGGAAAATATGGGTTTTACGACTTTTGGTTTTGCGGGCGGTCGCACCGATGATTGGGAGCCTGAATGGGTTTACTGGGGGCCCGAAGCGAAGATGCTGGCTGACGAACGGTACGCCGAGGGTCGGCAACTGCGCTCAGGATTGGCCGCAGTGCAGATGGGTCTGATTTACGTGAACCCCGAAGGCCCCAACGGCAACCCTGATCCGCTATTGGCCGCACACGATATTCGCGAGACCTTCGGCCGCATGGCAATGAATGACGAAGAGACGGTGGCGCTGATCGCGGGCGGACACTCTTTCGGCAAGGCGCATGGCGCGCACAAGCCTGATGACTGTGTCGGCCCCGAACCCACCGGTGAGGCGATTGTTGAACAGGGCATTGGTTGGAAGAACAGGTGTGGCAAAGGTAATGCTGAAGACACGGTGACCTCCGGTCTCGAGGGAGCTTGGACCGCGACGCCCACCCAGTGGTCCATCATGTATTTAGCCAATCTGTTCGCTTACGAGTGGGAGCAAACCCGCAGTCCTGCCGGTGCTTTGCAGTGGCAACCCAAGGATGGTGCGGCAGCTGGCACAGTGCCCGATGCACACCTTGAGGGTGTGGGTCACGCGCCGGTTATGTTTACTACCGACCTGTCGTTAAAGTTTGATCCCAGCTATCGTGAGATCTCGCAGCGATTCCTCGCCAATCCCGAGGAGTTTGAGTTGGCCTTCGCCAAGGCATGGTTCAAGCTGACCCACCGCGATATGGGACCGAAGATTCGTTACCTGGGTGACGATGTGCCCGACGAGGTGCTTGCTTGGCAAGATCCACTGCCAGCGCGCGACTACAAGCTGATCAGCGATCGTGATGTTCGCAAGCTAAAGGCAGCGATTGCTGAGAGTGGGCTGGACAATACCCAGCTGGTGAGTACGGCGTGGGCTTCGGCGTCAACCTACCGCGGCACCGATATGCGGGGTGGCGCTAATGGCGCGCGTATCCGCCTGGCGCCGCAGAACCAGTGGGCCATTAATAATCCTGCCGCGCTCTCCGAGGTGATCACGGTACTCGAAGAGGTACAAGATGAGTTCAATAGTGAGCTCTCTCGCGGTAAGCAGGTCTCGTTGGCAGACGTGGTCGTCCTCGCAGGAAATGTGGCGGTTGAGCAGGCTGCGGAAGCGTTTGGTGTGGAAGTTTCGATTCCTTTCACCCCGGGTCGTGTTGATGCAACTGAAGGCTCCGTGGATGTCATGTCGATGTCCGTGTTAGAACCGCGTCAGGATGGCTTCCGAAACTACATGGCCGATCTGGGCTTTATGACACCGGCCCAAGCGCTGATTGACAAGGCAGATATGCTTAATCTGACCGTGTCAGAGATGACCGCATTACTGGGTGGTCTGCGTGGGATGAATGCCAACGCGGATGGAAGTGACCATGGCGTGTTGACCGACCGCCCCGGCGTTCTGAGTAATGACTTCTTTGTCAATCTGCTCGACATGAACACCGTTTGGGGGCCTTCTGCAGAAGCTTATGTGTTTGAAGGCCGCGATCGTCAGACAGGTGCTTTGAAGTGGACAGCAACTGAATTCGATCTGGTATTTGGATCTAATTCTGAGCTGCGTGCGGTGGTGGAGTTTTACGCCTTCGACGAGAGCCGTCAGCGTTTCGTCAAAGATTTTGCCAGCGCATGGACCAAAGTGATGGACGCGGACCGGTTTGATATTGAAGACTCCGGAAACGTCGTCGTGAGCACCGCGCAGTAGAGGCGACTCGCTCGAGAGAAGAGGCCCCGCTGTTGCGGGGCTTTTTTTATTCAAATTTAAGCAAGGCCCAACTTTTTGACTGTCAGCTGGGCGCTACAACAAGCTGTGGTCAGCGTTGTGCCCTTTGATGGCAGGTCGCCGCTTAGGCAGAAGGTCGAAAGTCCGAGCGACTCTGAAGATTTTCTGATGCCTCTATCGATGCCCATATCGGTGGGGTAGTGGGTAGTGACTCGTCCGCAGGTAAGGGGATGGTCGGGCTCCGGCGGCCACCTCGTTGCTTGAGAATCTTGATCTGACGATAGCCATCAAGCTGGATCTTCAAGCTGGCCGGAGAGGCCTGTTCCACCGCGTCGGAAGATCGAAACAGCACGGCGAGTGTTCCGTTGCTGGCGGCGGCCAGCTGTATTTTACGTAGCTCGGCGTAGCGGTAATCTGTCGCACCAAGCCAGACAAACACCGCACTGCAGGTGCTGCTGCGTAGAGCCTGTTCCGTTGACCACAGAATCTCGTCGCGGCTTCGGGGATGTACCAGCATGATTTCCTGAAGATCGATCCCCTCACTGGTAAGGAGTGGGGCATAAGGCGTGTAGGGAGGGTCAATAAATACCTGCCAGCGGCCTTGGCCGGACAGGCGCTTCATCATGGGCATGAACACGCCCATAGCGTCCAGTCCACACTGGTCACTGATGACTTCAATAGACCCCCCGAGTGGCCAGCCGCTGTTATACAATTGCGCATCTAGCGCATCAAAGCCTGTTCTGATGCCGGAAAAAGCCTGCGTTTCGCCGTTTGCGAGCTTTTTCGCCGTTTGCAGCTAAGGTATCGGGGTGCAGAAAAGCCCGGTTCTGCTGGCCGACCCCGGATGGCGCCATGCCGTGTTGATCCATGCCTCGCCAGGTGTCGGCACGGCGGAAAATATCTTCAAGTAGATAGTTCATGATGTACTCCTATTCCATGTATTCCGTGCTGTTGTGTCAGATCACCGTCGCCGAAGTAGGGTGTGCAGGTGATTCGGCCATAACGCCAACAATACTGTATAAATAAACAGTATTTGAGCGTGATGAAAAAATCAAGTGAGAATTTTTCGGACTGTCGTGAAACGCGACAGGTCCATCGCTCGGCCCTGTCAGATCCGCGTTTTCGGCGTTATTACCCGGTCAGCTGGTTTTCGAGTCTGGGTGCGTGGGTGCTGCGCTTTCTGCTCGGATGGAGCGCATGGGAGCTGACCCATTCGGCGACGTGGGTGGGCCTGGTCGGGGCGCTGATGCTCGCACCGGCGCTGCTCCTCTCACCCTGGTTTGGTATTTTGTCTGACAGGGTCAATCCGCGGCAGGGTCTGCGTTTGTCCATGCTCATTCACAGCGCGATTACCTTGACGGGCGCTGTCGCCACCTGGTCGGGGTGGTATGACCGCACCGCGCTTCTGATTTTGGCGGCGACGCTGGGCGTCGCTACGTCATTGCATTCGCCGATGCGACTGGCACTGGTGCCTTTATTGGTACCCCGAGAAGCCTTGCCCAGTGCAGTGGGTTACTCTGCCATGTCCTTCAATATTGCTCGCATGGTGGGACCTGCTCTGGGGGCCGCGCTAGTCGCACAGGCCAATATCAGCGCCGCATGGATGGTCGCTATGCTGCTGTTCATGGGGTCTTTCTGGGGTCTGTCACGGCTGACGGTAGAGCGTGATGCGCCGGCAGGGCCGCCTACCTCCTACCCTGACCAACTGGTGGCGGGTTTTCGGCACCTGTTGCAACGCACAGATCTCAGACTTTTGCTGGCACTGACCGCTTTAAATGGTTTGCTGGGGCGCACGATTATCGAGCTTCTGCCTGCACTGTCGGGACAGATATTGCAGGGTGGGTCGGCCGACTTGGCGGTGCTGGTCGCTATGGCCGGTCTGGGTTCTGTTCTGGGGGGCTTGTTGGTGAGCCGGCAGGCCGCGGATCTGAGTCGCTTGCTGACACTGGTATGTGTGGCGATTGCGCTGGCTGCCTTGAGCCTGATCAGCTTGCGATGGTTCACCGGATTGACCGGCTTGGCGGTATGGATATCCGGTCTGAGTGTTGTCACCACGATAGCCGGTACCGGGTCGCAGACGCTCATTCAGCTCACTGCCAAAAGTGAGTACCGAGGTCGTGTCATGAGCGTCTGGACGATGCTCGCGATGGGAGCACCCGCGCTTGGCGCGGCACTCCTGGGTGCCGGAGTCGATGGGTTTGGCTTTTCCCGGGTATCGCTAGTCGCGGGAGCGGTGGGCGTCTGTTTGGTGGCTGGCCTTTATGCGAGACGCTCCGACGTCCTGACATCTGATAACCCTTGAGCCATCACGACAACAAGAGTTTCCAGCAAACTCCAGGGTTCGCCGCTCAGAAAACCTTTGCTGGCGCCATCCACCTGAAAACTGAGCGCCTGCATTTGTGCAAGATCGCGGCCGCTAAGGCGATTGATCGCACTGCGTACCAAAGATTGCCGGTTGCGCCAAACGCCGCGCCGGTCGAGCGCACTATTGACAGAAGCACCGCCTACGACATCGCGCTTCAGATCGGCGAGTAACCGCACTTCTCGCGAAACGGCCCACAGCAGCACCGGCGGTTGAATCGCTTCTGATCTCAAACCTCTCAGCGTCCTCACCGCGCCACGAGCGTCCCCGGAGAGGGCGACGTCGACCAGCCTGAACGCATCGTAGCGCGCGTTGTCTGACACGGTATCCGCGATCATGGCCGCGGTGATCACTTGCTCGCCGTGGAGCAGTCTCAACTTTTCGATCTCCTGAGCGGCCGCGAGGAGGTTGCCCTCCAATCGCTCAGCCAGGAGTGCCACAGCGTCGGTCTCGGCAGAGAGCCCAGCCGCATTCATTCGAGCGGTGATCCAGCCAGGTAGCTCGGCCTGGTGACACCGGCCAAATGGGTACCACCACGCCGGCACCGTCCAAGGCGAGGTGCCACTTACTTTTCTGGGATTGTTTGTCAATGCGTCCGCTCACAATGAGCAGCACATCTTCTGGTTCGCTACCGAGATACTCTTGTATCGCTTTGCTACCTTCCGTTCCGGGCTTGCCGCTGGGGAGCTGTATTTCGATTAATTTCCGGTCGGCAAACAGCGACAGCGCGCCAGCGGCATGTTTCAACTCCAGCCAGTCATCCTTGCCGGCAATATGGATGCGTTGCCGTTCTGTGCAGCCGGCTTCACGCGCAGCGCTGCGGATAGCATCGGCACACTCCTGAACGAGCAGGGGCTCGTCTCCGGAAATGAGGTAGCAGGGGCTCAGCTGGTTGGTAAGGTGGTTCTCGAGTTGCGCCGGCTTCAGTTGCATTAGTTGGCCAGGCTATGGCTGAGGCGACGGGCTATCTGGGCGGCAAGATCTCGCCGCATTTCCTCCCTCAAAAGGCGTATTTCCTCGGTTTTCCCCACCACATTGCGCGGGTCGTTGAGCATCTGACGGGTGACCGTGGCGCGGGCGTCAATCCTATCCCGCTCCGGTTGCACGAGCGTGAAGTCAGCGGCGAGCGTGAGCTCAAGTTCTGCTGCTCGAGCCTGCGCCGTCAGCGATACATTGCGTTGCGAAAACTGCTCGGGCTGAAGTGTGAGCACCAGCAGGGCTTCTTGCTCTGCATCGGTGACCAGAACCAGACCGATTGCCGTCAGCGCTCGCGATACTTCCCGGGTGAGCTCTGATCGCGACTGGCTGCTGATCAACTGAATGGTCATGCCATCGAGCTGAGCCTCGCCATTTTCAGTGTCGCTTCCCTTGAGCTGAAACCCGCAGCCCAGCAAAAAATAACAGGCCCGAAAATAACCAGATGACTCTGGACAGGGGGCGATATTGGATGGACTTCAGCGTTGTCATTGCGCGACGATATTCACCAGTTTCTGGGGTACCACAATCACTTTGCGGATCGTTTTGTCAGCCAGAAAGCGGTGCACGTTTTCCTGGCTCTTTGCCAGCGATTCGATTTCGGCATTATCCGCTGACGCCGGTACTTTAATCTTTCCTCGCACCTTACCATTGACCTGCACCACGATCTCGAGTTCATCTCGGCTCAATGCGGTTTCGTCCAACTCGGGCCACTGACTCTCGATAAAAGCATTGCCCGTCAGCACCGGCCAAAGGTGTTCACTGAGGTGCGGTGTTATGGGCCACAGCATTTGCAGCACTGCATGAAGCCCCTCGCTGATGATGGCGTGATCACTGCCGTCCTCTGAGGGGTGTCTCCCCAGCTCGTTGCAAAGCTCCATGATGGCAGCGACGGCGGTGTTAAAGGTTTGGCGGCGACCATAATCGTCACTCGACCTTGGCAATGGTCTCATGAATTTTACGGCGCAAATTTTTCTGCTCGCCGCTGAGCGCGTCAGACGGCGCAGCGGCTTTGGTTGAATCGAAGTCGTGCACCAGTCGCCATAGTCGCCTGATGAAGCGGTTGGCTCCCTCTACGCCCGAGTCTGACCATTCGAGAGATTGTTCTGGAGGCGCTGCAAACATGCTAAATAAGCGCACGGTATCTGCGCCATAGCGGTCAATCAGCGTCTGTGGATCGACGGTATTACCCCGCGATTTCGACATCTTGGCGCCGTCCTTCAGCACCATGCCCTGAGTGAGAAGCCGCTTGAAGGGCTCGTCACTCGATACGAGACCGGCATCCCGCATCAACTTGTGGAAGAAGCGCGAATACAGCAGGTGCAAAATGGCGTGCTCGATACCTCCGACATACTGATCAACCGGCAGCCAGTAATTCGCCTGCTCGCTGTCGAGCATGCCCTCGGTATAGTTCGGGCAGGTAAACCGAGCGTAGTACCAGGAGGATTGCACAAAAGTATCGAAAGTATCGGTCTCGCGCTCGCAGGCGTCGCCAGCCAGTTCAAACTTTCGCCACTCGGGGTCCGCTTTGATCGGCGAGGTGACGCCGTTCATCGCAACGTCTTCCGGTAGTAGCGAGGGGAGGCGATCAGCCGGGATGGGTATGTCGCCGCCCTCTGCCAGGTTGAGCATGGGGATCGGGGTACCCCAGTAGCGTTGGCGTGAGACCCCCCAATCGCGCAGTCGAAACTGGGTTGTAGTGCGGCCCATTCCGGTCTCTTCAAGGCGGGCAGCAATACCCTCGAAAGCTTCCTCAAAGCTACAACCGTCGAAACCGGGCGACGCCGTGAGCGCGCCTTTCTCGGTGTAGGCCCCTGACTGGGTATCGGCCGGATTGCCTTCGTGATCGCAGATCACCGTTTTCAGCGGGAGGTCGTATTTACGAGCAAATTCCCAGTCTCTTTCATCATGAGCGGGTACGGCCATGACGGCGCCCGAACCGTAATCCATCAGCACGTAGTTGGCGACCCATACGGGTATTGCCTCACCGCTAAGCGGGTGCCTCGCGCGCAGCCCGGTATCCATCCCCAGCTTTTCGGCTTGTGCCATATCTGCCTCGGCAACGGATGTCTGCTTGCAGGTGTCGATAAAATGCTCGAGCGGGGGATGCTTCTCGGCCAGTGCTAGGGTGATCGGGTGCTCCGCCGCAAGGCTGATATAGGTCACGCCATGGAGGGTGTCCGGCCGCGTGGTAAAGACCTCAATTTTATCGAGATCGGCAATGGGCGTTTCCAGACCAAAAGCCAGTTCCACACCTTGGCTTTTGCCGATCCAATTACGTTGCATGGTCCGCACGGCTTCAGGCCAGCCATCGAGCGTGTCCAGACCGTCCAGCAATTCTTCCGCATACGATGTAATGCGAATAAACCACTGGGGGATTTCGCGGCGCTCAACCAGCGCACCGGAACGCCAGCCACGCCCGTCAATGACCTGCTCGTTCGCCAATACCGTCTGATCCACGGGGTCCCAATTGACGGTGGCCATCTTTTTGTAGACGAGACCCTTTTCGTAAAGCTGCGTAAAAAACCACTGTTCCCACTGATAGTACTGAGGGTCACAGGTTGCGATTTCCCGATCCCAGTCGTACGCGTAGCCCAGGCGTTGTAACTGCGCGCGCATATGAGCAATGTTTTCTCGGGTCCATGCTGCCGGAGGAACATTGTTGGCAATGGCGGCATTCTCCGCCGGTAGCCCAAACGCATCCCAACCCATTGGCTGAAGGACGTTTTTCCCTTGCATGCGCTGGTAACGCGCAATCACGTCCGCAATCGTGTAGTTACGGACATGGCCCATGTGGAGCTTGCCGCTGGGATAGGGGAACATTGCGAGACAGTAAAACTTCTCCCGCGTAGTGTCCGGCTGTACGGCGAAGCGGCCCGTATCGGCCCATTGAGCCTGAAGCGCCAGCTCCAAAGTCTGCGGTGTATATTCCTGACTCATCGTTCCTCGGTATCAATCTTATTGAGGCGCCTTGCTTGTGTCGCCGTGCCACAGTAGGTGTGCAGCAACCGGTGACTTTGGCCGCGCAGAGTTTACCAGTATTACGCCCGATCTCGGCCCAATACCAGCATGATCAGTGAGAAAACCCACACCGGTAAACTGCCGGTCAGTGCGAAAGGGGTCTGCCCGGTGCGAGGCTGCACGTTACCCGTGATGACGGCTTCTCTGAACTGTTCAGCGCTCGATGTGATCAAACCCTCGGCACTGATCAGTGCGCTCACACCATCATTGGTGCCCCGGATCAGGTCACGTTCCAGTTCTACCGCGCGGTAGCGGGCCATTTGAAAGTGCTGCCAAGGGCCCACACTTTTACCAAACCAAGTGTCGTTGCTAATGGTGACCAGTAAGGCGGCGGTCGAACCATAGCGTTGAACGAAATCCGGGTACACCACCTCGTAGCAAATGAAGGGGGCGATGCTGACGTCACCCGCCATGAGAGGGCGTTGATTGGCGGGCCCCGCACTAAACTGTGACATGGGCAAATCAAAAAAAGCGATCAGGCCGCGGAGCCAGCGCTCCAGGGGAACGTATTCGCCAAAGGGGACCAGTTTTTGTTTGTGATAGGTGCCGGATCCTGCACCCAGCGCAACGATACTGTTGTAACGTCCCGTCGAATCACGGGTGGGTATTCCTGTGATGAGTGTGCTGCCTGTCTATCTCTGCCTGCTGGTCGAGGGGGTCGATGACGGCGCGGAGCCTATCCCGATAACCCGGCAATGCCGATTCGGGCCACACCACCAGGTCATAAGTCTGATGCAATCCTGTTGTCAGTTCACTGAATTCAGCCAGAATACGCGGGCGTTGCCGGGGATCCCATTTCTCTTCGAGTGGCACGTTGGGTTGGACCACCGCGACAGTCAATGCCTCGCCCTGTGCTGTAGTCCAAGTGATGCCTTCCCACAGCACGCCGGACGTGGTCACGAGGCCGGTTCCTGCGGCAGCGATGGCCCACCGGGAGAGAATGCGAGGCTGATGAAGCGCCTCGACCCAGAGGCAGCCGAGTAACACCAATAACCACGAGCACCCGTAAACCCCGACGATAGGAATCCAGCCTGCAAAGGGTGAATCCAGCGCGCCGTAACCGGCATAGGCCCACGGAAAGCCCGTCAGCAGCCAGCTCCTCACCCACTCAAACAATACCCACAGCGAGGCAAACTGGGCGATTTTCCAGGCGGTATGTTTGCTGGCGAGACGCGCAAAAAGGCCGGCTTGTGTGGCAAAGAGGAGTGCCAGGCCTCCACAGAATAAGGTGGTCAGGCTAATGGCCAACCAAACGGGGGTGTTGCCGTAAACGTGGATGCTGACATAGACCCAGGACACGCCCGCACCGAAAAAACCGACGCCATAGGCCAAGCCAATGCGCACAGGACTGGCGCGGCCGGGCTGGCTCAGTAAGGCGTAAAGCAGGCCGGCGCTTAGCGGAATAATGGGCCAGAAATCGAAGGGCGCCAGTCCCAGCGGAAAAACGAGGCCGGCGATGAAAGCAAGGCCCCAGAGGGGGGCACGACGCAGCATTAATCTGATGGGTTGGGTAGATCGCCGGTCGTGACACGTAACCGGGTTAGCCTTCGCTCGTCAGCATGAATCACCTTGAATTCGAACTGATCGAGTCGGATCGATTGATTGCGGGTCGGGAGCTGTCCAAAGGCGTTGATTACCAAGCCGCCAATCGTGTCGAATTCTTCGTCGCTAAAGGTTGTACCGAAGAATTCGTTGAAATCGTCAATCGGCGTGAGGGCTTCCACCATGAAGGAAGTGTCATTAACCGGGCGGATTAATTGACCCTCTTCAACATCAGTTTCATCTTCAATTTCACCGACGATTTCTTCGAGCACGTCCTCGATGGTGATGAGGCCGGCGATACCCCCATACTCGTCAATGACGATCGCCATATGGTTGCGGTTTTGCCGAAACTCCCTCAGCAGTACATTCAGTCGCTTACTCTCGGGAACGGCAATCACCGGCCGCATCAACTCGGTGATGCGCGGGACCTCCCTGTCAGTTTGAATCAGTGGCAGGAGGTCCTTGGCCAGCAGAATGCCGATGACATCATCAATACCATCGCCAATGACCGGATAGCGAGAGTGGCCGGCCTGTATGATCTGGGGGAGTGCATCCTGAAGCGGTTGGTCTGAGTCAATCACCACCATCTGGGCACGGGGAATCATGATGTCCCGCACCTGCATGTCGGTCACTAATAAGGCCCCCTCCATGATTTTGCGAGCGTCCTCGTCGATGATCTCGTGCTCTTCAGCTAGCGACAAAACGCCTTCGAGGTCAGACTTGTTCTGGGGTTCACCGCTGATGAAATGCGCCAAGCGGTCTAGCCAGGATCGCTCTTCCGACTCTAGCTTACGATCATCGTTCACGGTCTTACGCCCTCCGGGGGCTGTTCAATTTCATAAGGGTTGGGGAAGCCAAGACGGCTGAGCAAATCGATTTCCAAAGATTCCATTTGCGCCGCTTCAGCGGGAATTTGGTGGTCGTGTCCCAGCAAATGCAAGACGCCATGGATAACAAGGTGCGCCCAATGCGCTTGCTCAGATTTCTGTTGTTGAGCGGCCTCTTTCTGCACCAGCGGCGCGCAGATCACCAGATCGCCCAGCAGGCCGCAGTCGGCCTCGGGAGGCAAATCTGCAGCGAAGGACAGTACGTTGGTGGGACCCGATTGAGCCCGATAGGTTTGATTAAAGCGTGCCGCCTCATCGTTGTCTGTTATGCGAACCGATAATTCGGGAATATCGTCCGATAACCGCTCCGTTTGTGCCAGCGCGTGGCTCACCCAAGATCGAATCTCGTGGTCAGTGGGCGAGGGGAGATCCGTGGCGCGGTCAACGGATAACAGGAGGTTCACGGAGGACCCTCGTTGCGGGGTGAGGCACTGCGCTGTTCATAGGTGTCATATGCGCTGACGACTCGCTGTACGAGCGGGTGCCGGACCACGTCCTTGTTACCAAACCGGGTAAAGGTAATCCCTTCCACGTCTTCGAGTACCGTCGCGGCATGAGTCAGACCACTTTGGGTTCCTTTGGGGAGATCGATCTGACTGGTATCGCCGGTGACCACTGCAGTGGACCCGAAACCAATTCGCGTCAGGAACATTTTCATTTGCTCCTTCGTCGTGTTCTGCGCTTCATCCAGAATGATGAAGGCATGATTGAGGGTGCGGCCGCGCATAAAGGCCAGGGGCGCGACCTCGATAATATGGCGCTCGATATACTTATTCACCGTCTCGAAGCCCAGCATTTCGTATAGCGCGTCATACAGTGGTCTGAGATAAGGGTCGACCTTTTGGGACAGGTCACCGGGTAGGAACCCCAGACGCTCGCCGGCCTCTACCGCGGGACGCACCAGCAGGATGCGTTTTACCTGCTCGTTAAGCAGCGCGCGTACCGCACAGGCGACAGCGAGATAGGTTTTTCCAGTACCAGCGGGACCCATGCCAAAATTGATGTCATGGGTACCGATGGCCGAAACGTACTGGCGCTGATTTAGCCCGCGCGGTCTCACCGAGAGTCGCTTGGTGCGAATCAGGCCAATAGTGTCAGCGCCGAGATCTGTTCCCTGGCGCTCAGTCAGCATCTCCAGATCCGCCTCCTGAAGTCGCAGATGAATACTCTCTGGACTCAATTGCGCGCCGTTTTCTATATCGGTATAGAGCGAGGACAAGAGGGAGGCGGCCATTTGACAACGCTCATGAGCGCCGCGCAGTTCGAAATGATTACTGCGGTTATCAATTGTGATGTCCAGACGCTTTTCAATCTGACGCAGGTGGCTGTCCAACTGCCCGCAGAGGGCCGCCAGATTGCGCGCATCGTTTGGTTCGAGTGAGAGTGTGATGTGTGAGGCCATACCTGAGGGGTTGGCCTCGGGCGCCGATTGCTCTATGTCCAACGGTTTTCACGCCGCCTCTTTCATCTCGGGAAGGAAAAGATACTCGCCTCGCGGGCTGAGTCAACTCCCGAGTCAGGGATTAAGACACCTCGCTCAGGCGACCCAAAAGCGAGTTGGTGTAGGCGGCCGAGATCTCAACATCTGCGAAGTGCCCAATGAGCGCCGTATTCTGCGAGGGGAAGTTCACCACGCGGTTATTCTCGGTGCGGCCCGACAGCTGTCCGGGGTCCCTTTTCGCATAGCCGGTGACCAATATTCTCTGGGTGGTCCCAACCATCGATTCGGCAATCTGCTGCGCCTGCTGTGTGATGCGCGCCTGCAGAATATGTAGCCGCTGCTTTTTGACTTCTTCCGGGACTTCATCGCGCAGTTCGGCCGCGGGCGTGCCCGGCCGGGCGCTGTAAATGAAGCTGAAAGACGTATCGAAACCAATCTCTTCAATCAGTTTCATCGTGGCGGCGAAGTCGGCTTCGGTTTCACCGGGAAAACCGATGATGAAATCCGAGGACAGTGAAATATTGGGTCGGATCTTGCGCAACGCACGGATGATGGCTTTGTATTCCAGCGCAGTGTGGCCGCGTTTCATGGCCATCAGCACGCGATCTGAGCCGCTCTGTACGGGCAGGTGTAAATGATCAACCAGGGCCGGAATGTCGGCATAGCAGGCAACAATAGCGTCGGTAAACTCGACCGGGTGCGAGGTGGTGTAACGAATGCGCTCTATGCCCGGCACTAAATTCACCAGGTGCAGGAGCTCTGCGAAGTCGACCACTTCGTCGAGGTGGTTATGTCCGCGGTACGCATTCACATTCTGACCGAGCAAATTGACCTCTTTGACACCGCGGTCGGCGAGCCCAGCGACTTCTGCGATCACGTCATCGACCGGCCTGGAGACCTCTTCACCGCGGGTATAAGGCACCACACAAAACGTACAGTACTTGCTACAGCCTTCCATGATCGACACGAAAGCAGTCGGTCCTTCGACACTGGGTTCAGGCAGGCGATCAAATTTTTCGATCTCGGGAAAGCTGACATCGACGACGAGGGTTTCACCGCGGCGGCGATTCTCGATCATTTCCGGGAGTCGATGGAGTGTCTGCGGACCAAAGATCAAATCGACATAGGGCGCCCGCTTTCCAATCTCGGCCCCTTCCTGGCTCGCGACGCAACCGCCGACACCAATGATCAGGTCCGGCTTCTCCTTCTTTAGATGCTTCCAGCGGCCTAATTGGTGAAAAACTTTTTCTTGTGCTTTTTCGCGGATTGAACAGGTATTCAGGAGCAACACGTCAGCCTCGTCGGCCGAGTCGGTCTGCTCAAGCCCATGGCTGGCACCCAGCAGATCAGCCATACGCGCCGAGTCGTATTCGTTCATCTGACAGCCATGCGTCTCGACAAATAGCTTTTTGGTGCCTGAATTACTCATTCGTTTTTACTGTCTGGGTAGCCGCAGCAGGAGTGTGGGCGCGGAGTATAGCGCCTGAGCGGCGGAATTTTTGCCAGATGGTGGAGGTTTGTGCGCAAAGTGTTACCATTCCGCCCCTTTTCGCCGCACCACCTCGGTTTTCCCGGGAGCCAGTATGTCGTCTCAGCCCATCTACAAAGTCATATTTCACAACGGAGGACAGGTCTACGAGGTCTTCGCGCGCCAGATCTACCAAAGCGATATGTGGGGCTTTGTCGAGATCGAAGAGTTGGTGTTCGGTGAGCGCTCGCAGATTCTTGTGGACCCCGGCGAAGAGAAGCTAAAAAACGAGTTCTCCGGCGTGAAGCGCAGCTATATTCCCTTGCAGTCGATTGTTCGCATTGACGAAGTGGATAAGGAGGGTGCGGCCCGGATTTCCGAGGGTGGCAGCGCAAAAATTGCGGCCTTCCCGTTAACGCCGCAACCGGCAGCCCCCTCTCAGGGCGACGACTGAGGCTCTCCAAGGCCGCCAGTGCTCAGCATCACCGCCATATCGCGTTGATCGATTACCCGGGTCGTCGCGCTACCAGTATGGCTCGTCGTGGCGCAGGAAGACCCTCTGCAGTCAGGCTATAGTCAGCTGGATCCAAAAACTGTTCCAGCGAATGAAACGTCATCCATGCAGTGCGGCGCTGTTCCGCTATTGAGGTGACGCCAACATCGATAATGCGAGGTTCAGCGAACCCGTTATCAGCTAGCCAGTGTTTAACTAATCCTGCGCTTGGCAACTGCCACACGTTACCCATGCGGGCGTAACGGCCTTCGGGCTCAAGCAAGGCCTGATCGTCCCCTTCGATGACCAGGGTTTCCAGAACGAGCTGCCCCCCGGGTACCAGCTTGTGCTTAAGGCTATCGAGGTGTGCCTTGGGGTCGCGGCGGTGATACAGCACACCCATTGATAATACGGTATCGAAGACAGGCAATTGCTCAGGCATCGACTCCAAAGCCATGGGTAATATATGAATGCCTGGTTGCTGAAGATAATGCTGAAGCGCTTTGAACTGCAAAATGAAAAGCGGCGTTGGATCGATACCAATGACTTCCGCCGCCCCGGCACCGAGCAGACGCCAGCAGTGGTAGCCGTTCCCGCAACCGACGTCGAGCACGCGCTTTCCGTCGAGGGGCTCGAGTGCATCGGCCAGTCGGTCCCACTTCCAGTCAGATCGCCATTCGGTATCAATGTGTAGGCCAAAAAGTTCAAAGGGGCCCTTGCGCCAGGGGTGAAGTCCCATCAGTGCCGTTTCCAATGCCTGTAGGGTCGCATCAGGCGCGTAGCCCGACAGCCCCACCCGCGCGGTATTGAGTTGCACGGTTCCCGACGGGAGCAATGGCAGGCTGGCGAGTGCCGCGCGCCACCGCGGCAGATCGCCGTAGCGCTCGGGTGCTAGGCCGGAGATAAACTGTTCTGGGAGTATGTTGAGCCACTCATGCAAAGGCCCGCTGGTCCAGCGTCTGCTGAGCGCGTCCCAATCCGCGGCGAGTTCGGGCGGAAGGGTCATGCGATGGCGATTAAGGAGGCGAAGTTCAGGCACTGGAACCAGACGTCGCATCGGCTGAAGCCAACCTTTTGCAGGCGCTCAACATGGGCTTGCCGGGTCTCCGGGACCAATACGTCTTCAAGCGCCTGCCGCTTCTGCGCAATTTCTAGATCGCTATAGCCCTGCTGACGCTTGAAGTCGTGGTGCAGCGCGATCAGATAGTCATTCAAGTGCTGGTCGGGCAAGGTCAGTTTTTCCGAGAGGATCATGACATCGCCAGGCGCCATTGCCGCACGAATCCGTCTGAGCAGAGGCTCTCGTTCGGCGACGGGGATGAACTGAAGCGTGTAGTTCATGATCACGACGCTGGCATTTTGGAGCGGGGCGTCGATCACGTCAGCCTGCTGCAGGGCAATGCGATCTCCTTCCGGAAACTGCTGCAAATGCCTGCGCGCCTCAGAGAGCATGGCTTGCGAGTTATCAATACCGATAAGTTCGCAGCGATCGCAAGCGGGCTCTCGGGCCGCGGAGAGTAGCGAGGCACCCCAGGAGCAGCCCAGATCATAAATATGGGAACCGGGGCGCGCGTGCTGCGCAGCCAATACACCCGTCATGGCTACCACCGTGGCATAGCCCGGCACCGAGCGGTTAATCATGTCGGGGAACACCGAGGCCACGGAAGCATTGAAGCGAAAGAGCCCGGGATCCGACAGGGGTGTGGCAAAGAGGTCGTCCCGATGGTGCGCTGACTCAGTGGGTAGGTCCTCGCGTTGACCCGTTGTCGGCGAGGAGTCTGCACTATTGGTGTGATCGGGTTGCTCAGGGTGAGGCATGACGTTCAGGAGTCGCTGATGGCTCGGTGCACAGAATAACAGGGCTTGTGGGGTCCTCGGGTAGTCGCGCATACTCTTGCGCTTTGCCAGATCTCAATTTTCAGAGTTTTCGCCATGTTTGATTCCCTTCCTGTGCTCCCGCCTGATTCCATTCTTGGTCTGGCCGCGGCCTGTCGTGCCGATCCCAATCCGAATAAGGTGGATCTCACATTGGGCGTTTATATGGATGAGACCGGGTTATGTCCGGTGTTTGAGGCGGTGCAGCAGGCACAGCAGGCGCTGGTCAACGAAGAGCAAACCAAGGTTTACATGCCGCCTCAAGGGGATCCAGATTATCTGGCAGGTATTCGTGCGCTGGTGCTAGGCGAGGCCGGCATGGCGAGGCTGGGTGACCGCAGCTCGGCGGTACAAACTCCTGGTGGTTGCGGGGCAGTCAGACTAGGCGCTGAGGTGCTCTTCGCCGCTGCACCAGATGCGACTGTATGGGTGAGTGACCCTACCTGGCCGGTTCATATTCCTCTCATGGGTTCGGTGGGACTGCATTTTAAGACCTATCGATACTATTCACCTGAGCTCAAGGGACTCGACTTTGCGGCGATGTTGGCGGACCTCGACGCGGCCTCACCGGGTGATGTGGTGTTGCTTCATGGTTGCTGTCACAACCCCAGTGGGGTCGATCCCACACAGGAACAGTGGGGTGAATTGGCCGACTTGATAGCCCAGCGTGGGCTGTTACCGATGGTCGATTTTGCCTATCAGGGTATGGGAGCCGGTCTCGACGAGGATGCGGCCGGCATCCGCGCACTGCTTGAGCGTGTGCCCGAGATGATCATTGCGGTGTCTTCCTCTAAAAATATCGGCCTTTACCGTGAGCGAGCGGGTGCGGTGCTGTTCGTTGGGGGTGACGCCCGCGCAGCGGAGGCGATGGCCAGTCAGGCAATATCGGCAGCGCGGCGAGTCTATTCCATGCCCCCCGCCCACGGCGCTTTGCTGGCGGGCCGGGTATTGTCCTCGCCAGAGTTGCGATCAGGATGGCAGGCCGAACTGGCGCAAATCTGTGAACGAATTAACGGACTGCGGGGCGATTTCCGCGATGCGTTGACGTCAGCGACGGGTCGCGACTTTGATTTTATCGGCACCGAGCACGGCATGTTCTCGTTTCTCGGGCTGTCGGTTGAGCAGGCGCAGCGGCTGAGGGAGCAGCAGTCGGTCTATATTCTGGATTCTTCTCGCATTAACGTCGCCGGGCTCAATGCCCATAACCTGAGCCGCGTGGTCGAGGCGGTCGCCTCGGTGCTCTAGACGCAGAGCGCCCCCACGCCGTCGAAACACACCCGCTGGTTCAGGGGGAGGGGTTCAACCCTCCAGCTCGATCAGTCGCTCAAGCGCTGCGTCTAAAGCGCGCTCAGACTCAGTCACAGCGGTTAGCGCTGCAGCGATGTGCTCCTGCGCCTGCTCGTAGAAATCTTTTTCTGAAATCGCTGCGAGTAGCGCGGTGTGGCTCGCCTCCAGCGCCTCAATATGAGCCGGCAACCCGTCGAGTTCCCGCTGTTCGCGATAACTGAGCTTTTGCGTCTTGGAGCGAGCCAGCTCTGCGTGATTCGACAGCGCCTCGGTGCGATCATGCAACGTCTCTGCTTGCGTTTGTTGCGCTGCGTCGGACGCTTGTATGGCAGGTGTTGCCGGGTTGAGTTGTCCGCCCCTCGCCTCCCAATCGGCATAACTTCCAGCCTGCTCCTCGATCTCACTGTTGCCTTTCATGACCAGCAGACTGGTGACGACCTTGTCGAGAAAGTGTCGGTCGTGGCTCACTAAAATAATGGTGCCTTTAAATTCCAGCAGTATTTCTTCAAGTAACTCCAGTGTTTCGATATCAAGATCATTAGTGGGCTCATCCAGAATCAGCAAATTGGCCGGTCGCGTGAACAATCTCGCCAAAATGGCGCGGTTGATCTCGCCGCCAGACAGCGCTTTTACCGGAGTTCGAATACGATCAGGCGCGAACAGAAAGTCGCCCAGGTAGCTGATAGCGTGCCGGCGCTGGCCGTTGATTTCAATGAACTGCTGTCCACCACAGATGTTATCGATCAGATCCTTCTCTGGGTCGAGCTCGCCCCGCAGTTGGTCGGAGTAAGCAATCTCCAATTGTGTTCCGAGCAGCACATCACCTTGATCAGGGGTGAGCTCACCCAGCAGTAGCTTGATAACGGTACTTTTGCCCACACCATTGCTTCCAACGATGCCCACTCGGTCGCCGCGCTGAATAATGGTAGAAAAATGTCTCACCACCTTCTCGTCGTCGTAGCCGAAGGTGATGTCTCGAGCCTCGGCCACGCGACGGCCCGAGCGGTTGGCTTCTTCCAGTTTAAATTGGCCCTTACCCTGTGCCACACGACGCTGTGCACGCTCATTGCGCATTGTTTTCAGCGCTCTGACGCGACCCTCGTTGCGGGTGCGGCGTGCCTTGATGCCCTGCCGGATCCAGGTCTCTTCCTGCGCCAGCTTTTTATCAAACAGCGCATCCGCTCTCGCCTCGACCTCGGCCTTTTGTTCTCGCAGACTCAAGAATTTTCCGTAGTCCGCCTGCCACAGCGTCAGGTGTCCTCTGTCCAACTCGCCGATACGGTTGCAGACGCGCTGTAAAAAGCGGCGATCGTGTGTGATCAACACAATAGCGCCCTCGAATTGGCTGACCTGCTGCTCAAGCCAGTCGATACAGGGAATATCCAGGTGATTGGTGGGCTCATCGAGGAGTAACACATCCGGCTCGATGACGAGCGCACGGGCTAGCGCCGCGCGCCGTCGCCAGCCTCCTGACAAGGTGGAGAGGGGCTCGTCTGCAGCAAGCTCCAGTTGCTGGAGCACTTTCTCGATCCGCTGCTCCATAGACCAGCCTCCGAGGTGCTCAAGCTCTGATTGAATCTGACTCATTTCGGTCAGCGCGCTCTCCGAGCCTTCAGCGATGAGCGCGTGATAGCGCGAGAGGAGGGCGCCGGTCTCTGCCAAGCCGGTTGCCACATAATCGAAGACGGTCGTGTCTTGGTTGTCAGGGAGTGCTTGCTCTAGCCTCGCGACCTTGATATTTGGATCAACCCAGCGCTCGCCATCTTCCGCCGCCAATTCTCCGGAAAGAATCCGCATGAGGGTCGATTTGCCCGCACCATTTCGACCGAGGAGTCCCAGTCGCTCGCCCTTATCGAGGGTCAGGCTCACCTTGTCGAGCAGTATCTGGGTGCCGATACTGAACTCAATCTGGTCGAGGCGGATATAGGGCATGAGGGTCCTCCAGAAGGCCGCACAGTGTAGGACAGAAAACATACTTTGCGCGGATTTGGTTAGAATGAACGCTCTGGGGGGAAGCACCATGGCGACAGCGACAATGGACGCGCAGGATAATGCGCGCTGGATAGCGGGATGGCTGGCGGTCTGTGCCATCACGATTTTGGGGATGATCTTACTGGGAGGCGTCACCCGACTGACCGAATCGGGTCTGTCGATGGTGGATTGGCGACCCATCATGGGAGTGATTCCGCCTCTCACTGAGTCCCAATGGCTGGAGACGTTCGCCACCTATCAGCAATACCCTGAGTATCAAAAAATTAATCAAGGTATGGATCTGACAGGATTCAAACAGATCTTCTTATTTGAGTATCTGCACAGAGTGCTTGGGCGCTTGATAGGCCTCATGTATTTCGTTCCGCTGGTGGTCTTTGCGTTACGCAAAATGATCGCACCACAATTGCTGCCCACGCTCATTTTGCTGCTCATGATGGGAGCGGCCCAAGGACTTCTCGGTTGGTATATGGTGAAGAGTGGTCTGGTTGACAGGCCGTCGGTATCCCAATACCGGTTGACGGCACATTTGGGCGTCGCTGTGGCGATATATGCCCTCATGACTTGGCTGGTGCTCCGCGTCAGCACAGGCTTGCCGCCGGCGCTGAAGCAGGTGAGTCTCGGAGGTTGGGTGCTGGTGCTGGGGGTTTACACGCTCATTCTTTCGGGTGGGTTTATGGCGGGTACCGATGCGGGGTTTGCATATCCCACCTGGCCGATGATGGGCGAGACGTTTGTGCCCATGGGTTATTACGCCGAGGGATGGCAGGCGACTTTTGAAGGGGTTGCCACCATTCACTTTAACCACCGGATGTTGGCGTATGTCGTTGCACTGTTGGTTTTGTTTCTCGGTGTGCAGAGTCTTCGCGCCAGTGGCGATGCTCGGGTTCGCCGGGGCGCAGGGTTAATGTTACTGGCGCTGAGTTTCCAGCTGGTACTGGGCATCGGCACCGTGCTGACGCAGGTGTCCATTCCAGTAGCCGCCACCCATCAGGTGGGAGCGGTGCTGTTGCTGACCGCAGTACTGTATTGGATACACGCCCAGGCGGATCAAAAACTGGTACTCTCCGTCTGATCACAGGACAGGCGGATTTCAGAGACTTTACCGAGGTCTTGGCACCCGTCACTTGGTATCCGCAGGAGGCGGAACTGGCGTGAAGACCCTCATCGTTGAGGACAGTGCAACCCTTTGTGCTATCTACTCCCATTATCTCGATGGTAGTGGCCTAGATGTGACGGCTGTCGAAACTTTGGCGGCTGCCCGAGAGATGTTGGTTGAACTGAGCCCGCAATTGATTTTGCTGGATATCGAGTTGCCGGATGGCAACGGCCTCGACCTGATGGACGATCTGTGGCGTATTTCTCCGCGGCCTGCGGTCGTTGTAATGACAGGCCACGGCGCCGATTATGCCGAGCAGGCGATTGAGAACGGCGCCGATGATTTTCTGAACAAGCCCTTCGATGCAGCGCGACTCAGAGTCACGCTGCTCAATGCTGCAGATAAACTGGCACTGAGCCAACAGGTCGAGAACCTCTCGGTGAAACGTGAGCGACTTGGACCTCTGCAGGGCCAATCTCCGGCGATGCATACGGTTTTTGAAACAGTGGAATCACTGGCGGGCACGCTGGCCACTGCGTTCGTCATGGGCGAAAGTGGCACCGGTAAGGAACTTGCGGCTCGGGCGATACATCAGCTGTCCGCGCGCGCGCCAGGCCCCTTTGTTGTGGTTGATTGCGCAGCGCTCTCTGCGGACCAGTTGGAGCGAGCGCTATTCGGAGATGGGCAGGGAAATGGTTTGGTTGCCGAGGCCGTGGCCGGCTCACTGTTTCTCGATGAGGTCTGTAGTCTCAGCTTCGAGGCCCAATCGACGCTGCTCCGGCTGATCCAGCACGGGACGTACCGCCCGGTCGGCGCGGCTCAGGAGATCGCAGCCGACGTTCGCATTATTGCATCCACTAACCGCGATCCCTTGTTTGAGATGCGTGAGGGTAGGCTACGAGAGGATCTCTACTACCGACTCCACGTTGTTCCGCTAAGAATGCCTCCCGTTCGGGAGCGGTCTGAAGATGTATTGCTTTTGGCGCAGGTTTTTCTCGCTCAAATTGCCGAGGAGGAAGGCAAGGCTCCCGTTGAGCTCAGCGAGGCCGCGGCTCATGCGCTCAAACATTATTCTTGGCCTGGTAATGTGCGTCAGCTAGAAAACGCGATACGGCAGCTGGTTTTGTTGGGTCCAGCGGAAGAGATTACGGAAGCGGCGGTGTACCGCATTATCTCGGGTACCGAGATCGCGGTTGAAACCGATGGTCTACCGCAGGAGCCAGCTGCCCTCCTCGATATCGGCGATGACATTGCGATAGAGCCTCTCTGGATTACCGAGAAAAAGGCGATTGAATCGGCGATTGCGGCCTGTGATGGCAGTGTGAATCGTGCCGCTAAACAATTGCAGGTGGCGCCTTCCACGCTTTACCGAAAGATTCAGGCTTGGAAGCGCTAATAAGTCCCCAAATACCAGAGCGTCTAACAGCTAACGCGTGATCAGAAATCCCCAATAACTCCGGGCTTAACGCTCAGATTCGTCAGTAAAATAGCCAGTCGCCACACCATCTTCACTGTAGACGGGCTCTTTCGCGTCGACGCGAAACTTATTGTTCTCTGCACTGAGGATGTTGTACTGCGAGAGGTGCCCGAGCATGTTGCGATACCAGTCGCCCTGCAAGTGCGCTTCGAGATCGGCACCGCTTTCCCACTCCTCATAGACGACGACCCGACCGGGGTGGTTGAGATCCGCGGTCCAGAGGTAATGAATGCAGCCTTTTTCTGTGTAGGCACCCTCAATCAGTTCCTTGGCTTTAAGGAGCGCCTCATCCCGAACTTCTGCGGGAAACTCGACGATTCCTGAGATGACGACACGCGACATATTGGTGCTCCTTTTCAAAATTCGTGTGGTTGGCGCTGGCTGACTGCTCTCAGCCTATGGTGAGCCGGTTGCCTTACGCACCCGCCACCCTGCGAGATCCGACAGTGTGCGGGAGTGTGAGTGGTAGCTACGGGTGGACTTGAACCACCGACCCCAGCATTATGAATGCTGTGCTCTAACCAGCTGAGCTACGTAGCCACTAAAGGAAATCCGTGAGGCGCGGGATTCTGCAAAACTACGCGATTGAAGTCAACTGGCTTACGCCCGTTTGCCGTCAGTCACGTGTTTTAACAAGACAGGCCACCCTATGAGTGATGAAAAGATCGACCCCTATGCGGGGTTACAGGAGAGGCTTGCAAAAACCGCTGACGAGGCTAGACCCGAGGCTGTCGCAAAGCGTCGTGCCCGAAAAGGTCGCACCGCGAGAGAAAATCTTGCTGATCTGACCGACGGAACCGCTGTCTCTGAGTATGGTCAGCTGGCGGTCGCCGCACAGCGCACGCGTCGCGAGGGTGACGCGCTCTTCGCCGAGACGGCCGCTGATGCGGTCATTACGGCGATTGGCCCTGTCAACGGCGATCTCTTCGCGAGCGCTGACAGCCAGACGGCACTGATTATCAACGATTACGCGGTCTTGGCGGGCACTCAGGGTTACTTCCATCACCGCAAAATCGACCGATTGCTGGGTTTGGCGGCGGAGGTTGGTTTGCCGATCGTGATGTACACGGAGGGTGGAGGCGGCCGCCCCGGTGACACCGACGTACTCGTATCAATGGCAGGATTGAATGTCCCCACCTTCCATCGTTGGGCCGCGCTGGCAGGAAAGGTGCCGCGCATCGCGGTGAATCATGGCTATTGCTTCGCCGGTAATGCAGCGCTTTTTGGTGCGGCGGATCTGCGTATTGCCACCGAAGCAAGCTGTATTGGCATGGCGGGTCCCGCTATGATCGAAGGCGGTGGTTTGGGTAGCTGGAAGCCACAGGATATCGGCCCGGTCTCGGTGCATCGCAAGAATGGCGTTGTCGACATTGTGGTCGCCGATGAGGCAGAAGCGACCGCAATGGCCAAAAGAGTTTTGGCCTGTGTACAGGGGCCATTATCCGATTGGCAGTCATACGATCAGACTGAGTTGCCCGCGTTGATGCCGACCAATCGTCGCTATGCTTTTGATACGCGCAAGATTCTCCACCATTTATTCGATATTGGCTCTTTGATCGAGACTCGCCCGGATATGGGGAGGGCGATTGTGACCGGCCTCGCGCGCATTGAAGGTCGCGCCGTTGCCGTGCTGGCGAGCGATTGTCGTCATTTGGGTGGCGCGATTGATGGCGAATCGGCCACTAAGGCCGCTGCGCTCTATCAGCTCGCTGAACGATGGGGTTTGCCAGTGGTGTCTTTTATCGACACGCCTGGTTTCATGGTGGGTCCGGAGAGCGAGGCCGAGGGCGCACCTCGGCTCATGTCGGATCTCTTTATCGCGGGTGCTGCGCTCACGCAGCCGATTGTTGCAGTCTTTCTGCGCCGCGCTTATGGGTTGGGTGCTATGGCGATGACCGGCGGATCTTTTGAGGTGCCCCGCTATGCGGTGAGCTGGCCGCAGGGCGAGTTTGGCGCGATGGGGCTCGAGGGTGCGGTACAGCTTGGATTCCGCCAGGAGCTCGCTGAGGCGCCAGATGAAACGGCTCGGCAGGCATTGTTCGAATCACTGTTGGCCGACATGTATCACAAGGGGCGCGCGACCGAGGCGGCGAGTTATTTGGAGATCGACGCAGTGATCCAGCCTGAAGAGACGCGCGCCGCCATTACCGGCGCATTGACCTGTGGTTAGTGCTTAGACATTGAAGCGGAAGTGAATGACGTCGCCGTCCGCCACCACGTAGTCCTTGCCTTCCAGCCGCCACCTGCCCGCATCTTTCGCGCCTTGCTCGCCGCGATGAGCCACGTAGTCATCAAATGCAATGACTTCGGCCCGGATAAAGCCTTTTTGGAAATCGGTATGGATGACCGCAGCGGCCTCTGGCGCGGTGGCGCCCACGCGAACCGTCCACGCCCGAACCTCTTTTGGTCCGGCCGTAAAATAGGTCTGCAGGTTGAGTAAGTCATAGCCCGCACGGATAACGCGATTGAGGCCGGGCTCTTCCATGCCCATCTCGGCGAGGAATTCTATTTTTTCTTCTTCCTCCAGCTCGATGATTTCTGACTCCAGCTTATTGCAGATCACGACCACCCCGGCGCGTTCGTCGGAGGCATAGGTCAGCACCGCATCGAGGTGCGGATTATTTTCAAAGCCATCCTCGGCGACATTGGCGATATACATCGTGGGTTTAGTGGTCAGAAGATGCAGCGCGTTAACACGTGCCCAATCATTGGCATCCAGCTTCAGCGCTCGGATCGGCTGGGCCTCGTTGAGTTGCGGCAGTAGTTTGTCCTCAAGGAGCGCCTTCAGTGCGACGGCTTCCTTGTCTCCACTCTTTGCCGTCCGCACAACCTTGGCAAGCTGTTTTTCACAGGATTCGAGGTCAGCCAGTGCCAGCTCGGTATTGATCGTCTCAATATCAGAGAGCGGGTCGATCTGATTCGACACATGAATGACGTTGGGATCTTCAAAGCAACGAACGACGTGGGCAATGGCATCCGTTTCACGGATATTGGCCAAAAACTGGTTGCCCAGTCCCTCGCCCTTCGAGGCGCCTGCAACCAAACCCGCTATGTCCACGAATTCCATTGTCGCAGGGATAGTCCGTTCGGGGCTCACCAGAGCGCTAATTTGTCCCTGTCGCGGATCAGGTACGGCGACCACTCCGGTGTTGGGCTCGATGGTGCAGAAAGGAAAATTCTCCGCGTCGATGCCTGCCTGAGTCAGGGCATTGAACAGCGTAGATTTACCGACATTAGGCAAACCGACGATGCCACACTGGATTCCCATAGTTTTAGTCCTCGCTGGGTCGGGCAGGTTGATGGCTTTCGCTATGCAGTGCTGTCATAGCTTTGATGTCGTCACCATCGAGTAACAAGGGTAGGGCAGCCAGCGCCGATGCCGTGCTCGCTTCAATGGCCGTTTGATCATCTGCAGAGGCTTTGCTCAGAACCCACGATGACACTTGCTTAGCTGAGCCGGGGTGACCGATACCCAGTCGCAGTCTCCAAAACGCTCGCTGGCCACCGAGCGCCGGGATGATATCCCGCAGCCCGTTGTGACCACCATGACCGCCACCGCATTTGAAGCGCGCTTCACCCGGTGGCACGTCTAGCTCATCGTGGGCAATCAATATCGCCTCTGCATCGATCCGGTAATAACGCGCCATCGCTGCGACCGAACGGCCGCTCTCGTTCATGAAGGTCTCAGGAATTAGCAGCCGTAAGTCATGGCCGGCGATATTTCCCCGAGCGGACTCCCCCAGTGCGTTGCGATCAGTCGCAAGGCTGAGGTCATATTGCGCGGCAAGGCGACGCACAAAAAAGGCACCGGCGTTATGCCGAGTGCCTTCATATTGTGCGCCGGGATTGCCGAGACCGACGATAAGCCGGATGGCAGACACGAGCTAATCAGTCCTCGCCGCCGTCTCCGGCATCGTCAGACGCCGATGCTTCGGCATCAGACCCGGAATCACCGTCGCCCTCGCCTTCACCGTCAACCGCTCCGTCGAGTTCTTCCTCTTCCTCTTTCACGCCTCTAGGCGCGACTACGGACGCGATGGCTAGGTCGTGGTCTTCACCCAATTCCAAAGCAGTGGAGATCACGCCCTCGGGCAGGGTAATGTCGGTCAGATGCACGATTTGGCCCAGTTCGACCTCGAGCATATCGACCTCGAGGAACTCAGGTAGATCCTTGGGAAGACATTGGATTTCGATATCGGTGGCCTGCTTCTGAATCATGCCGCCTTCGAGCTTCACGCCGGCACACTGCTCTTCGTTGAGGAAGTGGAGTGGCACGTTAACCTTGATGGCCTGATCCATTCGCACGCGGAGAAAATCTGCGTGCATCGGGAAGCCTTTCGCGGGATGACGCTGGATATCCTTAATGATCGCGTTTTGCGATTCACCACCAACCTGCACCTCAAGGATCGAACTGAAGCACGCTTCATTTTCCAGCATGTGCTCAAAGTCTTTGCGGATCAGTGTCAGGCTTTGGGCGGGTTTTTCTGCCCCGTAAATGATGGCGGGAATTTTCCCCTCGAGGCGACGTAGGCGGCGGCTCGCACCTTTCCCCGCGTCGGCTCGCGCCTCTGCAACTACAGTAAAAGATTCAGACATGGTCTGGCTCCCTTGTTAACACCACTTTGTCTGCGACCGACGCGGTGGTGAGTGAGTAAAACACTGTTTAAGAAAGATCAAACAGTGCGCTTATAGATTCTTCGTTGCTAACCCGCCGAATAGATTCCGCTAGCAGGTCGGCAATGGTGAGCTGGCGGATCTTGCCCACCGCCAGCGCTTCGTCAGAGAGCGGAATAGTGTCGGTCACTACCAGTTCATCGAGTTGAGAACGCTCGAGATTCTCCAAAGCCCCGCCGGACAGCACTGCATGGGTGCAATAGGAAACCACTTTCAGTGCGCCCCGCTCTTTAAGGGCGTTGGCGGCGGTACACAGCGTGCCCGCCGTGTCGACCATATCATCCACCAAAATCGCTGTTCGACCCTCTACATCGCCAATCAGGTTCATGACCTCGGCTTCGTTAGCGCGTGGGCGGCGTTTGTCGATAATGGCCAGGTCCGCGTCGTCCAGTTGCTTGGCAATGGCTCGAGCCCTTACTACGCCGCCGATATCGGGCGATACTACAATCAGATTTTCGTAGGCGCAGCGCACAATGTCGGCGTTAAGAATGGAAGATGCGTATACATTGTCGACCGGTACGGTAAAAAAGCCCTGAATCTGCTCGGCGTGCAGGTCGACGGTGAGCACGCGGTCTACACCAACACCCACCATGGTGTCAGCGACAACTTTAGCCGAGATGGGCACCCTCGCGGAGCGCACCCGCCGGTCCTGCCGGGCGTAACCAAAGTAGGGCACTACCGCGGTAATCCGGCCTGCCGAAGCGCGACGCAGGGCGTCGATAATCAGCAATAGCTCGATAATATTGTCGTTGGTGGGATGGCAGGTGCTTTGCAGTACAAAAACATCTTTACCGCGCACATTTTCATTGAGCTCAACCGTAATTTCGCCGTCGGAAAACTTACTGACAGCAGCAGACCCCATCGCGAGGTACAGCCGGTCAGCAACCTTGCGACCGAGCGCAGGGTTGGCATTTCCTGTAAACACCATCATTTTCGATGACATCGGTTTACCTCTCGCAATGAAAAATGGCTGGGGCGGGAGGATTCGAACCTCCGAATGGCGGGATCAAAACCCGCTGCCTTGCCACTTGGCGACGCCCCAACACAACTTTTAAGTGACTTCCCGCATCTCGGGAAGTCGGTCCAAACCCTCAGCTACCGCTACTTCTAACCCGGTGGGAGCCTCCACAGCAATGCGGCGCGCCGCTTCCTCTGTTTCCAGAGCGGCAAAAAGGCATGCGCCACTGCCGGTCATTCTTGCTGTTGGGGAGTGCTGATTGAGCCATTCCCACGCCCGCTGGACTTCGGGGTACCGCGACAATACAACGGGTTGCAAATCGTTGTGTCCGGCCCCTGAAAAAAAGGCCTGCACTGTAATGGGCGCGGTGTGGCGTGTCAATTCAGGATGGGCGAAGATTTCGGCAGTACTCACCTCGCAAGCCGGTTGTGCGATGACATACCAGCGCTTGGGTAGGGCGATGGGTGACAGTATCTCTCCAGTGCCCTCCGCCCAGGCACTGTGTCCCGAGACAAAAACGGGGACATCTGCTCCAAGCGGCGCTGCCAGTTGCCGCAGCGCATGTTGCTCTAGCTTGAGCTGCCACAACCGATTGAGGGCCAACAATGTGGTGGCGGCATTGGAGCTCCCGCCGCCTAAACCACCACCCCGCGGAATGCGCTTGCGGATGTGGATGTGGGCGCCGCGCTCGGGTCTACCGAGGGCGTTAGCGGCTTTGAGGATGAGGTTATTTTCAGGCGCAATATCGTCTGTATCGCCCGAAAGCGTGATGCCAGGCGCTTCGCGGGCCTCAAAGCGCATGTCGTCGCCCCAACTGAGTAATTGAAAGACCGTCTGAAGAGAGTGGTAGCCATCGGGGCGCCGACCCGTCACGTGAAGAAATAAGTTGAGCTTGGCTGGAGAGCGGGCCTCAATCGTTGTCACGGTAGCGGGCTGAATTCCCATTGCGAGATAATGACCTTGATTTCCATGCCGGCGCCCCGAATTGTAACCTTTGCGGGCGCGCTCCAGGGAGGGGCGGCTTGCCAGGCAGTGACGTCGACCTGCCAATCCTGCTCGTCCGCACTCGCGCCAAGGAGCCAGCTGCCCATGGATTTGTGGGGTAAGGACACCAGCGCGGCGGTGACCGGTGAATCCGGGGTGAGTTGCGACAGCAGCTGAACCTGCTCACCGTCCCGCCACAAAACGGTGTCATCGCTGCGCTCAATGATTTGGTTCCTGAGCGAAAAGGGGCCAGATAAGGTGATGGCATCGGTCTCTGAGTCAGTGCGGCGCCATTGAAACCGTGCGGTTTCCGTTTCCTCTTTGAGAGCGAAAGACACTTTTCCCTTCGCGCTCCAGCGAGGCAGGTCAGTGGGCACTGCGGGTGCTGCTGGCTTGATATCCGCGCTGTTCGTGCCCACGGTCGAACATGCTGATGCCAGCACTAGCGTGGCAACTAGCGCGCAGCAAGCAAGAAGAGGGTATTTGCGACGCCGGTGGCGCGAAAGACAGCTCACAGAAGGTCAGCGCCTAACCGTTCTGCAGCCTCCAGAATAATAGGGTGATCCGGCACCCGGGTCAGCCCATCGCGCCAGATATCCCGCGCTTCTACCTGCCTTCCCTGCATCCAAAGCACCTCTCCCAAATGTGCGGCGACTTCTGGGTCAGGGAAGGCATTGTGTGCTTGGCGGAGCAGTACTTCAGATTGGTTGTATTGGCCTAGCTTGTAATAAACCCAACCCAAACTATCGAGAATTGCAGGATCGCCAGGTGAAAGAGAGAGCGCTCGCTCAATCAAATCGGCGGCTTCTTCATAGCGCTGGGTGTGGTTGGTTAGCGTATATCCCAGCGCATTCAGGGTTGCGGCATGATTCGGATCTTGCACGAGAATGCTGCGCAGATCATTTTCCATGGCACCCAGTTCACCCTCCGATTCATGCACCATGGCGCGCCCGTAGAGCAGAGAAAACGACTGCGGGAAGGCGGTTAACCCACGGTCATAAGCCTTCAGTGATTCTCCCGTCCAGTCACGCAGGGAATCGGCCTCGAGTAAAAAGAGTTGCTCTGCCGCACTGGGGTAGGCGCGTCGCTGTGTGTCAAAAAAGGCTCTGATGTCACTGGCGAATGCTGTCTCGATAAGCAACTGAGACGCCTGCGCTTTGGCATCACGAAATTCACGCGAGGGGCCTACCGCTGCGAAGGCTTCAATCGCCTCCGGGTAGCGGTCGCGCCCCATTTCGATCCGGCCGATGTAGTAATGCGCTTCATCGAGGCGGGCCTCAAGGGTGATCAATGCCGAAACTTTTGCAGGGCGGCGTCAAAATATTTCAACTCAAAATCGAGAAGCGCGGCAGTAGAGAGCAACTCTGCGTTATCGGGGTCGCGTTCGAGTAGAATCGAAAACTGCGTTTGTGCGCTGGCGTAATCGCCCTCGGACCCCAGCAGTCGAGCATATTGCAGGCGCAATTCCTGATTGTCCGGGTAGGCAGCGACGGTCTTTGCAAGCAGGATAAACGGCGATTCTGACGACTGATCAATCATCAGCTGGGTCCAAAGCATGACCGCCCTGATGTCCTCAGGGGAGCGCTCCAGCACGGGGCGAATCAATGATTCCGAGAGTTTCCAGTCTTTCTCTAATCGTGCCAACAAGCTCGCTGCAATGGCGATCTGGTCATCCTCGGGCCAGCGTGTGGCCAGCGCACGAATGGCCTCGGCAACTGCACCCTGCGCTCACCGTCGAGTTGCTCGTAACTACCGAGATTGGTGGCAACGTTAACGGACTCCCCAATTCATAGGCCAGGCCAGCGTAATATAAGGACTCTACCGGGCGGCCGGTTCTGGCCAGCCAGCCTGAGGCCGCGGCAGCCGCCGCGCCGTCTTTGGGGTCCAGTTCTACTAGCCGAACGGCCATCATTGAGGCCCGACTATTGTCGTTGACGAATTCCGCTAGCCGCAGTGCGCGGCGCGCCAGCGCTGGATCGGTAGCGTCATCGCCTGTTCTGTCAACAAGGCGAGTCCTTGATCAAAATCCCTAAGACGCAAGGCAAACTCCGCCTGCAAAAGCGGCAGCAAGCTCGCGGTCGGAATCGGCGATCTCTGCGGGCTCGCGCTGACGTCGGCCACATCCGCGAGACGGCAGGTGCAACCGCGTCCACCACCATCGGATCGGGCGTGACGGCTGCACAACCCGTCAGGGCAAAAGTGAGGGCAATAGCGGTAGTTTGGAAGCCATTCATGGTCAAGCATAGTGCCACAAAGAGCCTCAGCTCCCGCAGCAAGTTAGTGAGCAGTAAATGCTATGATAGCAAGTTGCGACGACTGGTGAGGGTATCGACCAGGCTCATGTTGAACAAGCTGGTGGTAGTGGGAGTGAATCATGACTCGGCATCTGTAGAGTTGCGCGAGCAGATCGCTTTTGCGCCGGAAAAAGTTCACGAGTCGTTGAGCGCGCTGATTCGAGACACTCAGGTCAGTGAATCGGTGATCTTGTCCACCTGCAACAGAACAGAGCTCTATGGCGTGCTACCTGAGGATGTGGATGGCGTGGTCGTCAGCGATCAGCTGTCCCACTGGCTCGCTTCACATCATGGTATCGATGTGAATCAGTTACTACCGTCCGTCTACCGCAATCATGGCGTAGCGGCGGCTTCCCATTTGGTGAGGGTCGCTGCAGGCCTGAATTCAATGGTACTCGGGGAGCCCCAGATCTTTGGCCAGATGAAGTCAGCGTTCGCCGTGGCGCAGGAAGCCGGTGCTGTCGGGTTTCATCTGAATATGATTTTCCCAGAGGCGTTCAGAATCGCCAAAAAAGTGCGCACTGACACAGCGATTGGTGAAAATCCGGTCTCGGTGGCTTATGCGGCGGTTGATCTGGCGCGCCAGATTTTCAGTGATATGGAGCGCAGCACGGCCCTGTTGCTGGGAGCGGGCGAAACCATTGAGTTGGTCGCTCGGCATCTGCGGGACGCGGGACTAGGGAAGCTGATTATTGCCAACCGAACCCTTGAGCGTGCCGAGCAGCTTGCCTCGCAATTTGATGCAGAAGCCATCCTGCTGGCTGACGTGACGCAGCGCCTCCCGGATGCCGACATCGTGATTAGCTCCACGGGGAGTCAGCTGCCGATTCTGGGGAAAGGGGCGGCAGAGGAGGCGGTGAAGGCGCGTCGCTGGCGGCCTGTACTCATGATTGATCTCGCTGTGCCCCGGGATATTGAGCCCCAAGTCTCGGAGATCCCCGATATTTACCTCTATACCGTTGATGATATGCGGGAAGTGATTGAGGAGAACCTGCGGCTGCGCGCGTCCGAGGCCAGCAAAGCGGATGAGATCGTTGTCTCGGGTATCGAGGCCCTTAAAGACGGGCTGTTGGAGCGACAGTCCTCAGATGTTGTCAAAACCTACCGCGACTCGGCGCTGGCGCTGCAGCAGGCTGAACTCGACAAAGCACTCAAGATGCTGGAAAAAGGCACTGCTCCTGAGGAAGTCGTTGGTCGTCTGGCCCGCGACCTGACCAATAAACTCATTCACGCACCCACTGCCGGGCTCCGTCAACTCGCCAAAGAAGGCGGTAAGCGGGATGTCTCCAAGCTGGCCGCCATACTGGGATTACCAGATATTGACGACGAGCGGGACGAGGGCGCGACCCTTCAATAAGCGCTCTTTGGTGTCCTGACAGTGAAAGCATCCCTTCTTTCCAAGATTGAAGCATTGGCGGACCGCCATCAGGAGGTCGAGGCCCTGCTTGGCGATGCTGAGGTGATCCGCGATCAAAATCGCTTCAGAGACCTGTCTATGGAGTTTGCACATCTCAACGAGGTGGTGATTCAGTACCGGCGTTGGCAACAGCTTCACGTGACCCTGGAAGATGCGAGGCAGATGCTTGAGGACCCTGATACAGACATGAGAGCGCTCGCGTCTGAAGAGGCGACCGAGGCCGAGCAAGCGCTGGAGGCAATCGCGTCGTCGCTGCAAGTCTTGCTGTTGCCTCGCGACCCGAGTGACGGCAATAACGTTTTTCTGGAAATTAGGGCGGGTACCGGGGGTGACGAGGCCGCCATTTTCTCTGGCGACCTGTTCAGAATGTATCACCGTTACGCGGAGCAAAAAGGGTGGTCGGTGGAGATCCTGTCCGAGCGTCCGGGTGAGCACGGCGGATTTAAAGAGCTGATTAGCCGGGTTGTCGGTCAGGATGTCTATAGCCACCTTAAGTTTGAATCGGGGGCTCATCGCGTCCAGCGTGTGCCCGAGACCGAATCTCAGGGGAGAATCCATACCTCGGCCTGCACGGTAGCCGTGTTGCCGGAAACTGAGGAAGTTAACGAGATTGAGATCCGCAAGGAGGACTTGCGGGTTGATACCTTTCGATCATCGGGTGCCGGTGGCCAGCACGTCAATACAACGGACTCGGCGGTACGGCTGACCCATTTACCAACAGGCATCGTTGTCGAGTGTCAGGACGAGCGCTCGCAACATAAGAATCGTGCTCGGGCTATGTCACTTCTTCAGGCAAAATTGCTGTCTGCCGAGCAGGACAGCCAAAGGGCGTCGCAGGCGTCGGAGCGTCGCTCTTTGGTGGGGTCGGGCGATCGCTCGGAGCGCATTCGCACCTATAACTTTCCGCAGGGGCGTATCACAGACCACCGGATTAATTTGACGCTTTATAAGTTAGACGAAGTGGTGAGCGGTGATCTCGATCCGTTGATTCTCCCGTTAAGGCAGGAGCATCAGGCGGATCTTCTTGCCGCAATGGCTGACGAATGACTGCCCGCGAGTTGCTACAGCAAGTCGCTATCGATCGGGGAGACGCCGAAGGCCTGCTCGCCAATGCACTGCGAGTGGATCGTGCGTGGCTGTTCGCGCACGGGGATGAGCCTGTGGATGACACCTGTGCGGAGCACTTCATGGCGCAGGCCAGGGCGCGCGCGGGGGGCGAGCCCCTTGCTTACCTGCTGGGATATCGCGATTTCTGGAACCTGCGCTTGAGCGTCAATCGAGACGTCTTGGTTCCGCGCCGAGAAACAGAGCACCTCGTAGAATGGGCCATCGAACGCATCGATGCAGGGGCACGCCGGGTATTGGATCTGGGCACTGGCAGCGGCGCGATTGCGCTGGCGTGTAAATCCGAACGACCCGAGGTGGAGATGTGCGCGGTCGATAGCGGTCAGAACGCGCTGTCCTGTGCCAGGGCTAATGGTGAGTCACTGGGGCTTGAGGTTGATTGGTTGTGCAGCGACTGGTTTGACAAGGTACCGCCCAGTTGCTGGGATCTGGTGGTATCAAACCCGCCTTATATTGCAGCTAACGATGCACACCTGAGCCAAGGTGATCTTCCGGCAGAACCCGCGCTAGCGCTCATTGGTGGTCATACGGGTCTGGAGTCGATTGACCACATTGTGGGACGAGCACCTGACTTTTTGCGACCGGGGGGGTGGTTGCTGCTGGAACACGGATTTGATCAGGCAGAGGCCGTCGCAGCGTTATTGCGAGCGAGGGGGTTCAGCACAGTGAGTACGCGCCGGGATTGGTCTGGGCAGGCGCGTATGACGGGGGGGCAATGGCTGAGTTAACCGATGCCGAGTTGGCGCGTTATGCGCGCCAGTTGATTCTGCCCGAGGTGGACCTGGAGGGACAGTCGAGGTTGAAGCGGGGTCGCGTGCTGATTATTGGAGCGGGCGGGTTGGGCACCCCCATTGCGCAGTATCTTGCGGGCGCGGGTGTCGGCGTTATCCGCATCGCAGATTATGATCACATCGAGCTCAGCAATTTGCCGCGCCAGTTGGCCTATGCAGAGCAAGATGTGGGTCAGTGCAAGGCAGACGTGTTGGCTAGACGATTGGTCGAGGGTAACCCAGATGTGGCAGTCGATGCTCGCGTTACCCGGTTCGACATAAGCTCTGCGCCCGACCTGCTTGAAGAGATCGATTTGGTGCTGGATGCTACGGATTCCTTTCGGACGCGGCTGGATATTGATCGGACGACCTTTGCGGCGGGGCTACCCTGGATCATGGGTGCTGCGGTGCGCACCTCCGGCCAGTGGGCGGCTTTTGACGGTGGGCGTGAACACGGCTGCTACCACTGCCTTGTGGCGGATACGGATCAACAACAGGAGGCGGGCTGCGCCGAGCTGGGTATTCTCGGCCCGGTCGTGGGGTTGGTGGCACTCCAGCAGAGTTTACTGGCACTCAAGTATTTGCTTGGCGCCAGCGTTCCTTGGGGTCAGCTCCGGCTTCTGGACGCCTGGTCTGGGGAGCACCACGACGTGGCGATCGGCGGCCACAAAAATTGCGCAATGTGCCAAAACGAGTGCTGATAAACCCGTATTAATCCAGCGCCCGCAGAATTCTTCTCACGCGCCAGGTGATCAGCGCGGCGGCAACCGCAATCCCCAGAATCGTGGTGTACCAAAAATCCACGGTGCCCTCGGGGTTGCCGTCACCCCAATGAATGGCTAAAAGGTAACCCAATGGCAGGGCGAGTCCCCAATACGACAGGGTCACCACCAAAAAGGGAAAACGCGTTTCTTTGTATGCGCGCAGCACGAAGGATCCGACAATCTGTACGACATCGATCATGATGAACAGCGCGGCCAGCCGCAGCAATCTCAAGGCAAGATCGCGGATGTCGCCCGACTGGGTGTATGCGCCAATAATCGCGTCGGGGAACAGCAGTAGCAACAGCATGGCCAGGAGTCCAATGAGTGTAGACAGCGCAGCTCCCACCCGCAGAGCCATGCGCACGCCATGGGCATTTTGGGCTCCGATTGCATGACCCATCCGGGTCGCCATAGCGCTGCCAATACTGATCATGGGTATGTAAAAAACATCCCACACGTTAATGGCAATTTGATGTGCCGCCACCGCCGAATCACCGAGAGTCGCAATAAGCAGGGTAATTGCCGAAAACACGCCCGTCTCCAAAAAGAAGGTGAGGCCGACAGGAAAGCCGACGGCCAGAATCTCGGCAATTCGACTCCAGTCAGGCCTATCAAACCAGCGATCCGGCAAATACGGCTGGATCGAGCGGGCTGTCAGGATGTACAGGAAAATGATGATTGTGCTGATCCACATGGATGCCGCCGTCGCGAGGCCGCATCCTTCGGCGCCGAGTTCGGGTGCGCCCCAGGCACCAAAAATCAGCATGTAGTTCAGTGGCACGTTGGCGATAAAGCCCACGACGCTCGCCATGGCAAACGGTGCGGTGATGCCCAGTCCTTGAGTGTGATAGCGCAGCGCCAAGAAAATGCCCAAGGCAGGAAAGCCGAGTCCAACCCGGCTCACATAAGCGGCGGTTTTGGCGCCGGTTTCCGTGGGGAAGGCCCAGAATGCCAATGAAGGCGCCACTGCCGAGGCACAGCGGGGTCACCACTGCACTGAGTGCTACGGCAACCCACAAACCCTGGGGCAGGAAACTGCGGACCCGTTCGATGCGACCCGCGCCGTAATCTTGCGCCACGATGGCGGAGCACGCGAATAAGGTTCCCAAAATGATCAGGTAGAGGGGAAGCCAGATGTTGAACCCGACCGCAATCGCTGCGAGGTCGGTATCTCCGTAGTTGCCGGCCATCAGGGTATCCACCACACCGGTGCCGATCTGAGCGGTCTGAGCAATTAGCAGCGGCCAGGCAATACGCCAGAGCGGCCCCAGTTCGTTGAGCATTTGCGGCATGAAACGGGAGGGATGAGTATCGGTCATAGGTTGGAATCAGGGCGCTAGGCAGTGTGGATAATCCGGCATTTTAACCTGCTTCGCTGTGCTAGACTTCGCGCTCATTTTTTCCCGGCAATTGTTGTGCAAGAAAATGCCGTCGCGCAGAGCGAACAGGTTGAGCCCGATGAGGCAGAATCAACCCCACAGGTAAAATTCGATACCCTGAATCTTGACGCTTCGGTGCAGAAGGGTATCGACGCTCTGGGATTCGAGTTCTGTTCTCCGATTCAGGGAAGCATCCTGCCACATACCCTCGCGGGGAATGATGCCATTGGCAAAGCCCAAACGGGCACTGGGAAAACCGCGGCCTTTCTGATCACTATTTTTAACGATTTGCTAAGCCACCCAATTGAAGGCGAGCGTTATCTTGGCGAGCCGCGTGCGGTGATCATTGCCCCCACTCGCGAGCTGGTGATGCAGATCGCAGAGGACGCCCAAGAATTGGGGCGTTTCACCGGTCTCAAGACCGTAACCCTGATTGGTGGTGCCGATTACCAGAAGCAGTTGAGCAAGGTGAATGGGTCGCCAGTGGATATGATTGTTGCGACACCTGGGCGGCTGATCGACTTTATGGAGCGTCGCGATCTGTCACTTGATCGGGTCGAGATTTTGGTCCTCGATGAGGGGGATCGCATGTTGGATATGGGTTTCATTCCTCAGGTGAAGCGCATTGTTCGGGCGACACCGCGCAGAGAAGATCGACAGACCCTGCTTTTTTCGGCGACCTTCACTCAGGACATCATGAATCTGGCGCAACAATGGACTTTTGAGCCCATCACGGTAGAAATTGAACCTGAGCATGTAGCGACTGCATCGGTTGACCAGAAGGTCTACCTTGTTACGAGCCAGGAACGTTTTCCGGTATTAATGGATCTGCTCAATGATCCTGCGGTCGAGAGTGTCATCGTATTTGCCAACCGGCGTGACCAGGTAAGAAGGCTCTACGAGAAGCTTCGTAAGGCAGGTGTCGACTGTGGCATGCTCTCGGGTGAGATTACGCAAGCCAAACGAACTAAAACGCTTGAGAATTTCAAGTCGGGCCGCTCAAAGGTGATGGTTGCGACCGATGTTGCTGGTCGGGGAATTCATGTCGAGGGTATCTCCCATGTGGTGAATTACAACCTGCCCGAGGATCCCGAGGATTACGTCCATCGTATTGGCCGCACTGGCCGTGCTGGCGCCACCGGCGTATCAATCAGCTTTGCCAGTGAAGATGACGCCTTTTTGCTGCCCGATATTGAGACATTGCTGGGACATTCTCTCGCCTGCACCCCACCGCCGCCTCGCGATCGCTCCTAACGTAGGGGCCGTAACTCCTCGCACCACAATAGCGTAGCGCCGATCACTGCGGCGGGGATCACCATCAAGTTGAGGAACGGGATGCCGGTGAAGAGTGCCACCGTACCCCCGAAGCCGATGGTCGATAGTCTGTGCGCCGCACAGGCGTCACGCACCTCACGAAACGGCAAACGGTGGTTGTCCATCGGGTAGTCGACGAACTGCAGGCTCATCATCCAAGCGCCCAACAAGAACCAGGCTAGCGGGGCGAAAGCATTGAAGACCGGGATGATGGTGAGTATCAGCACCGCCAATGCCATCGGTATGTAATAGAGAAACTTCCGTATTTCACGAAACAGGGCTCTTGGCACCTCTAACAGGGCTGCTGCAATGCCCTCCACTGCGGGCACCGGCTCGCCAGTGACCACCTCTTCGACCTTTTCGGCGAGTAGCGCATGAAAAGGCGAGGTCAGCATTAATACCAGCAGGGTGGAGGCGTATCCGGTCATCAGTCCGCCGACCAGCCAAAGCAGGGGGGTGATGATCCAGGATAGGAATTGAAGCCATTCGGGTACGGTGAGCATCGCGGCGTCGTAAAAATCAGTGACCAGTTCGTAAACCAGCCAGCCCATGAGGCTGAATAGAATCACGTTGGCAATTAAAGGCACCATTACGAAGCGACGCAGGCCAGGCTGGAATGTCATGGCCAGCCCACGCAAAAAATAGCCAGCGCCTGTCACGAGATTACCGTTCATGGAGTTACCCGCCACCAGATGGGAGCACTATACTGTCCCATCCGTCGACCAGAGTGCAAATTCCTGTGAGTGACGAAGATATTTTTGCGGAAGAAATGTCCGGCGTGAAACCCCTGGGCCGCGAAGCGCGTGTGCGCTTGATCAAGGATCGACTGTCCGCAGATCAGCAAAAGGGCAGGCAGCTCGCCGCAATTGGGGAAGAGACAACGCTTAATCCGCTGGTCGATGATGGTGTCATGCCGCTAGATGCGTGGTACGTGCTCGAGTTCAAGCGCCCGGGTATTCAGAACGGTGTTTATCGAAAACTTCGCCTCGGTCACTATCAAATCGACGCGCGACTCGATTTACATCGATTGGCGGTGATACAAGCGAGGGATGAGGTTTTCTCGTTCATTCAGGAAGCCACGAGTCTCGGGCTCCGCACCTTATTGATTGTTCACGGCAAAGGGCAATCGAAAGCACAGGGTGACCGCACCGCCGTGTTGAAAGGCTATGTTGATCATTGGTTGCGCGAGCTGGAGGCGGTGCAGGCGTTCCACTCAGCACAGCCTTCCCACGGTGGCACGGGCGCGGTTTATGTATTGCTGCGAAAAAGCGCCGACCAAAAACGCGAAAATCGGCTCAAATATCTTAAGGGGCGGGTTCAGGACTGATTTTGCAGCTTTTCGAGCAGTAGCGCATTCAGCATCTGTGGGTTGGCCTGACCCTTGGAAGCCTTCATGATCTGACCGACAAAAAAACCGCTGAGTTTTTTTCGTTTCGCTTCGTCCGCGGCCAGATACTGGGCTACTTGGTCCGGACTATTTGCGATAACTTCGTCTACCATCGCCTCCAGCTCGCTCGAGTCGCTAACCTGTTTAAGTCCGCGCGCGGCGATGACCTCATCGGTATCACCTTCGCCTTCCCACATGGCATCGAATACCTGCTTCGCCAGCTTGCTGGATAAAGTGCCATCCTCAATACGGACTATCAGACCGGCCAGTCGCTCAGGCGTGATCGGACTTTCCTCGACGCCTACGTCGTTGCGATTGAGCGCCCCGGAGAGATCGCCGAGGATCCAGTTGGCGGCGGGTTTGGGGGCTTCACACAATTGAACGACTGACTCGAAGTAGTCGGCCATGGCATGGTTGGGGACAATTAAGGCCGCATCATACTCGCTGAGTCCGTAAGCCGACGTGAATCGGGTGCGCTTGGCGCCCGGCAACTCGGGCAGAGTGGCGCGCACCGCCTCGATGTAGTCACTGTCGATGACAATCGGGAGTAGATCCGGTTCAGGGAAATAGCGATAGTCGTTGGCAACTTCCTTTGAGCGCATTGAGCGGGTGACATTTTGCTCCGCATCATAGAGCCGCGTTTCTTGGGTGATCGTCCCGCCGCTTTCTAAAATATCTGCTTGACGTTCATACTCGCTGTAAATCGCTCGCTCCACGAAGCGAAACGAATTGACGTTTTTGATCTCAGTGCGGGTGCCCAGCGTTTCTGAGCCTTTTTCACGCAGGGAAATATTGATGTCGCAACGCATAGAGCCCTCCGACATGTTGCCATCGGAGATCCCCAAATAAGTGACCAGAGAGTGCAGGGCTTTTAGGTAGGCGACTGCCTGTTCCGCGGATCGAAAGTCAGGCTCTGTCACGATTTCAAGCAGAGGTGTCCCGGCGCGGTTTAGGTCGATTCCGGTCTCCTGTTGGAACAGGTCGTGGACCGATTTTCCCGCATCTTCCTCTAGATGCGCGCGGGTGATGCGAATGGGGAAGAGCGTGCCGTCTTCAAGAGGGACTTCAAACATGCCCTCGCAGACAATGGGGGCAAAGAACTGGCTCACCTGGTAGCCCTTGGGCAAATCAGGATAAAAATAATTCTTGCGGTCAAAAACCGAGCGATCACCGATACGAGCGCCGATACCCAGCCCAAATTTCACGGCATAGCGAACCGCTTCCTCGTTCAGTACCGGGAGCATGCCCGGCATACCTAAATCGACTGCATCGGCTTGTTCATTGGGTGCGGCTCCAAACTGGACCGAGGAGCCCGAGAAGATCTTGGACTGCGTTGCAAGCTGCAGGTGCACCTCTAAGCCCATAACGATTTCCCAATTCATGACGTGATGGCCTCGAGATTCGGGCGCGCAGTGTGCCAATCGGTATCGATCTGGAGTCGATGTGCCGCGTTGAGAATAGTTTGTTCGTCGAAGGGTTTGCCAATGAGCTGCAGGCCAACCGGCATTCCGTTGATCAGACCTGCTGGTGTAGAGAGGCCGGGCAAACCTGCCAGATTGACCGCCAGCGTATAAATATCTTCCATGTACATGGCGATCGGATCCTGCTGTTTCGCGCCAAATGGAAATGCCACGCCCGGTGCAGAGGGGCCTGCGATGACATCGACTTGTTCGAAGGCGCGCCGGAAGTCCTCTGTAATAACCCGCCGTACCTGCTGTGCCTTGTTGAAATATGCGTCGTAGAAACCGGCTGAGAGTGCGTAGGTCCCCACTAATATTCGCCGTTGCACCTCTTCACCAAAACCCTCGCTTCTCGAACGCAGATAAAGATCCTCCAGATCCGAGGGCTGCTCGCATCGATAACCGAAGCGAACACCGTCGTAGCGGGCCAGATTGGCGGAGGCTTCTGCCGGTGCAATGACATAATAGGTAGCAATGGCGTAATGGCTATGCGGCAGATCGATGTCAATTAAGGAGGCGCCGGCTTTTTCGAGCTCCGACAGCGCAGCCATCACACGAGCGCGCACGTCAGCATTCAGGTCATCGTTAAAATATTCCCGGGGCAGACCGATTCGCAGTCCCTGAAGATTAGGATTGAGCGCGCCATGGAAGTCAGGCACGGGCAGGTTTGCAGACGTGGAATCGCCATCGTCCATTCCTGCCATTGCGGTCAGTGCAAGCGCACAGTCTTCGGCGGTGCGGGCCATAGGTCCAGCCTGATCCAGCGATGAGGCAAAAGCGATAATTCCCAGCCTAGAGACCCTGCCGTAAGTTGGCTTGAGCCCAGTGACGCCACAGAGAGAGGCAGGTTGCCGGATCGAGCCGCCGGTATCTGTTCCCGTCACCAAAGGCGCCATGCCGGTGGCCAGAGCTGCGGCTGATCCGCCGGAGCTGCCGCCCGGCACGCAGCTCAGATCCCAGGGGTTTTTGACTGTGCCAAAAAAACTGGTTTCGTTGGAGGAGCCCATTGCGAACTCATCCATATTGCATTTACCGAGCATGACCACGCCTTCCGCCTTCATTTTCGATACCACCGTGGCATCGTAGGCGGGAACGAATTGCTCCAGCATGCGTGAGCCGCAGGTCGTGCGCACCCCGCGAGTACAAAAAATATCCTTGTGCAGCAGCGGTATGCCCGTCAGAGACTTTGACTCGCCCTTGGCAAGTTGGCTATCGGCCGCACGTGCGCTTTCCAGCGCTTGTTCTGGACACACTGTAATGATCGCATTGAGTGCTTCGTTAGTCGCATTAATCTGCTTCAGACAGGCCTCGGTAAGCTCCTCACTGGACACTGCGCGATCCTTCAGGAGCTGCCTCAGGTGACTTACGGAGGCATGTAGCAGCGTGCTATCAGTCATCAGTCAATAACCTTCGGCACCAAGAAGTAGCCCTGTTCCTGCACTGGGGCAGAGGCCATCAGCGCTTCGCGCTCGTTACTGCGGGTCACGGCATCGGGGCGAAGCCTCTGCTCCATATCGTGAGGGTTCGACATCGGTACGACATCCTGCGTGTCGATGGTGTTGAGCTCATCGACTAGGCCCAAAACACGAGCAAAACGCTCGGTAACCTCGGGTAGATCAGATTCCGATATGGTCAGGCGCGCGAGGAGGGCAACCTTTTCGACATCTTGGGGTGACACAGACATAGAGCGTATTCTCGTCGAAGGGCGCGAAAACTAACACACTTGTGGCTTGCCCAAAAACCCCCGCGTTGCTACATTCGATCGGCATTTGGCGTTACAGGCGATGGATTTGGGCGGGATTTTTTAGCCCCTTGTGTGCCTGCAGGCTGCTTTAGTGCAATAGGGCGTTATGACGCTCACTACCGCAGCACGTCAGATGATCACTTCACAATCAGGGAATGATAATGCTTAAGCGCCTCCGAGGGATGTTTTCCACCGATTTGTCGATTGACCTAGGTACTGCCAACACGCTGATCTACGTCAAGGAGCGCGGCATTATTCTCGATGAGCCCTCGGTGGTGGCGATTCGCATGCACAATGGACAGAAGTCCATTGAGGCGGTGGGCAAAGAAGCGAAGCGGATGCTGGGACGGACACCGGGAAACATTCAGGCCATTCGTCCGCTGAAAGACGGTGTGATTGCCGACTTTCAGGTAACCGAAAAAATGTTGCAGCACTTTATTGCAAAAGTGCACGAGTCTAAATTTATTCGTCCCAGCCCCAGGGTGCTTATTTGCGTGCCGTGTATGTCGACTCAGGTCGAAAGGCGGGCGATCCGAGAGTCGGCGCTCAGTGCCGGCGCTCGCGAAGTCAAATTGATTGAAGAGCCTATGGCGGCGGCCATTGGCGCGGGGCTGCAGGTCGATGAGGCGACGGGTTGTATGGTCGTCGACATTGGCGGAGGCACTACCGAAATCGCGATCATTTCTCTGAACGGCGTGGTCTACCGAGACTCGATCCGGATCGGCGGTGACCGATTTGATGAGGCCATTATTTCCTATGTCCGACGCAAGTATGGCAGTTTGATCGGCGACTCTACTGCCGAGCGGATCAAGCAGGAAGTGGGCTGCGCATTCAAATCTGACGAGCTCAGGGAAATTGATGTTCGTGGGCGCCACTTGGCCGAGGGAGTTCCGCGCAGCTTTACGCTGACCAACGACGAAATTCAGGGTGCTCTGGAGGAGCCGCTTGAGGCAATGATGCGCTCTGTGAAGCTGGCGCTTGAGCAGTCGCCACCCGAATTGGCTGCGGATATCGCCGAGAACGGCATCGTGCTCACCGGGGGTGGCGCGTTGCTGACGGATCTGGATAGACGAATCTCCAATGAGACCGGACTGCCAGTCGTTGTTGCAGAGGATCCTTTGACCTGCGTCGCGCGCGGTGGTGGTAAGGCGCTGGAGTTAATGGATCGTCATGTCCTGGATCTGCTGTCAACGGAATAACTCCCGGGCTACTGGAGTAGCGTTATCAAACCGCTTTTCCTGAAACAAAATCCGATTAGCGCAAGATTTATTGTGCTGACGCTTTTGTGTCTATTGAGCCTGTTTTTTTTCCGTGATCATCCAAGAGTAATGACGCTTCAGCGGGGTGCAGTCGACGCCGCCGCTTTCGCCAGCGACATCGTGCTCGCACCCTTGGACGCATGGGATCGGATCGCGGCGTCATTTCGATCTAGGAGCGCCCTCCAGGATGACGTACTTCGGTTGCAGCAGGAAAATCGCGTCTTAAAAGGTCAGGCTCAGCGGTTGGCCTCCTTGCTAGCTGAAAACGCGCGTTACAAAGCGCTGTTGAATTCCGCTAGGGAGATCGAAGACGAGTTGATCGCGGCACAGATCACCTCTCTGTCACCCGATCCAGCACGACACGTCGTCATGCTGAATAAGGGGGCCGCAGACGGTGTTGAAGAGGGGCAGCCCGTGTTGGGGGCGGAGGGATTGATTGGTCAGATTTCGCTGGCGGGAGAATACAACAGCCGGGCAGTACTGATCACAGACAGCGCTCACGCGCTGCCAGTGCAGATAAATCGATCGGGGCTGCGCGCGATCGCAGAGGGTAGCGGGGCAATCGATCGACTCGTCATCCGGCACCTTGCGGCTACCACCGATATCCGAGTCGGCGATTTGCTCGTGACCTCCGGCCTTGGCGGCCGTTTTCCCCACGGCTATCCGGTTGCTCGGGTGACAAACGTTGACATCTCTCCGGGTGATGCCTTCGCTGCGGTCAGTGCAGCCCCCTCTTCAGCTCTGGATCGGGGTCGCCACGTGCTGGTGGTGGAGCGGGCGCCAGAGCTGCCCATCGCAGGTTCTCGATGAATCGAGCACATGCGATTTGGGTCATCTATGCCTCACTGGGGTGCGCGTTGTTGCTGATGCTACTGCCACTGCCCATGGACTGGCGCATTATCCGACCTGACATCGCGACGTTGGCGCTCTATTACTGGGTGTTGGCGCTACCACATAGGGTCGGGGTGGCCACCGCTTTTACAGTAGGGGTCATGCAGGACTTGATTGAGGGAGCACCACTTGGCTTGTCGTCGCCGGGGCTGATGCTGGCCACACTGTTACTCCTGTTTAATTACCAGCGTATCCGACAGTTTGACCTACTACAGCAAACTCTGATGATGCTGGTCCTGTTGATTCTCAGCACTGGTGTGGAGCAGTGGCTCAGAAATGGCATTGACCTGCCCGCTGCATCATGGGGCGGGTTGCTTGGACTCGTCTGCTCCATGCTGTGTTGGATACCCCTGCGCTCCGCGCTCCGTCATTCCAGACGATACTACGAGGTCTATTGATGCGAGTGTTGCTCGCATCGTCGAGTCCACGCCGGCGAGCGCTGCTGTCACTGCTGCTGGATCATTTCGACACCTTTGCGCCTGATATTGACGAGACAGTGTTTGAGGGTGAGGCGCCAGAAAAGTATGTTGCGCGGCTTGCAATCGAGAAGGCGAGAACCTGCGCGGCGGAAAGTATGGCCAGTCTGGGGGCCGACACCGCTGTGGCCATTGGTAATCAGATATTGGGTAAGCCTCGCGATGCACAGGAAGCAAGACACATACTGACGACCCTGTCTGACACCACCCACAAAGTCCATACCGCGGTGGCATTGGCGTATGCGGGTGACGTACATACCCTCACAAGCTCCACTTCAGTGACTTTCACCAAGCTGTCAGATACGGCGATCCATGAGTATCTGCTCACCGATGAGCCATGGGACAAAGCAGGTGGCTATGCTATTCAAGGATATGCCGGGGCCTTTGTGAGTCGCATTAGCGGCAGCTACAGCGCTGTTGTCGGCATGCCACTTTGCGAAACACGTGAGCTGTTGTTAGGCGCCGGGATTCAGGTGCGTCATGGTTAGGGCCATTCCACGAAGGTTGGGTCGAGCCGTCTGGCCCCTGATGGTCATGACGCTAGTCGCGCTGGCTGTTTACGTTAGCGGTGGTCGCTTGCTGCTGAACGCCTTGCCGCGGGTGCAGCAGGACATTGAACAGCTGCTCTCACAACGCGTATCGGGTGACATTCGCATCGGCGAGATCAGTGGTTCCATGGACGGCTTCTCTCCGCGGCTGCATTTGATCGATTTTTCAATTCTCGACGGGGAAACGGGCGTCTCGATTCAGCTACCTGCGGCCAGCCTGCGGTTAAACCCTTGGCAGAGTTTACTCAGTGGTGCACCGCGCTTTGAAGAGCTGACGCTTATTGCACCCCGCGTTCAGTGGAATGGTCTCTCCGGGGCAGAGTCATCTACGATTCCAGCTGGCGTGCGAGATTTTCTGAGCAGCTTTGAAAGGCTTCAGGTTCGCGATGCCCATATTGTGTCGGAGTTTGACCGAGACGGGTCGCCGGTGGCGCTTGAGCCATTGAGGGTGGATCTGGATCTGGTGCGCGATCGTAGCCGCCGAGTGATCAGAATTTCAGTGGACTCTCAAGATGGCCGGCTATTGTCTGCTGAAGGTTCGGGAACGGGTAATCCTTTTGAGTTCAGTCAGTTTTCCGGTGAAGCGCATGGTAATTTCACTGGTCTAGGTGTGTCTTATCTGGCGCAGTTACTGCAGCTGCAGGTAACGGCTCTCGGCCAGGCTGATTTCTGGTTTTCAGTGGAGCAAGGCAAACCTAACGCGCTGGTGAGTGCTGCGTTCGAAGACGTAGATTCAGCGGGTGACGCAGTGATCAGTCTCGATGAGCTGCGTTTTGACGTCGCGATCCTTGGTCCATTTGATCAGACCCAAATTTGGATAGAGCGGGCATCTTTTTCGGCGGCGGAGCAGACCTTTTTTGCACCCAGAATGCAGATAGATCGACTTGGCCAGGGTTGGAAGATTCTGACCGGTAGCTTTGAAGCCGAGCCCCTGGCAGCAGTTTTGGCTGGCAGCGGCGTGCTGCCCGATGGGGCCGCCACCGTGTTGCGCACGCTAAACCCCAGAGGGCGGGTAGAGAGGCTCGCGCTGACGATTGAGTCGTTGACTGATCCACTCGCCTTTTGGGCAGTGCAGGCGGAGGTGACCGATGCGAGCACGGATCCATTTAAGAAAGTGCCCGGCCTCGTCGGGATTGACGCCTCATTATCGGCTAGCGAGAGCGGGGCAATCGCCTGGATTGCTACGCGAGACTTTGAACTGGTTTTGCCCAAGGTTTACGAGGAGTCAATTCAGCTAGCTCGCGTCACGGGCAAGCTTGAGGGACGCTGGCAGCACGATGCGCTGTTTTTAGAGCAAGGGTTGTTTGTAGTCAGCGCAGCCGAGCACGATGCGACCGTGCAGTTTGAAATGGATATTCCTTTTTCAAAGAGGGCTTCCGTTCCTCTTGATATGCGGTTGGCGGCGGCGGTAACGGATGCTCCGGTGAGTATCCGGAATGCTTACATACCTTACCGCATGCCCCTCCCTGCCTATCAATGGTTGCAAGGTGCTCTCATCGAAGGTCGCATTGAGCAAGGCGTGTTTCTGTGGCGCGGAGGTTTAAAGCCATATGGTGACCCCGGTCAGACGATGCAGTTGGCAGCGGATCTCTCAGGGGTGTCGTTGAACTATCAACGAGGTTGGCCGACCGCTACACAAGTGCAAAGCCAGCTCAGGCTGAATGATAGACGCATCGATATCTGGTCGCCGCAGGGCGAAGTCGCTGGGCTGACCATGAATACGACCGCCGTAGCACTGGATATTGGCGCGGGTGCGACTTGGTTCTCTATGCGGTCGCAAACGAGCAGCAGACCGGGGGAGTTACTGCAGGCCTTGCAGCGTCTTCCTGCACTTTCGATGGCTGCACCGGTCATGCGTGACTTGAGCGTTCAGGGCGAGGACTTCGCCGATACGCGCCTAGGCTTGAGTTTCGATCTCAAAAATGTGATCGATACACTCGACGTTAACGTCGAGGTGGATCTGGCTGAAGCCCGAGTGGGATCGACGCTACTTGATGTGCAAGCGGAACAGGTGACGGGGCGCCTGAACTATCGGACGCAAAGTGGTTTCGATAGTCCCGGACTTGCCGCTTTGGTGTTTGGTCGACAGCTGGCGGTTGAAATGGGCCCTCATCTGGCGACTGCCCCGAATACACTCCTTTCCGCGCGACTGGATTTTGAGGCGTCTGTGTCGGATCTGTTGTCGTGGCAAGGCGTGAGCGATTCGATACCTGCTCAAGGCGCAACGCCGGTTACGGTCAATGTCAATGTGGCCGATGGCGTCACGGTTGATATCGAAACCGATCTGCAGGGCATCGCTGTCGATTTGCCACTGCCATGGGGTAAGCCCGCCGAGACCAGAGCGCCTCTTGAGGTGAGATGGCGTGACCGCGAGTGGGCGGCCTGGGAAGTTTTCTGGTTCGGTCGTTTCTCCGCCATTGCAGACTTGCCTCGACAGGGGGCAGCTGCAGCGATCATCGATGTGACGCCAAGGACCCGGTCGATCAACTGGCCACTCATTGCGCCCGACCCGGGTCTGCGGATCACTGGATATTTGCCTTCTCTGGATCCAGCCGAATGGCAGGATACTTTGTCGGGAGTACCAGTGAATATTGCAAATCCGTTGTCCACTGTTCGAGTAGAAGCGCTGCGTATTGGGCGAGTTTTGTGGCGGGACGAAGAGTTGGGGGCATTAGATTTGAACCTCGACATAGAGGGTGACGCAATTGACGTGCGAATTGAGATGCCTTGGTTGCGAGGCGATTACCGACAACGCAGAAGTGAACCGATATCAGAATCTGCCGCGGGCCTGGACGCCGCGATTGAGAGGCAATTGACGATCGAGTACCTCGATCTGCAGGGCTTGCCGAAGGTCGGTGAGCAGTTGGCGGAGAGGTCTCCGCCAGATCCACAAGGAAAAGTCGGCAGCTGGATGCGGGCTTTGCCTGTGTCGGTAAAAGCCGTGCACCGCGGAGAAATCGGTCTCGGCCAGCTTGCATTGGTTATTGATTATGTGGACACCGAGGGTTGGCAGTTCCGCGATGTTGCGGGCAACTTTTTGGGCATTCAGTGGCTGCCGAGCACGCGTATCGCGTGGCGATCTACAGACGAGGATGAGTCAACAACACTGCTGCTCGCCGCTGAACTCAATGACATAGCGGAGTCGCTCAAGTTAGTGGGCGTGGCACCGCTTGTCGAGACGCGCAGCGGTAAATTGCAAGCTGAGTGGCAGTGGCCCGGCAGTCCGGCAGATTTTGAGCTGACCTCCGTCACGGGCGGGATGGATCTGGAGATGCAGTCAGGGTCGTTTGTTACGGCGAATGCGGAAGCGACCGGAGCGCTGCGCCTGCTGAGTTTGCTGAACCTTTCTGGATTGTTTCGCCGCGCCAACATGACCCAGCTTTTTGATGCCGGAGTGACATTTGATCGCGCACAGGGGCGCTTCGATTTTGCCAGCGGCGATTTGCGTATCCCGGCTTTCTCCATAGAGGGTTCTGGCGGATACTTTACCTTTAGCAGTGATATAGACCTGATCGCCGAGACGCTGAGCGGAGAATTGGTCGTCACCCTGCCACTGGTTGAGAACATCCCCTGGGTTGCTGCGCTGGCGGGAGGCTTGCCTGTTGCTGCGGCGACCTATCTAGCGAGCAAAGTCTTCGAGGCTCAGGTGAATCAGCTGTCGAGTGGCGTGTATGCGGTCAGTGGCGACCTCGATAATCCTGAGGTTGTATTTGAGCGCGTGTTCGATGCCAATTCGCGTTTGCCCGAGGCGGAGGATCAGGTGTCTGCCGAGGCAGCGCCGTCCAACTCTGATAAATAGCGGAACAGTTTTCTGGTGTGGGCTTTTTCTTGACCCCGCTCCACTTCTTTGGGCAGTTGTCGAATCCACTGTCTGAGCAGTGAAACCTCAGCCCGTGGCCAGATAGCGAGGATATCGCCCAGCGCGTCATCACCGTCATCGCGCAACCGGTCTCGCGCCATCTCGATCCGATGAAAATCTGCTTTTTTTACGGCGTGTTGCTGATCAAGCATCTCCAACCCGACGGCGATCGGTTCAATGTCGACGGACCGCATTAGCTTGCCAATAAATTGCAGTTGTCGTTTCAAGCCCCCCCTTGCTGTGATGTTTCGAGCCGCTTCAATCGCGTCTTTAAGCCGTTCATCAGGGATCGTAATGCGGTCCAATTCGGCTCTCGGCAACGACACCAGCCGTTCACCCATTGCCTGCAGGGCATGCATTTGGCGCTTGCGCTCGCTCTTGCTGGGTCGCGTCTCGTCTGTCTCGTTGATGTCGGTGTCGTCCACAGCTTGTTTGACCCCTTAACGGTAAAAGAGGGTCGCAAGACCAAGGAAAGCGAGAAATCCCATGACATCGGTCACGGTAGTCACCAGAACACCTCCAGCCAGCGCGGGGTCGACTCTTAGCTTGCGCAGCAAGATCGGTAATCCTGCGCCGGTGAAGCCAGCGGTTACAAGGTTAATGAGCATGGCGCAGGCAATAATCACGCCCAGTATCGGATCGCCAAACCAGACCGATGCGGTCACGGCAATGACGACCGCCCAGAGCAGTCCGTTGATAAGCCCCACCAGTGATTCACGGCCGATTAGCCACAGCTGATTTCGGTCATTGATCTGGCCCATTGCCATCGCACGAATCAGTATGGTCAGGCTTTGAGTGCCCGCAATACCACCCATTGACGCGACGATTGGCATCAGCACTGCCAGAGCGACCACTTTTTCGATCGTATCCTGAAAAACATTGATAACAGAGGATGCCACTAAGGCCGTGGCTAAATTTACCCCCAGCCAGATGGCGCGTCGCGGCGCAGACTGCCACACCGGGGCAAAGGTGTCCTCCTCGGCAAGACCGGCTAGCGACGTGAGCGAGTGATCGGCCTCTTCCCTGATGACGTCGACGACGTCATCGATGGTAATTCGCCCCAGCAGCTTGCCGGCATCGTCCACAACCGGTGCCGAAATCCAGTCGTTCCGCTCAAAGCGGCGCGCTACCTCTGTGGCCGGGGTGTCGGCATTGATGGCTTCCTGATCGGTAATCATCATTTCCCGAACCGAAACCGCGGGATCTGATACCAGCACCGTGGCGATCGCAAGGAGTCCAACAAACCGATCATTGCGATTTACCACGATCAGATTGTCGGTATTAGGAGGGATCTCGGCATGCCTGCGCAGGTAGCGCAGTACGACATCTAATGTCAGGTCAGCCCGGATAGTGATGGTGTCAGTGCTCATCAGACCACCCGCCACATCATCCGAAAAGCTCAATACCTTCTGTAGACGCTGGCGATACTGTTCATCCATGATCGCCAGAACTTGCCCGGTGACCTCATCCGGTAGCTCGTGCAGAATGTCGGCGACATCATCGTCGTCCAACTGTTCAACAATTTCTGCGAGCGCTTCAGGCTCCCTGTCGGCCAGCGCAGCGCTGCGCAGCTCGTCCGGCAATTCGTTGACGACCAGGGCTTCCTGCTCCGGCTCGAGTAGCCCGAGCAGCACTGCTCGGTAATCGGGTGGGGATGAACTAATCAGGTAGGCGACATCACCTGGTGACATCTCGGCCAAAATGCCCGCTACATCGCCCAGCGTCCTGGAGCGCAGGGCAATGTCAAGACGCTCGGTCTTGGTGGGAAAATTGGCGGGTGAATTCACAGCAGCATCTCCTTCGAGATCACTATTATCCGTTACCACCCGCGAAGGTCTACCCGCGAAAATGCCTTTGTGACTTATTCCAGCTCGCCAAACCCCTCGGCAAACAGCGCCTGCAGCGCCTCCAAAGCCGCCTGCTCGTCGGTGCCGTCAATGGTTACCGCCAGCTCTGCACCGCAGGGGGCTGCCAGCATCAAAACGGACATGATGCTTTTCGCATCGATTTCTTGATCGTTATAGCTGAAGCGGATGTCACTGGTATATCGGGCGGCACAATCCACTAATTTGGCAGCGGGCCGTGCGTGCAGGCCTAACGGATTTACGATGGTGAGGACACTGTGAGTCATGGCATGTCTGTGCTGGGTAAGTCACGGTGCCGGATTTGGGCCGCAGGAAAATGCGAAATCAGATCGCCGTGTAGTTTTTCGGTTAGATAAACTGAACGGTGTTGGCCGCCAGTGCAGCCGATAGCCACCGTCATATAGCTCCGATCTGACTGATCAAAATCCGCTAGCACCGCCTTCACGAACGCGTTGAGCGTCTCGTAAAAAGTCCGGCAGCGTGGCTCACTTTCTAGAAACTGTATGACGGCCTCGTCCAGTCCGGTCAGTGCGCGCAGATCATCTTGCCAATAGGGATTGGGCATTGCACGGGCATCAAAAACAAAGTCGGCATCAGTGGGGACGCCGCGTTTGTAAGCAAAAGATTCAAAGAGGATCGACAGGCCATCGCGTTGTTCCACGAGCCTGCTAGTGATCATGTCCCGCAGTGCGCGGGGTGTGAGATCTGAAGTATCGATGAGAAGATCGGCACTTGCTGCAATGAACTCGAGGTGTTTCCGCTCTCGAGAAATCGCTTCGGGCAGTGAATTATCTGGTCCGGCGAGGGGATGCCTGCGTCGGGTCTCGCTGAAGCGTTTAAGGAGAACATGAGGCTGGGCATCAAGGAAAATAATCAATCTGTCTGGCAGTGCTAATACCTGCGCCAAGGTACCAAGATCGTCCTCAGTCCCTGTCTTTATGGCGCGTGCATCGATACAGACTGCTACACCACGGAAGCGGTCATATTCTGGATGTTCGAGAACCTCTTCAGAGAACTTTGGCAGCAGTCGTGGTGGCAGGTTATCCACACAGTAGTAGCCTTCGTCTTCCAATAATCGCAGTGCGCTGCTTTTTCCCGCGCCTGAACTGCCACTGATGATAATAAGCCGCGGCGTCACGGTGCTGCGCCTATGAGAAAAAGGTCTCGGAGTTGCGCCGCACTAGTCGCGCTGCGGACTTTGGCGCGGGTCTCGCTTTCCGAAAAGACGCGGGCAAGTCTCGCAAGCAAATTCAGGTGATCCTGAGTTGCCTCCTCGGGCACAAGCAGTACAAAAATGATATCCACTTCGCTGCCGTCGGTGGAGCCATAGTCTATGGGCTCTCGCAGGCTGACCAGGCACCCTGCGGCCTCGCTCAAGTGACTGATGCGACAGTGCGGGATCGCGACCCCCTCGCCAATAGCGGTACTACCCAGCTTTTCGCGCGCAAGTAGTGCCCGATAAATCGGTTCGCTCTGCAATTCCAACGTTATACCCATTACCTCCGCAGCCCGCTCAAAAATACGCTTTTTGCTGAGCAGCGCTTCTCCACAGAGTGCTTGAAAGTGGCGGAGGCCTAGTTCGGAGTGATCAGACATTGATCAGTGGCCTCGGTGTTTTTCCTTGTGCTTGATGACCTGCCGGTCAAGTTTGTCCGCTAGGGAATCTATTGCGACATACATGTCGTCTGATTCAGACGATGCAAAAAGGTCCGCGCCGGCGACATGAAGGTTGGCCTCGGCTTTATGCAAATGTTTTTCGACGATCAGGGTGACCTCAAGGCGAGTGATATGGTCGCCGTGGCGCTGGATCGGTGAAAGTTTTTCTTCGACATGGTGCCGAATGGCGGGCGTCACATCTATATGATGTCCGCTAATAGTCAAGTTCATGTCGCACTCCTGTGTCGATGGCCTGTCATGTCAGTTTAGACGTTTGCGTTCATTTGAGGGAGAAATGGATAGTTGCTCGCGATACTTTGCGATGGTTCTGCGTGCCACCGGCATTCCTTGCTCCTTCAATAGGGCACATAACTTGGCATCGCTGAGCGGTTTACGAGTATCCTCCTCCGCCACCAGTAGCCGGATGGCTGCTTTGATGGCCGTCGAGGCGACATTATCGCCGTCTTCCCCCGCTACTCGGCTCGAGAAAAAATATTTGAGCTCGAAGGTTCCTCTGGGGGTATGCATGTATTTTCGGGTTGTCGCTCGCGATACGGTCGACTCGTGTAAATCAACGTCGCTTGCGATATCCGCCAGAACCAGCGGTTTCATTCCGATCTCACCGACATCTAAAAACGATTTTTGATGCTCCACGATTTTACTGGCGACTTTTAAGAGCGTTTCATTGCGACTGTGCAAACTTTTCATAAACCAGCGGGCTTCTTGCAACTGTTCCTTAACGTAGCCTCGGTCAGTAGCGGAGCCGTCGTTAAGCATGGCAACGTAATGATCGTTGACGCGCAGTCGTGGCGCCACCTCGGGATTGAGTTCGACCTGCCAGCGACCGTCTAGTTGCCTCACGAACACATCTGGCGTGACGTATTCCGTTTGCTCAGCGCCAATGGCAGACCCCGGTGTCGGGTCAAGGGTGCGAATAAGTTGTATGGCGCCTTCGAGCGCCGATTCATCGGTGCGGAGCTTTTTTGCGAGTTGGCGAGGCGGGGCTGCGGGCAGCTGGGCGAGGTGTCGACTCACCAGCGCGCCTGCCACATCCCGGTAAGGTATTTCGGGTGGCAATTGCCTGAGCTGAATCAATAGGCATTCGCGCAGATCGATCGCAAAGAGGCCCGACGGCTCGAAATGCTGGAGTCGATGGAGTACCGCCATAACCTCGTCGAGCTCGATCTCCTCAGCGGCCATATCAGCGTGAATATCCTCTGGCGCCTGAGTCAGTCGGCCATCGCTGTCGAGGGCATCGATCAGGGCAATGGCAATAAAACGGTCCGTGTCGGAAAATCGCGTGAGGTTCAGTTGCCAGAGTAAATGATCCCGCAGTGACTCCTGTTCCGAATCCTGCTCTGCGAAATCCGTCTCCGACACGGCACTGGCAGTCGGCGGCGCGGCAGAGGGCAGTGCGTCCTCCCACACTGTGTCGACAGCGAGGTCTTCGGCATCATCCTCTGGTGGAGTGATCTCGGAAAAATCGAGTCCCTCCTGATCGGTTTGCTCGTTTTCACGCTCAAGAAGCGCATTGGATTCCAGCGTTTCTTCGATGACCTGTTGCAGATCGACAGTACTCATCTGCAGCAACTTAATGGCCTGCTGCAGTTGAGGTGTAAGGGCTAGCTGCTGCCCGAGTCTGAGCTGAAGCGCCTGTTTCATACTGCCGACGTTGCCTCAATGAGCTGCCAGTTTATCGCCCCACCGGAGCGATGCAAATCAATTGGCAAGGAAATTGCTTAGCGGGGCGGGGTGGTCGCCGAATGGCGGGGGGTGATGCACCTTGCTGGCCTGGCGCAGGACTGATGCCGCCTTACCAAGAGTGGATCAGAGAGAAAAGTGCTCGCCCAGATAAGTGGCCCGCACTTTTTCATTGGCTAGCACTTCTGAGGGCGTTCCTGACGCAATGACGTGTCCTTCACCGACGATATAGGCGCGCTCACAGATATCCAGTGTTTCCCGAACGTTATGATCTGTAATCAGGACGCCAATATCGCGCGCTTTGAGGTGCGTGATGATGTCCTTGATATCTGAAATAGAGATGGGGTCGACACCCGCGAAGGGTTCGTCGAGCAGGATTACCGCGGGTTCCGTCGCCAGTGCCCGGGCGATTTCGACGCGTCTGCGTTCTCCACCGGACAATGCCTGCCCCAGTGAATCGGCCAAATGACTGACGTTGAATTCCCCGAGTAACGCCTCGGCCATCGTATGGCGGTCTTTGCGTGTCAGTTCCGAGCGGGTTTCCAAGATAGCGAGCAGGTTATCTCTCACCGAAAGTTGTCTGAAGACAGAAGCCTCCTGAGGTAAATAGCCGATTCCTGCGCGGGCTCTGCGGTGCATCGGTAGGGTCATCAACGATTGATCATCAAGACGAATATCGCCGGCATCAGCTTCTATAAGCCCGACGATCATATAAAAGCACGTGGTCTTGCCCGCCCCGTTGGGACCCAATAAGCCCACGATTTCGCCTGCGCTGACTTGCAGCGAGACATCTCGGACAACGGGGCGACCCCCGTAAGCTTTAGCCAAATGGTGCGCGCTAAGGGTGCTAGCCATCTGAAGGCGCGTTCCGCAGATTCTCAGGGGGAATAACCACTTCTACTCGACTCTCCCCTTCTGCCCCGGGCACGCCCGCAGCCCTGACGGTACGTTCACTGACAAGGTAGTCAATTTGGGTTCCGGATAGGGTTGATCCATTCTGAGCGATTCTCGCCTCCTCGAGCAAACGAACCAGATCTTGAGAGCGAGTGTATTCGATGCGCAAGGCTGAGGCATCAACGGGTGCCTGGTCCGGCGTCGGCTGCTGAACGAGGGTGGCCGGCTTGCCGGTCGCAACGATCATATCGGCCTCATCGGCGTTATGGCGTATCGAAAGAGTGTCTGCGGTAATCCGCAAAGACCCCTGAGTCAGCACGACATTCCCTTCGTAGCGTGTTTCGCCCGCCCGTTCATCGCGAATGGCAATATCAGCGACAATCTGGATAGGCTGCGCCCGATCGGAGTCCAGTGCGGCTGACCAAGGAGCCAGCCCAATCAGCATCATTGCAAGCGCCCACTGAAAGGGATGAACGAGTTTATTCATATTCGGTACTGACATTGCCTATCAGCGTTGCCCTATTTGTGCCGAGATCCAGTTCGAAAGCCGAACCGGTTGTGCGACTGCCGCGGCCGGTCATGACCACCTCATGCTGACCCTCTGCTCGGTTTTCATCCATATAAAGCCGCATAGCTTCGGTCGTCATGGCAGCCTCTCCATTGCGCTCGATGACTGTGACTCCGTTTTTAAGCGCAAGTTCATTGGAATTTTCAAAGAAAATGCCCGCTGACGCGTCAATATCCCAAGCCGTGCCATCTTCCGCCTGCGCCTGATAATGAATGTTGCGTAGCTCGGTTTCATCGTTGTTATCCCACCTTGTTGCGGTCCCGATGATGAGTACATCCGATGCAGAGCCGTCAGCTGAAAAGTGCGTGCGTGTCCCCTCCACAAGATAACTCGCTATTAACGCCGCTTGAGTGTCATCGGTTCGGGTGGGCGGGCTGGATGGAGGGGAGAGAGATCCCCAAAGTCCAATCCCCAGTGCGACGGTTCCCAGTATGAATATCGCGGCTTTCATCGGAAGGTGTCGTTGAGTTCAGGCAGGTAGCCTTGGGCTTGAAGGATGAAGTCGCATAGCGCCCGCACTGCGCCGTCACCGCCGGCTAGGGGGGCGATCCAGTCGGCGTCATTTTTAACCGCTTCAACGGCATCAATGGGGCAACTTGCCAGCCCTGCCAGGCGCATTGCACCGAGATCAGGCAAGTCATCTCCCATATAAGCGACCGATGCAGCATCCAGTTTTCGGGTTGCAATGACCTCTTCGAGCGCTTTGCCTTTATCTTCGCGGCCCTGAATCAGCTCGGTAATGCCCAGCTCAGCGGCGCGCCGCTCAACGGCGGCTGATGTTCTGCCGGTAATAATCGCCACATCGATACCGCACCGCTGTAAAAGCTTGATGCCCAGCCCGTCCTTGATGTTAAAAGACTTCATCTCGAGATGCGTGTCAGTGCCGTAGAGCAGTGTCCCGTCTGTCATCACACCATCGACATCCAGTACCACCAGCTTCACTGATTCCGCCTTCTGTGCGGCGCGACCGGTCATGAAATGCCAGCCTTGAGCAGTGCAAGCAGGGTGACGACCCCTTGAATTTTATTGTCGCCATCAACAATCACGAGTGAACTGATCTGGTTGCGCTCCATCAAGCTCATTGCCTCAGCTGCCAATAAATCTTCGTTTATGCTCCGTGCGCCGGCAGTCATGACCGCAGACAGTGGCGTGCTCCGAAAGTCTGTTTTTTCCTCCACCACGCGACGGAGGTCGCCGTCGGTGAAGACCCCCAGCAACTGCTCATTGTCGGAGGCAATGGTCGTCATACCAAGGCCTTTTGCTGTCATCTCATAGAGCGCGTCAGCCAGCATGACTGTGGGTTTGACACTGGGGATCTCACTGCCCCGGACCATTACATCGGCGACGCGAAGGAGCAATCGCTTGCCCAGAGCGCCACCGGGATGCGAGAAAGCAAATTCCTCGGCGGTGAAGCCCCGTGCCTCGAGCGTCGCAATGGCCAGCGCATCGCCCATGACCAAAGCGGTGGTCGTACTCGACGTAGGTGCCAGATTGAGCGGACAGGCTTCTGTTTCTATTGACGCCAGCAGATGTACATCCGATGCCTGGGCGAGCTCAGAGCTGCCATCTCCGGTGATACTGATCAGTGGAATATTCAGTCGCTTGATCAGGGGTAGCAGCGTCAAAATCTCAAACGTCCCGCCGCTGTTCGACAGGGCGATGACACAATCACTCTGCGTAATCATACCCATGTCGCCGTGCGAGGCCTCGCCTGGGTGAACAAAGAAGGCGGGTGTGCCTGTGCTGGCGAGGGTGGCCGCGATTTTGCCAGCGATGTGACCGCTCTTGCCCATACCCGTGACGACCACTCGCCCGGCTGTATCGAGGATGCGATGGCAGGCGGTGGCGAACGAGGCGTCTAAACTATTACCGAGCGCTGAGATCGCGCTGCTCTCCACTGCAATGGTTCTCAGGGCAGAGTCGATAAAAAATTGATCGGGTTGATTGGCCATGGTCACGGATATCAAGATTGGGGTCAGGGTGTGATGAAGAGCCAGCCGTAATAAGCAATATAGAGCGATATCAGTAGCAAGCCCGTGCCTCGCTTAAGAATGCTGGTTCCTGTTTCTCCATTCCAACTCCAGAGTGCGGCTAGAGCAAGGACCAGAGTTGTGAGAAATACCGCCACCATGTCTCGGTTAACCACCTCAGCGGGCAGTTTGAGGCTGCCCCATAAGCCAGGAATCGCAAGCACCAGCAGGATATTAAACATATTGGAGCCCATGATGGCGCCTATTGCCATATCGGCATGGCCCTTCAAAGCACTCATAACAGAGGCGGCCAATTCGGGAAGGCTGGTTCCCACAGCCACAATGGTCAGACCGATCACCAGCTCGGATACCCCCAGTTCGAGGGCGATATGAGAGGCGGCCCAGACCAGTATCCGGGAGGCCGCGATCAACAAGACGAGCCCCGCCAAAAAGGACAGCCACGCCATTGGCAGGGTCAGGGTGGGGATGATGCGAGCCTCGCTGCTGTGATCGGGGCGTCGGGCATGTTGGGTGACCCGAATGAAGAACAACCCCAGTGTCCCCAGCAATATGAAGCTGTCTGTTTTTGACAGCTCAAGGTCATACAGTAACCACCAAGTTAGAAGTACGACCGCCATTAAAAGCGGGAGGTCGACTATCGTGGTGCTGCGGCCGAGCGCAATAGTGCTGAACAATAGAGTAACCCCTAAGACCAGCCCGACATTAGCGATATTAGAGCCCAATGCATTCCCCACTGCGAGCTCACCCGAGTCAGCCAGTGCTGACATGATAGAAATCAGAATTTCGGGTGCTGACGTGCCGACCGAGACAATCGTTAGTCCAATCAGCATGGGGGTCAGTCCCGCTCGCTTGGCAATGGCAGAGGCGCCATCCACGAAGCGGTCTGCGCTCCAGACTAACGCGACCAAGCCACCTGCAATCACTGCCGAGTACCACAACACGATGTTCTTCCCTATTTCTTCCGTCAGCTGGGCGAGTGACCAATGCGCCGATCAGGTATCATGGCACGCTAAAGCGCGCCGCGTGTGAAGAGAATCGCTGGCGGCAGCGCGCTCGACAGTCTAACCCAGTCAATTCTTGCCGGTCAGGTAGGGGTGCCTGATGTGCTTGGGAATGTCGGGTTTAGAAGCGGTATGGTTGTGAAGAGGAGTTTGCTGTGTTCCGCGAGATCATTTGTTTTTGGGCCAGTTTGATTTTGGGTTTAGCGTTGGTGCAAGGCGCCTACGCACAGCCCCAGCAGACCCTGGCTGGCCAGCGAGGCCCTGCTGAGGTGGTCAGTGATGTGACCGCTGACGTCATGCAGGTCGTGGCCGAAGCCAATATTTATTTTGATGAAGACCCTGATCGCTACTACCGTGAGATTGACCGTGCGCTGGCAGAGTTGGTTGATTGGCGGGGTTTTGCCACTGCTGTCATGGGAGATTATTACAGTCGCGGCCGGTCAATGGATAAGACGGAAAGAGCCAACCTGAAACGCCAACGCGATGATTTTGCGGTCACGCTGAGAGAGGGTTTGATCCAGAGTTATGCGAAGGGGTTGCTGGCTTTTGGCGGAGCGAAAATGGAGGTGAGTGGTGTCGAAGCTTCTCCACAGAGTGCCCGCATCGCTTCTGTGATGCAGCAGGTCTACGGTGAAGCGGAGCGCGTGTATACGATTCGTTATCAGATGGGCCAATACAAAGACGGCTCCTGGCGCCTGCGAAACTTGATTATCGAAACCATTAACCTCGGAGAAATCTACCGCAATCAATTTAGCGCGCTCGCAACGGAGTCAGAGGGCGATCTCGATCAGGTGATCGGGCGTTGGAATGAAACGATTTCCGAGCAAGCGGAGGAGCTGACACGTGACTGAGCAAGATGTAACCCAATTGCTGGTGGAGGCCTTTCCAGGCGCACAGATTGCTGTGGCGCTTGATGGCGGGCATGTGAATATCACGGTGATCAGTGCTGATTTCGAGGGGCTCAGGCCCGTAGCCTGTCAGCAACGAGTTTATGCGCCGCTTGCATCTCTGATCGCCGATGGCACTCTCCACGCCGTCAACATTACTGCCCGGACTCCCTGAGCGAGATCGGCTTTGGACAGTCTGATTATTCATGGTGGAACTCGCCTTGATGGTGCGCTGAGAGCCTCCGGCTCAAAAAACGCGGCACTGCCGATTTTGGCGGCGACCCTGCTCACCGGGGAATCGAGCGCGTTGCAGCGCGTGCCGCTACTGAAAGACATCACCACGATGATGACCTTGCTGGCCAGTCTTGGAGCAGGGGTCCTGCGGAATAAAGAGGGAGCCGTAGTGGTCGAGGGTGGGTCAGTGCAGGTGTTTAAGGCCCCTTATGATCTCGTTAAGACCATGCGCGCATCGATTCTGGTTTTAGGGCCGCTATTAGCCCGCTATGGTCTGGCAGAGGTGTCTTTTCCCGGGGGATGTGCGATCGGTAGTCGTCCTGTAGACCTGCACATTCGTGTGTTGGAGGCGATGGGTGCCGACGTCCAAGTGCGGGAAGGCTATATCGTGGCCCGTGCACCCGATGGTTTGGTCGGGGTGGATTTCACTTTTGATACCGTGACAGTGGGCGGGACCGAAAATGCAGTCATGGCTGCTTCGTTGGCACAGGGTACGAGCGTGCTTCGCAACGTCGCGAGAGAGCCCGAGATTATTGATCTTGTGGGATTCTTGAGGGCAATGGGCGCGCAAATAGCAGGCGAGGGCACCGATACGCTGACGGTTCATGGCGTGTCGGGGCTGCAGGGAGCCACCTACAGCGTGATGCCAGATCGTATAGAAGCAGGGACTTATCTCGTCGCGGCTGCGGCCACGAGAGGTAGGGTCAAGATAGAGGGGATCGTTCCCGAGATCCTGGGCGTGGTGTGTGACAAGCTCAGACAAACCGGCGCGTGCATAACGGAAGGTGAGGATTGGATAGCCCTTGATATGCAGGGCAACCGACCACGGGCGGTGGACGTCGTCACAGAGCCGTATCCCGGTTTTCCCACCGATATGCAGGCTCAGTTCACAGCGCTCAATACTATTGCCGAGGGGACTTCCCGGGTCACCGAGACCGTATTTGAAAATCGCTTAATGCAGGCGCACGAAATGAAGCGGATGGGCGCGGAGATTCTGATTGACGGCGATAGTGCAGAGATCACTGGTCGGCCGAGCTTGCAGGGTGCGCCGGTAATGGCCTCAGATCTCAGAGCGTCGGCTAGTCTGGTTATCGCGGGCTTGGTTGCATCGGGCGAGACACGGATCGATAGGATTTATCATATCGATCGTGGATACGAAAATATTGAGGGCAACTTGCAATGTTTGGGTGCCGACATCCGTCGTATATCGACCTGAAGGTTTGGATGACACAGCGATGAAACTCCAACATGACATCACTATCGCGCTCACAAAGGGCCGGATTCTGAAAGAGACACTGCCCCTGTTGGCCGCGGTGGGGATCGAACCGTGTGAGGATCTGGATGCCAGCCGCAAGCTGATTGTCGCCACGACAGTGCCTCAGATCAGCCTTGTCATTTTGCGAGGCTCTGATGTCCCAACCTATGTCCGTCATGGTGCGGCTGATGTCGGCATTGCCGGCAAAGATATGTTGCTGGAGTCCGGTGGTGAGGGCATCTATGAGCCATTGGATTTGGGCATCGCCCGATGCCGCTTGATGACTGCGGGGCCTGAGTCTGCTAGCTCAATGGGAGACGATCGTCGTCGAGTGAGAGTCGCCACAAAATTCCTCAATGTCGCCAGGGCTCACTACGCCCGAAAGGGGATGCATGCCGACCTGATCAAGCTCTACGGCTCTATGGAGCTGGCGCCTCTAATGGGTTTGGCAGATGAAATCGTTGATATTGTCGACACGGGTAAGACGCTTGCAGAAAACGGTATGGCGCCTCGAGAATTAATTGCCGATATTTCCTCCCGTCTGATCGTGAACAAAGCTTCCATGCGAACACGCCATGCTTCAGTTCAGACCTTGATCGAAGCACTGGCAGACGTGGTGAAAGCGGAAATCGCCTGATGACGGACGTATTGATTACCAGGCTTGATGTGGCCGATCCTGAGTTTGAAGCCGCCTTCGCGCGGTTGCTGATCAGTCCTGCCGAGGCCGATCCTGATCTGGTACAAACGGTCTCGCAAATTCTGAGGTCGGTGGCCAGCGAAGGGGATGCGGCGCTATTGCAGCTTACCAATGAGCTGGATCAGCGCGATGCGCCCACTGCAGCGTCCTTGCGCGTCAGTGCCGAAGCCATCGAGGAGGCCGTTACGGGGATTGATGCCGAAGCGCGTTCGGCGCTGGAGCGGGCGGCAGAGCGTATCCGCGTATTTCATGAACGTCAGCTGGCCAGCAGCTGGCAGTTTGAAGATGGCGAGGGCAACTTATTGGGTCAGCGTATTTCGGCACTGGACCGTGTGGGCGTCTATGTGCCTGGAGGGCGCGCCAGTTACCCCTCGTCGGTATTGATGAATGTGATCCCCGCCAAGGTCGCTGGTGTGGCTCAAATTGTTATGGTCGCACCGGCGCCGCGGGGTCATATCAATCCTGTGGTGCTAGCCGCCGCGGCGCTTGCCGGCGTCGATGAGGTTTATACCGTGGGCGGGGCGCAGGCGGTCGCTGCACTCGCATATGGTACCGACACCCTGCCCCGGGTCGACAAGATTGTGGGCCCGGGAAACCGCTATGTCGCTGAGGCCAAGCGGCAGGTATTTGGCCGTGTTGGTATCGATATGGTGGCCGGCCCCTCGGAAATTTTGATTATTGCCGACGGTTCGGTTGATCCCGAGTGGGTGGCGATGGACCTGTTTGCGCAGGCAGAGCACGATGAGTTTGCGCAAGCTGTCTTAATATCGCCCGACGGGGATTATCTGAACGCAGTAGGCGAGTGTATCGCTCGAGTATTACCCGGTCTCTCACGACGCGATATTGTCAGTGCTTCACTCAAAAATCGGGGTGCTTTGATCAAGGTGCCTGATCTGGAGGCGGCGGTAAATTTGAGCAATAAGCTGGCGCCCGAGCACTTGGAGCTGGCGGTGGCGAATCCTCAGTATTTACTCGACGGCATCCGCGCGGCGGGCGCCATTTTTATGGGGGCAATGTCCTCTGAGGCCCTTGGCGATTACTGTGCCGGCCCGAATCACGTACTTCCAACGGCGGGCTCTGCTCGATTTGCTTCACCGTTAGGGGTTTATGATTTTCAGCGCCGTAGCAGTGTGATTCAGATTTCGGCCGAAGGGGCCCAAAGCCTGGGCGAGGTGGCAGCGTTGCTGGCCGATGCCGAGGCGCTTGAGGCACACGGACTGAGTGCCAGAAAGAGGATGCGCGACTCGGACTAGGTCAGCCGCCGTTGGCGCGAGTGCCCACCACGGCCTCAAGTTCCACAGGAGCGCCCTTGCGATCCAAATTTACCCTCAGTAGATGGCCTGGTCGCAGTTGCGCAATTTGGAGCATGGCAGCGCGGCCATCCACGACCGGCTCCCCATCCATCGCAACAATAATGTCATTCAGCTGAATGCCTGCGCGTTCGGCAGGCCCGCCCGATGCGAGATCTGTCACGATAAGCTGTTGAACCGGTCTGCCGGACTGACTCTCGCTCAGCAGCACTTCGACACTCACCCCTAGCCACCCGCGAATGACGCGGCCATATTTGACGATATCTTCCAGTACCGAAGCAGCCAGTTCGCTGGGCGTCGCCAGGTTGATTCCAATACCGGGAGTCTCCCCGCTGCGCTCGGCGCCTGCGGTGTAGATCAGGGTATTGATCCCCACCAGCCTGCCCTGATTATCGATCAGTGCGCCGCCCGAGCTTCCCAAGTGGATGGTGGCATCTGTCTGAATGTAGCCCTCATAGGTGGAGAGTTGCAGGCCGAAGCGACCGACCCCCGACACAATACCCTGCGATACTGAGTGACCAAAACCATACGGATTGCCGATAGCCAGCACCACATCCCCGACCGCAATATCGGCTGCATCTGCCAGCGCGATGGGGGTTAATGCCGGCAGATCAATGCGCAGAATGGCGAGATCCGTTTCGGGGTCGCTGCCGACCACTGCAGCGTTTGCAGAGCGCCCATCGGCCAGCAGAATCTGGATGGCGTCGGCACCTGCAATCACATGGTTATTCGTGACGATATGTCCGTCGCCGCTCAAAATGACGCCAGAGCCCAACGAGCGCTCAATGCGCTGGCGATTTCCCCGATTGGAGAACAAGCGACGTTGTAGGGGGGAATTAATACGCGGATCGCTCCGCGCATCGACCAACTTCGCCGTGTAGATATTCACAACGGAGGGCGTAGCGAGGGCGACAGCCTCACGGTAGCTACCATTGGCGGGAGTCGTCAGGTCCTCACCGGGCTCCAGCACCCATTTGTCGAGGATCAGCGCGGCCGCGAGAACGCCGACCAGTGCCGGCCATATAAAAGCGATTACATCTTGTTTCACATTGGTCTCCTGCAACCATTGTAAATCATGGTGCGCTGGTTATTCTTCCCTGATTGATGGCGAAACTGGATGGATGATGGCCTGTACGCGGCAGCAACTTAACGCATTTTTGGACGCACTGTTGACGCCAGCGCGCTTTGAGGACTACTGCCCTAATGGTTTGCAGGTAGAAGGCAAAGAGGAAGTGCATCATTTGGTGACGGGCGTAACGGCCAGTCAGGCACTGCTTCAGGCTGCCCGCGAAAGGGGTGCGGATGCCATTTTGGTTCACCATGGATATTTCTGGCGTGGGGAGGATCCGCGACTCACTGGGATGAAAGCGGCGAGATTACGCACTTTGGTTGCCGCCCAAATGAGTCTCTTCGCGTATCACCTTCCTCTGGATTGCCATCCTGAATATGGCAACAACGCGACTCTGGGGCGACTGATGGGGGTGCCGGTGCCCGAGCCGCTGGACCCCGAGCATGCTGCAACGCCCTTGTTTAAGGGTTTTTTGGATCAGCCGATTGCCCTGCAAGCGCTGGCGGGCCGCCTCGAAGCATCCCTGAGCCGCGCGCCACTAATAGTGGGAGACGGCAACGTGCAGTCCATCGTCTGGTGCACGGGTGCGGGACAGGGTTACATCGATCTGGCGGCAGATGCGGGAGCGGACGTCTATGTTACCGGCGAAGTTTCAGAGCAAACGGTGCATATCGCCAGAGAGCGCAACATTGCGTTTATTGCAGCGGGCCATCATGCGACAGAGCGCTATGGGGTGCAGGCAGTAGGGGCGCTGGCGGCCGATGCGCTGGGTTGCACCCACGAGTTTATCGAGATCGCTAATCCTGTCTGAGCGGGTCAGGCAGCAGAGCTATTGGATTTATCCAGCCCAAAAGTTTCTGACAGTTGCCCCTGCTCGTCGGGCTTTTTCGGTGCGTAGTCCAGCGGCTGTGCCATGTCGACCAAATGGGGTTTATCGGCCGTATCATCTGCGGATGCCGTCAAGGCCGCTTCCGATATGCTCACCCGGTCACCGCATAATTGCTCGGCTCCGTTGGCGAGGTGCGTGTAAACAGCGCGATAGTCATCGGTCAGCTTGTGGAGTAGATCAGCCGTTTGGGCAAAGTGCTCTGAGACCTCGGCTTCAAAATCTGCGCGCCCCTGCTTCGCCTGATCCAGCTGGCTTTCCAGGTCCATAATAACTTTGCGCTTATTGTCCCCACGGGAGGTCATCGCCAGGTACCAACCCGCGACGCCACCGATGCCGCCGCCGATGAGCAGCGCAATAACGAGGTTCGACATTGAGTACATGGCTATTGTGGCCCTCTCCTTCGCGGGACATCCCCTGCGTGCAAGGTGAAGTGTACTCGAAGCGGGGAGGGGAGTCGCCTGTTTGGCGCGGGTTGGCATGGTAAAGCTGCGAGCGCCCGCCCGTATGCGTCTGAATCGTGAATCTTCGTCGATCGGCAACCCCGCGGCGAAGCGGCCAGTCCGTGTTACCCTGCGCGCCGTTATATATGCGCCACAGATCTATGACGGACGTTTTGTCTCCACTCCAGCGTTACCACAACGATTTGAAATCCGGGACCTTACTGGCGGATCCCGCTCAGGCGAGTGTGATTGAGCAGCTGGATGACCTGCATGCGCGACTGCTGGCCAGATTATCGCGTCAGAACAGCATTTGGAGTCGAACCCAGCGGATTTTGGGTCGATCTGATGGGCCAGAGCGCGGTCTCTACCTTTGGGGAGGGGTTGGCCGAGGTAAGACGCACCTCGTTGATACGTTTTTCGACAGTTTGCCTATTGAGCGCAAGCTTCGGGTGCATTTTCATCGGTTCATGCAGCGCGTCCACGCTGCGCTCACCCGCCACAGCGGTGCCAAAAACCCGCTTGAAGTGGTTGCCCAGGATATTGCAGACGACGCGGTAGTGCTATGTTTCGATGAGTTTTTCGTGAGCGACATCGGTGACGCAATGATCCTAGCCGGGTTGATTGAGGCTTTGTTCAGGCGGGGCGTCACGTTGGTCGCAACCTCTAACCTTCCCCCGAAGGATCTCTACCGCGATGGGCTGCAGCGCAGCCGCTTTCTGCCCGCGATTGCGCTTCTGGAGCAACACCTGGCGGTCTCCCATCTCGATTCCGCCACGGATTACCGATTCAGAACCCTGCAGCGCGCCGACCTCTGGCACGTGCCCCACGATAGCGCGGCGAGTGATGCGCTGACAGAATACTTCACCTCGTTGACGGGGCGGGCCGCTGACGCACCCACTTCAATTGAGGTCAATCAGAGGCAGATGACGCTGATCGCCGATGCCCCCGGCGTGGCCTGGTTCAGTTTTGGCACGCTGTGCGAGGAGGCGCGAAGTGCGGCGGATTATGTCGAGATAGCGCGCGAATACCATACGGTATTGATTGAGCAGATTCCTCAGCTGGGGCGCGATAACGAGAATGCGGCGCGGCGATTTATCAACTTGGTGGATGAATTCTACGATCGCAGCGTCAAATTGATCACGACTGCGACAACACCGCCCGAGGCGCTTTACGAGGGCTCTCGCCTAGCGTTTGAATTTGACCGAACGGTGTCGCGTCTGCAGGAAATGCGCACGCAGGAGTATCTCCGCGCAGAGCACCGCCCCTAGTGCGGACAGGGCAAAATAACGGTTGAAAGGCCTCAGGCAGTCCAGTAACATCCGCGCTCCTTTTAGATCGCCCTTAGGGCATTGGTCATGAAAACATTTAGCGCCAAGGCAGAAGACGTTCACCACGACTGGTTTGTCGTCGATGCTGAGAACCTGACGCTCGGTCGGCTCGCCACCGAAATCGCCCATCGGCTGCGGGGCAAGCACAAGCCCGAATATACGCCTCACATGGATATGGGCGACTACATTGTCGTGGTTAACTGCGAGCGGGTGCGCGTGACCGGCGCCAAGCAGACCGACAAAATGTACTATCACCACACCGGCTTTCCCGGCGGTATTCGGTCTGCCAGTTTTGAGCAATTGATCGAGCGCGCACCAGAGCGTGTCATACAGCGTGCGGTCAAAGGCATGATGCCTCGCAACCCGTTGGGGCGTGCCATGCTGAAGAAGCTCAAGGTCTACGCGGGGCCTGCGCACCCGCATGCGGCACAACAGCCGCAGCCGCTGACGATCTGAGGAGGTCCTGATGGCAACTGCACAATATTACGGAACGGGTCGTCGCAAGACCTCAACCGCACGCGTCTTTCTGCGCAACGGTAGCGGTAATATCACGGTTAATGGCCGTCCCATTGACGAGTACTTTGGCCGCGAAGTGGCGCGTATGATTGTTCGCCAGCCACTGGAGCTCACCGAGAATGCTGGCAACTTCGACGCCAATGTGACGGTGACCGGCGGAGGCAGCTTTGGACAGGCCGGTGCCATTCGTCATGGTCTGACCCGCGCATTACTCGACTACGATGAAAGTCTGCGTGGTGCGCTGCGAGCAGCCGGTTATGTGACGCGCGACGCCCGAGAGGTGGAACGCAAGAAAGTGGGTCTCCGGAAGGCGCGTCGTCGTCCGCAGTTCTCCAAGCGCTGATCACGACATCGATTCAAAAAGGCCCGCTGATGCGGGTCTTTTTTTTGGACCGTTACGTGGAAGGGGGCTGGTCCGAGGCGTGGCCCGGCGCACAGCGCAGAAGGGGCTTATCGGAACACTATCGGGGGGCTCGTTGTGCAATATGGGTATCTGCTCATAGCGGTGGCGCTGGAGGTAGCAGGGACAATGCTGCTCCCTGCCAGCCAAAACTTTACCGGCCGACCCGCACTTTTTCGCTGATCGGCGGGTACGCCGCGTCTTTTTACTGTCCCACTTTTGCCCTGAATACACTGCCCATCGCAGTGGTTTATGCGACTTGGTCCGGGCTGGGCATCTTTTTGATCAACTTTTTCGGTTACGTGTTGCTCCATCAATCTCTTGACTGGCGGGCCATTGCCGGCCTCTCGATGATCGTCGCGGGAGTTGCATTGGTATAGACCCTCGCGTCTCATAAATGACCGTGAGTCCCCCGTTGAGATGATCCCGCTCGCGACTGCCAGCGTATTTCAACTTGCTGGTGGCCGGCGTGACCATTACACTTCGCGCGCAGAAAACCATCTTGTTCATCAAGGCCAATCAATAACGCCTTTACCGCCTCGCGGCGGGGGGCTTATTTTGGAAGATGGCACGCTAAACGCGGAGGCGCTCAAACATGACCGATACAACTGAATCCCACGACTCGACGGCCGATGACGGTCAGACACGCAGACGATTCTTGACCGCTGCGACGTCGGCGGTGGGTGTGGGCGGTGTGGCAGGCGTCGCGGTACCCTTTTTGGGTTCTTGGAACCCCTCAGAAAAGGCCAAAGCAGCCGGAGCGCCGGTCCGAGCAGACATCGGTAGCGTTAGACCCGGGGCAGATGGTCGTTATCGAATGGCGCGGCAAACCCGTTTATGTTTTGCGGCGCACGCCGGAACAAGTTGCCGGTCTGGTGACACTCAATGAAGACCTGAAGGACCCTCAGTCTGCCGCTTCGGCACAACCCAACTACATCGCGGGTGAAGGCAGGGCGATTAACGATGAATTTTTGGTGATCGTGGGACTCTGCACGCACTTGGGATGTGCACCGAAGTTTCGACCGGAGGTGGGCGCAGCCGACATGGGTGGCGACGAATGGTTGGGCGGGTTCTTCTGTCCGTGCCACGGCTCCAAATTCGATCTTGCTGGGCGCGTATATAAAGGCGTTCCGGCATCCGATAACCTCGAAGTTCCCCCTTATTCATACGAGAGTGACAACGTGCTGGTGATTGGCGTTGACGCGGAGGCTGCGTGATGGAAAAAGCACTGACCGGTCTGATGTCCTGGATTGACGCGCGGCTGCCGCTGACGCGAACCTGGAACACTCATATGGGCGAGTACTACGCGCCCAAGAATTTTAACCTCTGGTATTTCTTTGGTGTGTTCTCGCTTCTGGTGCTGGTGAATCAGCTGCTCACCGGTATTTGGCTCACTATGAACTACACCCCCTCTGCCGAAGAGGCGTTCGCTTCGGTGGAATACATCATGCGAGACGTAGATTACGGCTGGATGCTGCGCTACATGCACTCTACCGGAGCCTCGGCGTTCTTCATCGTGGTCTATCTGCATATGTTCCGTGCGCTGATGTACGGCTCTTACAAAAAGCCGCGCGAATTAATCTGGATCTTCGGCATGTTGATCTTCGTGGTGCTAATGGCCGAGGCTTTTGTCGGCTACGTGCTGCCATGGGGACAAATGTCTTACTGGGGCGCGCAGGTCATCATATCGCTGTTCGGCGCCATACCCGTTGTCGGGGCAGATATCGTTACCTGGATCCGCGGCGATTACTTGCTGTCCGGGATCACGTTGAATCGTTTCTTTGCGCTTCATGTTGTCGCGCTGCCTATCGTGTTGCTCGCGCTGGTGGTGCTCCATATTCTGGCGCTCCACGAGGTCGGATCGAACAACCCTGATGGAGTTGAAATTAAGAAAAATAAGGGCGCTGACGGCGTTCCGCTCGATGGTATTAAGTTCCATCCTTATTACTCGGTGCATGACGTGCAGGGCATTGCCGTATTCCTGTTTTTCTTCTGTGGCGTGATGTTCTTCGCCCCAGAGATGGGCGGCTTTTTCCTCGAGTTTGCCAACTTTGAAGAGGCAAATGGCTTAAAGACGCCGGAACACATTGCCCCGGTCTGGTACTTCACGCCGTATTATTCGGTGCTGAGGGCCGTCCCCGACAAGTTCTGGGGTTTTGTTTTCTTTGCTGCGTCGGTCGTACTGCCCTTCGCTTTGCCTTGGTTGGATCGAAACCCCGTCCGTTCATGGCGCTACCGAGGCTGGCTCAATCGCGTGATGCTGGTCCTGTTCGTATCCTCATTTATCATTTTGGGTGTGCTGGGCGTCAAGGCGCCTACGCCCGAGCGCACGGTATTAGCCCAGATTTGTACGATCTTCTACTTCCTTTTCTTCCTGGCGATGCCGTGGTGGTCGCAAATGGATCGTACAAAGCCAGAGCCCGAGCGGGTTACCATGGACGGCGGCATGCCACTTTGGAAAAGCGCGGCAGCGCTCGCTATTATTGGCGTGCTGGCGTTCCTGCCACTGAAAGTCGTGGGGGCAGAGTCCGCCTATGATTGCGGGACGATTCCCTGCGATGCATTTGAAGCCGATCCCACTGATCAGCCCTCTTTGCAGCGCGGAGCAGCGCTTTATGCCAGCTACTGTATGGGGTGCCACTCATTGCAGTATTCGCGGCATAATCGTGTGGCCCGCGACCTTGGCATTCCCGAAGATCTGTATAAAGCTAATCTGGTGTTCGATCCTGACATTAAGCTGGGCTCCCTGATGTCCAACAGCATGGATAAAGGCGATGCCAAGGTTTGGTTTGGCGCGACTCCGCCTGACCTGACTCTGATTTCCCGGGCGAGACAGCCAGAATGGTTGTATACCTATTTGCGGGCCTTCTATCAGGATGACTTGCGCCCTTACGGTGTGAATAATCGCGTGTATCCCAATGTTGGCATGCCGCACGTCTTGATGGAGCTTCAGGGTTTACCCGCGTGTTACGACGAAGCAGGCAATGCGCCAGCTAGAGCTGAGGAGTGCAAGCAAATAGCCGTATCGGCTGCGGGCGTCATGTCGGTGGGGCAGTTCGATGGCGCCATGTATGACCTCGTGAACTTTTTGGCCTACACGGCGGAGCCCTACAAGGCAGACCGTTTGCGCATCGGTACTTATGTACTGCTATTTCTTGTGGTCTTCTTCATTTTTGCCTGGTTACTCAACCGGGAGTACTGGAAAGACGTTCACTGAAAACCCGGTAACGCCTCTAGGGGGGCACCCTGTGCCCCGTTTGAATGATACACTTCGCCACCCTATAGTCAGTTGAATTAGTATGTCAGATGATGCCTCCGGGATCGTGTCCAAGCGATCCTCTATGACCTTATTTTCCGATAACTCCAGCCATTACAGCCATCGCGTCAGACTCGTGCTCGCTGAAAAAGGCGTGACCGTTGAATTGGTCGAATCGGACAACGGTGCTATCCCAGCCGAGCTTGGGGACCTGAATCCCTACAATACGATGCCCACTTTGGTGGATCGTGAGCTGGTGTTGTATGAATCCAAGGTGATGATGGAGTATCTTGACGAGCGTTTCCCTCATCCGCCGCTATTGCCCGTATATCCCGTAGCACGCGCCGAAAGTCGTCTCTTTGTCTACCGCATAGAGAAAGACTGGGCGGCCCTAGTGGATGCCATCCAATCCTCGCGCAGTGACAACGTGGTCAAAAAGTCAGCCAAAGAGTTGAAGGAGAGCCTGGTCGCAGTCGCGCCCATATTCGCCGAGAAGCCTTTTTTCATGAGTGAGGAGTTTTCTTTGGTGGACTGCTGTGTGGCACCCATCCTGTGGCGTTTGCCCTCGCTTGGCGTCGATATTCGGCCAAGTAAACAGTCGAAGCCGCTATTTGACTACATGGACCGCCTGTTTAATCGTGAGGCGTTTCAGGAAAGCCTCTCGATTCAAGAGCGAGAGATGCGTCCCTAGGGTCGCCGCTCCCCATTGAACTCAAGTCGCCCTTATATCATCCGCGCGATTTATGAGTGGATCGCGGATAATGACTGCACCCCTCATCTGTTGGTGGACGTTAATCAGGAAGGGGTCGACGTGCCTCAAGCCTATGTCACCGACGGACAGATTGTGCTGAATATTTCGGCGAGTGCGGTGGTGGGCTTAGAGATGGGGAATGAGCTCATTTTGTTTAATGGTCGTTTTGGTGGCATTGCGACAGACATCGTCGTCCCCATCAAGGCGATTCTCGGCATCTACGCGCGCGAGAATGGACAGGGCATGGTGTTTGATGCCCCCGAGGAGCCTGAGGATCCGCCGGAGCCCCCCAGTGGTCGTACTCGCCCCAGCCTAAAGGTTGTTAAATAGCGGGCGCCTCGATAATCTCGAACAGCTTCACCACCCGCTCCGCACCGCTGACTTCTGCTGCTTCCAGCGCGACACGGTCGCCTTCCAGCGCTGTCAGCAAGCCCATGAGATAGACAACACTGTTCTCGGTCACGACTTTGACTCGAGTGCCCGGCGTATCGGAACTCGCGAGCAGTTTTGATTTCACCTGAGTAGTGATCCAGGTGTCACTAGAGCGCGTTCCTGCGCTGGTCTCGGGGCCCACTTCCAATTCATTGTAAATTCTGCGGACGTCTTCAATCTCGCGCACGACATCGGTCGCTAATGCTTTAAGTGCTTCCGATGGCACTTGCCCGGCCACCAATACGAAACCATTGTAGGAAACAATGCTGAGGTGAGCGTCGTCGTATCCATCGTCAGCGGCATTGATATTCACCTTGGCCTTGGTCTCGATGCTTTCGTCGGTCATCTGCTGACCCAAGGTGCGCTCACCCGGGTCGTCTTCAATTGGTCCGGCTCCCGCGCTCGACATAATGGCCCCGCAACCGCTCAGTAGCGCAGATAAAGCTGCGACTGGGAGTAACGTTTTCAATTTCAGCATGACTCAGCCCTCCATTGGCCCAAAGGTATGGGTATCGATCAGTCTTGCGAGACAGACCGCAAGAGTATTGTTCAGCGTCAGCCTGGTCTCAATACTCTCGCTATTGAGGCTGATACTCAAACCGGGTCCGCGATTGCCGATCCAGACAAGCGTCATCTGGCGGTGTTCGGCGGCGCTGGCGAGGCGCTGTATTTCGGGTTCACCCAGTAGCGCAGCAAAAACGAAACCGACATCTCCCGGCTGTCCGAGTGCCTGAATTTGTTGGCTCGCCCAGTTTACACCGGTCTCAACGGATTCAATATGATGCTCGGCCAGTTCGACAACGGGCAGGCCCGGACGTTCCCTCAGTACTCCGCGGTGGAGCAGACTGGCAAGCGCGGTGGCGCCGGCGCAGTCTGCCCCAAGCCCGATGCTGAAGAGCTTATGCTCGTTGAGAATCGCTCCTGTAGCCTTGTCTACCGAGGCGCCTGTCGCGTCGACTAGTTCATCAACCGCTAAGCTGGTAGCTTCCAAATGGCGTTGGAAAAATTCAGAAATAGGGGAGTAGAAGTCCACGATAGCGTCGCTGTGGGTCACCAAAAGTCGTTATTCAAAGGCAGCGCGAACCCATCGCGGCTCGCTGTTGCTATTACACGCATCATAAGCGATCACATCGAAGCGGCAAGGGTATCCAGCCCAGTTCCGGTGCCGTGACAAAAAAACCTTGGCGCAGCGCATCAACTTGCGTCGCTTTCCAGCAGTAATACTGTCGAGCGCGCCGCCAAAGTGCGAAGTGCTGCGGTATCTGACCTCCACAAATGCCACATGCTGTTCATCGCGCATAATCAGATCAATCTCTCCGACTTTTGTCGAAAAATTTCGGGTGATCAATTTGAGTCCTTGGTCAACGAGAAACTGCTCTGCCAGATTTTCCCAATGTTGGCCGGCGCCGCCCACTGCGTCTCCTGAAGTGGCAATCCTCTTTCAGCGTAGCGGTCCTGAGCGTATTTGGGAGCCATCAAAAGTGGCTAATTTCAATGCTCGCTCGACGGATCCATTCTCTCTGCGGCGCAGCAAGCCAGTTTCTCCCTGAATGATCCAATCGTCGGTGGCGGCTGCCTGCTCCCAATGCAGCGCTAGCGTTATGGCATCTTGGCCCAGCGCCCTGAGTCGTGTCAGTCGGCTGCCTGTATGAGGCGGCAGCATCGCAGGCGTCTCCACAAACATCACGCCATTGAGGTCGCGGTTGCGGGTGTCGTCTTCACCGTCGTTAATCGCGGAAGTGGCGTAGACGGGCACGTCCCCCGACATGTGGAAGACCAGCAGCGGCCGCCAGGTTCGTGCGGTTGCCGGATCTGGTGCGAGCATAAAAATACACTCGAAATCAGTGCGGCCGCGGCCTCGGGCATCTACTGGCAGATCGAATGCCCGCTCGATGGATCGAATTCTTTGATCACTGGATCCTGATCCCAGCAATTTACCCATCGCCTCATTAGTCTCCGCCGGGTCATCCACCAGCAGCCGTCCCCGCAGTTTGCCGCCACGGTTTGTCCAGCGCTGCTCGAATGCTGTTAACAGCCGCAAGCCCCGGTGACTGTCAGCGGCGATCACAATGGCGTTTCTGCAGGCCCGACCAAAGGCGATATCTGCGATCTGGCGAGCCTCATCCTCTGGCGCGAGACTGAGACTGAGCCAGTCTTGAGCTGGCCGAGCGGGTTGGTCATCGGATTGGTTTAGGGCGATTACCGGGACAGGTCGCTGGGCAAGTTGCCTCAGTCTGGTGACCTCCGTTTTGGTCAATGGTCCGATAACAAGATCGGCTCCGTCCTCGGTAGCTTGCCGATACGCGGTGCTGACATCGTCAGCGCGTGTCGAATCCATGGCACTCAAGGCGGGCCGGCTGCGAGGGTCGGGAAATAGGGTGTAAAGCTGAGCCATCGCACCCGACAGGACGGCCTCACCCGCGGCGGCTAATGTGCCCTCCAGCGGCAGCAGTAACGTAATCCGGTCAAGATCACGAGGCTTTGTCCACTGCGTCAAATGTCTCGGGATCGCAGGGGATTGCGGTAGGGCGTTTGTCTGCTGCTGCCAGGCGCTAAATGCCTCCAGCCCCTGCCGATAGGCCACCTGCATCTCTAACCATCGGCGCCAATCTGGGTTTTCGGCGTTTGTCAGCTGCTCTTGGAGCATTACGCTGTCGAGCCGCAGTAGGTAAGCAAACAGCTGATCGCTCACAGCATCGCCTTTACGGCCGGCATTTCCTCGGCGGGATAGATGAAACAGATGTTTTGCGGCCGCGAGCCAGTCACCTGCCAGCGCTGACCGTTGTTCCTGCTCGGACAAAACAAAATCGAGGGCGGCGGTGTTATCTCGTGCAAGTTTTTCGAGCAGTTGCTCTGCTAATGTCACGTCGCCGGAAAACCATGCGAGCTGACTGTCAATGGCTGCGAGCGTTGAGGCATCGATATCTGCGAACAGTAGCTGGTTGCGCTCGTGGCGCGCGACCAGCAGAGATTCCGATTTGGCGAGGAGCGTTACCCGTTTGATCGCGCGCATGTCGAGCCGCTCACCTTCTATGGGGAGGGGCAAGGTTTCGTCTGCTATGACGAGGGGCGCGCTGCTTTTGGACACCGTACCCGAGCCTGCACAGCCAGCGAGCACTGCCAGCGCGGCGAGTGTCACGAAAAAATGTTGAACGGCCGCGGCCCTTAAAAAGAGTGGACAGGGGGCTCGCAGAGGGTGACCAATGGGCTTCATCACGGCAGTATAGCTGTAACCAGACCGTGATAGCCCCAAACGGAGTGACACCAGTGCCAGCTTGCCTCTACGTTGTTGCGACACCTATCGGCCATTTGGGCGACATTACCGTGAGAGCAATCGAGATCTTGAGAGAAGTTGACCTGATCGCCGCCGAAGATACCCGGCACTCGGTCAAGTTAATGCAACATCTTGATATTCGTACGCCGTTGGTGAGCTATCACGATCACAGTGATGCAGCCGATGTGGAGAAGTTGTTGCGTCGGTTGCGGTCTGGCGAATCGATCGCTCTGATCTCTGATGCGGGGACGCCGTTGGTCTCTGATCCCGGTTACAAATTGGTAGAGGCGTGTTACGCAGAGCACATTTTGGTGGTGCCAATTCCCGGTGTCAGCGCGACTATTGCCGCCCTCAGTGTGGCGGGGTTGCCCACAGACCATTTTTATTTCGAGGGCTTTTTGCCAGCCAAGGCAGGTCAGCGGACCAATCGCCTCAAGGCAATCAGAGCCATCGAGGCGACGCTGATCTTTTTTGAGTCGCCGCGGAGGCTGATATCGTCACTGGAGGCCATGTGTGCCGTGCTGGGTAATCGCGAGGCGGCGCTTTGCCGGGAGCTCACCAAGACCCACGAAACGCTTCGCCGCGATCGATTGTCAGGTCTCTGCGAGTTTGTTCGTGCCGATGTTAATCAGCAGCGGGGCGAAGTTGTCGTTCTGGTAGAGGGATTTGCTCGAGCTGATGCCGATATTGCTCCCGAGACATGGGTTTGGCTAGAGAGACTGGCTGAGGAGCTGCCGCCACGGCGCGCCGCAGCAGTCGTGGCAGAAGTGGTGGGGTTGCCTGCAAGAGATTTATACCAGTGGTTGCTAGATCAACGCGGGGACACTTGAGCTTGCAGGGATAGATTGATGCCGGTAGGCTCGCCCCCGAGTTGGTTAGGCGATCGCTGTCGCTTTGCGGCAGAGGAAAGTCCGGGCTCCAACGGGTCAGAGCGCCAGGTAACGCCTGGGGGGCGTGAGTCCACGGAAAGTGCAGCAGAAAGGAAACCGCCTGTTCGCAGGTAAGGGTGAAAAGGTGCGGTAAGAGCGCACCGCGCGGTTGGTAACAACCGTGGCGATGGTAAACCCCGCTCGGAGCAAGACCAAATAGGAATCTGATGCCGTGACCCTCGGCGGATTCGGGTAGGTCGCTTCAGGCGAACGGTGACGTTCGTCGCAGATGAATGATCGTCCATGACAGAACCCGGCTTATCGACCGACTCGCTATGCCCCCCGTCAGGGGGGCATCCTTTTGCTTTTAGACGACCTCAATTCGGCGGTGGTGTCCGACCTGCCGTCAGCACCCTGAGTGGTCACTGTCATCATTATTAGAATAATTAACGCTAAAAAATAATAAAAAAGACTATTTAGTTATAATAAGTAAGGCTAAACCTCGCAAGAGAGGTTAAAAACCTGTTTTAAGGTGGGTTTCCGCGCGCTATTTTCGACAATGCCACCCCCTTGTTTGATCTTCTAACACACTGATAAGCCACGTTTTTTTCGGATTCATGCGTTGACCCCTGCGGTGGCTCGCGCGTATAGTGGGAAAATGTGGTGCAAAGTGGGTTACTTGCCCATTTTGTGGAATTAAGCGGCAGTCAGTGGGCGTAGCGTGATGTTTCGTGGGGTGCAACATATCAATCTGGATGCCAAGGGCCGCATGGCGGTGCCCTCGCGCCAGCGTGAGCTGCTGTCTGTGTTGAGCGAAGGCCACATCGTCCTGACGGTCGATACCCAGACGGCTTGTTTGGCGCTGTATCCCCTCCCGGAATGGGAGCGCATCGAACGCGATGTTCAGGCGCTCCCTGCACTCAACCCTGCGGTGAAGCGTTTTCAGCGACTCGTTCTGGGTTATGCCAGCGACCTGCAACTCGATGGCAGTGGCCGAGTACTGGTGCCGCCGGCTTTGCGCGAATACGCGCAATTGGAAAAGCGAGCGGTATTGGTAGGGCAAGGCAACAAACTGGAGTTGTGGTCAGAGGACTTGTGGCAGCAGGAGTGTGCGGCAGCGTTATCACCTGATCCGACTGGAGAGCTCCCGACGGAGCTGATGCAGCTCAATCTTTGATGGACCGGGGACATCAACCGGTTCTGCTTGAGGAGGCGATTGCAGCGTTGATGGTATCTGCGGATGGCACGTACGTGGATGGCACGTTTGGTCGGGGCGGTCACAGCGCCCGTATCCTCGATGCACTGTCGCCCCAGGGTGCTCTGCTTGCGCTGGATCAGGATCCCACTGCGGCGCCTGCGGCCAAGCAATTGATTGAGAAGGATCCTCGATTTCAATTCTCTGCGGTCAATTTTCGCGCGCTGGCCGAGTGCGTTGCGCCCGGCACGTTGCAAGGTGTGCTGCTGGATTTGGGTGTCTCGTCGCCGCAGCTCGATAACCCCGCCAGAGGTTTCAGTTTTTCGCACGACGGTCCGCTAGACATGCGGATGAATCCCGATGCCGGTCAGTCGGCTGCCAGCTGGCTCGCTCAGGTAAGCGAGGTAGAGCTTGCCGGCGTGCTGCGGGAGTTCGGTGAGGAGCGATTCTCCCGCCGGATTGCCGCCGCGATCGTCAGAGAGCGAGCGATTGCGCCGATAGAGCGGACCGCTCGATTGGCCGAGATTGTCAGCGAGGCGAATCCAAAGTGGGAGCATCACAAACATCCTGCGACGCGAAGCTTTCAGGCGATTCGTCTGTATGTGAACGGGGAGCTCGATGCTTTGCGGGAAGTGCTCGAGTCTGCTGTGTTGGCCCTGGCGCCTGGCGGTCGATTGGTGGTCATCAGCTTTCACTCTTTAGAGGACCGTATCGTTAAGCGGTTTATCCGCGAAGCGGTGCGTGGAGAGCGCATTCCGCCCGGGGTGCCAATTCAATATGAAGCGCAACGCGGATCCCTGAGGCAAATCGGCAAGGCCGTTATCCCATCCGCGTCAGAGGTTGCGGAAAACCCGCGCGCGCGTTCAGCGATCATGCGCGTCGCGGAGCGCCTGTCATGAACCGGCTTCCGCTATCGCCCACCGGGCTGATTGCATTGTTAGGAGTGGCGCTAGTCGCGTCCGCTCTGGGTGTGGTGGCAAGCACACATCACGCGCGAGAAGGCTATGCGCGTCTGCAGGATCTCGAGCTTCAGCGCTGGCAGCTTCAAGAGCAATACACCCGGCTCCTGCTAGAGATCAACACTTGGGCTGCGCCTCATCGTATCAGCCAGATTGCTTCAGAATCACTGTCTATGCAGGCGCCTGATCTGAGTTTGTCACAGGTGATCTCAGAGTGAAGCGCAAACATCAGCCCTCCGCGCTCCCCCGATGGCGATTTATCGTCATTTGCGTCGCACTCGTCGCACTGGCCGCTGCGCTAATGGGCCGGTTAATCCTCCTGCAAATCACTGACGGCGGTCAGGGTGCCGTCTTTTTGAGAGAACAAGGGGCGTTGCGCACCGTGCGCACGGCCGAAATCCCGGTATATCGGGGACTCATTGAGGACCGTAATGGCACCCCGCTTGCGGTCAGCTCCCCGGTTGTCTCCCTGTGGGCTAACCCGCAGCAACTTAAGGACAGCCTGCGCCTGAATGATCTGGCAACACTACTGTCGCTTGATGCATCTGCCCTGCAAGACAAACTGAATTTCTATGGCGACAAGCAGTTTATGTACCTTGCGCGACATCAAACCCCTGATTTCGCCAGGCGTGTGCTACGTGAGGGTTTCGCGGGTGTGCGGGGAGAGCGTGAGTATCGTCGTTACTACCCTGCAGGAGAGGTCACAGCGCAGGTTCTGGGTCTGACTAATGTGGACGGCCATGGCATTGCCGGCGTTGAGCTGGCATTCGAAGAGTGGCTGCGCGGGATACCTGGCAAGAAGCGGTTTATCAAGGATCTGCACGGAGATGCGGTCCGAGATTTCGGCTTGATCGAGGAGCCCCGCCCGGGCAAGGCCCTTGCTCTAAGTCTCGATCTGCGCCTGCAATATGCCCAGCATCGTGAGCTTCAAAGGGCGATGCGCGAGACCGGGGCGGCCGCCGGTTCCGCAGTGACCCTTGATGCCTGGACTGGCGAGGTATTGGCTGTCAGTAATTACCCCGTCTTCAATCCTAACAGCCGCGAAGCGCTGGATTTCAGCAGCGCGCGCAACCGTGCGCTTACCGACGCCTACGAGCCCGGTTCGACGGTGAAAACGCTGACACTGGTTGCGGCACTGGAAAGTCGGCAATTCCACATTGACAGTTTGGTGGATACCGCTCCGGGAAGAATTCGCGTCGGCGCGAAGGTGCTGCACGATCCGCGCAACTATGGCGAGATCTCGGTTTCGAAGATTATCGAGAAGTCCAGCCAGGTTGGGGTCACCAAGATGGCTCAGACGGTTGGGCATGAAGCTATTCTGGATGTGCTGTACCGCTTTGGTTTAGGAGAATCTACGGGAACGGGTTTCCCCGGCGAGCGCGCCGGCAGGCTGCCGGCGCTCACACACTGGAGCGAGATCGAAAAAGTCACGTTGGCCTTTGGTTATGGTCTGACTGCCACGCCTATTCAGTTGGCACGCGCTTATGCCGTATTGGCGAATGGAGGAGTGAGACGCCCCCTCACACTGCTAAAGCAGGATCTGGACAACCTTCCTCCCGGAAAGCAGGTGATCGACGCTGATATCGCCACGGCGGTGCTTGAGGTGCTTGATCGCGTGACGGGTCCCGGTGGAACGGCCACTCTCGCTCGGGTGCCCGGTTTTTCCGTTGGCGGCAAAACCGGAACGGTTCATAAGGTGGGCGAGGGCGGCTATCTCGACGATCAGTATGTCGCCTTGTTTGTCGGTATTGCGCCGATGAGTGCGCCACGGTATGTCACCGCAATCCTCATCGATCAGCCTCGTGGCGATCACTATGGCGGGGGATTAGCCGCTGCTCCGGTCTATTCCCGCATTACAGAAGAAGTCTTGCGAATACGGAATGCCCAACCCGAGCAATCTGAGATGGGAGCGCTGCTGGCTACCTCAGGGGGTGGGCGGTGAGCATGAGCCTGCGCGCCTTACTGCAGGATCCCGGGGTGCCCGATGTGGTGGCTGCCAATCTCACCCTCGACAGTCGCGAGGTGAGGTCGGGGGATGTTTTTGTCGCAGTGCCCGGATCGGAGCAGGATGGCCGTGAGTTCATCGCGCCAGCACTAGCGAAAGGCGCAGTCGCCGTGCTGGCCGAGCCCGGCGAGCAGGTGGGTTCCGGGGATGCGCGAATCGTACCGATTAGGAATCTGAAATCTCAACTGGGCAGCTTGGCGAATCGTTTTTATTCCTCGCCCTCCAGTGACCTCAATGTGATCGTGGTCACCGGTACAAACGGAAAGACCTCGGTGGTCGATCTGGCGGCGCAGATGTTGCGCTTGGCGGGCAAGAAGACAGGGTCCATCGGCACGCTGGGTATGCGGTTGGATCAGCAACCTATTGAGACTCGAAATACCACGCCGGATTGTCTCGGTCTTCATCGACAGCTACACCGCTGGCGCGAGGACGGGGTGGAGTGTGTAACGATGGAGGCGTCGAGTCATGCGCTGGATCAAGGGCGTTTGGATGGACTCGAGATTGATGTCGGGGTATTCACCAATTTGTCGCGGGATCATCTCGACTACCACCATTCCATGGCCGAATACTGCGGCGCAAAGCTCCGACTCTTTCGAGACTTCGCGCCGGCTACTCGTATTTATAATGCCGACGATACAGCGGTTGCCGAGCATCGCGATGTCTGGCGCTCGGACAGCTTCGGTGTCTCTGATCACAACGTCTCAGCGGCGGTACAGTTTGAGATCAGTCAAACTGCTCCGCTCACCATTAGCCTGCGAACCCCATGGGGTGAGGGCAGTCTCCAGACCCCTTTATCGGGTCAATTCAATGCCTTTAACATGGTCGCGTCGCTGACCGCGGTGCTCTCTTTGGGCGTGCCGTTTGCTGAGGCCCTTGGCGCAGCGGAAGCGGTGCGCCCCGTTCTGGGTCGCTTGCAGTCTATTGGTGCCGACGCTGATATCAGGGTAATCATCGACTACGCCCACACCCCCGATGCGCTTGAGCGTGCCATTCGCGCTCTCGCCGAGGCACGAAACGGCGGCCAGATATGGGTATTGTTTGGTTGTGGCGGCGACCGTGACCGTGGCAAGCGAGCCGAAATGGGCGCGGTTGCCTGTCGATTTGCCGATCATGTCGTCGTGACCAGCGACAATCCCCGGTCCGAGGCGCCCGAGGCAATCATTCGCGACATTCTATGTGGCTGTGAGGCCGGTTCGCCCGTGATTGAAGCCGACCGCGCTGCCGCGATTGCGTTCGCGGTCTCCGAGGCAAATGTGGGCGATACCGTGCTCATTGCAGGCAAAGGGCATGAAACCTATCAGGAAGTCGATGGCGTTCGACTGCCTTTCAATGATGTCGAGTGCGCCGCGGAACAGCTTGAACTGAGGCGGGCCGCCTGATGACGGCCATTGCACTACAGGCGCTGGCCGAGGCAACCGGCGGGAAACTGATCGGAGAGTCTGTTCCGCTTCAGAGTCTGGTGGTGGACAGTCGTCAGGTCGAGGCCGGCGATTTGTTTGCCGCGATTTGTGGACAGCACTTAGACGGGCATGACTTTGCGCCTCAGGCGATGGCGCGGGGCGCCGCTGCACTGCTGACTGAGCGCAAGCTGGAAGGGGTGTTGCCCCAGTTGGTCGTAGCCGATGTTACCCGCGCTTCTGGACGTTTTGGTTATTTGAAGCGTCAGGCATTCGCGGGAGACATTGTTGCGATAACCGGCAGTGCAGGCAAAACCACCACAAAAAACCTTATCGCTGCGGCCCTGGCGCCAGAGGGGGCAGTGCACGCCACTCTGGGTAATCAGAACAATGAGCTGGGTGTGCCAATGACGCTCGCCGGATTGACCCCGTCGCATCGGTTCGGTGTTATCGAGATGGGTGCGGGCCGACCTGGCGATATTGCGTATCTCTGTGAGCTGGCGAGACCTGATGTGGCGGTATGTCTGAATGCCTCAGCTGCCCACCTCGCTTACTACGACAGTATCGACGCTATTGCTGCGACCAAAGGTGAGATCTTTCAGAGTTTGGCTGAGGTCGGTGTCGCCATCATGAATGCTGACCAGCAGTGGTTACCGCACTGGCGGCAGCAAGCCCGACGAGCAAGGCAGGTCACATTTGGCCTGTCAGAAGCAGCCGACTACCGAGCGGTTCAGATCCTGCATAAAGGTATAGAGGGGACCGAGTTCCTATTGGAGGGACCGGCGCTATCTGTCCTTGTAAAACTGAAGCTCGCAGGAGACCAGCACGTCATGAATGCGCTGGCGGCAATCGCTGTTGCGGTCGAATTGGGTGTCGTGCCAGAGACCGCAGTGAAGGGACTCGAGGCAGTGTTGCCGATGGCAGGCCGCGGCACGTTATCCCACCGGCCAGCTGGCGGCCGGGTAGTCGATGACAGTTACAACGCGAATCCGGCGGCGGTGAAGGCGGCGATTGATGTGCTGGCCAGAGAATCAGGGTACCGCCTGTTGTTACTCGGACCGATGCTGGAGCTTGGGGCTGCCAGCGACGCATTGCATCGTGAAGTCGGTCGATATGCGAGTGAGGCGGGCCTAGACCAGTTGATCGCAGTGGGCAACGAAGCGGCCCCTGCGGCCGAGGTGTTTGGCCATGAGGCGCTCCACTTCACTGATCAGACATCATTGCAGGCCGGTTTTCCAGCGCTGCCTGATGAGCACACGATCTGGGTGAAAGGGTCACGGGGTGCCGGCTTAGAGCAGACCGTTGCATGGCTGCTGGCCCCTGGGGAGGCATCGTCATGTTGATGTGGCTCAGCGAACAATTGCTTGCGCTCGATTCGGGATTTGCCGTGTTCCAGTACCTGACCCTGCGGGGCATTCTTGCTGCCTGCACGGCACTGGCCATTTCCATGGTGGTCGGTCCTTTAGTCATCGAGCGTCTGAATGAACTGCAGATTGGCCAGACGATTCGCGCGGAGGGTCCCGAATCACATTTGCAGAAGGCAGGCACCCCGACGATGGGCGGAGCACTGATCCTGGTCACCGTACTGGGGTCCACACTGCTCTGGGCAGACTTGAGCAGTCGCTATGTGTGGGTTGCTGTATTCACCACGGTGGCGTTTGGTGCCATAGGCTGGGTGGACGACTACCGCAAGGTGGTGCGAAGAGATACGCGGGGCTTGCCCGCGCGCTGGAAGTATCTGTGGCAATCCGTGTTTGCGTTTGGTGTCACCCTATACCTTTTTAACAGCGCGATTTTGTTCGAGGAAACCACGCTGTATGTGCCCTTCTTCAAAGATGTGGCGCTCAATATGGGGTGGTGGTTTGTCCCTTTCAGTTACCTCGTGGTTGTGGGCTCCAGCAACGCGGTCAATTTGACCGATGGTTTGGATGGGCTTGCGATTATGCCTACCGTCATGGTGGCGACCGGTCTGGGGGTGATCGCCTATCTCGCAGGACACGTTGAGTTCGCGGAATACCTGAACATTGCCTATCTCCCCGGCGCGGGAGAGCTGATGGTGTTTTGCGGCGCCATTGCTGGCGCAGGTCTGGGCTTTCTGTGGTTCAACACCTATCCCGCCATGATTTTTATGGGCGACGTGGGTGCGCTGGCCTTGGGTGCAGCCTTGGGAATTGTTGCCGTAATGACTCGCCACGAGATCGTATTGTTCATTATGGGCGGTATTTTTGTACTGGAGACCGTCTCGGTCATCATTCAGGTCGGGTCGTTCAAACTGACGGGAAAGCGCGTCTTTCGGATGGCGCCGATCCATCACCATTTCGAGCTCAAGGGTTGGCCAGAGCCGCGCGTCATTGTCCGTTTCTGGATTATTACCGTGATGCTGGTCCTGTTTGGGCTCGCGACGCTGAAGCTACGGTGATCAGATGTCGATGACTGCCTCCACCATTGCCAGCTCAGAGAGACGACTGCTTGTTGGTCTCGGCGTGACGGGGCAGTCAGTGGCTCGGTGGTGGCGACAACAAGGCGTGGTGTTTGGCGCGATCGATACCCGCGCCGAAATGGCTGACGATCCCTCGGTGTTCGCTGATATCGATCGAAGCAAGGTCACCTTCGGCGAAGTCGAGGCAGCGTTTGCCGACGACTACACCGAAATGATTGTCAGTCCTGGTGTGGCGCTGGATCACCCGTTGGTAGTGCGTGCCCGGGACCGCGGATGTCGCGTGCGCGGGGATATTGATCTGTTTCTCGAGGCGGCCGACGCGCCCGTCGTGGGCATCACAGGCTCAAACGGTAAGTCTACGGTGACGTCATTACTCGCCGAGATGGTGGCTGCTTGTGACATCAAGATCGCAGTGGGAGGGAATCTGGGACGCCCCGCGCTGGATCTGCTTGCAGATAAACCTGACCTGTACATTCTGGAGCTCTCGAGTTTTCAGTTGGAGCGCTCAGAAAGCTTGGGGTTACGGCTGGCTACAGTACTCAATGTAAGTGCCGATCATCTGGATCGTTACGCTTCTCTCAGTGAGTATCACAGGGCTAAACATGCGATCTTCAAGCAGGTGGGTCACGTGGTCGCCAACCGTGACGATGCGCTGACTATTCCACTGTTACCCGAGGATATCCCCGTGACCTGGTGGCGGTCTGGAGAGCCTGATCTTAATGAGTTCGGCTTGCGGCAGATCGACGGCGTCACTTGGCTCTGCCGCGGGCTGACGCCGCTGCTCAGCAGCGATGCGCTCACGCTTGCCGGTACCCATAACTATTTGAATGTTTTGGCTGCGGTCGCGTTGGGGTCGGCGCTTGCGCTGCCGATGGACGGGCTCCTCGAAGGTGCAAAGCGATACCGGGGGCTGCCCCATCGTTGCCAGTTTGTCGGCGACGTGAATGGCGTGCGCTTTATTGATGACAGCAAGGGCACCAATATCGGTGCGACAGCGGCAGCGTTGCAAGGTTTTGCCGGGGACGGTTGCGTCTGGCTCATTATTGGTGGCCAGGGCAAAGGGCAGGATTTCTCACTGCTTAAAAAACCACTCACTGAAGCCCGTGTTCGGCTGCTCGTGTTAGGCGAAGCCACGGACGATATTCTTGCGCACCTCGACGGTGTGACACCGATGGAGACTGTCTTAAATCTCGAGGAGGCGGTGCAGCAGAGTGCGTTGCAGGCGCAGCCGGGTGATACGGTTTTACTTTCTCCCGCTTGCGCCAGTTTCGATATGTTTTCCAGCTATGTTGAGCGGGGCCAGCGATTCCAAGAAGCGGTCGCCGCGTTGCAGGTGGCTGCATGAACCCCACCGTTCATCTCCCGACTTACCGCGGCGATCCCATACTGCTGATGCTGGGCGTTGCGTTGATCAGTATTGGTCTGATTGCAATCGCCTCGGCCTCAATTGAATACAGTGATTTCCATTTCGGCAACCCTTGGCATCACACAGAGCGTCACGCCATGTATTTGCTGCTGGGCCTTACTGCGGGTGGCGTGTCCTTTATCTTGCCCACCGATACCCTCCAAAGACTATCCCCGTGGCTGCTGTTCTTCGCTTTCGCCCTGCTTATTCTCGTGTTGATGCCCGGTATTGGGCGAGAGGTGCACGGTGCGCAGCGTTGGCTCCCGTTAGGGCCCATCACCTTGCAACCCTCAGAGTTTGCCAAGTTGGCCTTGCTGCTTTACGCGGCCGGTTATCTGGTCAGACAGGAAGACGCCGTCAGACATCACTGGAGCGGCCTCGCGCGCTTGATCGGAATTTTGGCAGTGGTCGCTTTATTGCTGCTGCTGGAACCCGATTTTGGCACCACCGTCATCGCCGTCGGCATGGTTGTGGGCATGATGTTTCTGGCGGGAGCCCGATTAATTTACGTCATTACGATGCTGGTAACGGTAGCGATCGCCTTTGCGGGACTGGTGCTGGCCGCGCCCTATCGACTTGCGCGTCTGACGGCTTATCAGGATCCCTGGGCAGATCCCTTTGGGTCAGGTTTTCAGTTGATTCAATCTCTGATCGCCTTTGGTCAGGGAGAGTGGCTGGGGGTTGGCTTGGGTAACAGCGTGCAAAAACTGTTTTATTTGCCCATGGCCCATACCGATTTTGTTTTTTCCATTTGGGCCGAGGAAACTGGTTTGGTGGGGGCTACAGCCCTGATAGCGCTGTTTGCACTGCTGGTTGCGCGTATTTTACAAACCGGCTGGCGAGCGGCCTCAGGCGGCAAGCACTTTGAGGCCTATGTTTGTTTTGGCACCGCGCTGATGTTTGCGGGTCAGGTGTTCGTCAATATGGGCGCCAGTACAGGTCTGTTGCCCACCAAAGGGCTGACGCTGCCCTTCGTCAGCTACGGCGGCTCTAGCCTCATCATGAATTGTGTGCTGCTCGGCATTGTGTTGCGCATCGCCCAGCAGCTGAGAGGCGATTCTACCAGCACTGTCGCGCCGTCTCGAAGGGTGGCGACATGAACCGTTCCGCCGATCGTGCCGGTCGCGCCCTGATCGCTGCAGGAGGCACGGGAGGTCATGTTTATCCTGCGTTGGCGGTGGCCGAATTGCTCACTGAGCAGGGTTGGTCCGTCGACTGGATCGGCACAGATCGTGGCATCGAGCAGCGCTTGGTACCGGTTGCTGGTTTACCTCTCCATCACCTCAGCGTGTCGGGTTTGCGGGGTAAAAGTCTGTTGGCGCGAGTGCAGGGATCGGTGCGCCTCGTCCTTGCGGTTTGCCAATCGCTATCGGTCATCTGGCGCGTCAAACCCGATGTGGTATTGGGTATGGGCGGGTACGCTGCCGGGCCCGCAGGATTAGCCGCTTGGCTCACCCGAAAACCGCTGGTGATTCACGAACAAAACGCGGTCGCCGGCACCACGAATCGCTGGCTGGCGCCGATGGCGAAGCGGGTGCTGTGTGGTTTGCCCGGCGGGTTTGCGGCGGACAAGCAAGCAGAGGTGGTCGGCAATCCGGTCAGGGCGACACTACAGCCGGTCGATCGCGAAGCATTGAACCAGCTCTCTGACTTTTCTGGTGAGCGACCTCTGAGAGTGTTGGCTCTGGGAGGCAGTCTTGGGGCTGCACCGCTGAATCAGTTGCTCCCGGCCGTATTCCACCTGCTTGTAGAGCAGGGCCTGGGTCAGTCGGTAGCGCTGTGGCAACAATGCGGAGAGCGCAACCGGGCAGACGCCGACGCAGCATGGCAAAACACTTCGTTTGCAGATCGTCGGTGCGACGACTTTATCGAAGACATGACTGCGGCCTACCGCTGGGCAGATTTGGTGATTGCGCGGGCTGGTGCTCTGACCATTTCAGAGTTAACGGCCACAGGCACCGCATCGTTATTGATACCCCTGCCACACGCAATTGATGACCACCAGACCAAAAATGCTCGCGTACTCTCGGATTTGGGTGCGGCATTATTGTTGCCCCAGAACGACGCCTCCCCCGAGCAGGTGGCACAGCTGTTAATGAAATGGGTTGCCGCACCGGCTACCTTGCTGGCGATGTCGAAGGCTGCTTGTCAGGCGCGGGCCGCCGAAGCCACTCATCGCGTTGTCGAAGTGCTTACGGGGGTGGTGCGTGCAGATGGTTGAGCCACGCCTTCCGATTCCCGGTATGGGCCGCACTCGCCACATTTTTATGGTGGGCATCGGGGGCGCCGGCATGAGCGGAATCGCCGAGGTATTGGCGGGCTTGGGTTACACCGTGACGGGTGCTGATCAAACCGAGAGCTCAGTGGTCGCAAGACTGCGCTCCCTCGGGATCACCGTTCACATCGGCCATGCCGCCGAGCACCTTGGGGACGCGGATGTGTTGGTGGTGTCGGCGGCAGTGCCCGACGATAACCCGGAGCGATTGGCCGCTCGGGAAAGGCGTATTCCCGTTATCCCGCGTGCAGAAATGCTGGCAGAGCTTATGCGCTATCGCTTTGGCATCGCCGTCGCCGGCACGCACGGTAAAACCACGACCACTAGTCTGATCGCGGCCATTCTGGGTGAGGCGGGCGAGGATCCGACCTTCGTTATCGGCGGCCTGCTCAATCAGGCGGGGGCCAACGCGGCGCTGGGTGAGGGGCAATATTTGGTGGTTGAGGCAGATGAGAGTGATGCCTCTTTTCTGCACCTGCAGCCCATGATGGCGCTGGTCACCAATATCGAAGCGGACCATATGGAGCACTATGAGGGAGACCTCGCCCGCTACATTCAGGCCTTCGATGGATTCCTTCACAACCTGCCTTTTTATGGGCCAGCTGTGATGTGTCTGGATGACAAAGGCGTGCGGGATCTCATCCCGGAGCTCTCGCGCCGGGTGATTACTTATGGTCGTCACAGCGACGCTGACTACAGGCTCGACAATTACCGTGGCGAGGGTTTGTACAGCCACTTTGAGCTGATTCGCCCTGAGGGGGCAACGCCTTTGGCGCTCACGGTGAAAATGCCGGGTTTGCACAACGCGCAGAACGCGGTTGGCGCTGCAGCGTTGTGCTTGGAGCTGGGTATTCCTGATGCCGCCATTGTGAAGGGGCTTTTAGAGTTTGCTGGCGTCGGTCGGCGCTTTTCGGACTTGGGGGAGGTGCGTTGGAAATCTGGCAGCGCGCGTCTGGTCGATGACTATGGACACCACCCAACAGAGGTCGCGGTCACGTTGCGGGCGGCGCGGGATGCCTTTGTTGGGCAGCGGGTTGTCATGGTTTATCAGCCCCACCGATTCACGCGCACGCGGGATCATTTCGATGAGTTCGTATCGGTACTCGGTGAGGCGCAGTGCTTGATTCTGCTGGATGTCTATTCCGCCGGAGAAGTGGCGATAGAGGGAGCGGATTCCCAGTCTCTGGCAAAAGCGATTCGCTCCAGAGGCGTGGTGGAGCCGATTGTGGTGTCTGACCAGCGTCAGCTCGCCGCAGTGTTAGCCGGTGTGATGGAGGATGCTGACATTCTGCTCATGCAGGGGGCGGGCGATATTGGGCGCCTGGCGGGCGTCCTGGCTGATTGTGAGTCACTAGAGGTGCTGCAATGAGCGCCGGGCCTTTCAGCGGAAAGACATTGGCAGTCATGTTGGGTGGTACGGCCGCCGAGCGCAGTATTTCTCTGCAGAGCGGTGAGAACGTGGCGCGTGCGCTCGAACAAGACGGTGCGAACGTGCTGCGGGTTGACCCTGCAGAAAAGGATTGGCCAGAGCGGCTCAAGGAAGCGTCCTTTGTCTTTAACTTGCTGCATGGCCCGGGTGGAGAAGACGGCACGGTACAGGGTCTGTTTGAACTGATGAAACTGCCGTACAGCGGCTGTGGGCTGTTGGCCTCTGCGCTGACCATGGACAAGATTCGGACCAAATGGGTCTGGCAAGGTGTGGGGTTGCCTACCCCGGCGTTTGAGGTGCTTGAGGCAAATACAGACTGGCAGGCGATCATCGAGGCACTGGGGACCGTCTTTGTGAAGCCTGCGCTTGAGGGTTCCTCTCTTGGGATGAGCAAGGCCACAAGTGGTGCCGAACTGGAAGCATCCTTCCTTCAAGCCTCCGGCTATGGCACCGAGGTAATGGCAGAGCAGTTTGTCTCGGGCGCCGAGTACACGGTGGCCATTCTGGGGGACAAGACCCTGCCCAGTATCCGTATTGATGTACCCGGCGAATTTTACGATTTCGACGCTAAGTATCGCTCGGAAGAAACCTGCTTCACCTGCCCGTCGGACTTGACGGCGGACGAGGAGGCGGCGCTTTCGGCGCTGGCCCGCGCTGCCTTCGATGCAGTGAGAGGAGAGGTTTGGGGCCGGGTCGACGTCATGCGAGACCACGAGGGTGATTGGCAGCTCCTCGAGGTGAATACCGTTCCCGGTATGACCTCACACAGTTTGGTCCCGTTGGCAGCAAAGGTGGCGGGACTGAGCCTGCTCGACCTACTGAGCGAAATATATGAACACAGTCTTGAGGTGCGTCATGTCGAGACCTGACCGAGTTGCGGGGCAACGCGCAGAGGCACGTGTGGCGTCTATTTCGCCGCTCAGACGATGGTTGAATCGCACGCTGCTGGGATTGGGACTGGCAATGGTGGGTGCGGGTCTGTATCAGGGCGGTGCGAGCTTGAGTGCGCAGCAGGTGGAACGGCTCACGGTATTGGGCGATGTTCGCCATATTGATGCCGAGGCCATTCAGGCGCGGCTTGCACCCCAGGTTGCCGAGGGCTTTCTTGCAGCCGACCTTACTGATCTGCGCCGCGAACTTGAATCCTTACCTTGGGTTTACAGCGTGAATACCCGACGCCGCTGGCCAGCCGAAATTCAGGTAACTCTTGTAGAGCAGCGCCCGATGGCGCAATGGGGTGAGCTGGGCTACCTCAATCACGAGGGCCAATTCTTTCCCGCCTCGCGTGATCCCCTCTACGACGACCTTCCCGTGCTGAGCGGCCCACCCGGGGCAGAAGTCTCTTTGATGCGTCGTTATCAGATGCTAGCAGGACTGTTTGAACCAACGGGGCTGACGATCGATAAGTTGTCTCTGGATGCGTTGGGACAGGTGGCGGTGCAATTTGATAGCGGACTGTCGCTGCTACTGGGTGCAAAGGAGATATCCCAGCGCGTGGCGCGCTTCAGGCGCCTGTGGGAAGAAGCATTGCCTGCACAGGCTGTGGCAAAAGTTGATCTGCGTTACGAGTACGGAGCGGCGGTGACATTTAGCGATGCGGGGCTGGCTATGCGGACCGCGCAGAACGAGGGGGAAGGGTAATGGCCGGTGGAGAAAATAAACAAATGATTGTGGGGCTCGATATCGGAACCTCAAAAGTCGTTGCGGTTGTCGGGGAGATTGACCCCGATGGCGGTATGGAAGTGGTTGGTATTGGCTCGCATCCCTCTCGAGGTATGAAAAAAGGGGTCGTGGTGAATATTGAATCCACGGTCAACGCCATACAGCGCGCTGTGGAAGAAGCAGAACTGATGGCCGGCTGCCAGATTCACTCGGTTTATGTCGGGATCGCCGGTAGCCACATTCGTTCGGTGAACTCCCACGGGATTGTCGCGATTCGTGATCAGGAAGTGTTCCGACAGGACGTGGACCGCGTGATCGATGCGGCGCAAGCGGTGGCGATCCCCGCTGATCAGAAAGTGCTGCACGTGCTGCCTCAGGAATACGTGATCGATAACCAGTCCGGTATTCGGGAACCTCTCGGTATGTCCGGTGTCCGCCTGGAGGCAAAGGTGCATCTGGTCACCTGCGCCGTCAACGCCGCGCAGAACATTGAGAAATGCGTTGAGCGATGTGGGTTGTCGGTGGACGGCATTATTTTAGAGCAGCTCGCCTCGAGTTACTCGGTCATCACCGAGGACGAGCGGGATCTTGGCGTTTGTCTGGTCGATATCGGGGGCGGCACTTCCGATATCGCCATCTTCACCGATGGCTCGATACGCCATACCGGTGTGATTCCGATTGCCGGTGATCAGGTGACTAACGATATTGCCATGGCTCTGCGCACCCCGACTCAACACGCTGAAGAAATCAAGATTCGATATGCCTGCGCACTCACGCAGCTTGCCGGGCCTGATGAAACCATCAAGGTGCCCAGTGTGGGTGATCGGCCGCCGCGTGACCTGTCTCGTCAATCTCTTGCCGAGGTGGTGGAACCGCGTTACGACGAGTTGTTTACCTTGATCCAGTCGGAGCTGCGCCGGTCCGGTTATGAAGAACTGATACCCGCTGGCGTAGTCCTGACCGGCGGCACTTCAAAGATGGAAGGCGCGGTCGACTTGGCTGAGGAAATCTTTCATATGCCGGTCAGAGTCGGCGCCCCTCAATACGCGAGGGGACTGCACGACATCATCCGAAATCCTATTTATGCCACTGCGGTGGGGCTGCTGCTTTACGGAGCAGAAGAAGCCCGCGACGCGGCGACGGAGCGCCATGAGGCGCAGTCCGAGGGTGGGGGGGTTATCGAGCGAGTTAAAGCGTGGCTCGCGCGACATTTTTAGCAGATTTTTTGGCAGGGCTCGCGGTTCGGGGCTTTTTTAAGAAAAAGGGGAGAAAACGATGTTTGAATTAGTAGACAGTGCACCGCAAAGTGCCGTGATCAAGGTGATCGGTGTCGGTGGCGGGGGTGGTAACGCCGTCCGACACATGATCGATCATCAGGTCGACGGCGTCGATTTTATTTGCGCCAATACCGACGCTCAGGCGCTTTCTGATATCAGCTCTAAAACGGTGCTGCAGTTGGGCGCGGGCATCACCAAAGGTTTGGGTGCGGGTGCCAATCCGGAAGTGGGTCGCGCCGCCGCCCTCGAAGACCGGGACCGCATCGCCGACGCCATGCACGGCGCTGACATGGTGTTCGTGACGGCGGGGATGGGTGGTGGCACCGGTACCGGCGCAGCCCCTATTGTGGCTGAGGTCGCGCGGGAACTCGGCATATTGACCGTGGCCGTGGTGACTCGACCGTTCAGCTTTGAGGGCAAGAAGCGTCTCAATACGGCGGACGACGGTCTCAAGGAGATTGCGCAGCACTGCGATTCCTTGATTACCATTCCCAACGAGAAGCTGCTGGAAGTGCTGGGCTCCAACACCACGCTGCTCGACGCCTTTAAGGAGGCCAACGATGTGCTGCTGGGTGCGGTGCAGGGTATTGCTGATCTCATTATTCGCCCCGGTCTGGTCAACGTGGACTTTGCGGATGTCCGCACGGTGATGTCTGAGATGGGTTCCGCCATGATGGGAACCGGCACCGCTAGCGGTGAGAATCGGGCGCGCGAGGCGGCTGAGCGCGCTATTAATAGCCCTCTCCTGGACGATATCGACCTCAGCGGTGCGCGGGGCATTTTGGTCAATATCACCGCAGGTCTGGACCTGTCACTGGGTGAGTTTTCGGAGGTCGGCGCGACGATCGAAGATATCGCATCAGAGGACGCCACGGTGGTGGTCGGCACCGTGATTGACCCTGAGATGACCGACAGTCTCAAGGTCACCGTGGTCGCAACAGGGCTTCGCAATGGCGAGGCGCGTCCATCGCTGACAGCGGTCGAGCCCACGGCGGTCGCGAAGCGTCCGGCAACAACGGGTTCGGACTACGAGGATTACGATTTGCCTCCAGGCAGGCGTCAGGCGACCACGGCAGCAGTGGATGGCCAGACGGCGCTCAAGATGGATGAGGACCTTGATGAGCAGCTTTTCGACGTGCCGGCTTTTCTCCGTCGCCAGGCTGACTGAGACGCTGTAAAGCCCCGAATCCTGTAAATAGTCGGGGCAGGAGTGCTGGATTGAGGTGGCGCGCCCTAGTAATGTCTCCCCTGAACAAGAGGGGATCATATGCTTCGGCAACGCACCCTGCAGGAGTCGATTAAGTCGACGGGTGTAGGGCTTCACTCCGGTAACAAGGTGGCCATCGTGCTCAATCCGGCGCCAGAGGACACCGGCATTGTGTTTCGTCGCATCGACCTGAATCCGGTCCGGGACATCCCCGCCCGGGCGGACTGGGTCGATGAGACTGATCTCTCCACCAGTTTAGGCAGCGGCGACGCACGGGTGACCACGGTAGAGCATCTTTTGTCGGCGCTCTGCGGGCTCGGCGTTGACAATGCCTTTATCGACATCGACTCGGCGGAAGTGCCCATCATGGATGGGTCGGCGGGTCCTTTTGTCTACCTGCTGCAAGCGGCTGGTATTCGCACACAATCTGCAGCAAAACGCTTTATTCGCGTGACAGACGAGATTGCCGTCAATGAGGGCGACAAGACCGCCACATTGAGACCCTATGATGGGTTTCGCGTGACATTTGCTATCGATTTTGACCATCCGGTTTTTCGAGCGCAGTCGGGTCGTGCGACCCTCGATATCAGCAGCGAGGCGTTTGTTCGTGAAATCAGCCGGGCGCGTACCTTTGGTTTTGTGCATGAATTCGAATACATGCGTTCCCGCGGTCTCGCCAAAGGTGGCAGCGTCGATAATGCGATCGTCATTGATGATTACCGCATTCTTAATGACGGCGGGTTGCGCTACGACGACGAGTTTGTAAAGCATAAGATGTTGGATGCGATGGGGGATCTGTACCTCGCCGGCCACCAATTACTTGCAGACTACGAAGGGATTAAGTCAGGTCATGCACTGAATAACCGCCTGGTAAGGGAACTGTTTGCCAACCCCCAAAGTTGGGAGTGGGTGACCTTCGAGGAAGAGGCGGACGCGCCGCTCGATTGGGCTTTGCCTCAGGATCTGCAATTGGCCTGAGTCCTGCCAACGACCCTATCCTCCCTCAAAAAACCGCTTTGGGTGCGCCACTGCGGTTTCCCTCCACCTCCGAAAATGGCATGATTTAGCTTCTGTTATGTGCGACAAACCATCTTGAAACTGATCTTCTTAAACCGCGATGCGGCGTCCCGTACCCTTGAGTTGGGTAAGTGGTCTGTGGCGCTACTCTCGGCTTGCATTATCGGCGTTCCCCTCGGCCTGATAGCCGGCAGCTATCAGCTCGGTTTCAGTGAGGGTGTTGCGTCGGAACAAGCGACCCGCGTTTCGGCTCAGGAGCAGCAGGCCATCGATCGCGCCGAGGCCTTGGCGCAGATGGGTGTTGAGGCGCAATCTCGCCTAACGGCGATGACACGGCGCCTCGCGAGTCTACAGGCGCATGTCACGCGGCTGGACGCATTGGGCAGTCACCTCACCGATCTCGCGGGTCTCGAGGCAGAAGAATTTGATTTCTCGGGTCCACCTGCCCTCGGCGGCCCGGCTTTGATGCGGCCAGCGGGCACGCCGCCCGGGGTGGGAGAAGTCGACAGACAATTCACGGCGCTTGATGCGGTGTTTGCCCGTCGGGAAGCCCAATTTGATATCTTGGCAGGGTTGCTGTCTGCAGAGCAGCTCCGTGCAGAGGCGACCCCTGCCGGTCGACCCATTCGCTCTGGCTGGCAATCGTCTGCCTACGGCGCTCGCATTGATCCAATCACCGGAGAACGCGCATGGCACGAGGGTGCCGATTTTGCCGGCCGGGCGGGGTCTGACATCCTCGCTGTAGCGAGCGGAGTGGTGAGCTGGAGTGGTTATCGGTCGGGTTACGGCACCATGGTCGAGGTCTCCCACGGCGATGGACTGAGTACCCGATATGCCCACAACCAGCGCAATGTGGTTGAGGTGGGTGATTTGGTTCGGCGCGGCGACGTGATTGCGCTGATGGGCAGCTCGGGCCGCTCTACGGGGCCGCACGTTCACTTCGAAGTCTTCAAACACGGCCGCGCGGTCGACCCGGCCACTTATGTGCGCCGCACGCATCGCTGACAAGTCAATCCCGGCGCCTGCGCGCCTGCTTTGTTTTTCGGATTCCCTTGTGACTCGACAGTGAGTTTTCCATGCTGATTTCTACCGTGAAAAAAATTTTTGGCACCCGTAACGATCGGGAGCTAAAACGAATGGGCAAAGCCGTTGTCCGCATCAACGCGCTTGAAGAGGCGATGCAGGCGCTGGATGACGCCGCGCTGCGCGCAAAAACCGATGAGTTTCGCTCACGCCTTGGTGATGGAGAAAAGCTTGAGCAGCTGTTGCCCGAGGCTTTTGCCGTCGTGCGGGAGGCTGGGGTGCGGGCCCTGACTATGCGTCATTTTGACGTGCAGCTGATCGGCGGCATGGCACTGCACGATGGCAAAATTGCGGAGATGCGGACCGGAGAGGGTAAAACTCTGGTGGCGACATTGCCGGCTTATCTCAATGCCCTGCCAGACCATAGCGTGCATCTTGTCACGGTCAATGACTACCTTGCGCAGCGTGACGCGGCCTGGATGGGCCCGCTCTATGAATTCCTGGGGCTGTCGGTGGGCGTGGTGCGGTCAGGGCAGAGCACAGAGGACAAGAAAGCTGCTTATGCCTGTGACGTGGTCTACGGCACCAATAATGAATTTGGTTTCGATTACCTCCGCGACAACATGGCGTTTAGCATGGCAGATAAAGGTCAGGGAAAACTGGCCTTTGCCATCGTGGATGAGGTGGACTCGATTCTGATCGATGAGGCCAGAACCCCCTTAGTTATATCAGGGGCGGTCGAGGACAGCTCCGAGCTCTATAAAACCATCAACCGATTGATTCCCTCGCTCACGCCTGAGGTGGAGGAGCAAGAGGGCGATTTCACGGTCGATGAAAAGCAGCGGAGTATCGAGTTAACAGAGGGCGGCCATGAAAAAGTAGAGGCCATGCTCATCGAGGCGGGTCTGCTGCAAGATGACGACTCGCTTTATGCCGCGACCAATCTCGGACTGCTGCATCACGTGCACTCTGGTCTGCGCGCGCACGTGCTCTTTCAGCGCGACGTCGAATACATCGTACAGGAAGGTCAGGTGGTACTGATTGATGAGCACACGGGCCGAACCATGGCCGGTCGGCGATTATCAGAGGGGCTGCATCAGGCGATTGAGGCCAAGGAAGGAGTCAAGATTCAGAGCGAGAGTCAGACCCTCGCCTCGACCACGTTCCAAAACTTTTTCCGGCTCTACGACAAGCTCTCAGGGATGACGGGAACGGCCGACACAGAGGCGTTTGAGTTTCGTCAGATCTACGGTCTCGACTGCGTCGTGATTCCCACCAATGTGCCGATGATGCGCGATGATCTCAACGATCTTGTCTACCTGACCCGGGAGGAGAAGTTCGAGGCCATCAGTGAAGATGTGCAGTCCTGTATTGAAAGTGGTGCGCCGGTGCTCGTGGGCACGGCCTCGGTAGAGACTTCCGAGGAGCTGTCGCAGGCATTCCAGAAGCAAGGCATCGAGCACAAGGTGCTCAATGCCAAATACCACGAGCAGGAGGCCGAAATCATTGCCCAGGCAGGCAGGCCAGGCGTGGTCACCATCGCCACTAACATGGCGGGTCGCGGAACCGACATTGTGCTGGGCGGCAATCTTGAGGCTGAGCTAGCGGCACAGGGAGATCAGCTGGACGAGGCAACCCGCGAAAAAATAACCACTGACTGGCAGGCTCGTCATGGTGCGGTAATTGAGGCGGGCGGTCTGCATATTCTGGGCACTGAACGGCATGAGTCGCGCCGCATTGATAACCAGTTAAGAGGGCGATCCGGCCGCCAGGGAGACCCCGGTGTGTCTCGGTTTTATCTCTCTCTGGAAGACAACCTGATGCGCATCTTTGCCTCGGAGCGCGTAAAGAGCTTCATGCAGGCGCTCGGCATGGAGCGTGGTGAAGCCATCGAGCATCGTATGGTGACCAACGCCATCGAAAAGGCGCAGCGCAAGGTAGAGGGCCGCAACTTCGACATCCGTAAGCAGTTACTGGAATACGACGATGTCGCCAACGACCAGCGACAGATTATCTATCGTCAGCGTGATGAGCTGCTCTCCGACGATGAGATTGGCGAGACGATTACTGCCATCCGAGAAGATGTTGTCAACGACGCCGTTGATGGTTTTATTGCTCCGATGAGCGTTGAAGAACAATGGGATGTGCCGGGGCTTGAAAAACAACTGGAGGCAGAGTTTGGGCTCACCTTGCCCCTCGGACAGTGGCTGGACGAGGATGACACGCTGCACGAAGAAACCTTACGTACGCGGATCGTGGGCGCGGTGCAGTCAGCCTATGACGAGAAGGCTGCGGGCATCGGTCCCGGCATGCGGCAGCTTGAAAAACAGATCATGCTGCAGGTGTTAGATACGCTCTGGAAAGAGCACCTCCAGGTGATGGACCAACTGCGGCAGGGTATTCATCTTAGGGCCTATGCCAACAAAAACCCCAAGCAGGAGTACAAACGCGAATCCTTTGCGCTTTTTGAGAGTCTGTTGCAGCGCTTGAAGTATGAGGTGGTCCGGTTTTTAAGCAATGTACAGGTGCAGCGGTCTGATGAGGCTGCGATGATCGAACAGCAGCGACGAGAGGCCGCAGCGAAACAGAAAATGGCCTTTGAACATGCTGAAGCGGGATCGGCGGTAGCTGAGCCGGCGGATACGTCCGCGGCACCGACGGCACCGCAACCGATGACCCGTACCCAACCGAAGGTCGGACGAAATGATCCCTGTCCCTGTGGCAGCGGCAAAAAGTATAAGCAGTGCCATGGGGCGCTCAGTTGAGCGACCAAGGATTGCCAGGGAACGAGCAAGCACTGAGGGTACTTCAGTGAGCGAGGGTGTGGCGGGCGTGCGTCTCGGCGTGGCGCGGGCGGGAATCAAGCAGCAGGGTCTCGACGATGTAGTGGTGATCGCGCTGGCGCCGGGTACCCAGACCGCCGCGCTGTTCACTCAAAACGACTTTCGTGCGGCCCCGGTGATCGTGGCGGGGAAACATCTTGCGCTCAGTGAGGCTCGGCCAGCGTACCTTGTGATCAATACAGGTAACGCCAACGCAGGAACAGGCGGCGCAGGTATGGCTGCCGCGTTGAGTTGTTGCGAGAGTCTGGCAGCGCTTACGGAGACCTCCGTAGAGAGCGTGCTACCGTTTTCTACCGGGGTGATCGGTGAGTCTTTGCCGTCGGACTGCATTGCGGCGGCGCTGCCCGCAGCCATTGATGACCTGCGGCAAGATAACTGGCAGCGCGCCTCAGGAGCGATTCTCACGACTGATACCAAGCCCAAACTGCACAGTCTGGACGTGGACCTCTCTGGCCAGTCCTGCCGGATCACGGGCATCGCTAAAGGGGCTGGCATGGTGTGCCCTGACATGGCCACGATGCTGTCCTTCGTGGCCACAGATGCTGCGATCGACGCGGGTCTGCTTGATGAGCTACTGCGAGCCGCTGTAGACGCCAGCCTGAATCGCATTACCGTAGACGGTGATACGTCGACCAATGACGCCGTCACGCTATCGGCCACAGGGCAAAGTGGTGTCAAGATCGAGGCGGGCTCTACACAGGCCAATCAGTTTGCCGAAGCGCTAACCACTGTGATGATTCACCTTGCCCAAGACATTGTCCGCGATGGTGAGGGTGCGACCAAATTTGTCGAAATTCGTGTCACAGGTGGAGAGTCGATTGAGGCCTGTGATCAGGTGGGTCGCACCATTGCTCACTCGCCGTTAGTCAAAACCGCCCTGTTTGCCTCAGATCCTAATTGGGGTCGGATTCTGGCAGCAATTGGTCGTGCCGGCCTGAGTCATCTTGATACCGACGCCGTATCAATTCACATCAACGGGGTATTGATTGCGGAACACGGTGCGCGCGCCGCTTCCTATACAGAGGCTCAAGGTCAGGCAGCCATGGCAGCCGGAGACCTGATCATCGACGTTGCATTGAATCGAGGTGACGCAGAAGGTGTCATCTGGACGACCGACCTCTCTTACGATTACGTCAAGATTAACGCTGAATATCGAACCTGAAATGGCGTTGATTACAGTCGCTGTCGGCATTTTGACGGATGATGAGGGGCGGGTGCTGGTGACCCGACGGGCAGCCAGCGCGCACCAAGGGGGCCTGTGGGAATTTCCCGGAGGTAAGGTGGAATCGGGAGAGAGCGTGATCGATGCACTGGCCCGGGAGCTCAAAGAAGAGCTGGGACTCGAGGTCGAACACAGTGAACCCTTCATGGTGGTCGACCATGATTATGGTGACAAGCAGGTGCGGCTGGAAGTGTGTCGGGTACTAGCATGGCGGGGAGCACCGAGCGGCCTTGAGGGCCAGCCAATGGCTTGGCAACCACCCGCACAGTTGCAAGACTGGGCCTTTCCCGCTGCCAACATTCCCATATTGGCAGCATTACTTGCTAACTAGTGGCGCTTCGCGCGCGCGAGCAGGGTCTCATGAAGAATCGACGCGCGGTTGTGTAATGCATCAAGCGTGCCGCTGTTATCGATGACGATATCGGCCCGATCGATGCGGGTGCGTCTGTCCAGTTGCGCAGACATAATTTGCTCCACGAGAGTGCGATCGTTCTGATCCCTGACCATGGTGCGCTCGATCTGCACAGACTCGGGTACATCAACCACCACCCGGACCTCCACCATCTCCGATTGACCGCTTTCGAGTAATAAGGGCGAACTTAGCACCACGTAAGGCGAGTGGGCGCTATTCATTTGTCGCGCTATTTCCTCGCGGATGCGGGGGTGTGTAATGGTTTCGAGCGTCTTGCGTTTGGCTTCGTCGCTGAAAACGAGTTTGCGCAGCGCAGCGCGGTCGAGGTGCCCATCTGCCTGCAGGTATCCGCTGCCAAAGTGCTCGGCAATTTCCGCCAGAGCGGGCTGACCTGGTTCCACGACCACGCGCGCAGCAAGGTCGGCGTCGACAACCACGATACCTTGAGCAGCGAGCCAGTCGGTCAGCGCAGTTTTCCCACTGCCAATGCCACCGGTGATACCGACTCGCAACATATTAGTGGGTGACCAGCTGCAGGTATTCAGTCATGAGGATGTCGCCAAAAAACAGCGTCAGCAGTCCTGCGCCGGCGAGGTACGGGCCGAAGGGCATGGGTGTGTCGCGTCCCTGACGTCGTGCCATCAGGATCACAATGCCGAGCACTGCGCCGACAAAAGACGACAACAGAATCATCAGGGGGATGGCTTGCCAGCCAAACCAGGCACCCAAGGCAGCCAGTAGCTTGAAGTCGCCATAACCCATGCCTTCTTTACCTGTGATGAGTTTGAACAGCCAGTAAACGCCCCACAAGGAACCGTAACCGAGCATGGCGCCCATCACCGCGGAGGGTAGCGGCGTCCAAACGGCAAAGAGATTCACCCCCAGTCCAAGCCACAATAGGGGTAGTGTCATGCTGTCAGGAAGAAGCTGGGTATCAATATCGATACCTGCCAGTGCAATCAACATCCAAATGAGGATGAGAGCTGTCAGGGCTTCCGGGCCAAAGCCGAACTGCCATGCGGCCAGACCAGACAGCACCCCTGTAGCGAGTTCAACCAGTGGATAGCGGACGCGAGATGCTCACGCCGCAGCTCGCACACTTTCCACGCAGCACTAGCCAGCTCAATACGGGTATGTTTTGCCAAGGCTTGATCGACACGCCGCAGCCCGGACAGCAGGAGCCGGGATGGGAGAGGCTAATGGATGCGTCAGTGGGGGGGGGTTGATCCAACAGATCACAGCACTCTTGGCGCCAGCTCAGTTCCATCATTTTCGGTAGCCGCAGGATGACGACATTAAGAAAACTGCCCACCACCAGCCCCAGAGCGGTGCAGCTCAGGGTAAAGAAAACAGGGTCATCAAAGGCTGTCATGATTGAACTCATCAGCTCGCTGGCGACCGCATCAGATGACGGATCCCAGCATGAAAATCGGCAAGTACATGGCGATCATGAGCCCCCCAACCAATACACCCAGCACTGACATGATCATGGGTTCCATTAACGCACTCAAGCTGTCGACCGCATTGTCGACTGCCGCTTCATAGTGGTCAGCGACTTTACCTAGCATATCGTCAAGGGAGCCCGACTCCTCACCAATAGCGGTCATCTGTAGCAGCATTGTCGGGAACAGGCCCGTAGTGCGGATGGAGATCGCGAGCGCCGTGCCGGTCGTTACATCATCGCGGATGCGACGAATGGCTCGAGCATAAACGGCGTTGCCTGCGGCGCCAGCCGTCGACTCTAGGGCTTCAACCAGCGGCACACCGGCTGCAAAAGTCGTGGACAAGGTACGTGAAAAACGAGCTATCACCGCGTCATGCACTACGCTGCCAATAATCGGGACCTTGAGCGCCACCGAATCTATCCAGTCGGCGAAACGCTTCGATCGCTGTTTGGCCTGAGAGAAAATATAGCCCGCTGCGAAGAAAAGCAGGAGCAAAATAAACCACCAGTCCTGCACCCAGTCTGAAATCCGCAATACGAAAAGTGTGAACCCCGGCAGGTCTGAGCCAAAACCCTGAAAGGTCTCGGCGAACTGCGGCACCACTTTTACCAGCAGTATGGCTGTGACGACGATGGCCACTACAATTACCGCAATCGGGTAGGTCAGGGCTTTTTTGATTTTCGCCTTTAGCGCCTCGGTTTTTTCTTTATACGTGGCAACGCGGTCCAACATGACTTCCAATGTGCCAGAGTTCTCCCCTGAGGCGACCAGTGAACAAAAGAGTTCGTCAAAGTATTGGGGGTGTCTGCCAAGCGCGCCGGCGAGACCGGTACCTGATGACACGTCAGTGCGCACTGTCATGATCAGCTCCCGCATCTTTTCGTTGTCAGAGCCTTCGGCAACAATATCAAAGGCCTGCACAAGGGGCACGCCAGCTTTTAACATGGTGGCCAGTTGCCGCGTAAAAATAGCGATATCGGCGGGCTTGATTTTTTTAGCGCCAAGGGTAATCAATGGCTTGCTTTTTTTCTTGACCGATTTGGCTGCGATGCCTTGTTTACGCAATTGCACGCGGGCAACCGCTGCCGAGGAGGCCAGCACTTCGCCTTTGGATTTACGTCCGTTGCGGTCGTTACCGCGCCAAACGAATACCGTATTCTCTGCTGCCATTTCTTCCCTGACCTGACGTTAGATGACGGACGGATCAGTCAGTGGTAACGCGGCTGACTTCCTCGAGACTGATCAGACCCTCGGCGCACTTCCTGAGTGCCGACTGTCTGAGGTCATTGAAACCCGCTTCCCGTGCGACCCGGTCCAACTCCAGTGAGTTTGCGCCATCCATAATGGCCGAGGCAATGGGTTTGGTGATCTTCACAACTTCGTAGATGCCCACCCGACCTTTATAGCCGTCTTTGCACTGAGGGCAGCCTACCGGCCGCTTAATCGCTGCGCGTGCGAGTTGCTCTGGGGTGAAACCGATCTCCAGCAAGGCTTCTTCTGGAACAGTGGTTTCGAGTTCCGCACACTGGCTGCACAGTCTCCGGGCCAGCCGCTGGGCAATAATCAACGTTACCGAGGCAGCGATGTTGAAAGCCGGTACTCCCATATTCAGTAGCCGGGTAACGGTTTCAGCGGCGCTATTGGTGTGTACCGTCGACAGCACCAAGTGGCCGGTTTGGGCGGCTTTGATTCCAATCTCGGCGGTTTCGAGATCGCGGATCTCCCCGACCATGATTACATCCGGATCCTGCCGTAAAAAGGACCGCAACGCCTCGGCGAAGTTGAGCCCGACCTTTGGGTTCACCAGCACCTGATTGATGCCTGCCATATTGATTTCAACCGGATCTTCTGCGGTGGAAATATTGCGTTCTGGTTCATTCAAAATGCCGAGGCCGGTGTAGAGCGAAACCGTTTTTCCCGAGCCCGTGGGGCCCGTGACGAGTATCATCCCCTGAGGCTTTTGTAGGGCCTCTAAAAACAGGGTCTTCTGGCCTTCCTCGTATCCCAGCGCGTCGATACCCATCTGGGCCGACGCCGGGTCGAGAATCCGCAGCACAATTTTCTCCCCGTACATGGTGGGGAGGGTGTTGACTCTAAAATCGATCGCTCGTTTTTTAGACAGCTTCATTTGAATGCGGCCATCCTGCGGGATCCGGCGCTCTGAGATATCCATCTGCGACATGACTTTGAGGCGTGCGGCAAGGCGCGGTGCTAGGTTACGCGGCGGCTTGACCACCTCATGCAGAATACCGTCAGTGCGAAACCGCACCCGGTAGTCCTTTTCGTAGGGCTCAAAGTGAACGTCGGAGGCACCCTGCTTAACGGCATCCAGCAGCACTTTATTGACGAAGCGTACGATGGGGGTTTCATCTGCGGCATCGCGAATATCGTCGTCTTCCTCGACGATGCCGTCGCCGATTTCAAGATCGTATTCGCCGTCTGCGCCAAGAGATCCCATGTCAGCATCGAAGCCTCCGGAGCGCTCAGCGAGTTCCGAAATTAACTTACTGAGGGCGTGGTCCTCGACCATGACCGCATCGGTGTTGATACCCGTAGCGAATTTAAATTCGTCTAATGCGCCTAGATTCATGGGATCTGAGATAGCGACGAACAGGCGATTACCGCGTTGAAAGAGGGGTACCGCGTGATGCTTGATCATCAGTTCCGCGTCGATGTTATTGTCGGGAAGCATCTCGCGGTTCATCGCGTTTAGATCAAATACTGGTTGGCCAAATTCTGCAGAGGCCATCTCGGCCAGCTCTTTACTGCCAACATCTAGGGTGTCGATAAGATACCGGATCAAAGAAACGCGTTGTGCTTTGGCCTCGTGAACCGCTTCTCTAGCTTGGTCTGGGGTGAGAATGCCTGCTGCGATTAACTGCCCTGCTAGCCCCCTGATCGTTGAATTGATAGCGGAGCGGCGGTCAGTGCCTTGAGAGTCTGTTTGCGCAGGTGAGGGTCATTTTTTGCTTATCGCTCCAATTGATAGCAGATTAAAGCTTTTCGAGTGGGAGTTTTAGTCTCCTTGTGGATCTTTGCGAGCTGAAGAGCAGCAGCAAGGCGGCTTCACCAAGCTGCTGTCACGTTATTAGTGTAGCGTTGGAAATGCTTGCCAATAAAAAGGGGGCGGAGCCCCCTTAGTTTTGAGTATTAGCAGAGGTCAGTATCGCTGCAGGTCGTGGCCCACTTCAAACGCCTCGCCCGAAATGGTTGGAGTGAAGGTTATAGTCGGGTTGGCGGCATCGATACCTGCCGAGGTGACCACGATAGCGCCTGTCGTCGGTGTTATAGTGGCCCCGCCAACATAATCGCCTACCGCAGCGTTTGCGAGTGTGTACCCAATCGCTGCCTCAGTATCACAATTCGGCAAGGTCAGTTCCGCCTCTGTTTGGATGGCAAGATGTCGATCGCACTTTTAACGGCTGCTCCCGCCTGCGATCGACTTCCGAAAACTTCGCCTTCTTGGTGTAGGTCTGGTAAGCGGGCAGTGCGACCGCCGCCAAAATACCGATGATGGCGATGACGATCATCAGTTCGATCAGGGTAAAGCCCTTCTGGTTTTGGTTTTTCATGTTTCTCTCCTTTGAAACCATGTTGTTGCCTTGGGTTAGCGGTGCGCTAGCCCGTGCTGGCAACACCTGCCCCGTATCATGCAAAGGGCGTGCCAACTTTCGCATTTTGCGGTAAATCGCGAATTGCGAGGGATTTTGGCGCGGTAGCGCCGCGGACGCAACCCGAACATATGACAATATTTGTCATAATCGATCAAATTGGGTGCTGTGTGGGGCCCATTCTGGTCATGTGGCCCCGGTGTTGGAGAGCTGCGGAGCTTAGGCCTCTGCTTTAAAAGCAAGCCGCCGCGCGTGAAGCACCGGCTCGGTGTAGCCGCTGGGTTGGGCCGTGCCCGCAAAGACCAGTTCGCAGGCTGCCTGAAAGGCCTGGCTGGACTCCTGATTGGGTGCCATGGGTCGGTAATCCGGGTCCGCTTGGTTCTGCTCATCCACCACGGCGGCCATGCGGGCGAGGGTCTCCCGCACTTGCTCTTCGGAGATCACTCCATGGTGAAGCCAGTTGGCAATGTGCTGGCTTGAGATGCGCAGCGTCGCGCGATCTTCCATGAGCCCCACGTTGTGAATGTCGGGTACCTTGGAGCAGCCCACGCCGTGTTCGACCCAGCGCACGACATAGCCGAGCATGCCCTGGGCGTTGTTATCCAGTTCTTGTTGAATCTGCTCTGCTGATAGGTTTTTACAATCACCCAGCGGTATGGTCAGCAGCTCACTCAGTGTGCGTCGGGCTTGTCCTGCGAGCGTCTTTTGCACGTCGGCCACTGACACCCTGTGGTAATGCGACACATGCAGTGTGGCAGCGGTCGGGGAGGGTACCCAAGCGCAGTTGGCGCCGGCCTCGGGGTGGCCCACTTTGGTAGTGAGCATCTCGGCCATCAGATCAGGCATGGCCCACATGCCCTTGCCGATTTGAGCCTTGCCCTGCAGGCCGCAGGCCAGACCCACGTCAACGTTCCAGTCCTCGTAGGCGTTGATCCAGGTCTCCGCCTTCATGGCGCTCTTGGCGGTGACGGCGCCGGCTTCCATGCTGGTGTGAATCTCGTCGCCGGTGCGGTCGAGGAAACCGGTATTGATGAATACCACGCGCTCGCTGGCGCGGCGGATGCACTCGGCGAGGTTAACGGTCGTGCGGCGCTCTTCATCCATGATGCCCACTTTTAGGGTGTTGCGCGGGAGACCGAACAGGTCTTCAATTTTCGAAAACAGCGTGACGGTGAGGCTCACTTCATCAGGGCCGTGCATCTTGGGTTTGACGATGTACACAGATCCCGTCCGCGAATTTTTCAAAGGGCCTTCGCCGCGCAGATCATGCAGTGCACAAAAGGTGGTGAAAAGGCCGTCCATGAAGCCTTCGGGAATCTCGTTGCCTTGGGCATCCAGAATCGCGGGGTTGGTCATCAGGTGCCCGACGTTGCGCACAAACAAGAGGCTCCGCCCCGGCAGGCTGATGCTGTCGCCGTTGGGTGCCGTGAATGCCCGGTCGGGGTTCAGGCGCCGGGTCACCGTGCTAGACCCTTTGCTGAAGGTATCCGTTAGATCGCCCTTCATGAGACCCAGCCAGTTGCGATACACCACCACCTTGTCTTCGGCGTCTACAGCGGCCACTGAATCTTCACAGTCTTGGATCGTAGTCAGGGCGGATTCCAGACAGATATCCTTGACGCCCGCGGCGTCGGTCGCGCCCACAGGATGAGAGCGGTCAATCTGTATCTCGATATGTAAGCCGTGGTGTTGAAGTAGCACGCTGTCGGGTGACGCTGCCGAACCGGTGTAGCCAACAAATTGTGAGGGCTCGGCCAGCCCGCCGGGCTCGCCGCTTTGTAGGTTGATCGATAGCACGCCTCCGCTAATCGCGTAGTTCGACGCTCTGTGGTGAGAGCCATTGGCGAGGGGGCAGTGCGTATCCAGGAAATCTCTTGCCCAGGCGATGACCCTCTCGCCACGGATCGGGTTGTAGGCCCCGCCGCGCTCCGCGCCGCCGTCTGTCGGAATGACATCGGTACCGTAAAGGGCGTCGTACAGACTGCCCCAACGGGCGTTAGTGGCGTTGAGTGCGTAGCGGGCATTCATCACTGGCACCACTAGCTGTGGCCCGGCAATCTGTGAGATCTCAGGGTCGACGTTGTCCGTGGTGATGCTGAAGGGCGCGGGCTCCGGGTGCAGGTAACCGATGTCTCGCAGAAACCCCTCGTAGGCGGTGGCATCGAAGCCTTGGCCCTTGTGATCCCGATGCCACCGGTCGATCTGCGCCTGCAGCGATTCCCGTTCGGCCAGCAGCCGCCGGTTATCGGGCCCGAGGGTGTTCCAGATATCGGCCACGCCTTGCCAGAAAGTGTCGGGTTCCACGCCCGTGCCAGGCGCGATGTCATTGACCACCAGCGCCTGCAGCGCAGCGTCGATTTGAAGTCCCGCACATTCGATTCGGTTAGGCATGGTATGGCTCCTACTATTATCCGGTTCACTGCGCCTTAATCGCGCACGACTGTCGGATGAAATCAGCAAGGGCGTCACTCTACTGACTCACCATTATTGATAACAGTGATTTAAACGATAAGCGGTATTCGCTAGGTTTATGGCTCGTCGGGGAGTTCGCTCGGTAGTGATCGCGCGATGCCGGTGATGAACTGGCGCACCCATCGATGAGGCGCATTGTTATGCAACAGTGGGCTCCACGCCATTTTAAGTTCCAAGGGAGGGATAGCAAAGGGCACTTCGCGAACGACTACCCGGGGATTGTCGCGTTTGAGCCAGCTGGCTCGTGTGGGCAGGGTGACGATCAGGTCGTTTTGCTCCGCGAGGGTCATCGCTGCCTGATAGTGGCGCGTAAAAACGCGGATGCGTCGCTTCTCACCGAGCTTTGCGAGTGCGGTGTCGACCCAACCCAGACGCTGCACATCGCTGGGGTCAACGCCCACCCCGACACCCATTCCGGTTTTACTGACCCAGATGTGGCTGGCGCCCAGATAGGTTTGCAGCGAGAAGTCTCCAAGAATGGGGTTATCCGGGCTTAACAAACAGGAGAAGCTATCCTCCCATAGGGTGATTTGATGAAAAGACTGCGGCATCTGGTCGAAACGATTGATCACCAGATCGACCTTGCCCCGCTCAACGTCCAGAAAGCTGACGTCTGACGGATTCATGATATCGAGGGTGATCCCGGGGGCGTTCTCTCTGAGTTGATGCAGCACCGCCGGGAATAACGTGGATTCGGCATAGTCGCTGGCCATGATACGAACGACCATTTGCGCCTCGCCCGGATCGAATTCCGTAGCGGGCTGCATGGCGCGGTCCACGCCCAAGCAGGATTTCCTTGACCAAGGGCTCCAGTTCCAGCGCGCGCTCGGTAGGCGTCATCCCTTCGGAGGTGCGCACCAGCAGCGGATCATCGAACAGCGCGCGGAGCCGCCTGAGGCCGTTGCTCATGGCAGGCTGCGAGAGACCCAGCTGGTTGGCTGCCTGGGTCACATTGCGCTCACGCAACAAGACCTCGAGGTAGACCAGCAAGTTGAGATCAATTTGGTTCAACTTTTTCATATAATGTCGCTGCGGCGCAGTCGCCCTTATTCACGCGATGAATTATAACTCTTCGGCCATATTTTTGCGGTATGGCCCGAGGTTGGCAACAATGACACGCGCACCCTGCGCGGGCGGCGGACACGATAGAGGAATAATCAATGTATACGGCACCCACAGATGATATGCAGTTTTTGATCGACGACGTGCTCGATGTGGGTGCCGTATTGGGCGAGCTCCCCCATTACGCGGATCTCGGGTTGGGCTCGGAGTTGACCACTGCGCTGTTGGATGAGGCGGCGAAGTTTGCCTCGGATGTGGTGTCGCCCTTGCGGCGGGTGGGCGATGCGCACCCAGCGCGATGCAGCGATAGCGAGGTGACGATCCCCCCTGGTTACGGCGAGGCGATTCGTCAGCTGGGTGCGGGTGGCTGGGTCGGTATCTCTGCGCCGCAGGATCAGGGAGGGCAGGGTTTGCCCGAGCTGTTTGGCACGGCTGCCTGCGAGATGTGGAACAGTGCCGACATGGCCTTTGCGCTAGAGCCCTTTCTCAGTGCGGGTGCCGCGTTGGCGATCTCGGCGCACGCCAGCGAGTCGCTCACCGCCACTTACTTGGAAAAAATCTATTCCGGTGAATGGTCGGGCACCATGAACCTGACCGAATCGGGCGCGGGGTCAGATCTGGGGCCAATGAAAACCCGTGCCGAACGTGAAGCAGATCACTACCGAATCTTTGGCCAGAAGATTTACATCACCTGGGGCGATCACGACGCGACTGAAAACATTATCCATCTGGTCTTGGCGCGCCTGCCCGATGCGCCCGAGGGTAGCCGCGGCATTTCGTTATTTCTGGTGCCCAAATTTATGGTGAATGCCGATGGTTCGCTGGGTGAGCGCAACGACGCGTACCCGGTCTCGGTTGAGCACAAGCTGGGTATCCATGGTAGCCCTACCTGTGTGATGGCCTATGGCGATAACGGGGGGGCCATCGGGTACCTCGTAGGCGAGGAAAATCAGGGACTCGCCTGCATGTTTACCATGATGAACGAGGCGCGCCTCAAGGTCGGATTGCAGGGTCTTGGCGCATCCGAGGGCGCTTACCAACAGGCCGTGGCGTATGCCCGCGATCGGATTCAGGGTGGGGTGCCGATTATTGAGCACGCCGACGTGAAGCGCATGCTGCTCACCATGCGGGCGCTCAACGAAGCCATGCGCGCGCTCGCTTATGCCGAAGCGGTCACAATGGATCTTGCGCATGCCGGACCCGAAGCGAGCCGCGAGTCGAGTCAGCGCCGCATCGACCTGATGATCCCCGTGATCAAAGGCTGGTTGACCGAGCTCGGTATGGAGATCACTTCGCTAGGCGTTCAGGTTCACGGCGGGATGGGTTATGTCGAGGAGACAGGCGCCGCCCAATACTTGCGCGACGTGCGCATTACCCCGATTTATGAGGGCACCAATGGTATTCAGGCGGCTGATTTGTTGAACCGAAAGCTCGGCCGTGATGGTGGTGCCACCATGGAAGCCATGCAGGCCGAGATTCGAGAGGTTGCAACGGCTCTGGCAGCCCACACCGACCCGCGGCTCAGCGCTATGGGAGTCTGTCTGGCGGCTGCGCTGGCAGAACATGTCGAGACGACTCAACGCCTGCTCGATACCCTGTCCGAGGATCGTTTCACTGCACTCGGTGGTTCTTTCGACTACATGATGCAGACCGGATACCTGTTTGGTGGCTGGCAATTGGCCCGAGGCGCTCAGGTTGCTGCCAGATTGTCTGCCCAAGCTGAGCGCGCCGTTTTCTGTGACCGCAAAGTGAGCACGGCGCTCTTCTATATGGAGCGTCTGCTGCCGAGGGCGAGAGCTCACGCGGGTGTTATCGAGGCGCCGGGCGAGAGCCTTTCGCAGAATTTGCATTCGATTGGTTCTGAAAGCGTGAGCGCTTTCACAACACCTGATCTGTCAGACGCTCATCCTGAGGCCCTCCGCTCTTGCCTTTCAGTTTCGGCAGTTTGGACAGAGAGCGTGCTTCGCGGGGCCCGTGTCGACCATTGCATGTCATGCGGATAACTCCCGAGTGGCCGAGGCGGTTAAGGAACCCGGTAATGGACGCGTATTACTGATTGACGGTCAGGGCGCGTTGCATCGTTCTTTGCTGGGAGACCGGCTCGCCCAGCTCGCCGCGGACAATGGCTGGTCGGGGGTTGTTGTCATGGGCGCCATTCGCGACGTGGAGATCATTGAAGCCATCGACATTGGCGTGCAGGCTTTGGGTGTCTGTCCCGGTCAAGACCGAAAAGCGGGGAGTGGGCGACCGCGACATTCCGTTGATGCTGCGCGAGGTAATGGTGAGCCCGGGCGATTGGCTGTATGCAGATCGCAATGGCGTGTTGGTCAGTCGCATGTCCATCCACGACTAACTTTTTTCAATCGACTGTCTGTTTGACAGGCGATCGCCCCCCGCGCAGCGTTCAATCCATCCGCATAGAGAGGTCCAGCGCCCTGACATGCTTGGTGAGTGCGCCGATGGAGATAAGGTCGACGCCGGTCTCTGCAATGGCTACGAGCGTGTCGTCGGTGACGTTGCCAGAGGCTTCCAACTGGGCGCGTCCCGCGGTGTGCGCGACGGCCCCTCGTAAGGCTTCCAAACTGAAATTGTCGAGCATGATTCGATCTGCGCCGGCGGCCAGTGCCAGATCGAGCTCGGCGCCGGTCTCTACCTCTATTTCAACCGGTTTATCAGGCGCGACCTGTCTTGCAGCAGCAACGGCTTCGCTCACACCGCCCGCCGCCGCGATATGGTTCTCTTTGATCAGAAAGGCATCAAACAATCCAATACGATGATTATGACAGCCACCGCACTTTACGGCGTATTTCTGAGCCAGTCTGAGACCCGGTATTGTTTTGCGGGTATCGAGTAATTTCACGCCGGTGTGTGCAACGCGCGCTGCATAGTGACTCGCCGTGGTGGCGGTGCCTGACAGCAGCTGTAAAAAGTTGAGTGCCGTGCGCTCTCCGGTCAAAAGTGCCCTGGCTGGTCCGCTCAGGTCGCAGAGCGTTTCGCCCGCAGCGATGGCGTCGCCATCCTTGACGTGCCAGTTGATGTGACAGGTAAGATCAATTTGCCGAAAGGCTTCGGTTGCAAACGCCACGCCACAAAGAATGCCGGCTTCCCGAGTAATGATCGAGCCGCTGGCCTGTACGCCCGAGTCCACAAGCTGGGCGGTAATATCGCCCGCACCGACGTCCTCGGCCAGCGCCTCGGAAACAAGTTGTGAGATGTGGGTTGCGGTCATCATGGCTACAGGGTTGGGTGCACCGTTGGCTTGAGCGGTTAGGAGTATCGGTCTATGACGGGACCATTGAGGCTGCGCGGTGCGATAAGATTACCCCGTGATGACCACTAATGACCAATGGAAGATTGCCGATGGCTGGCTCTTGGGGGCCCGACAGGTGCCATCGCCCAATTGTAACCCGCGGCCGAGTGGCGCGGTTCCCGAGCTGATCGTGGTGCACGGCATTTCTTTGCCTCCGGGTCAGTACGGGGGCCCCGAAATTGAGGCGCTGTTTACCAATACCCTCGATCCTAATGCCCACCCTTATTTTGCAGAAATTGCGGATCTTGAGGTTTCGGCGCATTTCTTAATTTTTCGCACCGGAGAGATCTTACAATTTGTGTCGACCGAGGCACGGGCGTGGCATGCCGGTGTCTCGCTTTGGGAGGGGCGGGAGCAGTGCAACGATTTCAGTATTGGCATTGAGCTGGAAGGTTGCGATGACGAGGTCTACACGGATCTGCAATACGCCGCATTGAATCAGCTGGTGCAGTGCATGAGAAACCAATACCCCGGCATTCAGCACGATGCTATCGTTGGCCATAGTGATATTTCGCCGGGTCGTAAGACTGATCCGGGACCGGCTTTTGATTGGTCGCGCCTGATCGTTATGAATAAAAGGCAGTAAGGAGACGTACGCTGGTGTCGTATCTGGTGTTCATTGTCGCAGTGGGTCTGTTTGCCTTGTTGGGTGCGGGCGGCCCCCTTCATCGGGATGGTTGGTTTCAGGCAATCAGCCGTCGCGTGGATGCTGTGGAGCTGGACCTATGGCCTTCGCTGGCGCTGCGGGTCGGTGCGCCACTGCTGGCAGGCGTGGTGGTGTTGTGGATGCTTGAAGCAGTGCTCGGCGGGCTGGCAGAGGCGTTGATCGGAACGGCGCTGCTCTACTTTGCCTGGGGTCGAGGCGATTACCCGACCGAGTTGCAACGCTTTCTGGCGCGCGCGCGGGCAGGGGATGACGAGGGCGCATCGATGCTGCTCAGTGAGCCGGCATTGGATGATGCTGCAAGCGAGTCACAGGGACATCGAGCGATGCGGGATTTCGGCTATCGCGGATTTGCCCGATGGTTTCCTCCGGTGCTGTATTTCTGGTTGCTCGGCCCTTTTGGCGCTGCGGGTTACCGACTGGTCGCATTAGCAAACACCGGTTCCGACGGGCGTTTTGAGGCAGCGCAGCGATTGCTGGATTGGCTGCCTGCCAGGCTACTACTACTCACGTTTTCCTTTCTAGGAGACTTCGAGCGTTCGCGGGGCTTGCTGACTGCTGAGGCGCTAGACCGCGAGGTCTCGACCGAGGCGCTGATAGCGCACGGTGTTGAGCGCGCCTGGCGCCTGGACGCTGAGGGGATGGATCATCCTGACGGCATTGTCGGGGCGGTGGAGACGACGCAGAAGGCGATTAATCGTGCCACTGCGGTGTGGGTGGCCATTGTGTCGGTGATAGCGCTTATTTAACCGTCATAGCTGCGTTTTTTCACAGCATCATAAAGTGCGCGGAGGTGTGGCGTGGCCGGCGGGTCGGCTATCAGTGCGGTCAGTAACCAGCCCACGATCGCGTCAATTTCAGTTCGTTTGCCGCTCTCTAGGTCCACCCGCATCGAGGAATGATTGCGTGCGGTCATCTCGCAGACTGCTCGCACCCTGAGGGGCAGCGCTGCTGCAATCTCGGCCTCCCCTGCGGCAAGCAACAGACGCTGCACCTCTTCGATCGACTGCGCAGTGGCCTCGCGCAGTGACGGCGTTAACAAGTCGCCGTTACTGACGCCGTGGATCGCAGTCAGCGGGTTGATGACGGCATTGAGCGCGACTTTGGCCAGTAGTACGCACCGGATGTCCGGCTCCCACTGACACTCTGGCACGCCTCGCTGCCAATCGGGCAACCAGATCGGTGGCGCCATAGATTGATCGAACGCGCCCAGTTGCGTGCTGCCTTCGCCAGACAGAATCAGCTCCCCCTCGGGCGTGCGTCGGCAACCCGATGTGGTTGATCCCAGTACCAACGTCGCTTGCCCAATGAGCGGCGCGACGGATTCTGCCAGCCCCATCCCATTGCACAGGAGTACCACCGCACTGTCATTAGCAAGCAGCGGCGCCACAGACCGTATGGCATCCGTCACGGCCCAGGCCTTGGTGCAGACCAGCAGTCGCTCGATGGGTCGTTCAGCGGCGGTCTTGGTGTCACTAAGCGCAATGCTTTGTTGGGCAAAAGTGCGAGTGCGGGTTTGTCGGTCCTTGAGTATCAATTGTCGAGGGGGTGCAGCGCTATCCCGCGTCAGTAGCGTGACGTCTGCGCCTGCCTCCTGCAGCCGGCAGGCGAAGAGGCCACCGATCGCGCCGACCCCTAATATATGCCAGCGCTGGGTCATGCGCCGCAACGTCCGTTGAGCCAGGTAGCGGGGTCAGGTGCTTGTGCAGGGGCGTACTGGTGTTCCCACAGCGCAGTGATCAAACTGGCGATACAGTCTCCCGCCTTCATCAACGCCTTATCGGCTGCAGCACCAAAAACCTCATTCATCATCAGGGCCTTTTCCGGGCTCGACAGGCATTCGCTAGCAATCGCAGCGTCAAAATAACGACTACCCGTCGCCGCGTACTCCCAGTCGATGGCCACCAGCTCATTTCCTTCCCTCATGAGATTACCTGCGGTCAGGTCGTTATGACATAGGCAGGACGTGTCTTGTTCAAGTTGCGTCAGCGCGTCGTCGACCCCACCGGCACGCATGACCGAGCGCCACGCCTGCGATAGATGATCAGGCAGCTTCTCGAGGTAGAGGCCAATGTCCGAGCGCAGCGTGAGCCTGTCAGAAAGCGCCGGTAGCTGATGAATGCGGCGACAGAGTTGGCCCAGCGCTCTCCCGGAGACAGGCGCATCAAGCGGTGCCACTCGCTGGCAAATTATCGCCTGCTCAGCGGGGTCACAAAAGACGACGGCGGGAGCGATACTTCGCAGTGATGCTGTTTTCCATGCAGTCAGCTCAGTTCCGAACGCATTCTCGGCAAGGCGCGTAGATTGATGTCGAATCCGGGCAATCAGCGGGGGAGCACAGAGAATCTCGTAGATGGCATGACCGCTGCCCTGCGCCAGCAGGGGTCCGAGTAGCGGTGGGTGCGTCAGCGGGGCCGGAAGGTCCCAGTGCTGCCAGTCATCCAATGCCCGACTTAAGCGATCTGCTGCAGCCATTGTCTTCGCCATGCGAAGTAACCCAGCGTTGCCAGCATGACATACCCGCCGAAAAGCCCGGCGGTCAGTGACAGATCACGGGACAGATACAGACCGATCGATGCAATGTCGATGGCAATCCAGTAGAGCCAGTTTTCGAGCAGTTTCTTGGCGACCATCCAGGTGGCCAGGAGCGCCGAGACAGTGGTCGCGGCATCGATGAAGGGCGAGGCGGCATCGGTCCATTGGGACATGGCGCCGCCCAGCAAGGTGCTGATCAGAATCAGAAGGCTGCAGGCCAGTGCATGCCGGCGTAATGGCCAGGTTTGGATGTTGCTGCGTGCCTGAGGGTCATCGCTTTTCCAAGCGAACCAACCGTACGCTGCCATAACGATATAAAACACTTGAAGCGCGGCCTCGAGATAGAGCTGTACTCGCCAGAAAATAACGATGTACAGCGACGCGCTGGCAATCGCGGCCACCCAGCAGAGCCGCCGTTGTGTGATGGCGAGTAGCACATAGGCCAGTGCCAAGCCGACAGCGCAGACCTCCACCGCATTCACGTTAGCCCTCCGGGCCGATATCCGCGAAGTGCTCCGGGATAAATTTAGCCACCAGGACCTGGCGACCAAACTGGGAATAACTGGCGCGCAATGCGTGCCGAATGGCGCTGAAAACGGCGTCATCTTCGCCGCTGATTTGTGTGCTCATCGAGTTGGTCACGGCGACCACGTCCTGCCCTTTAAGCAGTTCGTCGATGAATCCCAGTACTGCTACCTTGAAGTCCTCGCGCAGGGGATAAACGCTGAGTTCCGCGGTAAGTTTCATGGGAGAGCCTCCATAAAGTCGTAGCTCAGGGTGAGCCCTACCATACGGGGTTCTCCATACTGGCGGTAGGGTTCAAGCGCGTACTCCTTTCGCGGATCGTTACCAAAGGTGCCGAACCCTCGCACGAAAGTATCTTCATCGGTGAGGTTTCGGCCCCACAGGTTCCAGCGCCATTGTCGCCAGCCACCTGACAGACTGGCATTTAACTGATGGGTTTCGGGCGCGCGCACATCGTGGCGGTCGGAGAAGAAATAGGCATCGCTGCCGGTCACTTCCACATGCAGTGACGCCAGCGCAAACGGTTCCCAAGTCGCGCCCACCGAGTATTGCCAGTTGGGGGCTTGCGGCTGGTCGCGTCCAGATAGGTCAGTTCCTGTTGCGGTGACATATTCATCGAAATGCGCATCGAGCAGCCCAAGCGTTATCTCGGCGCCAAATCGATTGGTCGGCTGCCACTGCATTTCCCATTCCAGTCCGCTGTGGCTGCCCGCAGCCGCGTTGTCGGTGTATTCAATAAAAGCGGTACTGCCATCTGCGCGAGGAATGACCAGTGAGCCCTTCGCTTGCTGATCATCACGGTCCATCGTGAACAGTGCGAGGCGCGAGCGCAGATTTTGGCTTGGCCATGCGCCCTGCCAGCCCAGTTCCAGGCTGAGCAGCGTCTCTTCATCGAACACCCCCAATGCGGATACGGGGTCCTGATTCTGCTCGGGTAATGCGTCGATGCTAGCCAGTAAACTCGCATTGGCGCCGCCTGCCCGCGCACCGCGAGATAACGTCAGATAAATCTGACGTTCGGAGCGATAACGCCAAGTCAAGCCGGCTCGGCCGGTCCAATAGGTGTGATCAAACTGCTTTGTCACGCTGTCGCTGTCAGCATATTCACTGTCCCGCCGCTCAAGCCGAGCGCCGACAAAACCTGACAGCTGTTCGCCGAGGACCTGATTGACCTGTCCAAACACCGCCCCGGTTTGCGTGTCGATCATGCTACTGAAGGGAGCGGAGAGGTAGGTATATTGTCGAGTCAGGTCCTCCGATTCGTCGCGCAGGTAGGTGCCGATCACCCACTGGGTGTTATCGTCATCCGGTGTCTGCAAGCGCCACTCCAGGCTGCTCATCCTGCGGTCTCTGAGATAGTCGTCGAAGGAGCTGTACTCCCAGCCCGGAGCGATCCCGACATAGCTCCAATCCTCGTCATAGCTGTAGCGTGTGTCCGTCCGGGCATGGCTCAACTGCAGCATGCTTTCCAAGCCGGCGATCGAGCTGTGCCAATTCAGGCGACCGGCTTTCAGAGTGAGGTCATCTTCTCCCGGCTGGTCAGACAGCGTGGTGCGAGTGTTATCCAGCGAGAATGCGTCGTATCCGTTATCAATCCGGATGTAATAAAAGCCAGCCTCAATAGTGTGAGCAGTGCCGTCCCAGGTGACAGCACCCCGCGCCGTCAACTCCTCGCGGGCATTGGTATCACTGCGCTCTAGCCACTGATTGCTACCGTAACCATCACTCTCATAGCGTTGTATCGCGGCACGAGCCTGCGTATTGGGTGACAGCGCTCCACCCAGACGCGCACCCAGCCGCCGGCCACCCTCGCTCTCAATGCCCAAGCTGATGTCGCGGATGACCGAATCGGTTCCCTGGCTCTTTAAGGCAATCAGACCACCTAGGGCATTGGCTCCCATAAGGGTTCCTTGAGGGCCACGCAGGATTTCCGCTTGCTGCAGGTCGTAAAGTGTCAGTGCTCCGCCCGCACCACTCAGATCAATGCCATCGAGCAGGATGCCGACCGAGGGATTAACGGGTTCGGCAAACTGACTGCGCTCGCCCACTCCGCGAATCTGAAAAAAGCGACTGCGTGAGGCGCCCGCGGAATTGCTAACGTTAGGTGCGAGGGTAATAACATCTTCGAGATGGACGGCACCCCGCCGTCGCTGCAATCGCTCCGAGAGTACCGTGGCGCTGACAGGTGTAGTGGCCTCTTGAAACAGGGTGGCCGTGACGGTGACTTCTTCTAGGGCTGAGGTTCTAGGGCTGAAGGGCTCTCCTGGGCTAAGGCAACGCCAGCTTGGGAGCCCAGAGCCAGTAATACGAGCACCCTGAGCCATAGTCCAGTGGTCGCTGACGCGGATATGGGGAGGGCAGAGTGCCTGGGTGGCTTTGCTGCTAATAATAATGGGACGACGTGCAAGCCTTGCGCTCCTCAGTAGGGGGCGAAGAGCACACAGCGTTTGGCGTTGAAAGCGTCCGAACACCTGGTCCCTCCGCCGGTATAATCCGGATCAGGTTCAACGGGTTTACCAAAAAAAGTATCTCAGGCAGCTGCCACCCCGCAGGTGACTCCAGTTTAGCACACACCATCGAACGCATAACGCCCTGAACGTGTGCGAGCCAGAAGCTGGCAGTCTGTCACAGAGTTGTCACACCAGCTTTGCTACAGTTCTCTATTGAACTCAAGGAAGGGTATTTCCCGCCGCCCAAGCGTATGATGAAAAATCGGCAGGATGGGAATGACAAAGACGATGGTGACTAGCATCGACTACGGCGCATGGAAGGCGCGATTTGACGAGGCATCGGCCCAGATTCAGGACCGCGCACGCGGCGTCTGGCTGGGTTTGGAGCGGGACCCGGCCCGCCTGCGGCGTCTGCAAAATGCGCTCATTGTGTTGCTGGTCTTGTGGTCGCTATCCAGCGTCGCGCAGCTGGTTTGGGTCCCCTTTCGAGCCGGGGCTATCGAGACGGCACCTGCTTTGGCACTGAACCCGCCTACGTCAATCGCGCAGGGCGAGACAGAGATCATCGATACCTCATCAGTGCTGGGCTCCAACCTGTTTGGCAGTGCGCCCGACGGTGCCATCGATGCGTTCGACTCGGCCGCTAACACCGATGATCGCGACGGGATTGAGCGGAACGCGAACGAAACTCGCCTCGCGCTGACCCTCACGGGTATCGCAGCGTCCAGCGATGACGGCCGAGGCAGTGCCGTGATTCAATCCGGTGCGACAGAACAGGTTTTTTCGGTCGGTGACACGCTACCCGCCTCTGGCCGGGTGGTGCTTGCAAAGGTCATGCCGCAGCAGGTGGTGATTGACAACAATGGCACGTACGAGCTCATATCGCTTTACGACGGCCCCGGGATCGCTGTTCCCACTCGGCCCGTGACACGACCCGCTTCTGCCTCACCGGCATCGACCGCTGTGTCGATGCCTGTGCCTGAGACGAGCAGGGCGAGCGCCAACGAGCGCAGTGCGCTCGCAGGACGGTATCGCCAACAGCTCTATGACAACCCCGAATCCCTCGCCAGCGTGGTGTCTGTGTCGCCGGTGCGAGAGGACGATCGTATTGTGGGTTATCGCATTGCCCCTGGCGCTGATCGCGCTGCCTTCGACGCGTTTGGACTTCAGCGTGGCGATATTGTGACCGCGGTGAATGGTCTCGCGCTCAGCGATGCCAGCAACACCGTCAAGCTTTACCAAATGATGAAAGATGCTACTGATGCGACATTTGACATTGAAAGGGATGGTGGCACCGTTACCGTTAGTGTCGATCTCGCCAGCCCCTGACAGGATGCCTGTGAATATCTTTGACTTAACCTCGATTTTCCGGAAGACGCTTCACGCGATGGTCGCTGTGGCGATGCTCGCAGTCAGTCCTCTGACTGCCGCGCAGGAATACACGGTGAACCTGAAGGACACCGACATTCAGGAATTCATCAAGTTCGTCGCGGATATTACGGGCACCACAATGGTGGTGGATCCCAATGTGAAGGGTAAAGTTCGGGTGATCTCATCGAAGCCCGTCACACAGGCCGAGCTTTACGATCTGTTCCTTTCGGTACTCGACGTGCAGGGCTATACCGCGGTGCGGAGCGGGCAAGTGATTCGTATTGTGCCCAGCAAAGATGCGCGGTCCTCGCCGGTTCCTATCATGGAGGATCAGGCCTCTGTTGGTAGCGACGAATACGTCACGCAGGTCATTCGACTCGACAACATCTCGGCCGCCAAACTGATTCCGGTATTGCGACCCTTGGTGCCACAACAGGCCCATATGGCCGCGTACGCGCCGAGCAATGCGATCATCATTTCTGATATCCGGTCTAACATCGACCGCATCGTTGACATTATTGAGCGCATGGATCGCTCGGCGATCCAGACGACAGAGATTATCCGGCTTAAGTATGGAGTGGCCGAAGATGTGGTCAAGATGCTTGATACCTTGGAGAAATCTCGGCAGGGCGAGGGCGCAGAGGCAGACAAAGAAGCGGTCCTGGTGGCGGATAAGCGGACCAATAGTGTGGTGGTTACTGCAGATGAGTTATCGGTAGAGCGCATCCAAAAGCTGGTGGCTTACCTTGATACTCCGCTGGAGCAGTCGGGCAACGTGCGTGTCATTTATCTGGAGTACGCGGATGCGACTGAAGCGGCAGAAGTGCTGACTCGAGTCATGCAGAATATTTCCCGGCTGGAGGACAGTGGCGGCAATAGTCGGGCAGGAAATGGCGAGTCGACTATCGAGGCGGACGCCGGCACCAATAGCCTGATCATCACGGCGGATACCGATGAGATGGCGGCATTGGAAGCAGTGATTGCACGTCTCGATATTCGGCGTGCGCAGGTATTGATCGAAGCAATTATCGTCGAGATGGAAATGACGGAAGGCCAGGAGTTAGGGTTGCAGTGGCTCTTCTCGAATGACGGTGGCCTATTCGGCAGCAATATCAGCACCAGCGAAGCGCAGAGACAGCGCAACCTCAATATTGCGGGGGCGCTGTTGCCGACTGATGGCTCTGAGAATATCGGTACGCGAGAAGTGGCGGGTGCTCTGGCCACGATACCCGGCTCCACCCTCGGCTGGGGTGTGGTGGACGAATCCCTCACCATGACGGTGATCCTGAACGCATTGGAAACTCAGGGCAACGCCAATATTCTCTCGACGCCCAGCTTGCTGACGCTGGACAACGAGGAGGCGTTTATCACAGTGGGTCAGCAGGTGCCCTTTGTCACCGGATCTTATAGCAATACGGGCGGAACAGACGGTGCCCGAAACCCTTTTCAGACGATCGAGCGCCAGAGCGTGGGCGTGACGCTTAAGGTGACCCCGCAGGTAAATGAGGGTGATGCAGTGGTGCTCGATATCGTACAGGAGGTGTCGAGCATTTCAGCGCAGATCCTTGTTGCGTCCGATGTGATAACCAACGAGCGCAAGATCGAGACCAAGGTGCTCGCGAATGACAGCGACATTGTGGTGCTGGGCGGCCTGGTTAAAGAGGACATTCAGGATTCCACACAGGGAGTGCCATTGTTGTCGAGTATCCCCCTGCTGGGGCGATTGTTTCGTAATGATGTGGTGACGGTCACAAAATCGAATCTCTTGGTGTTTATCCGGCCTACGATCATTCGTGATGACGAGGACCTGGCGGGCGCGACGGCGGAAAAATATCGATTTATCCGCGAAGAGCAGCTGGAGCGTCGCGAGCGCGGCCTTATGTTTTTGGATGACGGTAATCTGCCTGTACTGCCAACTTGGGACGAGCAGATCCAACAGTTGCCCGAGGTGCCCGCGGACGACACCGCGGACGAGTAAACCACTATGACCGAGCCGACATCGGAGCACTTGACCGCCGCTGATCAGGGAAGCCCCGTTCTCGCTTCGGGGCTGCCTTTCGCCTTTGCCCAGAGCCGCAACGTATTATTTGAACGCTCTGGCTCTTCGTTAACCCTGCACTATGTTCCGCCGCTCACCACTGACGTACTACTGGAGGTGCGGCGTTATGTTGGGGAGGGGTTCTCGCTGGAGCCACTCGAAGAGGAGGCATTTCGGCAGCGCCTCACTCTCGCCTATCAGCGCACCCAGAACGAAGCTGCACAGATGGCCGAGGATCTCTCCACGGATATTGATTTGTCTCGTCTTGTGGAGGAGCTGCCCGACGTGGGCGATCTGATGGATGCCGAGGATGACGCGCCCATCATCCGTTTGATTAATGCCATTCTCTCTCAGGCGGTAAAAGAGCAGGCTTCAGATATTCACATCGAAACCTTTGAGGAGCGCTTGAGTGTGCGTTACCGCGTTGACGGTGTGCTGACCGAGGTGCTGTCCCCTAAACGGATGCTTGCCCCTTTATTGGTGTCGCGGCTCAAGGTCATGGCGAAGTTGGATATCGCTGAGAAGCGGGTGCCACAAGATGGCCGGATATCAGTCCGGATTGCGGGTCATGGTATCGATATTCGTATGTCAACGATCCCTTCTGCCTACGGCGAGCGGGTGGTACTTCGGCTGCTGGACAAGCAGTCTGGTCAGCTCAACCTCAGCGAACTGCGCATGAATCAACAGGTGGACACGACCTACCGCGGGGCACTGTCGAGCCCACACGGCATCATTTTGGTGACCGGACCCACCGGCTCAGGCAAAACGACCACCCTCTATGCGGGCCTGTCGAGCATCAACGAAAGTTCTCGTAATATCCTCACCATAGAGGACCCGGTGGAGTACATGTTGCCGGGGGTTGGTCAGACGCAGGTGAATCCCAAGGTGGATATGACCTTCGCCCGGGGTCTCCGGGCGATCCTCCGACAAGATCCCGACGTCGTGATGGTCGGAGAGATCCGCGATCTGGAAACCGCTGAAATCGCCGTGCAGGCCTCGCTCACCGGACATCTGGTGCTGTCGACGCTGCACACGAATACGGCGATCGGCGCCATTACACGACTCCAGGACATGGGGGTTGAGCCATTTCTGCTCTCCTCGAGTTTGCTGGCGGTCATGGCACAGCGGCTGGTGCGATTGCTCTGTGTTGAATGTCGGGAACCGTATCGACCCTCTGCAGCAGAGCGTGAGCGGCTTGGGCTGGTCGACACCGAGGTTGAGCTTTATCGCGCCTGCGGCTGCGAGCACTGCAACATGACGGGTTACCGGGGCCGCACCGGGATCTACGAATTAATCGAGATCGGGGATACGTTACGAGAGGCGATTCACGACGGGGAGGGCGAAAGATCGCTGCTGCGTATTGCCCGCCAGCATAGCCCGGGTATTGATGTTGATGGCCGCCGCCGCATTATTAGTGGCGAGACCAGCCTCGAGGAAGTCCTGCGGGTGACGACGGTTAATTAATCCATGACGGCATTCCGCTACAAGGCATTGAACGACCAAGGCCGGCTGGTCAAGGGCGTGCTCGAGGGGGATTCCGATCGCCAGGTGCGGGGCGCGCTGCGGCAGCGGCATTTGAGACCCGTGGAAGTCGCTGTGGCGACAGACGCGGGCCGCGTTGGGCAAGGGAGCTCTTTTCGCCTCATTAGCAGGCGACTGGGTGCCGCAGATCTGGCCCTCATTACCCGTCAGCTGGCGACCCTTGTGGCCTCGGCATTGCCCCTGGATGAGTGTCTGCAGGCGGTGGCAGACCAAAGTCGCAAAGCCGCGATCAAGTCTATGATGCTGCAGGTGCGCTCTAAGGTGGCTGAGGGTCACACTCTGGCGCACGCCCTGAACCAGTTCCCCCACGCCTTTGGCGAGATGTATCGAGCTATGGTGAATGCAGGTGAGGAAGCCGGCCAGCTCGCGCCGGTACTCGATCAGTTGGCTCACTATACGGAGACCCGACAACACACCGCCCAGAAATTACAGATGGCACTCATCTACCCCTTTGTGCTGATTGCCGTGGCGATCGCTGTGGTGTCGGCGCTGATGATCTTTGTTGTCCCCGAACTGGTCGGTATTTTTGCGCACACAAAAAAGGCGTTACCCCCCCTTACGGTGGGGCTCATATGGGTCAGCGATTTTATGCGGGCTTATGCCGTGCACTGCTTGCTTGTCGCCGTGGCTGCGGCGTGGCTGGGTCGCCGTGCCCTCCGGCACCCGGGGCGCCGTAAGCGCTGGCACCACTTTTTACTTCGCATGCCTGGACTTCGCGGGGTGCTGATCGCGCTAGACAGCGCGCGGTTTGCCTCCACTCTGAGTATTTTGATGGCCTCCGGTGTACCGCTGATACACGCTTTGCGGATTGCCGGATCCGTGATGACCAATCTGGTGTTGCGCGAGGCCAGCAGCACGGTATCGATTGCCGTACAGGGAGGGTCGAGTCTCAGCCGGGCGCTGGCACAGGAGGCGTTTTTTCCGCCTATGATGGTGCATATGGTGGCCTCGGGTGAGGCCAGCGGCGATCTCGAAAAAATGCTCGAGCGCTCCGCGCTCAATCAGGAGCGTGAGTTGGAAATGACGCTGGGAACCATCATGGGGCTATTTGAGCCCGCAATGGTGGTGTTGATGGGAGGGCTGGTGCTGACCATTGTTCTGGCTATCTTATTGCCGATTTTTGATTTGAACACGATGGTGAGGTAGACAACGATGAACAGAGGAACAGGCTTTTCCCTGATCGAGATTCTAGTAGTGCTGGTCATCATGGGGCTCTTGATCAGCGTTGTGGCGCCCACCGTCCTCAATAGTGCGGATGATGCCCGTGTTCAGAAGGCGCGGGCCGATTTTAAATCGATTGAAACCGCGCTGAAAATCTATCGTCTCGATAACTACGTCTACCCCACCACCGAACAGGGACTCGAGGCGCTGGTGACGCCCAGCACATTGGAGCCCGAGCCGCGTAATTTCAAGCGTGGAGGTTATCTCGCGGAATTGCCCCTTGATCCATGGGGTCGACCCTACCTTTATCTGTCGCCGGGAGAATATCGGGAGACTGATATCTATTCTCTGGGTGCCGATGGGCTGCCCGGTGGTGAAAGTCAGAATGCCGACATCGGTAACTGGAATGAGGCGAACAGCTGATTCCGATTTCCCTCTCGTGAACCCTCGCCTCACGCAGTGCGGTGCGATTGCGCACGGTTTCAGTTTGATTGAACTGCTGGTCGCCGTATTGATCATTGTGCTGTTGACCGGCGTGGTGAGCCTCAATGTGGGGCGCGGTGGCGCCGACCTCGGACTCGAAGGCGAGGTGCGGCATCTCTCGGGTTTGCTGGCCTTTTCCAGTGCCGAGGCGGGCCTCTCTGCGGCAGATCATGGCCTGTTTATTGGATTGAAGTCCGACGAAGGTGAACCGCGTTATCAGGGTATCTGGATGAGGCGGTATGACCAAGGCTGGGCGGCACCTCGCGCCAGCGCAGAGGTGTTTGCTGCACTGGATCTCGCTGAGGGATACGAGCTCCGATTGAGCTTGGAGGGGCAGCCCGACCTGGAGTTCATCTTCTATGAGCCCGAACTGAAACCTGCGCCGCAGATTGTGGCCTGGGCGGGTGGTGAGATGACGCCGGGCTACCTCGAATGGCTGGATGTCCGCACGGGTGATTTGCTGTACCGCCTCGAATGGGATCTTTTGGGTCGAATGCAACTATCGCCCAAAGGGATCGTTGATGATGAGAACTGACAGACAGCTTGCGTGGCGAGCACGCGCGGGCTTCACGCTGATCGAGGTGATGGTCGCCCTGGCAGTAGTCGCGGTTGCCTTGCCTGCCCTTTTGCTGACTTTGTCCCAGCAGCTGGATGGCCTGCGTTATCTTGAAGATCGCAGACAGGCTCAGTGGATCGCTGCTAATCGTTTGGCAGAACTCCGCCTCGTCCTTGGTGCTAAAGGCACCCTGCAGACAGGGCAGGTCTCGGGTACAGAAGAATTAGCGGGCCGGAGTTGGTTCTGGTGGAGTGAAGGGGAGGAGACACAGGTTCCCGGATTTTTTCGGTACAAAATTGCAGTGTCGGATCAAGAGGATGGCCAAGCCGCTCCGATCCAGCTGCTCGATGGCTACTTGGCACAGGAGCGCCCCGGTGATGGGCGCTAGGCAGGTCACCTCCGGCTTCACTCTGGTCGAGGTGCTGGTCGCGATGGCGATTACGGCACTGATCTCCATGATGGCTTACACGGGGCTCTCAAGCGCGCTGTCCGGTGCAGAGAGCATGCGCGCTGCAGCGACACGGGCGCACGAGATCAATCAAGCATTGTCTATGCTCTCTCGTGATCTACGTCAGGTCGTCAACCGCCCGGTAGTCGATGAGTTGGGTCAGCTCAGCCCTGCGCTGAGTGGCGGTGAACTCGCGCCTGACTTGCTGGTGCTCACACGCGCTGGTTGGCACAACTCGACCGGAGCACCCCGCAGTGCGCTGCAGAGAGTTCGCTGGTGGTTGCAAGATGATCAGTTATGGCGAGGGTATTTTCCAGTGCTCGACCGAACCGCCGGAACCGAAGCGATTGAGACGACAGTGCTGGATGACATAGAGCGCTTCGAAGTGCGCTTTCTGCCTGCTTTGTCGGTCGTAGAAAGTGATCGCAACGACGTGATTGACCGGCGTAACTGGCAGGACAATTGGATTATCGATTTGTCCCAGCCGGGACAACTGCCCGCGCCACCCGCAGCGGTCGAAGTCGTGATGGAAATAGTCGGTCTGGGGGAGGTGAGGAGGACCTATGTCTTGCCCTCGTTCTGATCTCGGCGTGGCGCAACGCGGTGCTGCCTTAGTGGTGGCAATGCTGGTGTTCGCTTTGGTCGCGGCACTGATGGTCGGTCTGCAACGCGACTTCACACTGACCTTGCAACGCGGCACGCATCAGTTGTTTTCTGAGCAGGCTTGGGCGTACCTGTTGGGGGCGGAAGGATTGGCGCAGCTGGCATTGCAGGCCGACAGCCTCACCGATGCCAGGGCCGAGTCGCCCTCTGATCACCTCGGGGAGGTTTGGGCGCAGCCCCCGACACCCTATCCGCTGGAGGCGGGGGGATGGATGAGCGGGCGTATCGAGGACTTGCAGGGCCGCATCAATCTTAATCTGCTGGCCGAAGCATCGGTGACCGGGTCCGGCAATCCTGATGCGACGGACGTGGCGGGTGCTGGCGAAGACAGCGGGCGTGAGCGGTCCGACGGCCTTGAGAATGCGCAGGCCGCTATTAATGATCCGGAAAGGCGCTGGACAGGAACCCAAAAAATGCTCATTCGGGCTCTCCAAGCCTTGGGTGATGCGTCGCTGTCTCTCGATGAGGCAACGGTTCTGACTGATGCTATTACCGACTTTATTGATCGTGATGCAACACGACGGCTCAACGGAGCCGAGGAGGCGGAGTATCGCTATGCCGACTTCCCCTACCTGCCGGCCAATCGTCCATTGGCCAGCGTCAGCGAATTGCGAGCAGTACAGGGTATGACGGTTAAGGTCTATCAGGCGCTGGCCCCACTCGTAACGGTTTGGCCTGAGCAGGCCGGTAGACTGAATATTCTCACTTGCCCACTGCCGGTTTTACGCAGTCTCAATGGCGATGATCAGCTGTCACCGCTCTCTGTGATTGAAGCGGAACGGCTCGATGCGCTGCGCCGTGAAGGGGAGATTAGCCGCGTGGAGGACCTCCTTAACGATCCGGCGTTCGACGGGCAGGCAGTGGCTGAGCTGGAGCCATTGCTCGACGTGAGGAGTGACTGGTTCCTTCTCGACGCAGCGGTCGAACTGATCGAAAGGGAGCGCCACTTGTTCAGCGTGTTACACAGAGGTCCGGAGCGGACCGTCGCTGTTTTTCGCTCTGAGGGCGAGCTATGATGAGATTCTTGTCTGTGAATCGGTACCCACTGATTTTGCGAATACCCTGCCGATGAATCTCGAAAACCTCAATGTTGTGCGCTGGCATCAGGGGCAGGGGTTTCTGGTGCGAGCGGGTCATGCACCGGAGCCCTTGGCTTCTGATGAGTTCAGTCTGCCCGAGAATACCTGTTTGGCACTGCCCTCAGATGTGGTGCGTAATATGGCTGTCACGGTCGCACCCGAAGAGATGAAACACCTCCGGCGCGCCCTGCCGTTTATGCTAGAGGAATCCTTAATCGAGGACGTGACCGACCTCCATTTTGCCTTTACCCCCATGCGGGACGATCTGCAGGCGGTAGGGATCGTCAAGCGATCCACTATTGCACAGTGGATGGAGGAATTGCCCGATAAGGTAAAGGAGCTTCCTTGGGTGACCGAAGTTTTATGTCTGCCGTGGTGCGCGGGGCAGTGCACGTTGATATTCGAAGACGAGTGGGTGCTCGTGCGCTGGGGCGAAGCCGAGGGAGCACGAGTCGAGATGTTCTTGTTGCCAGCGCTCCTCGATTCGTTGGAGGCGGAGCAGATCACGCTTGTGGCCTATGGAAAGGACCAACAAAGCGCCATGGTGGTGATTCCGGAACGTTTTCATGATGGACTGCAGTGGCGACAGGGCGGGCTGTCTGACGCGCTGCTGTTGGCGGAACCCTTGCCAGCGGGACCTGATCTGCGCCAAGGCGATTTTGCACCGCGTTTGCCTCTGATGCGCTGGTGGGGGGTGTGGCAGCGCGTCGCGGTCGCGCTGGGTGTGGCCCTGATTTTGAAGACAGGCCTGTCGATAGCGGATTATCAAATGCTAAAGGCAGAAGACCTGCAGCTTCGTCAAGCCATTCAGGAAAGCTACCGGCGTATCAACCCTCGTGGCGCAGTGGTGAATGTTGAAAAGCAACTCAATCGCCAGCTTGCTGAGCTGGGTGCGGGAGCCAGGCAGCGGGCATTTACCCCCATTTTGGTGTCGTTGCTCAGCGCAGCGGCTGCAGTGCCGGAGATTGCACTGACATCGGTGAACTACAGTGGTGGGAGCGATATCCGGGTCAATTTTTCAGCACCGGATTTCCAGTCGGTGGAGCAAGTGCGAGATCAATTGAAACAGCGTGCATTGAGTGCAGAGCTCGAGAGCTCTAATGCCCGCAGAGACGGTGTGGTCGCGCGGCTGCGGGTGGAGATTTGATGATGCGGCAGTGGTTTGAATCGCTTTCGAGTCGGGACCAGATCGCACTGATGATACTCGTGGCGGCACTTGGACTGTGGGTATTTGTGCAGCTGATTTTTGTCGAGCTCGATGGCCGCCGCCAGCGCCTGGTGGGCGGCAATCAGGCGCTGGCGCAGCAACTCAGCCGGGTTGATCTGAAGGTGGAGCAACTGGCTGCCTTGCGGGCTGGTGGGAGTGGTCGACAGGTCAACTTGACCCGCACGCTCAGTCAGGCGAGTGAGGCGAATGGTTTGGCCGTTAAGCGTCTGCAACCCAACAGTCGGGGCGAAGTACAAATCCGGTTTGAGGGGGTTGCCTTTGATGGTCTTCTCGAGTTCCTCGAGCAGATAGAAGGTGGTACCGGGCTTGCTGTTCTGGATGCGTCGATCAGTAGCGCAGGTCAAAACGGCGGAGTGAATGCGACCTTGCGTATCGCCGGGAGCTGAGCGGTGGCATGGCTGATCAAGTACCGCCGGGGGCTCGCAGGCACATTACTGTTAGTACTGGTTGTGTCGCAAATACCGTCCCGTACTTTCCAAGGATTGTTGCCTGACAGTGTCTTCCTTTCGGGCCTGTCCGGCACTATCTGGTCCGGACAAGCGGTCAGGGCTTGGACGATGATAGACGAGCGCCCTTTAATGCTGGGGACTGTACGGTGGCGCATAGAGCCATGGCGACTAGGTTGGAGTACACCCCTGACGGTCACCAGTGAGTGGGGGTGATCAGATTCTGCGCAGTCGCATTGGCTTGGGGCTCACGGGGCAGTGGGTGCTGCGCGATATCAGCCTGAATTTTGATACCCAGATACTGCGTGCGTTCTTTCCCCTGTATTTGGGAGGCGCGCTCTCGGGCCGATTTGATCGCATTGAACTCGAAGGTGACAAGCTCGTGCAGGCTCAAGGAATGGTTTACTTGCGTGACGCGATATGGACGGCGAGCGGTGGCAGTATTCCTTTGGGCAACTACCGTATTGATGTGACGGGGGACGGCGCATCGTCTGGTGGTGTGCAGGGCCTTGTGCAGACCGATAGCGGGACGTTGCAGCTGGCGGGAGAGATCAATCTGGTTGCCAACGCTTACGAGGTGAGTCTGCGAGCAAGTGGGCCGATGGCAAAGGATGAGCGTTTTCGCCGCGCTGCCTCCCTATTTGCGGCGCCGACTCCGGAAGGCTTTGATATCGTGGTACAAGGGCAGCTTTGAGATTGCCATCGCGGCTATCCACCCTTAGTTTGGATAGCCCAACGTCCAGCTCAGAATAAACAAGGTGTCTGGGGAGCGTTCGCTCCCGGGGCCATAAAAGCAGGAGGCAGGTTCATGGTGTCAACAGGAAACGCGGTGTGGTCCAGTCGATTTGCTTTTGTGATGGCGTCGGTCGGATTTGCCGTCGGTCTGGGCAATATCTGGCGTTTTCCTTACGTAACGGGCGAAAACGGCGGTAGTGCCTTTGTCATGATCTACCTGCTGTGTGCTGTCGCCATCGGTATCCCTTGCCTAATGGCAGAGTTGCTGGTTGGCCGGCGCGGAGGCGGCAGCCCGCCAACCTCGATGGCAGTGGTCGCGGCAGAATCCGGCCGCAGCAAACGCTGGCGAGTGGTGGGAGGTATGGGCGTCGCAACCGCTTATACGATTGCGATTACTTACGCGGTGGTCGTGGGCTGGGTGCTTTGGTATTTGGCTCGTGCACTGGTCACGGGTTTTGCTGATTTCGACGCGGGGGTGGCAGAGGCGACTTTTACGGGACTGTTGGCTAACAATGAGGCAATGGTGTTGTGGACGCTGATGGGCAACCTCATTGTGGGGGTGATTATTTATGCGGGGGTCACGTCAGGTATTGAGCGGGCTGTGACCGTCATGATGCCGCTGATGTTTGCACTGCTCGTTGGACTGAGTATTTACAATTACTTTGCCGGCGGTTTCATCGAAACCCTCGAATGGCTTTTTACGCCGGACTTCAGCAAGGTCACGGGTGCGACGGTTCTCGCCGCAGTCGGCCAAGCCTTTTTCTCGATTGGTGTGGGCATGGGAGGCATGATGACCTACGGTGCCTATCTGCCCCGGGATTTCTCCATCGCACGCGGCGCCGGAATGATTGTTCTGGCCGATACGCTGATTGCGATCCTGGCGGGCTTTGTCGTATTTCCTGCGGTATTTCACTTCGGTTTAGACATGGCAAGCGGGCCTGGCCTGATTTTTCAGACCTTGCCGGTTGCTTTTTCACAGATGCCCGGAGGGTCGATCTTTGCGGTGCTCTTTTTCGTGATGTTGGCGGTTGCAGGAGTCACTTCCATGGTGGGTTTGCTGGAGAGCGTGACCAGCTGGACCAAGGAAAAGCTCGATACCTCGCGCGAACGCAGTACGATTTTGGTTATCGGGTCGGTCACGAGCCTTAGCGTGATTTCCGTGCTGAGCTACAACATCTGGGAAGATTATCGCCTGCTTGGCATGAATTTTAACGAGCTCACTGAGGCGCTGTACGACAGGTTACTTCTGCCCATGGCGGGTTTGCTGGTCGCGCTGTTCACGGGTTGGTTCATGCATCGTGAACGGAGTGAGGATGAACTCCGGGATGATCCGCAGTGGTATGGCCTTTGGCGCGGGCTGACGAGATTTGTCGTGGTGCCCGCTGTTGCGCTGATCCTGATCACCGGGTTGATTTGATCACGATGCTGATGACTCTCACAGACTGGCTTTGGTCCTATGTGCTGATCGGCGCTCTTCTGATCGTCGGGGTGCGTTTTACTGTGGGCTCCAGAGCCGTTCAGCTCAGGTTTTTTCGGCGCGCATTTGCGGTCTTTTCAGACATGGCAGGGCGGGGATCCGACCGCGGCATCTCAAGCTTTCAGGCGCTCTCGGTCAGCGTTGCCGGACGAGTGGGTGGCGGTAATATCGCAGGCGTTGCAGTCGCCATTACGCTTGGGGGACCGGGTGCGTTGTTCTGGATGTGGTTGATCGCTTTGCTAGGCATGGCGACCAGCCTGTTCGAGTGTGCACTTGCGCAGCTGTATAAACGACGGCACGGTGACGAAACGTTTCGCGGTGGGCCAGCTTACGTCATGCACTATGGTCTGGGTTGGCGAGTGCTGCCCATGGTTTACAGTGTGCTGTTGTTGCTCACCGTTGGCTTTGGATTTAATGCAGTACAAAGTTACGTGGTCACCACGTCGATTGAATCTGCCTTCGGGGTCCCGACCTGGTTGAGCGGCGCGGCGATGACGGCCGTCATGGCGATGATCCTCTTTGGCGGTATTCGGCGTCTCGCACGCGTCTCTGAAATCGTGGTGCCCGTCATGGTCGTGGCGTATCTGATCCTCGCTCTGGCAGTGTTGGTATTGAATGTGAGCGAGATTCCCCGCGCGCTCGGTCTGATTTTTTCATCTGCATTGGGCCTCGAGCAGGCTGTGGGAGGCGGCATTGCGGCGGCGATTACTCAGGGTGCGAGAAGGGGTTTGTTCTCTAATGAGGCTGGGCTCGGGACGGTACCCAATGTCGCCGCTGCAGCAGACGTACCCCACCCTCTGTCACAGGGGCTGGTCCAGTCCTTGAGCGTCTTTATTGACACGATCGTATTGTGCACCGCCACCGCACTGATCATTCTGATGTCTCCGGTCTATGGTTTAGGTGGTGATCAAATTCAGGGAGTGGTCATGACCCAGATGGCCGTAGCCGAGCACCTGGGACCCTGGGGAGAGCCACTGGTCAGTCTGGCGCTAGTGTTATTTGCCACCACTACCATCGCGTATAACAGCTTCCTCGGAGAGAACAGCATTGCTTATTTCGAGCGGCTGGGATCACGAGCCGTATTGGTATTCAGGCTCGTCGTGCTGACCATGATCGCGTGGGCATCGGTTCAGGATCTCGGCACCGTGTTCGGGTTCGCCGATCTCACGATGGCCCTACTGGCTCTCACTAATCTGTTGGCGCTGTGGGCGCTTTATCCCGTCGCAATGTCATTGCTCAAGCACTACGAGACGCAGCTGGAGAACGGTGAGGCGCCCCAATTTAGTCGGGATCAATTACCGCGAGAAACGCTGGATCCTGAGAGCTGGCCGCACCGTCTTGGTGGCTGACCGGCTCTACTGCACCTCGGACAGCTCGACGGTAAATCGCTTTTCTTCGCCTTCGCGCGTAGTCACGATATCAATGGTGTCGCCAACGCGGTGCCTTTCCATCTCCGACAGAAATTCATCATTATTGGCGACCCGCTCGCCGTCGATTTCGGTGATGACATCACCGAGGATGATCTCCCCCCGCGAGCCTCTCCTGGCGCCAACCATACCGGCCATTTCGGCGGGGAAGCCACGATAAGTTCTGACAATCGGGACCCCCTCGACGCGATATCGCCGCAGCCAGCGGTCGGATGCCAGCTCCACCCCCAGAACAGGCCGCATGATTTTGCCAAACGCAATCAGCTGCGGCACGACTTCGATGACGGTGTTGACCGGAATAGCGAATCCGATACCCGCACTGCCGCCACTGGGTGAATAAATGGCGGTATTGACGCCGACCAGTTGCCCTAGAGAATTCAGTAGTGGCCCGCCGGAGTTACCCGGGTTAATCGCGGCATCGGTCTGAATGACGCCTCGGATTGTTCGGTTACTCGGTGATTGAATCTCGCGGTCTAATGCGCTGACGACTCCCACAGTGAGAGTCGTATCGAGACCGAAGGGGTTGCCGATAGCCATCACCTTGCGTCCGACTGAAAGCTCGGAAGAGTCCCCCACCGGTAACTCGGTCAAGTTATCGGGCGGATCCATCATTCGCAGCACCGCTAGATCTCGCTCAGGAGCAAGGCCTACTACCTCTGCCTGAAACGCCTGCTCGTCTTCTAAGGTAATGGTCAGGCGGTCGGCACCGGCGACCACATGGTAGTTGGTGACGACCAGACCAGAGTCGGCGTTCCAGATAAATCCGGAGCCTGCACCTCGGGGAATCTCCATCACGTTTCGCGTGAAGCGCTGCCGCCTCAGCTCCGTTGAGGTCACGAATACGACAGCCGGGCTGGCCAGTTGAAAGACTTCGGTTGTGTTGGCTTCGTCGTCTGTAGAGAAGCTGAGATAATCAGGCGCCTCTGTTGCGGACAGCGGCAGAGCCTGCCACAGGAACAGGACCGCACCGAGGCAGGCGCGCAACAGGCCTTGCGCTTTCATCCTTTCTGGAGCGCCAGAATACGATCGTCGAGAGGAGGGTGGGAGCGCAATAAGGCGGCAAAACCGGAGCCAGTCTGTGACCGGATGCCGAAAGCCGTCATCTCACCTGGCAAATCTTGCGGCAAACCCTGTTCGGCTTTGAGCCGCTGCAAGGCGGCAATCATTCCTGCGCTCCCGGCGAACTGTGCCCCGGCGGCATCGGCCCGATATTCCCGATAGCGCGAGAACCACATGACGATCATGCTCGCGAGGATCCCTAAAATAATCTCAGCAATAATTGTCACGATAAAGTAGCCGATACCGTAGCCGCGCTGAGTCTTGAAGACTACGCGGTCAACGGTGTGCCCGATGATGCGGGCGAAAAACATCACGAACGTATTCACGACACCCTGAATCAGCGAGAGCGTGATCATGTCACCGTTGGCAACGTGGCCAATTTCATGAGCCAGCACCGCGCGCGCTTCGCGCTCTTCGAAGCGGCTCAATAGCCCGCTGCTGACCGCCACCAGTGCGTTGTTTCGGTTCCACCCGGTCGCAAAGGCATTGGCCGCGTCCGAGGGGAAGATGCCGACTTCAGGCATGCCGATACCCGCATCCTCAGCGAGTGATTGGACTGTTTCGACCAGCCATTGTTCGTCTCGGTTGCGGGGTGTTTCGATAATCTGCGTGCCAGTGCCTCGTTTCGCCATGAATTTAGATAAAAATAACGATATTAGAGAGCCACTCATTCCGAATAGCGCACAAAAAATCAGCAAACTGCCGAGGTTAAGATCTACGCCGTTATTGGCGAGAATGCCCTCAAGTCCGAGCAAATTAAATATTATGCTGACCAGCACCAAAACGGCGATATTAGTGCCCAGAAACAACAAAATCCTCATATTTTTTTTGCTCCCTTAAAAAGCTTTTCCTTGCTTAATCAATGGGGTCGTCTTCGTCGGTTTCAAGGTCTTTTTCCTTGCCGGGTTTGGGAACCGGATGGCGACTGAGTTCAAGATTTTTGGGTTGTTTGTCTTCAGTTTCGGCCAGCAGAATCTCGCCCCGCAGATCTGTTTCTCTGGACCCCAGTTCAAAGAGGGTGTTCACGGCCTCGTCGCGGTGTGTCCAGCACGCCACCTGACCGGCCCGACCTCCTTTGACCCAGCCGCCCGATTTGCCCCAGTAATGTCCCAACTGATTACGGATGACGAATGCGCCGCTCATCTCTTATGGCCCTCCTGACGGTTTTTCTGATTGATTGACTTCAGGCTATGGAAACCTGTGACAGCTCAATGAAGCAAAAAATCCTTGGCTTCGTTAATTTTTGCCGCCAGATAATCGTTTCCACCTCGATCCGGATGCAACTTTTGGATCAATGTGCGGTGTGCCGCTACGATGTCGTCGTCACTGGCGTCATCTTCGAGGCCGAGCAGAGCGAGGGCTTCCGCTCGGTTCAGGCCGGAGGCCTGAGTATCGGCTGAGTGCGCTCGCTGTTGGCTATGGTCACTTTCTCCCGGAAAGCGTTGCTCAAGATAGCTAGATAGGAGCTGCACCGAGTCGGCATCCTCGTGTTGGCAGAAGGCCATCAATTCATCAAGCTGTTGTCGCTCAAGCTCATGCAGCAACCAGTCCTTGTAAGGCCCCTCTAATATGACTCCACTGAGATCGCCGCTGTCGTGATCCAGCGTCATCTTCAGGATGCGAGAGGCCACTTCTGACTGCTTTCCTGCTGCGCTGGCGCCGCCCCCGCCAAGACTGCCCAGCATCGGCAGGAAGCGAATGAGAAGGGGAAGCATCTGTCGGGCCACTACCAGCAGTCCGGTCAGCGCTGCACCGATCCAGTGCATTTTTCCCATCAGCGTGAGAATCACCACCCCGATCACGGCGCTTCCGAGAATAATTTGCAGATAAGCGCTGCGCCGCTTGTGCGGTGGCTGCCGCTGCGCACGTCGGATCAAAATGACCAGCGTGAGTGCGACGGCGAGTAGTAGGATCATTCGAGGCACGGCAGTAACGGCTCCTGAGTGGCTTGGAAAGCAATGCCCATGATATCGGTTTTAATAGGGCACTACGGGTTCTTTTCGAGTTGCTCTAGCAGGAGTCGATCACCCGCGTTGTCGGCCCGGCACAGCGCTTTGAGGCCGCCGCGGGCAAACCGAGCGACGGCGCCCAGCAGTAACCGCAGGTGCTCAGCACTGCCGGCGTCAAAAGGCACCGTGGCACCGCCACTCAATGTCGCCATTCGCTGAAAGACAGCGCGAGTGGTAGGGTCACCCCCCTCCTGAAACAAGAATAGCGGTATTTTTTTTACGCCGCATTGCCCTGCAATGGACAGGAGGGATTCGGGGGATTCCTCGCAGGCGTCGCCGACGAAAATGACAGCACGAATGGGATGCGTCGCAGATCCTGCGTCGAGGGCGTGAGTCAGCACTCTGCCAATTTGTGTCATGCCTGCCTCGCAAGTCACTCGGCTCATTTGGTCGAGTAGCGCACCGGGCTCGGTCAGCCATCGACTGGCCCTAAACTCCCCTATCCCTCGGTAGTAGCATAGCTGAACGGCAAGCGAAGTCGCGGTGGAAGCTGCGTCGAACAGCTCGCCATGAAGCTTTCTGGCATGCTCCCAGGTCGCTTCACGGCTGGCTGTGGCGTCAAGGGCAAAGACTAATCTTGCCTGCCGGCGGGTAACCGCCTGAATGGCCCGAGTCTTGCCGAGAAAGGCAGCGACGTCGCCCGATCGGGGACGGCCAAGATCCTTAGAGATGTGAGGCCTAGGACGCGCGGGGCGCGAGCAAACCGCGATCGCGAAGTTCGCGGAGGTAGTGGCGTCGGCTAGCGAGCTCAGACACGACGGCGTCAAAGGCCTCCTGATCGAGAGAAACTCGGTCACTGGCCGTCTCGCCACTGACTAATTCCATCAGTTTTCGGCTGGAAAAATCGCTTGCTTTGAAGGGTTCGCGTTTGTTGTGTGTCATGTTTGTTCCTCCCCCGCCACCTGCATCAGCAGGCTGTGTTGTCGGGCGGTTGCCTGGTGGGCAACCTCACACCCCGGGCGGGATTTACTGTCAGTCGTCAAAATAGCCGGCTATTATGACAAAAAGGAGGCTATGAACGCCACCAAGCTCGTTTGACAGGAAAAAGAGGATGAAATGGATGGACATTCGCCGTAAGCATGCGCTCCCCGATGTTGCCAGCGCCTTACCGGGGCGCGACGACGCGACGCCCGTCGCAGATCGGCACGCGGTGCTGGGAACACCACTGTTACCCCCCTTCGCGCCGCACTGCGAGCAGGCGTTGTTCGGCATGGGGTGCTTCTGGGGGGTAGAGCGATTGTTCTGGCAAATCTCCGGGGTGACCAGTACGGCAGTAGGCTATGCAGCGGGGCTAACGCCTAATCCGACTTATCGCGAAGTCTGCTCTGGTCAAACTGGGCACAACGAAGTCGTACAAATTATTTTTGATCCGACGGTACTGACTTACGCCGCGCTTCTCAAAGCGTTTTGGGAAAACCATAACCCCACTCAGGGAATGCGGCAGGGCAATGATGTGGGCACGCAGTACCGGTCTGGTATCTACTACCACAGCGAGGCGCAGCATGCCGCCGCCGCCGAGAGTCTTGATGCCTACCAATCGCAGCTGGCAGCGGCAGGTCATGGCGAAATCACCACCGAAGTGTTGCCCGCGCCGACCTTTTATTTTGCCGAGGATTATCATCAGCAGTATCTGCATAAGAATCCTGCAGGCTATTGCGGCATGGGCGGTACCGGGGTTGCTTGTTCGATGGGGTCGGGAGTCCCGGCAGGGGCAGCTTAAGAATGCGTGCCGGCCAGCGATTGGCTGAGCGCTGCCGCAACCGCTGTATCGACACTGAGGGTGCGTGCGCCCAGATGGACGGGAAGGGCGCCCACTGATTGCGCAAGTTCAACCTCAAAAGGCACAAAGCCACCCTCGGGACCGAGCATAATGAGACCTTCACCTGCTTGCCCGCTCAGTGCCTGATCTGCTCCGGGATGAGCGATCCAACAAGTGTTGGTTGCGATCAGTTCCGGTAGACGGTCTTCCACAAAGGGTTTGAAACGCGGGTGCAGGTGCACCTCGGGTAGCACGGTATCGCCCGCGCGCTCGAGTCCGGCCGCTAAGGCAGCGTTGATTCGATCAGGTCTTAACAAGGGGCTCTGCCAGAAGCTCTTCTCGACCCGTGCGCTGTGGATCACATCAACACGAGAGACACCCATCTCGGCCACCGTGCGAAACACCCGCCGGAGCATTTTGGGGCGGGGCAGGGCCAGAATCAGGTTGCGGGGATGTCGGACCGGAGGCGGTTCGGTGAGTTTGACCTCGAGGTGAGCCTCGCTGTCGCTCAGCGCAACGACGATGCCGCAACCGGATTGCCCGCCCAGCAAGCCCACCCTGAGAGCGTCCCCGACGGCAGCTTTGAGCACGTCACGTAAATGTTGATAGCGCCGGTCCGCGAGCACCACCGTTGTGTCGTTTAACCAGTCATCGGGCTGGAGCAGGATAATATTCATTTGCGCGGGGCGGCACTCATGACACCCAGAGGTCGTAGTCATCCGCTGCAGTGATCTCGGCTTCCACCCATTCTCCCGGCTGAAATTCGGTTACGCCCGGCAGGTGCACCACACCATCGATTTCAGGTGCATCGGCGGGGGTTCGGCCCGTTGCGCCCTCATCCGACACGTTATCGATCAGAATCGTCTGCACGGTGCCTACTTTTTGCTGCAGTTTGCGCGCACTGATGCCTTGCTGGAGCGCCATAAACTGTTGCCATCGGTCTGCTTTGATTTGCTCGGGTACAGGATCCGGTAGCGAATTCGCCTCGGCACCTTTCACTGCCGAATACTGAAAACAGCCCACGCGATCAAGTTGTGCAGCCTCGATAAATTCAAGCAAGGCTTCAAACTCGGCCTCGGTCTCTCCCGGATAGCCAACGATAAAGGTCGAGCGGATCGTCAATTCCGGGCAGAGATCTCGCCACTGGGCAATACGGTCGAGGGTTTTTTCTGCAGCCGCAGGACGCTTCATACGTTGCAGAACGCTTGGGGCGCCGTGTTGCAGCGGCATATCGATGTAGGGGAGCAGTTTCCCTGCTGCCATCATCGGGATGAGTGCGTCGACGTGGGGATAGGGGTAGACGTAGTGCAGGCGTATCCAGATGCCCAGCTCTGACAGCGCCGATGCGAGACTGTAAAGATTACTTTTTAGGGGGCGCCCCTGCCAAAAGTCTGTCTGATATTTAAGATCCACACCGTAGGCACTGGTGTCCTGACTGACCACCAATAGTTCACGAACCCCCGCCCGTGCGAGGCCCTCCGCTTCGTCCATCACTGAACCGATCGGACGACTGACAAGATCGCCGCGAATACTGGGAATGATGCAGAAGCGGCAACGATGATTGCAGCCCTCACTAATCTTCAAATACGCGTAGTGCCGGGGCGTCAACTTCACGCCCTGCGCGGGAATCAAATCCACAAGAGGATCTGGCTGGTGTCGATGCGGCAGCACCTCACGCACGGTCCCCAGCACCTCTTCGTAAGCGGCAGGGCCACTAATGCCGAGTACTTTGGGGTGGCGGGCGCGGATCGCTTCGGCATCTTCGCCGCGGCCCATGCATCCGGTTACCAGCACGCGACCGTTTTCCCTGATCGCTTCTCCTATGGCTTCAAGGCTCTCTTCCTTGGCGGCGTCAATGAAGCCGCAGGTGTTGACGATCACAACCCCGGCATCTTCGTAATGCGGTGTGATTTGGTAGCCTTCGATACGTAGCTGGGTCAAGATACGCTCAGAGTCCACGAGAGCTTTGGGGCAGCCGAGGGAAATGAAGCCTACTTTTTCACCCCCGCTATTGCCGCTTGTGGCCGTTTCCTGATTTGTCATCGACTCAGACCTTAAGCGAGCTGTCGCGGCTATGGGTTCGGATGCGGAGCTCTTGTCGCAAAAGCCCCAGCAACTCTAGTGTCTCTTCGCGATTCAGAAACTCACCGATGCGGGTTTCAGAGAGGCGATCGTGTACCGATAACTCCGGGCCCTGCCAATGGTGATGCTCCGGTACGACGCGCAGGGCAGATTCTTCTCGCGCAAAGTGCCAACTTCGTTTCGGGACAAAGTAGCCTTTATCAATAGTGATTAACTCATCTGTCAGCCGAATGACGTGCCGGTATTCCAGCTTCCAGTTCACCCAATACAGGGCAATAGCAAGTGCCGTCAGCTCTAGCCCGGCCAGCGGCAAAATGGGCCAGGCGCCGAGTAATGCAAAGGCAATGCCCGCCCCGAGCGAGGGGACTGCCAACGCCGCCAATAACCACAGGTTCTGGCGCCAGGTTGCCGAGTGGTTGGGTTTGACCACGATGACTTTTTCCGAACCTGCTTGATTGAGAGAAACCAAGGTGATCTCCCTAGACTGCGACAACGCATGGTAATGCATATGGGTGACGGGCCGGAATGACAACTTAGTCGCGATAGAAGTCAGCCGGAGCGGGGGAGTGGGCGATCAGGGTCTGTCCGGACAACGGGTGTATGAATGCGATGCGGGTCGCATGCAGCAGCAGGCGCGGGGCAGCGCCCAATACAGCGTCGGGTGCATAGAAATCACACCCCAGAATAGGATGCCCCATTTCACGCATGTGAATACGAAGCTGATGCGAGCGTCCCGTTACCGGTGTCAGCGCCAAAAGCGACGTGTCCCGGTCTCGACTCAGCACGCGCCAACGGGTCAGTGCCGGTTTTCCAGAGTCCAAGCAGACTTTCTGTTTGGGGCGGTTGGGCCAATCGGCTGCCAGCGGCAGATTGATTTCACCCGTGTCTTGGGCGACCTCGCCGGCGACACGCGCAAGATAGGTCTTGGCGACATGGCGCTCTTGAAATTGCCGGGCAAGCTTGGAGAGCGCCTCACGATCGCGCGGAACGACCATGACGCCCGATGTATCCAAGTCCAGACGATGCACCGCAGAGACCCCCGGGTAGCGCACGCTCAGTCGATCCAGCAAACAATCGCGGTTCTTGGGGTGTCGGCCGGGTACGCTCAGCAGCAATGTGGGTTTGTCCACAATGAGAAGATGGGGATCACGGTAAAGCAGACGGATCGGCTCTTGCGAATGGGGGACCAAGTACGGAGGTTCGTCATCGACTAACTGGCTCAAAGGAGAGACTCGTTAACGCAATCGGGTGTTATGCGGAGCCCAGCACATCGAGGTACCGACGTACCGTTTCCGGGATCCCAAAGCGGAGCGCGTCGATGGTGAACGCATGACCGATGGAGACCTCCATCAGGTTGGGTATCTGGAAGTCTCGCAAATTATGTAGATTCAGATCGTGGCCTGCATTGATGCCAATTCCATGGGCGGTAGCGGCTGCCGCCGCGTCCTGAAACTGTGACAGCACAGCGGCAAAATCGCCGCGCGCATGCGCCTGAGCATAAGTCTCGGTGTAGAGCTCAATACGGTCCGCACCCAGCGCCCGCACCCGTTCTATTTGTTTGGGCATCGGGTCCATAAACAGGCTAACCCGACAGCCCCATGACTTAAGTTGTTCAATGACAGGCGCGAGCCGCTCACCGTCGTGATCCAGATCGAAGCCGTGATCGGAAGTCAGCTGTTCGTCACCATCGGGCACCAGTGTGACCTGCTCCGGACGAACGCGCTCGACCAACTGCATAAAGCCCGGATAATCGCTCACAGAGCCGCGGGTCGAAGCTTGCGGTGCCGCAAACGGATTACCTTCGATATTGAATTCGATATCGGCTGGCTTAACCTGCCCACTGCGGCCATCTGTTAAGAGGCCAAGGCCTGTCTCTCCCAGGCGGACACAGTCGTCAGCCCGGATATGCCGTTGATCCGGTCGAGGGTGAACCGTGACACCGTGAGCCCCCGCGTTCAGCAAGGCTGCGGCGAATTCGCAGGGGTCGGGTTGCTGGGTATCCCGTGAATTTCGGATTAGCGCAATCTTGTTGAGATTAATGCTGAGCTGGATCACGGCTTCAATCGGCTGATAGAGAGAATCACGACGGGTTTGATCGGCACATCCTGAAAGCTGGTTGGCCCGCGCGTCGTCTTTGCTTGCGCCGTGCCGGTATCCGATAGCGAAATAATATCGACCACCTGCATGCCATCGATGACTTCGCCAAATACGGTATAGCCATCCTTGCCCCCGGACCAATCTAATCTCAGGTTACTCCGTTGGTTAATGAAAAACTGGGCAGAGGCTGAGTCAGGATCGCTGGTGCGCGCCATGGCTAAGGTGCCGCGAGTGTTATGGAGCTTGTTGATGGACTCATTGACGATTGGCCCGCGAGTCGGCTTCTCCTCGAGTTCGGTAGTAAAACCGCCACCCTGAATCATAAAGTTGGATATCACCCGGTGAAATACGGTGCCATCATAATGGCCGTCTTCAACGTATCGCAGAAAATTCTCAACCGTGATGGGAGATTTGTCTGCAAATAACTCAATCGTGATCTCGCCGTCGGTGGTCTCCATCAAAACCGTCGGATTGTCGATCTGGTCATCTGCCCACGCGCCCGGCAAGCACAAAGACACAGCCAACGCAGCGACTGCCGAAGCAACCCCTAGTTGCCGCAATAAAATCGTATAGCTCGTCATGCTGCTCTCCTTTTTTATGACCATCCATCCGGTCGCTTCTTCCTCGGCCACAGTCGTGGAGCGACAACTGCCAGAATCACACCCAGCAGGACCGCCAACGCCCCATCCATCATCTGATTGTTGGCGATCCGCTCCCTAAGGCGCACATTCTCCAATCTCAGCAGATCCGCGCTCGAGCGTCCGGACTCAAGCTCCGCAACCAGCTGCTGATTCATGAGGTCAAGATCCAGCGCGGCCGCCGAGACGCGCTTGATCTCGGTCAGCTCCGCCTGAGTCCGCTCTATGGTGGTCGTCAAGCCAATGATCGTCTCGTCGGCTTCATCCACTTCGGTAGAACTCTGGTTGAGCTGACTGACCACGCGATCGCGTTCAGCTCTCGCCTGCTCCAGTTCGACTCGCAGGTCGTTGATCAATAGGGCTGCCGGAGGCTCCTGCTGGAGGTACTGTGAGGGGATCCAGCCGCGGGTTCCGCCACGGGTTTCGATCTCTGCCCACTCGCCATCATCACTCTCGGCAAACACCAGCAGTGCCGTACCCGACGGCAGCCCACGGTTCACAATACGATAGTCGGCACCGGCGCCACTGCGGACGGGCACGAGCACCTTATCGCTGACGTACTGGGTCTCTTGAGCCATTCCTATCGAGTGAGCCATCAGCACAACGGGCAGGAGTAAGACCCGCAAGGAGCACACCGTATTTGCGAAGCGGAATCTCATTGTGACCCTCCCGCGTGCTCGTGATCTCCGTCGGCGGTATCCTGATCTTTTAAATGAGGAGCGACAATCACTATTGTCAAAAGCATCAATACGACCGTGAAGCCAATGCTGGAGTAAAGCTTGTAAGACACCCAGAAGGCCTCCTCATATCGGTAGGCGACGAAAAGATTCAGTGCACCAACCACAGTAAAGTTGCCGATCCACAGTACATTCAGTCGAGACCATACCTTACGCGTCAGTGAGAGCTGACCACCCAGCAGTCGCTGAAGGAGATTGCGTTCGCCCACATACTGTGACCCCAGAAAGATCGCCGCCAGCACCCAGTTGAACACCGTTGGCTTCCATTGGATAAAACGCTGGTCTCTCAGAATCAGCGTTGCGGCCCCGAAAATCACCACGGCAACGGCCATCCACATCATGCGTCGGTCATTTTTTTTCGCCAGTGCAGAGCAGAGCAGCCACACCACAACGGTGCTGACCATCAGCACTGCTGTGGCACTGAAAATGCCATCAAAGGTATAGGACCAGTCACTGACGGCCACGGTGTCGCCGTCCATCTGATAGGCGCCGAAAAAAAGCACCAGAGGCAGAAATTCCAACAGTTGTCTCATGGATTGGCCTGATCCCGCGCCGCGGCGCTCGCTATCGTCTCTACTATGGTAGACAATCCGCCGATTCTTCTCAGCCTGGGCGGTGATTTACCTGACTCGGGGCGCAGTGTAGAGATTGCCTTGATTGACTTCCACACACATAGTGCCGCTTCTGATGGCGCCCTGAGTCCACGCGAATTGGTGGACCGTGCGGTGCGAGAGGGCGTTAAGCGCCTTTCACTCACGGATCACGACACGATTGCCGGGTATTTGAGCATCGCAGCTGCGGTGCCTGACCATCTCGAATTGGTCAGTGGTGTCGAGCTCTCATGCCAATGGGGCCGCGTGGGTATTCACGTGGTGGGACTCGGTTTTGATCCTCGCGCGCCCGCTTTGACGGCACATCTGGAAAGGCTCAATCAAGCCCGTGCAGATCGGGCGGAGAAGATCGCCCACAAACTGGAACGTGCCGATATGCCCGGCGCATTGGCCGGCGCGATGGCGGTGGCGGAGGGGGGTCAGATAGGGCGGCCGCACTTCGCGCGCTGGATGGTGCTAGCGGGGCATGTCGAGAGCGAGGCTGTGGCATTCAAACGGTTTCTGGGGCGCGGCAAACCGGGAGACATATCGATGCTGTGGCCGACCCTCGAAGAGACGGTGGTCACCCTCCGCGGCGCGGGAGGAATAGCGGTACTGGCCCATCCGCTCGATTATAAAATGACCGCGACACGGCTGCGGGCGTTGACACGCGCGTTCGCAGACGCAGGTGGTGAAGCCATTGAGGTCATTAACGGTCGCCCCAGACCCGGCGATACCGACACGCTCTGGCGCTTGGTGAAAGAGCACGACTTATGCGTCTCGGTGGGCTCCGATTTTCATCGCGACACGACTTATGGTGCGGGATTGGGTATCGACATCGCCCATATCCCAGCAGGCTTCGGGGTGTGGGAGCGGCTGTGAGCCAATTTTTTGCCATTCACCCCGAAACGCCGCAGCCCCGACTGATTCAGCAGGCGGTCGATATCATTCAAAGTGGCGGTGTGGCGGTATACCCGACGGATTCTGCCTATGCCCTGGGTTGCCAGTTGGGCAATAAAAAAGCAATGGAGCGAATTCGACGCATTCGAGCGCTGCGGGAAGACCACAACTTCACGCTGGTTTGTCGCGATTTATCTGAGCTGGGCACCTATGCCCGGGTCGACAATACGGCGTATCGACTGCTGCGCCATGCCACACCGGGCCCCTATACTTTTATTCTGGAAGCGACCCGAGATGTGCCAAAGAGACTGGTGCAGCCGAAGCGAAAGACCATCGGCTTGCGCGTACCGGACCATCCGATTCCGCAGTCATTGTTGCGGACGCTCGATGAGCCCCTCATGAGCGCCACACTCGCATTGCCGGGCAATGATTATCCGATGACGGACCCCCACGATATTCGCGACCAGCTTGAGCATGAGGTGGATTTGGTGATCGATGGCGGCTTCTGTGGTCTCGAGCCCAGCAGCGTCATTGATCTGACCGGGTCGGCGCCGCTGATTTTGAGGCGCGGTGTTGGAGACGTCAGCGACTTTGAGGTTGCCTGAGGGTATAATTTCTCTGTGATCAGTTCCGTTGAAAAAACCGCGCAGGAAGGTGCTCAAGCCGCTCCCGGTGACACTGTTACCGAGGCCGAGCAGGCGTCTGTGCGACCCGAGCAGGGAGAGATGCCCTTTGCGATGGTTCGCGGCGAGGCGGTCACTGAGCTCCCAAAAGACCTTTACATTCCGCCCCAGGCACTCGAGGTGTTTCTCGATGCCTTTGAGGGGCCTCTCGACCTGCTGCTGTATCTGATCCGTCGTCAAAATCTGGATATTCTGGATATTGATGTCGCACAGATCACCGAGCAGTACATGCGCTACGTCGAACTGATGGATGCGATGCAGTTCGAGCTTGCCGCCGAGTATCTTCTGATGGCGGCCATGCTGGCGGAAATCAAATCGCGCATGTTGCTGCCACGAGCGGGTGAAGCCGAGGATGAAGAGGAAGACCCTCGAGCCAATCTTGTGCGTCGACTGCAGGAGTATGAGCGTTTCAAAAAGGCGGCCGAGGATCTCGAGGCGATGCCGCGATTGGAGCGGGAGTTGTGGCAGGCGTCAGCGGCTCCCCCCGATCTGCATATAGAGCGGCCATTGCCCGAGGTGGACATGCGCGAAGTATTTCTGGCGTTGGGCGAGGTGCTGCGGCGCGCAGAGATGTACGCCAGCCATCAGATCCAGATGGAGTCACTTTCCACTCGTGAGCGGATGTCGCAGGTGCTGGAGACTTTGAATCAGGGCGGCTTCGTACCGTTCGTGTCACTGTTCAAGCCGGAGGAGGGGCGTCTGGGGGTGGTCGTCACCTTCCTGGCGCTCATGGAGCTCATGAAGGAGTCCCTGATCGAGCTGGTCCAAACAGAGGGTTTTGGTCCCATCCACATAAAGGCGAAGTCGGAGTAAACATGGAAGCGGGATTGGTGCAGATCTTGGAAGGTGCGCTGCTGGCGGCAGGCGAGCCGCTGTCCGTGCAGAGAATGATACTGCTGTTCGAGGAGGACGAGCGTCCTGCCAAAGAAGACATTCGCGCCGCCATCAAGATGCGTGGAGGAGCGTTGTGAGGATCGAGGCTATGAACTCGTGCAGGTGGCCTCGGGATATCGGTTTCAGGTGCGGCAGAACCTTGCGGCCTGGGTGGGTCGCCTATGGCAGGAGCGCCCCGCGCGGTATTCACGTGCGCTGATGGAGACGCTTTCACTGATCGCCTATCGGCAGCCCATCACCCGCGGGGAGATCGAGGAGATTCGCGGTGTGGCGGTTAGCACCAATATCGTAAAAACTCTCCTGGAGCGTGAGTGGGTGCGAGTAGTGGGGCACCGTGACGTGCCGGGTCGGCCCGCAATGTACGCGACCACCAGACAGTTTCTCGATTACTTCAATTTAAAATCGCTTGATCAGCTGCCGCCGCTGGCGGAGATCAAAGAGCTCGATAATCTCTCGGGTGAATTGGCGCTGGAGTTGCCCGAGGCTGCAGCGGAGGCCCTGGGCAGCGACGAATCTGTTGCCGAAGGGGTCGACGCCGAACTTGAGTCGATGGAAAGTGACGCTGATGCGGCTGAAGCCACGACACAGGAAGTAGAGAGAGCCGATAATGGCGAACAAGAAACCCCGTCGCCCTGACGAACCTGCTGCCGATGAGGATAAGGGTGAAAAGCTTCATAAGGTATTGGCTAACCTCGGCCTGGGCTCACGGCGCAAAATGGAGCGCTGGATCGAGGAAGGGCGACTCACACTAGACGGTACCCTAGCTCGGCTCGGAGATCGTGTTCGACCGGGGCAGTCTGTGAAACTCGATGGTAAACCCGTGGAGCTTGAAGAGAGCACTCGGGTTCGCGTGCTGCTTTACCACAAGCCCGAGCGGGAAGTGTGCTCCCGTAATGACCCCGAAGGCCGAAAAACGGTGTTCGAGCGGTTACCCGCTCTGAAGAGCGGTCGCTGGATTTCGGTGGGGCGTCTCGATTTCAATACCTCTGGCGTGTTGCTGTTTACGACCGATGGTGCGCTGGCCAATGCCCTGATGCATCCGTCGAGCGCCATCGAGCGAGAGTATCTGGTCCGCGTGATGGGCAGAGTCGATGAACCTTTGCTAGAGCGTTTAAAGCAGGGTGTCGAATTGGATGATGGTCCTGCCCGCTTCACCGATATTAGAGAAGGTGGCGGTGACGGCATCAATCGCTTTTTTTATGTCGTGCTAATGGGCGGGCGCAATCGCGAGGTCCGGCGACTCTGGGAGTCTCAGGGATGCACGGTCTCGCGCCTGAAGCGCGTTCGTTACGGTGAAGTCTTTATGCCCTCCAAGCTGAAAAAGGGGCAATGGATGGAATTGCCCCAGCGGGATGTCGATGTCGTCTATCAGATGGCAGGCCTGCCAGGGAAAAAGGCCGCCGTACTCTCCAAAAAAGAGCTTGAGCGCCGCGAGCGTCTGGCGAATAAAGGTCAGCGATCGTCAGGTCGCGGCAAACGCCGCAACGCCTGATCAGCCCTGTGCGTTTAGGGTTTCGCCATTCAGTGCACAGCTTGCATCGCTCAGTAAATAAATCCAGCGGTCGGTCAGTTCTGAGGGTTCCGGGTTAGTGCTGGGAGGCTCAGCGGGGTAAGCCAACCGTCGCATGCGGGTGTTCACCGCGCCCGGATTCAGGCTGTTCACGCGCACAGAGCTGGTGGAACCGAGTTCGTCGGCGAGCACCTGCATGTAACCCTCGGTGGCAAATTTCGAGACGGCGTAGGCCCCCCAGTAGGCTTTGCCTCGCCGGCCGACTCCGGAGCTGGTGAGTATCACCGAAGCGGATGGTGCAGCCTCCAGCAGCGGCATCAGCGCGCGGGTCAATAGAAATACCGAAGTCATATTCACTTGCAGCACTTCCTGCCAACTCTGTGGCGAGGTTTGTGCAAGCGCGCGTCGTTCCCCTAAAACGCTTGCGTTGTGGACCAGACCGTTCAATTCCACTCCTGCCGCAGTGAGTTCGCCGGCCAGCGTCTCGTAGAGGGCGGGGTCGCCGCTGTTGAGATCGAGGGGAATCAGCCCGGGAGTTTTGAGTTTCGCCGCGGTGATCTCGTCATAGACGTTCTCCAGCGCAGGCTCGTCGCGACCCAGCAGTAATACCTCGGCGCCTCGTTGCGCGCAGGCCAATGCCACGGCCCGTCCAATGCCGCGGCTGGCTCCGGTAACGAGAATTGTCTTGCCAGACAGTTCGGCTACTGCGGGCTGCCAGTCTTGCGGGATAAAGCTCAAGACAGCATATCCTCAATCACCTCGGCCAATTCCGTGCTGCTGTACACCACCTTATCGGCGCGCCATTGCGTTGCTGATTCGTCTTTTGCCAGGTAGCCATAGGCGGCTGCGATGGTTCGGCAGCCTGCCGCGCGGCCGGCCTCGATATCTCGCAGATGATCACCAATAAAGAGCGTCTCCGATGGCGCGCAATCCAGCTGTTGGCAGGCGAGTAGCACAGATTCAGGGTCGGGTTTCGGCAAGGTGACATGGTCTGGAGTAATGAGCGCATGGGCGGGAGGGCTGAAAGGCATCTGTGCCATTAGAGGGCGAGCGAAGCGCTCCAGCTTGTTGGTCACTACACCCCAGCGGACATCCATCTGGTGAAGGCGAGCGATCAATGCGGTCAGCCCGGGATAGGGATCGCTCAGCTGCCCCAGACCGGCCTCATAGAGTGTGAGGAATCGCTGCCGCCACATTTCAAATGCGGGGTCGGTGGAAGAGATCTCCAGGGCTGCCTGCACCATGCCTAGGGCGCCGTCCGAGACGCTGCGCCAGATCTCGTCATCTGGCATCGACGGCAAACCCGCCTCTGTTCTCAGTTGCAGCCCAATATGGATGAACTCAGGAGCGGTATTGATCAATGTGCCATCCAGATCAAACAACACGGTGCGGGCCCCTGAGCCGGAGGGTGTCACGGTTTTTTTGCCCGGATCAGATAATTTACCGAGACATCGCTTGACGTCAGTCGGTAGCGTTTGGTGAGCGGGTTATAGGTCATGCCCATCATCTCCTGCATTTCTAAGCCAGCAGCGCGAATCCATCGGGCCAGTTCCGACGGCTTAATGAGCTTGTCGTATTCGTGAGTGCCTCGCGGGAGCAGGTTGAGGATGTATTCGGCGCCGACAATCGCAAACAGAAATGATTTGGGGTTGCGGTTGATCGTGGAAAAAAACAGGTCGCCGCCGGGTTGACATAAATCAGCGCAGGCTTGGATGACAGCGGAGGGGTCGGGCACATGCTCCAGCATTTCAAGGCAGGTCACGACGGCAAATTCGCCTGTTCTCTGCGCCGCCAATGCCTCCGCGGTGCTGTGAAGATAGTTCACCTCGACGCCGCTCTCCAGCTGGTGCAGGCGTGCGACGGATAGTGGTGCCTCGCCCATGTCGATTCCGGTGACGGTAGCCCCCCGGTGCGCCAGTGCCTCGCAGAGCAAGCCTCCCCCGCAGCCGACGTCTAGAACGGATTTACCGCTGACAGAGGCGTGCTGATCAATCCAGCCTGCGCGGAGTGGATTAATGTCATGCAGCGGTTTGAACTCGCTGTTCGGGTCCCACCAGCGGGAAGCCAGCTTCTCGAACTTGGCAATTTCGTCTTGATCCACGTTGTCATCGGTCAGCATCGTCTCAGAGCTCCAGTGTTTGTCGGAAGGCGCCGAGTTGCTCGGACCAGCGGCCGGCTCGTGCCGTCAGGTCAGTGTAGTCGAGTGTTTGCAATTTGCCTTCGCTGACGAGGGGCTTCCCCGCTACCCAGCTCCAGCGCACTTCGCTGCCACTCGTCGCATAAACAAGGCTTGAGGCGAGATCATAACGCGGCAGGTGTTGTATCCCTGCCAGATCTACTGCGATCATATCAGCGGCTTTGCCCACCTCAATACTGCCTAGGCGATCGGCTTGTCCCAACGCGCGGGCACCATGCAACGTGGCCATTTCCAGCGCCGTCCAGGCGTCCACCGCCTTGGGGTCGCCGTGCTGTGTCTTGCCAATCAGCGACGCGGTCTGTAATTCACCCAGCATATTCAGCCGGTTGTTGCTCGCCGCACCGTCGGTGCCGATCGCAACATTTACGCCGCGGTCGATAAGTTTTTGGACCGGACAGATGCCGGCACCTAATTTCAGATTAGAGCGCGGGCAGTGCACCACATGGGCACCATGGGTAGCGATCGTCTCGATATCTTGCTCCCCGAGTGCCGTCATGTGCACACATTGGGTGCGGGGACCTAATAGGCCCCTTTGCTCCAGAAAATCGATCGGCCGCATCCCGGAGCGCTCGACTGAAGCCAGCACTTCCTCACGGGTCTCGTGCAAATGAATTTGTACCGGAGCGTCGAGCTCTTCCGCCAGCATCGCGACTCGCGAGAGCGTTTGCTCACTCACCATATAGGTTGAATGAGGGCCAAAACCGACCTCAATTCGATCGTGGTCGCGATACTGATCGCGCAGCGCAAGGCCACGATTAATGCACGCTTCTGCGTCGCGCGCCCACGCTGTTTCAACGTCGATCACAGGAAAAGTCAGTAATGCTCTCAGACCGCTCTGGTCCACCGCCTCGGCCGTCACCTCGGGGAAAAAATACTGATCGGCGACGGTGGTAGTGCCGCCCATCAGCAGGTCGGCGATGGCGAGTTCCGACCCGTCGCGGACAAATTCCCGGCTGATGAAGTGACGCTCTGTCGGCCAGATATACTGCTGCAGCCAAGTCATCAGGGACAGATCGTCGGCGTAGCCTCTGAGTAAGGACATGGCGGCATGACAATGCAGATTGATCAGCCCGGGCATTAACGCGCAGTGCGGCAGTTCGACATGCTCCACTCCGACAACACTCTGGGCTTGCGCCCGCGGCAAAATGGCGGCGATCTGCCCCGCCTTCACTGCCACACTGTGGCCGGTGATGACCTCGCGCTTTGGTACCATCGGCACCAGAAAGTCGGGGTGAAGCACCGTGTCAAAATCCGGCATGCAGAGTCCTCGAGCAGATCGTCCAGTATACAGTGGGCGGCGCCAGTAAAGCGCTCAAATTGCGCCGCAAAAACTCGCTTGGGGCGGCGAGATTTGATACACTCTCACATTACGTATCTGGGCCTGTATCGGCCCAACCACGAGGCCGAGTTAAGTAGCCCGCATGGCAGAAAATCCGCAGGAAATGGCGCGGGAAGTCGTCCCCGTCAATATCGAAGATGAGCTGAAGCAGTCGTACATGGATTACGCCATGAGCGTGATTGTCGGCCGGGCTTTGCCTGACGTCCGCGACGGGCTGAAGCCCGTGCATCGCAGGGTGCTGTTTGCGATGAACGAGCTCAATAACGATTGGAACAAGTCGTATAAAAAGTCGGCGCGGGTCGTGGGTGACGTCATTGGTAAATACCACCCCCACGGCGACTCTGCGGTCTACGACACCATCGTTCGAATGGCACAGGATTTTTCCCTGCGCTACCCACTGGTGGACGGCCAGGGAAACTTTGGGTCAATCGACGGTGACTCGGCGGCTGCCATGCGGTACACCGAAATCCGCATGGCGAAGATTGCCCACGCTTTGCTTGCCGATCTCGACAAGGAAACGGTCGACTTTGTCGACAATTACGACGGGACCGAGCGAATTCCGGCCGTTTTGCCTACCCGAGTACCCAACCTCCTGGTTAACGGCTCTTCGGGTATTGCTGTGGGGATGGCGACGAATATTCCGCCCCATAATCTCCGCGAGGTGGTTGCTGGGTGTTTGGCCGCTCTGCAAGACCCCGACATCAGCATCGAAGCGCTGATGCAATTTATACCCGGCCCAGACTTTCCCACTGGCGCACAGATTAATGGGCGCGCAGGGATTGTGCAGGCCTATCGCACGGGCCGAGGCCGTATCTACGTGCGGGCCAAGGCCGAAGTGATAACGGATGAGTCGAAGGGTAAAGACACCATCATCATCCATGAGATTCCGTATCAGTTAAATAAGTCGCGCCTGATAGAGCGCATCGCAGAGCTGGTGAAGGAGAAAAAGCTCGAGGGCATTACCGAGCTGCGCGACGAGTCCGATAAGGACGGCCTGCGTGTGGTCATCGAGCTACGTCGGGGCGAAGTGGGCGATGTGGTGCTGAATAACCTCTATGCCCAGACTCAGCTTCAGTCGGTTGTCGGCATCAATATGGTGGCGTTAGTTGACGGTGAACCCAAGGTGCTCAACCTCAAGCAAATGATTGAGGCCTTTGTGCGTCATCGGCGTGAGATTGTCACCCGGCGCACCTTGTACCTGCTCCGTAAAGCGCGAGAGCGAGGGCATGTACTCGAGGGTCTGGCGATTGCGCTGGCCAACATCGACGAGGTGATTGAGCTGATCAAGGCCTCACCCACCGCGGCGGATGCCCGAGAGGGATTGATGGCGCGGCCATGGACCCCGGGCGATGTCATGGTGATGCTTGAGCGCGCGGGTGCCGACGCCTGCCGACCTGACGATCTTCCGGAAGAGTGCGGTATCCACGACGGCCAGTATCATCTCTCGCCCGCTCAGGCTCAGGCGATTCTTGACCTGCGGCTGCATCGACTGACCGGACTGGAGCACGAGAAGTTGCTGCAGGAATATGCCGATAAGATTGCTGAGATTGCAGATTATCTCGAGATACTGGGCGATCCAGACCGGCTAAAATTAGTCATCCGCGAGGAGCTGGAGGAACTGGTAGAAGAATTCGGGGACGATCGCAAAACCCAGATTTCGGATTCGGCGCACGATCTGACGGTTGAGGACCTGATTACTGAAGAAGATCGCGTTGTCACCATCTCCCACGGCGGTTACGCAAAGACCCAATCTTTGACGGATTATCAAGCCCAACGCCGTGGCGGGACCGGCCGCAGTGCGACCGCGGTCAAGGATGAGGATTTCGTCGAGCATCTGCTCATCGCCAGCACTCACGCGACGATCCTGTGCTTTTCTAATCTGGGAAAGGTGTACTGGTTGAAGGTGTTTCATATCCCGCTTGCCAGCCGCAATGCCCGGGGTCGGCCCATGGTGAATCTGCTTCCCCTGGATGAGGGCGAGCGGATTACCTCTATTTTGCCGATTGAGGGTTACGAGACCGACCATTTTATTTTCATGGCTACCGCCAACGGTACGGTCAAGAAAACTGATATGAGTCTTTTCTCGCGCCAGCGGAGCGTGGGTCTACGCGCCATTGAGCTCGACGAGGATGACGTCCTGGTGGGTACCGCTGTGACCGATGGCAGCCAAGACATCATGTTGTTTTCCAGTGAAGGCAAGGTCGTACGCTTCGCCGAGTCTGCGGTGCGTGCCATGGGTCGGACCGCTCGCGGCGTGCGCGGCATCCGGCTTGCAGAGGGGCATTGCCTGATTTCGCTGGTGGTGCCCCAGGAAGGCAGCAAGATCCTCACTGTGAGCGAGAACGGCTACGGTAAGCGATCAGAGACCAGTGAATTCCCGGTTAAAGGTCGCGGTACCAAAGGCGTGATTGGCATGACGACCTCAGAGCGTAATGGCTCGCTGGTCGGTGCCGAACAGGTCTGGGATGGCGACGAAATGATGCTGATTTCGAGCCAGGGTACGGCGGTGCGAACCCGGGTTGAAGAGGTCGGTGTGCAAGGCCGTAACACCCAAGGTGTGAGGGTGATTCGTACCCGCGAGGGTGAGGCGCTCGTCAGCGTCAGCCGTATTGCCGAGGACGACATTGATACCTCGGACCCCGACACCCTGGCGTCTGAAGGCGCTGCCGGTGACGACGCGGTGGTCGATTCGGCGGCAGAGGGGGTGGCAATTTCAGAGGACGCGGCGGCGGAGGGAGACGAGGACACCAGCGAGTGACTCGCGCGCATAATTTCTGCGCAGGTCCCGCTACCCTGCCGAGGGCCGTATTGGAGCGTGCGAAAGCAGAGCTCCTCGACTGGTCCGACAGCGGATGTTCGGTGATGGAAGTCAGCCACCGTAGCCCCGCATTCGTGTCGCTTGCAGAACAGGCCGAGGCCTCGCTGCGGCGCTTACTGTCGATTTCAGATGACTACGCTGTTCTCTTCCTTCAAGGCGGGGCCTCCCTGCAGTTCGCCGCTGTACCACTCAATTTGAGCGATGCGGGCCAAACGATAGATCAGGTGGTCACAGGGCAATGGTCTAAAAAAGCCTTCGCAGAAGGGCAGCGCTTTGGCGCGGTCAACGTGGCAGCCACCTCCGAAGACACCGGGTTTACCACGGTACCTCCACAAGAAGCGTGGCAATCGGACCCGTCAGCGGCGTATCTGCACTATTGCCCCAACGAGACCATTGGCGGGTTGGAATTTGGGTTTGTGCCGCAAGTGCAGGTGCCGCTTGTGGCAGATATGTCGTCGACCATCTTGTCGCGCCCCGTTGACGTGAACCGGTTCGGCGTGATCTACGCGGGCGCACAAAAAAATATTGGCCCTGCAGGCCTCTGCCTTGTGATCGTGGATCGCGAGTTATTGGGACGCGCCCGCCCCGAGACACCGGCCATGCTGAATTGGCAGATCGCCGCTGACAACGACTCGATGTACAACACCCCGCCCACTTTCGCCCTGTACCTGGCGGGTCTGGTTTTTGAGTGGCTCGAAAATCTGGGCGGGCTGGAAGAAATGGCGGCGATCAACCGTCGGAAAGCCGGCAAGCTGTATCATGTCATTGACGACAGCGATTTTTATGGAAACCCCGTGGAGCCTATCAGCCGATCGCTGATGAATGTGCCCTTTACGCTCGCAGACGCGGCACTGGACACCGTGTTTTTGCAGGAAGCGGAGGCGGCAAAGCTGCTCAACTTGAAGGGTCATCGGTCGGTCGGCGGTATGCGCGCGAGTCTATACAATGCGGTAGAGGAATCATCGGTAGACGCCCTGTGTGACTTCATGCAGGATTTTGAACAACGCCACGGGTAACGGGCGTGGCGAGGGGATACCCAATGGACCCTGATGAACAGCTCAACAAAATCCGAGAACGTATTGATGCGATCGACAGCCAACTGCTCGATCTGATCAGTGAACGGGCGCGATGCGCTCGGGAAGTCGCTCAGGTCAAGCTAGAGGCGGCGCAGTCTGAAGACGGCCCCCCCGTATTTTATCGCCCTGAGCGCGAGGCGCAGGTCTTAAGGGCTATTCAGGAGCGCAACCCCGGGCCACTGGCGTCTGAGCATGTTGCGTCTATTTTTCGGGAAATCATGTCGACTTGTCTGGCGCTCGAGCAGCCGCTGTCGGTCGCTTTTTTGGGGCCCGACGGCACTTACTCTCAGGCGGCCGCACTGAAACACTTTGGTCAATCGGCGGTTCCGGTGGGGCAGGCCAGCATTCATAAGGTATTTCGACAAGTCGAGGAAAGGCTGTGTGATTACGGCGTGGTCCCGGTTGAAAATTCGACAGAAGGCATGGTGGGTCAGACACTCGATTGTTTTCTGGAGTCTCCACTGCAGATTACGGGCGAGATTGAGTTGCCCGTGGTGCATCATCTGCTCGCTGCTCGGGGGACCGAGCTTTCGTCGATTAAGTTGATCCTTGGGCATGAACAGGCGCTGGGGCAGTGCCGGCACTGGCTGGACAGTCAGTTGCCCGACGTTCCCCGAGAGGCGGTTGCCAGTAATGGTGAGGCGGCCAGGAGAGCCGGCATCGAATCGGGTGTGGCAGCGATCGCCGGCGAGCTCGCGGCGACGCTCCATCAACTCGAGCCACTTGCGAGTGCCATTCAGGACAGTTCCACCAATACGACCCGATTTCTGGTGCTGGGCAAGGAGAGTGTTCCGGCTAGCGGGCATGACAAGACCTCCTTACTGGTGTCTGCTCGGAATCGGCCGGGAGCCCTGTTGGGGCTGTTGCGGCCCTTTGAGGAAAACGGGATCAGCTTGACCCGCATTGATTCCCGCCCGTCTAAAACGGAAAAGTGGACTTACGTCTTCTATATCGAGTGCGAGGGTCACCTTACCGATGAGGTGATGGGCGAGGTTATGGGCCAGATCGAGGAGCACTCGATTATGCTGAAACGGTTAGGCTCCTATCCCCGAGCTCCGATTTGACTGTGAACGCTGACAAGGACCCCGTCGTTGCTTTCCTTGGCCTGGGGCTTATCTCGGGTTCACTCGCGGGTGCCCTGAAAGCCGCGCACTGGGGTGGCGACCTGATTGCCTGGGGACCTCGTGCGCCCTCTCTGGAGCGGGGTCTCGCACTGGGACTGATCGATCGCTTCAGTCTGGACCTCGAGTCGGTAGTGGCTGAAGCGGATGTGGTGGTCATTGGGGCCCCCCCGGAAGCCACCGCTAAGCTGCTGCCTTCGGTGCTGGATTGGGCGCGACGCTCGGGCGAGCCAGTGGTGACAGATATGGCCAGCATCAAGGGATTGATTGTTGAGTCCGCTGTGCCGGCTTACTCCCGGTTCGTTCCGGGTCATCCCATCGCCGGCAGCGAGCATAGTGGTGTTCAGGCGGCGATACCGGAGCTCTTTCAGGGGAGGGAGGTGATTTTGACGCCGACCGCTGATACCGATGTCGCGGCAGTGCGCACTGTAGAGCGGCTATGGGAAGCAGCGGGTGCCCGACTGACGTTGATGTCCGTAGAGGATCACGACGCGGCGTTAGCGGCGAGCAGTCATATGCCACACATGGTTGCCTACGCCCTGACAGCGATGCTGAGCGATCACCACTTGGCCCCGATGAAGCATGGGGGAGGCGCACTGCGGGATATGACACGTATCGCGGCCTCGGACCCGCTGATGTGGCGAGATATTGCTTTGACGAACCGGGACGCGCTCCTCGGTGCCATGGATGCGATGGCAGAGGAGCATCAGCAATTGCGGGCACTCATCGCAGATGCCAAAGGTGATGCCCTGGAGGCCTTTTTTGCCCGGTGTCGGGACAGGCGTCGCGCCCACGATGACATTCTTAATCCACTGCCCCGTCCGTCGGAGCAGACAGACTGATGCATTTTTATCTTGAGCCGGGCGGCAAGCTCACCGGACGCATTCGCGTGCCGGGGGATAAATCGATGTCACATCGCTCGATTATGTTGGGCTCCATTGCGGAAGGTCGGACGACAGTCAGTGGGTTTCTTGAGGGAGAGGACGCCTTGGCAACCCTGGCCTCGTTTCGGGAGATGGGCGTGCAGATCACGGACCCCGATGCAGGTGAGCTCACGATCGAGGGGGTTGGTCTGCGAGGGCTAGAGCCCCCGAAGCAGGTCATGGATGTCGGCAATTCGGGCACCAGTATCCGGCTGATGATGGGCCTGCTGGCCGGCCAGTCGTTTGACAGCGTGCTGACCGGCGATCAGTCCCTTCTGCGTCGCCCCATGGCACGGGTGATTACCCCCCTGTCGCAGATGGGCGCATTGATCAGTTCCCACGAGGGGTGTCCGCCTCTGGAGATTCAGGGTGGGCGCGCGTTGACAGGCATCCACTATGATTTGCCCGTCGCCAGCGCACAGGTGAAATCCAGCGTGCTGTTGGCGGGACTCTTTGCATCAGGGCGCACTAGCGTGACTGAGCCCGCCCCTACCCGTGACCACACCGAGCGCATGTTGACTGGATTCGGTTACGCGGTGGCCAGCGACAACGGTGTGATTAGCCTTGAGGGCGGCGGAAAGCTGACCGGTGCCGATATCGACATCCCTGCCGATATTTCCTCAGCGGCCTTTTTTATGGTCGGGGCTTCAATCGCCCCGGGTTCTGATCTCACCCTCGAGCACGTGGGGATCAATCCCACCCGGGACGGCGTCATCACGATCTTGCGAGCCATGGGAGCAGATATTCAGATCCATAATGAACGTGAGGTCGGTGGCGAACCGGTTGCAGATCTCCGTATTCGGTACGCCCCGCTTAAGGGCATTGATATTCCGATTGAGGCGGTGCCGCTCGCCATCGATGAGCTCCCTGCGGTGCTCATCGCAGCGGCGTGCGCGCAAGGCGTGACGGTTTTGCGTGGTGCCGAGGAGTTGCGGGTAAAAGAAAGTGACCGGATAGCCAGCATGGCCGAGGGGCTCTCGCAGCTCGGTATTGAGAACAGGGTTCAACCTGATGGTATCGAAGTGGTGGGCGGTGAGATGACGGGCGGCGTGATTACGACGCATCACGATCATCGCATTGCCATGAGTTTTGCGATCGCTGCCCTGAGGGCTTCTGATCGAATCAAGGTCAGCGACTGCGCCCACGTGGCGACATCGTTTCCGGGATTTGCAGAGCTTGCGGTGCAAACCGGCTTGCGTCTGGAAGCCGCCGAGGAATGACCTCCGCCGTGCCGGTAATCTGTGTAGACGGGCCCAGTGGTGCGGGTAAGGGTACGTTGAGTCAGCACTTAGCGAATGCCTTTAGCTGGCATTTATTAGACAGTGGCGCGTTGTATCGAGTGGTGGGCTATGCCTGTCGGCAAGCGAATGTGCGGCTCGATGACGAGACGGCGGTCGCTCAGATGGCACGCGCCCTGGATGTCGATTTCCAGCCGGGTGAAAAGGGCGTCACCGTGTGGCTATCTGCCCAGGATGTCACAGCCTCCATTCGCTCGGAGGAGGGTGGTCTCGATGCATCGCGGGTTGCGGCGTTGCCGCGGGTCCGTGCCGCACTCCTGCTCAGGCAGCAAGAGCTGGCCAGAACGCCGGGTTTGATTGCTGATGGCCGGGATATGGGGACCGTCGTGTTTCCCGACGCTTCACTGAAAATCTTTCTTACCGCGAGTGCACAGGCGCGCGCTGAGCGCCGCCGACATCAGTTGCAGGGTATGGGGGAGAGTGTTAGTCTCCCGCGCCTTCTGGCTGACATACAGGAGCGAGACGCGCGGGACGAAGCCCGGGCGGTGTCGCCACTGGTACCAGCGGAAGACGCCATCGTCATTGACAGCACAACGTTGTCTGCTGACGAGGTGGCACAGGCAGTTCGCGAACTAGCGGACGGCCGCAACTTACTGAGTGACGCGTCGGAGTAACGGCTAGACCCCGCCGCCGCGTCAGGACAATAAACCCGACTGGGTCTGGAAGTCGGCAGGAGTGGTCTCACTCCGCAATTCAGGAACATCACCATGAGCGAATCCTTCGCTGAACTCTTTGAAGAAAGCCTCCAAACCGTTGATATGGAACCCGGATCGATCGTCACGGGTGTCGTCATCGACATTGATAACGAATGGGTCACCGTCCACGCCGGTTTGAAGTCAGAAGGGGTAATTCCCCTCGATCAATTTATGAATGCTAATGGTGAGTGTAGTCTCAGCGTTGGCGACGAAGTGCAGGTGGCACTCGAGACCGTTGAAGACGGTTTCGGAGAAACCAAACTCTCCCGCGAGAAAGCGAAGCGAGCCGAGGCCTGGAAGGGTCTGGAAGCAGCGCACGTGGCAGAAGAAGTGGTTATGGGCGTGATTAATGGCAAGGTGAAGGGTGGCTTCACGGTCGATATCGATTCCATTCGCGCATTCCTTCCGGGATCACTCATTGATGTTCGCCCCATCCGCGAGACAACGCATCTTGAAGGGAAAGAACTTGAATTCAAGGTGATTAAGCTTGATCAGAAGCGCAATAACGTCGTGGTATCACGTCGCGCGGTAATGGAGTCAGCGAACAGCGCAGAGCGCGAAGAGTTACTTCAGAATCTGCAGGAAGGCCAATCCGTGAAGGGTGTGGTGAAGAACCTGACCGATTACGGCGCGTTTGTGGATCTGGGTGGCGTCGACGGTTTGTTGCACATCACCGATATGGCTTGGAAACGCATCAAGCATCCCAGCGAGATCGTAGAAGTTGGGCAGGAGATGGACGTCAAGATCCTGAAATTCGATCGCGAGCGCAACCGTGTTTCGCTGGGTCTCAAGCAACTGGGCGAAGATCCCTGGGTGCAGATCACGGGTCGATACCCCGAGGGCAGCCGTGTGGTGGCTAAAGTCACCAATCTCACCGACTACGGCTGCTTCGCCGAGATCGAGGAGGGTGTTGAAGGCCTGGTGCACGTCTCCGAGATGGACTGGACCAATAAGAACGTCCACCCGTCCAAGATTGTTCAGTTGGGTGATGAGGTCGAGGTCATGGTGCTCGATATCGATGAGGAGCGCCGCCGTATTTCGCTGGGCATTAAACAGTGCACCCAGAACCCCTGGGATGCGTTTGCTGGGGATCATGCCAAAGGCGACAAGATTTCAGGCAGCATCAAATCGATTACCGATTTCGGTATCTTCATCGGTCTAGAGGGCGCTATCGATGGCCTTGTTCATCTGAGTGATATCAGCTGGAACGAAACCGGCGAGGAAGCGGTTCGCAATTACAAGAAAGGGGACGAGATCGAGACAGTTATTCTGTCCATTGATCCGGAACGGGAGCGTATCTCGCTGGGCATCAAACAGCTTGAAGACGACGCGTTCTCACTCTATGTCAGCGACAATGATCGCGGCAGCCTTGTGACCGGCACTGTGACTGAAGTCGATGCCAAGGGTGCGACGATAAAACTGTCTGATGAAGTAGAGGGTTACCTGAAGGCCGCCGACATCAGCTTCGATCGGGTTGACGATGCCCGTTCTGCGATGAGCGTGGGTGACAGCGTAGAGGCGAAGATCGTGAACGTTGATCGCAAGAGCCGCGCACTTGGACTGTCGATTAAAGCCAAGGATATTGATGACGAAAAAGAAGCGGTTGCGTCCTTGAAAGAGCAGGATGAAGTCTCTTCTCCCGGTACGATCGGGGATCTGATCAAGGCGAAAATGGAAGATCAGTGAGTCGGATTGAAGACGATCGGGCCGGCTTTTGCCGGCCTTTTTTTTTGCGCGCAGAAGCAGCGAAGGTAAATCTATAAACCTGATTAAAATGAGTGACTTGCCAACACGGAAGGTGTCGGCCAGAATGGCTGAGGAGCTCAGTGGAGTAGAAGCATGACGCGAAGCGAACTGATTGACTTGATGGCCGACGGTCAAAGCCAGTTGAGCGCAAAAGACGTCGAATTGGCGGTCAAACTGCTGATCGACCACATGACAGAAACCCTTTCTTCCGGACAGCGGATAGAGATTCGGGGTTTCGGCAGCTTCTCTCTTCACTACCGCGAACCCCGGCAGGGACGAAATCCCAGAACGGGCGACACCGTGGCGCTTCGGGGCAAACACGTGCCGCACTTCAAGCCTGGCAAAGAGCTGCGGGACAGGGTGAATCGAGCCGTCAAGTCCGGATTCTGACCATGCACTGGTTGAGACAGGGGCTGACGCTACTGCTCGCAGTGGGCGCCATAGCGGCGGGCGGCCTTTTCGCGCTGCAAAACACGCAGGCCGTTCCTCTGGATCTCGTGTTGATTCAACTGCCGTCGCAACCTGTCGCAATTTGGATTCTGCTCGCGCTCGCCCTAGGTGTTGCCATAGGCCTTGCAGCGGGCGCTTTGCTGGCCCTCAGGCGCGCCGCCACTATCCGTCGGCTTCGCAAGCAACGAGATCGCCTGCTGGCGGCTGCTGAGAAAGGGACCGGGCGTGATACTGAATAACGGGCTTTTGCTGATACTGCTCGTGCTTGCGGTGGCAGCGGGTTGGACCCTTGGACGGGGGGGGCTGCGCATGGGTGGCGCGGAGCGTGCCCAGCTCCCGTCTCAATATTACCGAGGCTTTAACTTCCTGCTCGATGGTGAGGAAGAGGATGCCGTTGATGCGTTTACCGAGGCCTTGGCAGTGAATGAGGATACCCTCGATACCCACATTGCGCTTGGCAGCGTGTTGCGTAAAAGGGGTGAGGTCGATCGGGCGATCAGAATTCATCAAAATTTACTGAAGCGACCGCAGCTAACCGCTGTTCAGCTGCATCAATCTCATCTGGAGCTGGCCCGGGATTTTATCGCCGCGGGACTCTATGACCGCGCCGAGCAGCTGCTGGTAGATTTGGCGGGACAATCTACCGACTTCAGTGCGACCGCCCAGCGGCATTTACTTGACGTTTACGAAGCGCAGCGAGATTGGGTAGCCGCTGTCGCTATTGCCGAGCAGCTGATTGCGGCCGACACGGCAGGACATCCGTCAGCCGGGCAAGGCCAGCCGGCGCAGCAGTTACGCGGGCAGTATCTGTGTGAGCAGGCCGAGGCTGCGTTGGAGAGGGGTGATATGCGGGTGGCCGGCGACTTGTATGAGGACGCACTTCGGGATCAACCTGCCGATTTGCGTGCCCGCATGGGATTGGCCAGGCTGCGGTTGTCTGAGGGTGATTCGGCGGCGGCGCTTGAGCACTTTCACATTATTATGGGAAGCGATCGTACCTGCACGCCCGAGTTTCTGATGCTGTTGCTTGATATTTGCTCTGCGCACGAGGATGAGGCTCTTCACCTTTTGTCGCTGCAGCGTTACTACGAGGCGCAAACCTCGCCGCTGCTGGCCTTATCGCTGGCGAGAGAACTGGAGGCCCGGCAGGGTAAGGAGGCCGCTGAGGCGTTCCTTCGCAAGACTTTGGTGGATCAGCCTTCGGTCTCCGTGGCGGCTTCCCTAGTGCTCAAGGGTCTGCAATCCGAGGCATCATTGCCGGAGCGCCAGGTGTTCGACCGACTCACTAACCCCGAGCAAGACTATCGCTGCGATCATTGCGGATTCACCGGCAAGGCCCGTCATTGGCGTTGCCCTGGCTGCCGCCATTGGGATTCTATTCATTACCGCGGTGACGCATTGGAGCAATCCCATGGCTGACAGTGGTAGCAATCTGATCGTCGCGCTGGACTTCGACACTGCTGAGGCGGCGATTGCGCTGGCAAGGCAGCTGGACCCCAGCACCGTGCGTCTTAAGGTGGGCAAACAATTATTTACGATTGCCGGACCTGATGTGGTCCGTGCTCTGCGCGATCTCGGATTCGATATTTTTCTCGACCTGAAATTCCATGACATTCCCAGTACGGTCGCACATGCAGTTAAAGCGGCTGCCGATCTGGGAGTGTGGATGGTCAATGTGCACGCAGGGGGTGGGTCGAGAATGATGTGCGCAGCAAAAGAAGCGCTGTCCGCCGCCGCGCACCCGCCTCTGTTAGTGGCGGTAACCGTGTTGACCAGCATGGCGCGCGAGGATCTAGCCGAGCTGGATTGGGATGGAGAGCCGATAGATCGTGTTTGCAAGCTGGCTGCACTCACCGAATCTGCAGGCCTCGATGGTGTGGTTTGCTCAGCCGCAGAGGCTGCCGTGCTGGCCGCGCGGCAGCGACCGGGGTTTTTGCTTGTGACGCCGGGTATTCGGCAGGCCGGAGACGCCGCAGGCGATCAGCGCAGGATTGTTACGCCGGAAAGTGCGGTGTCTGCTGGTGCAACGCATTTGGTCATTGGGCGCTCCATAACGGCTTCCAGCGACCCTGCTGGCACCGCGGCCCAGATTCGGACCGCACTGGACCAGCAGTTGCATGGTTAGGTTAGTCATGACGCAGTCCCGTCTCGCTGCGGCTTAAAGCGGCATGAATTGCAGCCATTTAAGATGTAAAGCGCTTCGGGATCTGCTTTGTGAGTGAGTACCGGCCCATAGTTTGGTTGAGCCCACATGGGTGGGTATTTCAACCAGACTGATGGAGAAAAAAATGACGTCACAGTTCACAAAACATGACCCGGCGACAGTTTGTCGCAAGCCTGCCCGCTCGGCGCGCACGCCCTTCGCAATGGCAGCACAGGCGCTGGCGCTCGTGGCGCTGCTTTTGGGTTTGAGCCCCCTGACCGGCTTTGCGACTGAGCCGGTGAATATCAACCTCGCGAGCGCAGAGGTGCTGGCCGAGTCGCTACAAGGTGTTGGCATCGCCAAAGCGCACCGCATTATTGAGTATCGGGAGGCCCATGGCCCGTTTGAGCACATTGATGAGTTAGCGGCAGTTCAGGGTATTGGTCTAGCGACTGTCGAGAAAAACCGCAGTGCTATCCGCCTGCAGTAAGATCATTCGGAGTCAGGCGCCTTGTTGCTGCTAACAGGCGCCACCGGCTATTTTGGTGCTGCGCTATGCGCAGCAATAAAAGACCGCGGCATACCGGTTCGCCTGGCCGGCCGCTCCGCGCCCGCGGAGGTGGGCGTGGATTGGATGCACTACGATATGGCGGCTCCCCATGACCCTTCCGAGGACCTATTTGCCGGCGTATCTTGTGTGATCCACAGCGCGGGTTTGGCGCACCGGCGAGCCCGTGAAGCTGATTATCAGTGCGTCAATGTTGACGGGACGAGCCGGCTCGCAGCGGCCGCAGCCGCAGCCGGAGTGGCCCACTTCATTTATCTGAGTTCGTTAAATGTGGTGCCAGCCGATGCGGGCACTCCCGATGCCGAAGCACAGGCATACAGAGCGCCTCAAGAGCTTTACACAGCCTCCAAGTGGCGCGCCGAGCAGGGACTGCAGCAAGTCTTTGATGCTTCAGACAGCGCGCTAACGGTGGTGCGTCCCGGGCTCATTTATGACGAGACGCTTACCGCAAATCTCAGGTTGGTCGATCTTGTCATGCGTTGCTGGCCCGCTTTGCTCCCCGCCATTGGCCGGCGGTCCATGGTAGCGCGGCCCGATCTGGTGGAGCTCATCATCAGCTGTGCGCAAGGGAGTTCGGGTGCACCGGTCGGTCGGACAACACTGGCGGCGATAGACGGTGAGTGTTACGACGCAGAGAAAATTTCACGGGCGCTGTCTGCGCGGACCAAGCTGGGTGTTACGCCACAGTGGCTTTGCAAGTTGGGTGGCCGGTTGCTCGATTGGCGCGAGGGTAATGTGGCAGGCACTACCTGGCGAGGTCTGTCCAGCAATCATTGGTGTGGAACACCGCCCGAGATAGAAGGGTGGCAGGCGCGTCTTACTCTGGCTTCCTGTTGCGCGCGAAAAACCCTTGGCTCATGCTGATCCTGCTCGCGATATTGTTGAGTTCTACCGCCGGGCTCTGGCTATTTCTGCGGGTCGCACCCTCGTTGGATCTGGTGGATCAACCGAACGCGCGAAGCTTGCATTCACGGCCGACCGTCGTCGGTGGCGGGTTGGTGCCGATGACGCTGCTAGCCGCAGGCGTCGGATCATTCACTACGCTGCCCGGTGCCACGGGTATTGCGCTCCTAATCGCGGGGCTCACGGCAGTCGGCTTGTTGGACGACAAATGGGGTATTCCCAGTGGTATCCGCCTACTGTGTTATCTCGGTGCGGGGATAGCGCTGCCCTGGTTGCTGTCTTCAGATCTCCCCCTGGGTACGACGACTTTATTGCTGACCGGAATAGCCGTTGCGTGGTGCATTAACCTCGTTAACTTCATGGACGGTGCTGATGGTCTGGCGACTGTGCAGGCGCTTTGTGTCGCAATGGGGCTGGGTCTGATTGCCACTTTTGGGGCGGCACCTAATGCGATCCTGGCTTGGTTGTGCGCGTTATTATTGGCTTGCTGCGCACCGCTTCTGGGCTTTAATTGGCCGCCTGCCAAGCTGTTTATGGGCGATGCAGGGGCTGTTCCATTAGGTTTTTTCCTCGCCGTCCTGGGGCTTTTGGCCTTTGCGACAGATAGTGCAGTTGGCTTGGCCTGGTTGATACTGATGATGCCTTTTTTAGTGGATACCGGCATGACGCTGTTTATTCGAAGCGTAGCGGGCAGACCGCCGCATGTGGCTCATTGTGACCATGCGTATCAGCGCCTCAGCCTCGTCGCGGGAAGTCCTTTACCCATTACCCTGGGGCTGCTGGGAATGCAGGTGGCCTGGCAATTTCCGCTGGCCGTGACGGCTGTCAGCAGCGAGGTATTCCCGCCGCTTCTGGTACTTTTATCAGCCATTCCGGCCGTGATGGCAGTGGTGTACGCGCGGTTCAGAGCGTAAACTGTCGCCTTTCCAAGTAACCAACTGAATCTATTGGTGATTCGGTTGCGTGATACAGGTGCGTATGGTCAAGAAGATGGCGTCGCGTTTCCGCGCGATGAGTGCTCATTCGGTTGCCGCGGTCATCTGGATATTTGCCCGACGCTCACTGCCTTCAACCTTCCGGGTCTCGGGATGGTTGGTGCTCGACCTCATCGTCGTACTGGGTGCTCTATACGGGTCAGCCGCCATTGGTGGTGAGGCCGGCGCCGCAGCCCTCGGCGCACTGTCGCCGTTAATGACGGGGCTCCTATTGTTGGGCACTGCTGTCATTTTCATCGTGCAAGGCTTATATCTTTCTGTGATCCGCTACATGGGTCAGCAGGCGGTATGGGACTTGGTGAAAGCGGTCAGCTTCTCCACATTGGCGCTGAGTGCTGCCATCTTCGTTACCAAGGCCAACCTGCCTGCTACTGCTCCGCTGGTGTATTGGTTGCTGTTGTTTGTGGGTATAGGGGGCTTGCGATTGATTTCCCGCGCCTGGCATCAAGTCACCACGCGTGCAGATGCCCGTAGGGTCATTATTTACGGTGCCGGGGAGTCCGGGCGCCAACTGCTGAACGCCCTAAACCACGGCACCGACTACCGGGTAGTGGCGTTTATCGATGACAACCCGAGCTTGCATGAGACCGTCATCAATGGACGGCCTGTGCTGGGAGCCGACGAACTACCCAGCTTGGTGAATGAGCATGTCGTGCGGCAGGTACTGCTGGCGATACCCTCCGCTTCTCAGGAGCGTCGTCGGGCCATTATTAATTCTCTGGTGGGCTTGCCTGTCCGGGTAAGAACGATCCCGAAGATTAGTGAGCTGATTACGGGCAATGCGATCGTCAATCAGATTCAGGACGTTGACCTGGATGACTTATTAGGTCGTGAACCGGTCCCCCCACACCCTGAGCTTATAGATCGCTGCATCACTGATAAGGTCGTGATGGTGACGGGAGCGGGTGGCAGTATCGGCTCAGAGCTTTGCCGGCAGATTTTGGCTTCGTCGCCAAAAGAATTAATCCTTTTGGATATCTCGGAATTTGCGCTCTACAGCATTGATCGCGACATCAAGAGCGTGTGCCAAAGGCAGGGGCTCCGCTTTCCTGTCGTGACCTTGCTTGGCAGTGTTCGCGATGAGCAACGGCTGGAATCTATCTTCCGCACTTTCTCTGTGGATACCGTTTATCACGCAGCAGCCTATAAACATGTGCCAATGGTGGAGTACAACGTTGCCGAGGGCGTCGCGAACAACGTGCATGGCACTTGGAGCGCGGCCTGGGCCGCTCACCGGGCAGGGGTTGACACCTTTGTGCTGGTATCAACAGACAAGGCGGTTCGACCGACTAATGTGATGGGCGCCTCGAAGCGCTTCGCAGAATTGATTTTGCAGGGTTTATCTCAGATTGAGACGCCAACCCGTTTTTGCATCGTGCGCTTCGGCAATGTCTTGGGTTCTTCGGGCTCGGTGGTGCCGCTGTTCCGTGAGCAGATCAGTAGCGGTGGGCCGGTGACGGTCACCCATCCCGAGGTGTCCCGCTACTTTATGAGTATTCGCGAGGCCGCTCAGTTGGTGCTGCAGTCGGGGGCCCTGGGTACCGGTGGTGACGTATTTGTTTTGGACATGGGTGAACCCGTCCGTATTGTCGAGCTAGCCGAACGCATGATTCGACTCAGTGGTTACGATATCGAGCGCGACAATATATTTGGTGAGCATATCGACCTCGAGTACATCGGTTTGCGTCCGGGGGAGAAGCTTCACGAAGAGCTGCTGCTGGGCACATCTGTGACAGGCACTGGGCACCCCATGATTATGCGTGCGGAGGAGGAGTCCTTTGACTTCGATCTCATCGAGGATGCGGCGCATCGCTTACTGCGTGCCTGTGCGGAAATGGATCTGAACGACGTCACGACGATTTTGACCGAGCACGTGATGGGATTTTCAGGGCATGAGCCTCGACATGACTATGTCTGGATCAAGCAGGGACGCGTTGGTAAGCGGGTTCGCAAGACACTTGAAACAGAGAATGTGACGCCGATTCGCCCCGAGTTGGTAGGGCCCCGTCAATATACCGGAAGACAATCCGACTGATCGCCGATAGCGTGGCGGCTGAACGTTGCCCCTGCGTTGCCAAAGTGTCTCAAACAAGCTGCCTCAAAGCAGTGTGATTGTGCGGTAGCATATTCGTTATCACCCTAAATGATTGCATCCATGATGCAGCCTCTTGTAGGGTCGCGTCTCAGTTCTTAATACATCCGTTCCGGTGCATTCTATGTCCACGATCGTCAATCGACGCGACGTCGACTTTTACCTCGATGAAATGTTTGACCTGGGGTCGCTACTCGCCAGTGATCGCTACAGCGAGCACGATCGCGAGAGTATTTCCGCCATACTCGATCTGTGCCAAAGCATGGCGGAAGAAGAGTTCCTGCCCTGCGCGGCGGAGCACGATGAGAACGAACCCGTCTTTCAGGACGGACAGGCCATCACACCCGATTCATTAAAGGCTTGCCTCAAAGCCTTTGTGGAGGCCGGCCTACCCGCGGCAACGTTTGATCATGATCTGGGTGGCATGCAGCTACCGGTGATGGTGGCTAATTTCATGCAGGGTATTTTTCAGGCAGCCAATGCCCCGGCTGTTGGCTACGTGTTCCTGACATCTTCCAATGCTCATATGCTGCAGGCCTGCGGCAGCGAGGCGTTGCGCGAACGCTACCTTCCACCCCTCGTTGAGGGCCGTTGGTTTGGCACCATGTGTCTGTCCGAGCCTCATGCAGGGTCCTCACTGTCCGATATCCGGTGTATGGCTGAGCCTGTTGGCGACGGCAGCCACAAGCTGACCGGCACCAAGATGTGGATTTCCGGCGGAGAGCAGGATATTTCCGAGAACATCGTGCACATGGTGCTGGCCCGGACACCGGATGCGCCCCCGGGCGTGAAGGGCATCTCGCTTTTTCTCGTGCCCAAAATCCGGGTCGAGGAGGATGGCTCGCTGGGTGAGCCCAACAACATCGCGCTTGCAGGTCTAAACCACAAAATGGGGCAGCGGGGTACCACCAACACGCTGCTCAATTTTGGTGAGGGGGTGATTGTTTGGGTTACCTCGTGGGGGAGGAAAACGAAGGCCTCAAAAATATGTTCCACATGATGAATGAAGCGCGGATTGGAGTCGGCATGGGGGCCACAATGTCGGGTTTGGCGGGCTACCTGTATTCGCTGGATTACGCGCGCAATCGTCCGCAGGGCCGACATCCGGGCCATAAAGACCCGAACAGTCCCATGCTTCCCATTATCGAACACGCCGATATTCGCAGGCTGCTAATGGAGCAAAAGGTGGCAGTGGAGGGGAGTCTCGCGCTGCTGACTTACTGTTCCCAGTTGGTTGACCAGCAACTGACCTCAGAACATTCAGAGACTTCGCAGCGTCTCTCATTATTGCTCGAGTTATTGACCCCAATCGCCAAATCCTGGCCCTCGGAATACACCCTAGAGGCCAATAAGCACGCCATCCAGATTCTGGGTGGCTACGGTTACACCCGGGAGTACCCGGTGGAGCGTCTGTATCGAGACAACCGCTTGAACCCAATTCACGAGGGTAGCCACGGCATTCACGGCCTAGATCTCTTGGGCCGCAAGGTGAATCTGGCTGGAGGCGCCACCCTTGCCATCTTCGAAGAGGAAATGCAGCCGGCGCTTGAAGCGGCATCAGGTAACGAGACGCTTGCCGAAATGGGTGAGTCGCTTTCTAACATTTGGCAAATGGCCAAGCGCACGACCGAGACCGTAAATCAGGAGCCCGACACAGTGACGCGCCTTTCCAGTGCCACGCCATTTTTGGACGCGTTTGGGCATGTGGTCATCGCGTGGCTGTGGCTGCGTCAGGCATTGATTGCTCACGAGGCGCTACAAAATGGCGCGCAGGCGGACGCCGATTTCTATGAGGGCAAGGTCGCCGCATGTCATTTTTTCTACCGCTATCACTTGCCGCAGGCAGCGGAGAAGCTTCGCTATGTGGCGTCTCAGGACCGGTCGGTGCTCGATACGCAGGCGAGTTGGTTCACAGGCGCCTAACGGAATGGCATACCCACCAATCCTTATTGGGCTGCACCATGGCCATAATGGATAACAAAAGTGCTAATGCCGTAACGATTTTATTGATTACGAAATCCCGCCATGGTGGATCTCCTCGTGTTCTCATTTCAAACAAAAAGATAGCTTCAGATAATGGTGAGTTCGCATGAAAGATAAATTACCCATCGTCGTTGGCGGGTTTTACCGGTCAGGCACTTCTTTGGTGCGGAGAATACTTGATAGCCACACACAAATTCATTGCGGGCCGGAAGTGAAGTTTTTTAAGGATTTTTATGGTGACTATTTGCGAGATCCGCTGAAGCATGTCCGGTTCTTTAGCACAGCAAAGACCTATCATCTGAATGAAAAAGCATTACTAGATATATATGGAAGAGCCTTCGTGGAATTCCATGTGAAGGCTGCTGAAGCAGCTGGTAAAAAGCGATGGGCTGATAAAAACCCGGAAAACGTCCTCTACTTAGAGCAGTGGCACCAGCTACTTCCAGGGAATTTCATTTTTATTCACATCGTGCGCAATCCACTTGATGCACTGGCATCGCTCTCTGAAATTGGGTTTGAGAAAGCCGTCCCCACAGGTTTTACAGATCGAGTTTCGCTGTACAAAGAGTTTCGACATGCAGGCGCAGAGTACTGTCGAAATAATCCAGAGCTCAGCATTGAAATAGCTTACGAGAAATTAGTCTCTGAACCTGAAAGCCTCGTTCGCCAGCTTGCAGAGTTCGTTGGCGAACGTTACGAACCTGAAATGCTTATGAAATTCAACTCGGTAGAGCGGGGCAACGGGATAGAAGACCCAAAAGTAACTTTATCAAAGACGATCCATACCAGTAGCGTAGATAGAGGCATGCGAGAACTCTCTGAACCGGAGCTTGGAATCGCCAGCCGTGTTGGGCGAATTTCTTTAGCCGCAAATATTGGTAGCCAATTATTCGGAGTATGGTGCTTTACACCGTCGGGACTGCTCACTGATCGGCCAGAGTTTGGCTTGAAATGGTGGGCCCAGTAGGACTTGGACTTGGGACCAGTGGATTATGAGGATCGGGGAGACCTCAGTAAGCCTTTTATAGTATGCGCTTGAATAGTCGGGCCCAGGACAGGGCGACATGCCGTTCGGTGGGTGAGGGAACTTCAGTATTGCCGATTCGTTTCACTCCTTTGCCACGTTTGGCTGGCGTGATCATGCCTCGCCAGGGGTGATTCGGAGTCAGGATGCCGAGGGAGCGGGTGAGATCGACCCTCGGACCGCCATAGATGTGAAGCGCGAGAGATCGAAACAGGCCTGAGGATGACTCGGGTCGTCGTCATGGCTTAACAAACTTAGAGACCATCTGTCTTAATAGTTGATCGGCTGACACACTATTCTCAGACCAAGATCCTCATGAAAAAGTTTAAGTCTTCTATCTAGCTAATCGAGGATATGGCGTCGTATAGGCGCTTGTCCGCTTCGTACAGCTCATATACTTGCCGGACATTAGCGCTTGTGCGCAAAAATTCGAAATCTGGACCGCGATTAGCGCGATCTAAATTGACCTGACCAAGGCGCGGCGCTAAGCGTGCCAGTTCAGCATCGAGGCGATCCAGCAATAAAATGTCATCTACCCATAACTGATTTTGGTGGACACAATAATCACTCATCGGCCTAAAGTGATCGAAATGGGGCTTTTGGTGGAAGCCCTGTTCCTCAATGATCCGCTTAGCGAATGACAAATAAGACGGAAAATCCAGATCACGAAAGATACCATGCCGATCATGGCGCTGCTGCCAAAGATAGTCAGATGCCATTCTGTCAAACGGGTCTCGAATGATGGTGAACTTAAAGTAATCTCGCACACTCTTGGGTTCCACTAACCCAAACCTCGAAAGCTCAGGTCCTGTAAGGTGGTGCAATGTTAATAACTTGTTACCCTGTCGCTCGAATCCGAAGACACATTCGCTTCGCTGAAGGTTAAAAAATCGCTCTACAGATGTCCCCGCACATTTTGGTATGTGCAAAAAGATAAACTTCTTTTCATGGCAGATAGGCAACTTTTTGATCTCTTCGCTGATTCCTGAGAGTAGGTTATCACCATACGGATCATCGACATGGAGCTACTTGGCATGAGTCAAAGCGAAAGCTCACCATCAACGGCCTCCCTGAGGGCCGCTGAAATAACGCGCTCTCTGAACATTCGCAGACACCAAATTCGGGCGGAGCATCTGACTCTAGAAATACGCGAACTAACCCAAGAGAAGCGAGCGTTCCGCGCTCAATTCGCGGAGGAGGCGCTCAGTATTTGCAAGTCATTTAAAAGGACTGATTCAGAACCTTTGTGGGGCGTCATTGTAGAGACCCGTGCTATTCCCGGCTTAGAGGAGGCAGTATTGAGCATAATCAACCGCTGCCATATTCCTATCCAACTATTCCATGGTTTAGAGAATCATCGTTACATCATGGAGGGCCGCTTGGAAGCTCTAGTCGCCTCGGGGGCAGTGACACTAACACCTATGGATTTACCTGAACGCATGCCAAGCGCCGGATACAACGCACTTTTACTGTCGCCTCTTTTCTGGGACGCACTTATCGGCAGACAAAAAGTGCTGATTTTTCAGCACGACTCACTCTGCTGCAATCAATCTCCCTATGCTGCCACTGACTTCATGGATTTCGACTATATCGGCGCCCCCTGGCCGCGAAAACGTCCCGTAGGACTCGTGATAGACGGGGGAAATGGGGGCTTTAGCCTTCGGGATTGGGCCAAGTGTCGTGAGAGCCTAGAACGCTTTTCAGCCGCTTCATGGCCTGGCGGTGAAGACGGGTTTTTCGCCTTTCATCTAGATCTGATGGGTGCATCGGTTGCCTCTATGGAGCAAGGGGCTAAGTTTGCAACCCAAGGCCGATTTACCGATTTAAGCTTCGGAGCACATCAAGTTGGTCGTCTGAACGATCTCGATCTGAAGCGATTTATTACTTACTGTCCTGAGGCACTAAATATCTTCCCTTACCTCTCACGCCGAGTACCGCATGCGTAGTTTTCGCAGAGGGTTTTGCTCAGCCCTGACGGTGATTAGATTCGGAGCCCTATGACGGATTCGTACGCCTTAGCGCGTCTCTTCGTATCTCTTGAATTGGGTAATAGCGTTCTCGACGATACCCGATCCTCGATCACAGCCATGAAAAGCTGGAAACCTTTCATCAGAACAGTGGAGCGCCACGGCCTCGCTGAGATAGTTCTGAGAATATCGAAGCAACACTCCTTTTCGCTTCCCAAGTCTGCCATCTCCAAACTCAATGCTTTGGTTCTTCGCCATAAAGCATCCGCAAATGCGCGTTATAAAGTAGCGCAAACACTCTTCGACGATCTGAGGGACAGGAATCTACAGTTCGTGGCGTTAAAAGGAACTGCACTTACACCCATGATTTATTGTCACGATGCTTCCCGACCTATGCGTGACATCGACATCCTTGTTCGCAAAGAGCAGCGCAGCGAGATTGTGAAGAGCGTGCAGAATATAGGTTTTAACCAACCAAAAGATCATCCTGATAAGTATAGCCGCGACTCTCATCAATTACCGAACGCAACAGTGCTCGCAGACGGCTTTAATATAAGCCTTGAAATTCACCACGACGCTATTGCTAGAGATACTAGGGGGAACCTCTACTACGACGAATACATTGGCCTGAGCGAAGTCACTTGGCGGGAACTGAAAATACCCATATTGAGCCACGAAATGATGCTACATCAGTTGTGCCGACATTTAGAGGGCTGGCATCCCGGATCTTTTTTGAAGCTCATAAACGTTGTTGATGTGATCCGCTATAGCCAGAAATTTGTTAATGAGATCGATTGGAAAATTATTACAGGCAAGTACCCACATGTTCTTAATACTCTCAGATGCCTGCATCTGCTCGTCGCGCTACCACTTCCACTGAAAAACCTACTGGGAGAACTCAATGACACAGAGATTAGTGGTGTTGGAGAGATCGCTATGAGCTTCTACGACATTGTTAACAGTCACGATTCCATCTTGATGAAAATCCGATCAGTCCTCTGCCCTTCTGACTGGTGGCTGCACCTCTTTTATGAGGTTGCACCCGGGGATAGCCTGACTGGCGTGAAATACCTCAGGCATCCCGCTACACTTCTGGTCATGGTTATAAGGCGAATACGATCGCGAATACAGGGCGGCTAAGTTGAATTTGAGTGAGACTTTTACAAGAGCTCCAGAATGCCTTTGTGAATATATGGATGACGGTGCAATAGTCTATAACCCGCTCACAACTCGCGCTTTTGAGTTGAACACATCTTCACTAGCCATTTGGGAACTCCTTGATGGATCACTTGATGTTGGCGATATCATCGCGCTGTTAACAGAGCTTTACGAAGCGCCAGATGAGGTAATTCAGCGCGATGTAGAGACTGTCATCCAGGAATTACTCTCCAATAATGCTCTACTAAAGACCCACTGAACTCGTGGTCCGGTTTATCGAGCGCGCTAACAAGACTATCGCAGTTCATGCCACTACCACCTCGGCACAGTTTTTGGTCGACGTCGCAATGAAAAACCTCCGCACGCAAGCGAATGCACACAAAGTCGACGGCGCATTATTTGTGAGCGGATCACACGATCAATGGGAATTATATGATCACGATGCGGACAGAACGTGGAAGATCAAAACAGCAGGCGGACTCATTTATCAACTCACTGACCGCTTAATGTCACGGCTTGCCGGCCTTATTGAAACCCAACATTGTTTGCATGCCGCGGCAGTGAGCTTCAAAGGAAGAGCCATTGTCATGCCGGCAGTCAGCGGCTCTGGGAAAAGCTCCTTGACGACTTGGCTCGTAGCACACGGATTCGATTACATCACGGATGAGATGGTCCTGATAGACAAGCAACAGCAGGTTGATGGGATTTCGCGACCGATCCACATCAAAACTCGCGGTTGGGGTGCTATAGAGAGCTTACTTGAAGCCGATGCTGATGTATTCGACGGAGTTCAGTGCAACGTGGTCCCAATTAAGTCGATTGGTGGCCAAGTCAGTCCGTCGGCAAGACATGACCACGGCATTCTTCTGTTCCCTCATTTTAAGCAAGGGGAGCCATTGCAGCTAGCACCTATCAGTTCAACCGACGCTGGCCTCACCCTGATAAAAAACCATATCAATGCACGCAACATGGAGGATCACGGCTTTCCCGCACTGATGAGGCTCGCGCGAACATCGCAGAGCTATGCACTGACGTTTGGCGGCTGCGAGATGCTACCCAAGCAGCTTGCAGAACGCCTTAAAGGACTGCTGACCGTAAGCGCCGACGCAGTGCGTTAAACTACCGTTGACTCATTTCGCATAGCCTCGTATCGTAAGGCGCCTGAACATCGCGAAGAGTAAACGATGAGCGACGATAACGATGCCCTTGGGAATGAACCAAGTGCTGAAGAGCCTTCTGGCTCACTAGACAAAAAAGAGAGAGCCCGACGGAAACTGCTCGAGCGTGCTGCGTTGGGCACTGGTTTGGTAGCGAGCTCTCCCCTGTGGGTCCGCCCTGTAGTGAACACTGTTGTGTTGCCCGCTCACGCGCAGGCCAGTGGCCCTCTCTCACCTACGACAACCACCACTGCGTCTGGCTCCAGCACCACTACGTCTGGCTCCAGCACCACTACGTCTGGCTCCAGCACCACTACGTCTGGCTTCAGCACCTCTACGTCTGGGCTCAGCACCTCTACGTCTGGCCTCAGCACCTCTACATTTGGGCTCAGCACGTCTACATTTAGCACCAGCACGACAACAGCCCCCACAATTATTATCTAAGGCTAGAACTACGGATCGGTACTGACGGCCTCGATCAGAGGCTCTAAATGCTGCGAAAATACACTGAAAATATTACGGTCCCGTAACCGCTCTTGGCGCTGTTTCAGCACTATGTTTGTTGAGAATTGATGTGTGATTCGTTGTGCGATCGAGAAGGCATGGCAGGCAAATCCATCTACCCACCAGCTCCCATCGATATAAGATATCGTGTTGTCGGGATAGCCGGTGGGCCGTTGCTGAAACTCCACCGCTTGTATAGTCAACTCAGTAACACCGTCTAACAATTGGATTCTGTCGATATTTGAGGAGAACTGGCAGTAAAGCGCCTGCTCACCAAAGATCTCCCTCAACGGCGGAAAATCATCATTCAGGACCAGCAGGTTTCCGCATATTGCCGCCTCTTGCGCACTCAGCGAATAGCTTTCTGACCGGCTGGGTTGAATATACACAGTTGAAAGTAAGAGCAGCTCTCGCACTAAAGAATGGGGGGCTTCGCTTCTAACGTTATCATCAAATTCAGACAGGAATGTGATGTCAGAATCCACCAACCCCCACTCTATGGCGAGCGCCTTCAAATCCTGTCGATAACCATTTTTTTCCGCGCTCTGAGAGTGAAAGTCCATCACCAAAACACGAACGCTATTTCCCAGCGATTTAAGGCAAGCTAATATCCGAATGACCCACTCAACTTGCTTCCCACGATCTAACCTCGCTGGCACTGTGGTCACGAAATCTGCTTGGTACAAGTGCTTTTCCTCGTATAACCGCGTTGCCAGCGGGGACAATGAGAAAAAGTCACTGATGTTTGTAGGGTGCGGGATAACTTTCACCGCCGACTCATCATATGAGAAATTCTGTGCTATCCGCGACCTGGACATGCTATTAAAAAACACGGGATAACTACCCGGCCATTGCTTTGCCAGCAAATCTTTAAAGAGCAACTTGGCTATCCCCTCTCTCTTAAGTTGAGTGGGGCTAGTAGCTGAATGAATCCAATGAAGCCATTTTAGTTTCGGATTTCTATCGGCAACCCTCCTGGCAGCAAGGCACAACTTCATTAGCCTCGGCACGTATATGAGATCGTGGGTCAAGACCACATCGATATTCTCAAGCGCTGCCTCTAAAGCGATAGCAACTTGATCAACATCTGAAAAAAAAGCGTCCTCTTCGTCCTCTGCATTAATCCATTTTATTTTCGGATATTGCACCACCTGTACTCTTGGATCTGCAAAGAAATCTGCCGGTTGCTCCCAGTCTTCAGAGGCCATTACCAGCAACGTTGGCTCGTACCCATTTTTCGAAAGCATTGCCAACTGATCTAGAACCACTCTCTGAAGGGAGTAAGCGGGGCTGTATCGAACAAAATGAGTCAAAACAGCCACTTTTTTCTTCCCCGCGATCACGTGCGGCATCTGGCCAGCGGCTTTGTTTTTGCTGATCTGAGTAGTTGGGCCGACAGCCTTCCAACTATCACGATCATAACCAAAGAACTCGAAATCTTTGTCAAATCGCTCGCTTATCCGTGCTGCTATCGTCTCCGTGTAAGCCGCCGGAGGTGAAAGCGTAGCGGAAGATGCATTTAGCTTTGGCAATGCAGGCAGGGTGACCCTAAGAAACGCGGAGAGATCCAGCCAACTTTGATCTAAACGTGCGAAGTCCAACCAGAAGTCGGTTCGATCTGCGTCGAGCATTTCAGTAATCGGGATGTCCTTGCAAATGCGCCCTGCAATTCTGGCACTACCTCAGGGCTACAGACCCAATCCACATAGGTCGGCCAACTTATCATTTTGAAAATTTCGGGGTTACCCTCTATTATGACGGTGCTTCCAGAAGGACCAAAGCCGCTCGTAAGGGTTTCGATGCGTTGCAATTACTTTATAGTTTGAGTCTTTCAATTCGCCGAGAGAGAAGTTGTGATAGTCAATATGGGAACCATCACTCTCGCGTCTGACCGCTGTCGACGAGTCGGGATCAAATCGCGCCAGCACATCACTGATTGAGCGGCTGCCCGTTCTCGGCACCTCGAAAAAAACGAATCTATGTTTCTCTGAAATGAACATGGTCTGTGTCTTTTGTGAAAGAAACAAAATATCGGATTGTGGAGGTTTAATATACCCTGACTAGGGCGATTCACTGCCAACGCCCCTGTTACCTCAGTAACGTGTGCTCACGATCTATATAGACCTCAGATGCGAGCGCATTAGAGGCTTCCGCGAGTGTTGATATGCCGGCGAAATGAAAACTGCCACACAATGTTGACAACCGCTGTGCGCCTGTGAATCAAATGGCGGACTTGTAAAAGCCAGAGAACGCTCCGATTCAAGAAGGCGACGTCGCGCCCGTTATGTTTGAGGCCCAAAAGCAATGACAGAGCCCCAATTTTTTCTCACAGTGCTTGCACGAAGTAAAGATGAACCGTTTGTGCGGGAATGGGTAAATCATTACACCGAAGAGGGCGCTGATCGGATTGTTATCATCGACGACGCGAGCGAGGATACCGCCGTTTACCGGGGAATGCCGAAACATGTTTCTGTGTTGTACCCGCTCGGCGGCCTCGGGCCCAATAAATTCTATTCAGAGGAAATCGATCGAATTTACCAAGACTTGAGACAGCAAACTAAGTGGCTGCTATTCTGTGATGTTGACGAGTTTATTACTTCTAGGTTGCGCCCAGACAAAACGATACGCTGGGAACTTACCAATACTTTTCACAATGTCCATTGTGTAAAGGTTCCTTGGATTATGATGTCTTGCGGACGGTCGCGCAGAAAATCCTGAGAGCGTCAGAAAAGAGCTCGTCACGCGCTGGAACCACAACATCGCTCACCCCCCATCCCAATACCAAGTTCCGATGTAGGTTGGATAGGATAGAAGTTAAGTGCATCTTCCAGCCTAGATTCTTTGTGCTTTTTAACGACCATAGACCCATGAGACCCCTCGTGAATCCGCTCAAAGTGGTCGACAGCGTGACAGGAGAAACCGCCGACCTCGACGCATATTTCCATGATCTAAGAGAACACAACATAACGCCGCAGTATCTTAATTTGTCACCATTACAGGCTGACCTCAGTTGCGGCGGCAAAATATAAAATCCGTTCCAACGCCTTCTATCGAAATGTTTCCCTTTCTGAATTCTTAGCGTCAGATCACTCAGAGATCGTAGACAAGACACTGCAACAAAAAGTGGAGCGTCGACAAAGCCTGGGGGAAGGCGGATTAGAGGCGGTAGCAAACTCATCGGTGGCGAGGTTTGGCACGTGGGCTCAAGATAAGCTCCGGAGCAGTCGCAGCAAGCTACGGGCTACTTCGCAATCATTGATAGCGAGGGGCTTCTCTATCAGCAGGCCAGACCTTATATCTGCAATTAGAACAAGCCAATGGTTGTCAACATGCGGATGCGGAGCCGCACTAACTATTCATATCTTGAAGCGCCACATTGAGACGACACGATTACTTAATGAATCGGCCGCCCTTCAACGATCGACTCCCATCCGCAAAGCCTTCATGAAGCGAATGCGGCAAGGGAGATTTGACACCGATTGGTTCACAAAAAAAATTCCGCTGTGGGTGATGATCTTTCATTCTGAGGGCCTATATCTCAGGCCACGACTGAATTGCCTCGAGATCGGAAGCTGGCAAGGCCTCTCCGCTCTGTTCCTGTTGACGGAGCTCCCGAATGCGAGCTTGACGTGTATCGACACGTGGGAAACAAAAGGCTCACCTGAAAACGGACATCGCGAAGACTTAGCGCTAAGCGGCCGCCAGACTTTTCAGGAGAATCTGGCTAAGCAAAAAGAAAAGGTCGAAGAGTTTCAAGGCACATCAGACGAATATTTTGCGAGTCAAATCAATCGTGGCCGCTTTGATTTTATCTATATAGACGGCTCACATAAATCTCAGAATGTGCTGAAAGATGCTGTGAATTCTTTTTTGTCGCTCGAGCAACACGGGATCCTCGTTTTTGACGATTTGACTTGGAGGCAAAGCTCGGATTATTTCAATAACCCCGCACCCGGAATCGTTGCGTTCCTGAATTTTTATAGGGACAACCTGGACATCATTGCCTGCACAAATCAACAGCTAGCTGTAAAGAAGCGGGGCTGATGACATCCCGCTTCCTCGATCTAGGCTTAGCAATTTTGAACGAGGAGACTCGAGACCAACTTGCCTGCTGATGGTCCGCGAAAGATGGTAGAAGATTTGTCAAACGGTCCCCAAGTTGTCTAAGTATCCGCTGTTACATGCTGCGGGGAGGTTTTGACTAGGAAAAAGTTGCCCTCTTGCTGTGACAGCAGGACTTGAACCTACGACCAATCGATTATGAGTCGCTAGCCGATTTAAGCTGGTTCTCTAGTGAGTCGCTCTCAGCGATGGGGGAGGCACTCAACGCTATCTGGCAACTGGCCAAGCAGACCGTCGAGACCGTGAATCAGGAAGCCGATACGGTCACGCGCCTTTCCAGTGCCACGCCGTTTCTGGACGCCTTCGGGCATATCGTCATCGCCTGGCTGTGGCTGCGTCAGGCGTTGATTGCTCAGGAGGCGCTGCAAAAAGGCGCTCAGGCGGACATCGATTTCTATGAGGGCAAGGTCGCGGCGTGCCAGTTTTTCTTCCGCTATCACTTGCCACAAGCGGCGGAGAAGCTTCGCTACGTGGCGTCTCAGGATCGATCAGTGCTGGAAGCCCAAGCGAGTTGGTTTACCGGTCAGTGAAGGAGCGCGACTCCAGTCAGGGCATGTCTGGATGCTGCTCACCATCAGGTCGGACTCAGCTCTGATTTCTTCTTCGATTGAAAATTGCGCATGAATTCCCTGTCTATGAACGAGCCGTCTTGGTGTAAGCGATAATGTGTGTGGGCCAGATGATGTGCGTTAAATGCGCTCCGCTGCACGTTCTCAAAGCCTTGGGCGTGAAAAGCCGCGTTGATCGCGTCTTTGCCGAGTTTTAAGGCAAACGACGGTTTGTCGGACAGCGTGCGAGCAAAGGCTAAGGTTGCCTCCTCTAGCTCGTCTCGTGGGACAACCCGGTTCACCATGCCCGCAGCCTGTGCCTCCTCGGCAGTAATGGGCTGACCGGTGAGCAGGAACTCCTTGGCCTTGCGGATGCCCAGTTCCCAAACGTGGGCAAAGTACTCCACGCCGGGTATACCCATGTACATGGTGTTGTCCTGAAAGGTGGCATCGTCGCTGGCAATGACAAAGTCACAGGGCCAGATCAGCATTAACCCGCCGGCAATGGATTTACCGTGCACAGATGCGATGGTGGGTTTGGCCAAATCCCGCCAGCGGCGGCAGAAACCTTCATAGATTTCCTTTTCTCGGCAGTAATAAGCTTCCGAGCCTTCCCATTTATCGTCACTCCAGGTGCCAACCCGTTTGTGTTCGCTGCCGCGGCTGTTGATATCCCGCAGGTCATGGCCGGCTGAAAAGTGGGGTCCCTTAGCGGCCAGATCACCACCTTCACCTCGCTATCGCCCATGGCGATGTCGAAAGCGTCGTTCAATTCGTAGAGGAGGTGGGTGTCTTGGGCATTTCGTGCCTCGGGACGGTTGAGCCAGATACGAGCGATGCCCGCCTCAGGTTTTTCGTAGATCAGAGTGTCGAAATCGGGCATATCGGTGTCCTCCTAGCGGTTGCGGCAACGGTACTACAATCCGTCAGCAGGGGACTATTTCAGATGCGAAGGAGTAGCAAGGTGCAGCACGTTAAATGCTGTGTGTCTCGCAGGGCTAGAATAGTCCACGGAGGGCCGCCATGAGAGCGGCGAAATGTTGGGCCCAGTAGGACTTGAATCGATGACCAATCGATTATGAGGATGGGGGAGAGCCTAGCTAATCTCCCGCAAGTGGAAGACTCGTAAGAGCTTTTAAGAATGCTGATTTTCGATTTGAAGAGATCCGAACCTATTCCGAACTGTCCTGCCCTATTAGACCGCCTAGGGCGGATCAACTTTAAGAGTTATGGGTAATTTTCTCAACTGGAATCCGAACCCGCACCGAAACCTGATCGCCCACTGAGGTCGTGGGTATGTCGGCTCAACGGCGGTCGGAAGTCTTAAAGTGCAGATAAACCCCCCCAAATTTTTCCCGGCAGGTCAACTGGGTGAGATATAACTGTGAGAAGTGCATAGGAGTGTTTGCGGCCTGCAGCCGCGATGGGAGCCTCACTCCGTTTTTACCTCTAGGCAATTACCTGTGCTACGTGCGCAAGGATCTTGCTGCCGTTCACCGCTGATCCTAAAGACGGAAACGTATTTTTCGTTGAACTTCCGAGTCCAATACAATATTGCCTAGCCAAGAGGGCGTGGGTGGCGTTTATAAATATTGATGCGCCAAGTTTAGCAATATCGGCTCGTTACCTTATCAACACCCACTAAGAAAATTTTTTTAATCGACTCAATTCCAGCTTCCTGCTTTCAGCCTCTAGCTTATATTTTGAACTTTTCGCTCGCTCCTCATGTAATGCGTTCCTACAGATAAGTATCTCTTCTCTCAGTGTAGATAGCTCGTCTTTCTCGGCGGTCCTACTGCGCAGGTACTTAACCAGAGAATCTTGGTTAGTGCTCGGCATCAACTTGGCAAAACAGGTTAAATACTGGCGTTCTTCATCAAACCGTATATCCAGTACTGAAAAACCGTTATCCGTGAGTAGTTTCTTTAGGGAGACCCCATTGTGGTAAGTGTAATGTGTTTCATTTCTAACTCCATGCTCAGAGAGCATTGGCACTTGCATGAGCAAAAGGCCATCTTTCTTCAGCAAGCTTTTTACTTCATGAATAAATCCAAGCTGGTTGGGAAAATGCTCAAGTACGTGCCAAGAAAAAACAATGTCAAATGTGTTTTCAATATCTACGCTTCTTCCTGCAGAAACGGTCCTAAAACTCTGCAACAGAACATCACGACGCGCATCATGATAACCAAGCCCATCTAGATGCTTCTCGAAAAAAAATGTATCGAGATCAATGACAATTATCGATTTAAAAAAATCTCTGAGCGCTAGTATAGAAAGGCCACCAGCACCACCAAAGTCACACAAATTCAGATCAGACCATTTTTCTTCCGTTATTTGATCCGCTTCATCAAGAGACAAATTAAGTCGCTCTAAGACTGAGAAAAACAATCTTTTCTGTTTTTCAATTTTTTCAATTGTCTCTTCTTTGCTTTTGGAAAGGTAAAAATCTAAATGGCCGCCCTGTGATGCCTGCTTTGATTGAACCTCTTGGATATTCTCATAGGTAGTATGGTCTTGCAGAAAAAAACACTCGGGGCAAAGGTAAAATACTCTGTCCGCCATCTTAGAGTGCAGATAAACTTCTGACCCACACACAGCACAAAATTTCATGAAGTTGAGCTCCATAATTTAAATGGAGATGTAAATCCTACCTCGATGGAAACCAATAGTTCTAGTCCGCTAATTTTTCGAGTAAGCAATACCATTGCTTAACGACCGACTCGTTTGAAGAAGGTATTCTTAATTTTGCCACCAATTTATGCGCTTCAGTAAATTCCTCCTTTCCCCATTGAGCGGCGATACTGCTCAGAGTCTCTTCAATCGACTCTAGTGTAGGTTCGCAAAAGTAAGGATATTCTGGTGAGAGCATATATAGAACGTCACCCTCATCTCTATTCACTAGAAGCAAAGAATTACAGTGTGCTGCAGTGAAGCCCTTTAAAAACGGTTTATCGCCATCAAACGAACGAGCGCTTCTAATGCAGTAGTGCACATTGTATTTTGGCAATGCGCCTAGCCAATCATCGTTTGGTGAGTTGGTGTTAACACTATGGAAGTCAATTTGGCCCGCCAAGTCTTCCTTATACTTTGCGTTGGCCAGCTCACCAAAGTAACCGACTCTACAATATTCCTGTTGCGTAGCCGCCTTTAGTCTGTGGTCTACTAGATGATCGAGGCGAAAAGCCAACTTGTTCGGAAAATGAGTCCGGTAGCGGATATAGCCCGCGATTGAAGAAGCGATGTAAACATCTATGAAGGGAGCTAAATCCTCTCTGGGCAGTGCATCAACATAATCCGCCGCAATAAACCAATTTTTAGCCTGTAGCTTTGCTAGCTGCTCTGGGCTTATGTCTTTGAGTACACCTTTAGTAAGAAAAAGTCCGCGCCCCGTTTGGTCCAGCGAACTGGTGTAGCTGTAATTTAAACCACGAGCATCGAAATTCTCGAGCACATTTAGAAAATTTTTCGCCCTCATCTGAGTGCTAGCCGTGTCAATGTATCGATCAGAATATAAAAAGGCGATGTTATTTGATGACTTTTTAGCTATTTCTGCCAATAGGTCGTTATGATTTGTTGTGATGTGTGGTGTTTTATAGAAATAGTGATTTCTGCGAGATGTACCAAATTTTTTGGACAGGACCTTCGGTCTAAGTCCTATTTCGAAAAACAGAAATGCCAAGCTTAATTGATCACGATGAGTGTAATTTAGTATGTGCTCCCACCAGATTTCCATAAAGTCTCGCAACTCAGGGGAATCGTGCCTGCGCCAAAGAAAAGAAGCTTCACACAAGCCCTGTCTTTCGAAGTAACCCTTCTCCTCGTATGCCGAGGTCTGCCTAACTACACCTTCTGCATCGCATTTTGCGCTGGTGATAATAGCCGCAGCTTCTTGATATAGGCCGCACCTGTCGGGGTGTTCAAACATCACCCACGGTTCGTGGCTAAGGTATTTGTAAATCAGGTCTGCCGGATCATTCAAAAATTCAGTATTAGCATCGACGAAAAGTGAACCGTCGAAATTCTTCAAGAAACTGAAAGGTAAAACCTTGTATAACTTAGCACTCAAGTTATCCGACTTTTGCGTGGGCTTACAAACGACATACTCCCAGCCGGCAGCATCCCTAGTTTCATCAGTAAAACAAATGTAACGAATATCTCTTGAAAAGGTATCTGGGATAGGTGCCAGCGCATCGGACTCACCGAACAGAGTGGTATATACACAATAGGTGCCGTCGTCTTGTCGTTCGTTCACACCCAACACTGGTTCAATTGACTCAAATAAACCCTCAGCACTGTCTCTGCCCAACAAGTTTACATATCGGCTGATCTCTCCATCATAGGCCCCTTCCTTTTTTCGCCTCTCGAGCTCATTCCAGTAGTAAACACTCTCGGCCCAGCCATTTACCCTGCTCTCTAAAATTGCACGCAAGAGATCAACATGACAGATGTTTTCCTTTTCGTAGGAGATGCTTCTCAAGAGAACAAGCGCATCTTGATATCGCTCTTCCTCCATTAACACCTGCACGTTTGCAACTGGGAAATTTTCGGGCTTTTCCCGTCGCGCTTCCAAGGCAGAGATAATGGAGTTCTTTTTTTCTAGGGAGGCACTCAATGCCCCTTCTCGAGCTTCCAAGGCAGAGATAATGGAGTTCTTTTTTTCTAGGGAGGCACTCAATGCCCCTTCTCGAGCTTCCAAGGCAGAGATAATGGAGCTCTTTTCCTCTAGCGCTCGATTTTTTCGCCCCATCTCCTCGGCATACCGTTGAGATAAAGGTTGTTCATTAATTCCAAATTTCAAATAGTGGACTAAGGGGTTTAAACCTCGCTCAGCTACATCCTTTCTAAGTTTGAGGTATTCAGCAGCATCAAAACCCCGACAAGGACTTCTACCCTCGTTTGATCCATGCATCACATAATGAAAAAGTAAGGGAAGTTTATAGTTCTCTAGGTCGGGGTATAGCTCAGCATAAAATTTCTCATCAAAGGCGTTAGCCTTTTTCAGAGAATATAAATCGCTTAGCACCCGCAACATTTTTCTAGACCATAAGAAGATGAGCAATCCTCCAGTGAAAGAATCAGAGTGAGCCGGTTCTCAGTATTAGATCTATCGTTCGATGCTATGAGTCTTTGGTAGGCCGCAATGTAAGTATGTCAGATCTTGCTCGAGAGCATGCAACAGTTCCTGCCGCGGGTTTTTATAGTAACGCCTATGCTGATTTAAGGTTGTGGATTTGCTTACTGCGAAAAGAGACACGCCGGTGGCGCCGTGAGGGGCAGGGCAGGGGGTACCTTGTCTCATTGAACTCCGCCGGTGAGTCGTTTTACTTGTGAGATGTTGGGCCCAGTAGGACTTGAATCTACGACCAATCGATTATGAGTCGCCAGAGCGTTTTCAGCTGTTTCTGAATCGATTTCAGTGTATTCATCAGATCCTGATTGCTGGGCTCTTTGCCTTTGGGTTTGCCTGCGGCAGCGTCAGTTGAGCCCACCATAATCGACAATAGATTCGTCACAACGGAGTGGTCGTAGGAGCGCTCCCGCAGCTTCAGCGTGCGCGCTGAAAATTCCAGTGTGCCAAAGAAAACGTCGCGCAACTGACCAATAGGCGTGTCCTTGGGGAGTTCACCCCGGTCCACGCCGCGCTGCATGATGCGATCAAACACTCGGACATATTCGCGAACCTGGTCGAGGTCCTGTTCCTGCTGCGGGCGTGCCCGATAGGTCAGCGAGACCACCTCAAACTGATTTAGTAGAGATTGCAGGTGGTAGCGACCAAGCTGTTCCAGTTGTTCTGTAGTTGTCCCCTTGGGTTCAATGGCCGCTTCGGCGCCCAGCGTTAGCTGGGTCCAGAACCGGCCCACCACCCCGGCCAACAGGTCCTGCTTGTTTTTGTAATAGAGGTAAACCGTGCCCTCGGCGACCGAGGCTGCGCGCGCAATGTCCGATACCTTGGCGCCATCGAATCCGGCCTGAGCAAAAATCCTCTCGGCCGCGTCGAGAATGCTCGATTCTTTGGCTTCAACGCGAGCTCTTGAGGTGTGGCGGGGTGTTGCCGGCATTGCAGAGTGTCCGTATAATGAGTCGAACTCATTTTAAATGAGTTAAAATCATTTTAGTAGCGGTTTGGACATTATTCAGCGCAATCAAGGGCGGTCAGTATGATTCGTATAGGCGGTGCCACGGGCTATTGGGGCGAGGCGGACCTCGCACTCCCCCAGTTTTTGGCTGAGGGCGACCTCGATTTCATTGTGTTTGATTACCTCGCTGAGATCACAATGTCGATTATGGCGCGAGCCAAAGCGGCAGATCCTGAGAAGGGTTATGCCACTGACTTTGTCACCAGCATCGTGGGGCCCAACCTAGACGCGATTGCTGAATCAGGAGTCAAGCTGATCAGTAATGCCGGCGGTGTGAATCCAGAGGCCTGCGGCAATGCAATCCGAAAATGGGTTAGTGACGCGGGATTGTCGCTTAACGTGGCGGTGATCACCGGTGATGACCTTATGCCGAAATTAGGTGAAGTAATGGCCGCGGACCCCCTAGAGATGTTCACGGGGGAGGCGCCACCACCGCGAGAGGCAATCGCCAGCGCCAATGCCTACCTGGGCGCGTTCCCTATAGCCGAAGCACTCAATCAGGGCGCCGATATCGTGATTACCGGGCGCTGTGTAGATAGCGCAGTCACACTGGGTGCCTGCATCCATCGTTTTGGCTGGCAACGGGATGATCTGGATCTGCTGGCGGCAGGGTCGCTTGCTGGGCATCTCATTGAGTGCGGACCTCAGGTGACAGGCGGTAATTACACGGACTGGCATGAGGTCGCCGATACTCTGCACGAGGTGGGCTATCCGATTGCGGAAATTGATGCGGATGGCGGCATCTTGATTACCAAGCCAAAAGGCACGGGCGGATGCGTCACGATTGGCACCGTGGGGGAGCAGTTGCTTTATGAAATTGGTGATCCGGCGTCCTACCACTTACCCGACGTAATCTGCGACTTTACGCAAGTCACGCTGGAGCTACTCGATACAGATCGTGTCAAGGCGTTGGGTGCCAAGGGCCGCGGAATACCGGCTCAATATAAAACCTCGATGACCTGGGCCGACGGCTGGCGCGCGGGAATGATTGGTTTTTATGTAGGCGCGCGGGCAGCCGAAAAGGCACGCATCTTTGCTGATGAGGCGGTGCAGCGTGCCCGGCGGAAGCTTAGAAGCCATGGGTGCGCCCGACTATGTTGATGTCAGCGTTGAAGTCGTGGGAGACGAGAGTCACTGGGGCGAGGCAGCGCGTTATGTGAGGAGCCGGGAGGTGGCGGTAAAAGTGGGCTGCCGACACGCGGACCGCAGGGCGACCGACCTGCTGATGAGAGAGTTGGCGGGAGTCGGGTTGGGCGCTCCCGCGGGGTTCTGCGCCTTCGCTGGCACGCGACCCAAATCATCTCCAGTGATCCGCTTGTTCTCGATATTGATCGACCGCGAAGTCACCGATATCCAGATCCATACTGCCGATCAATCAACGGTTTTCGAAGAGCCGGTGGTGCAGGTAGTGATGCTTGCCCAAGAGTCAGATTCATCGCTTGCAGAAGACGAACTGGCCAATGCGATCACAACGCTGTCTGAGAGGTCTCGGGAAGCGGGCGCAGAGCAGATTGAAGTACCGCTGGAGCGCTTGGCATGGGGCCGTTCGGGAGACAAGGGCGACAAAGCCAATATTGGTGTGATGGCGCGCAAACCCGAATACTTACCCTTCATTGCAGCGGCGCTGACCGCGCCGTATGTGGCAAGTCGTTTCGCCCATTTTATGGCCAGCCCTGAGATCGATCGATACGTTCTGCCCGGTCTGTCAGCACTTAACTTCGTGTTGCATCATGCCTTGGGTGGCGGTGGCGTAGCGAGTCTGCGCAATGACCCCCAAGCAAAAGGGTATGCTCAAATTTTGTTGGACACGCCGGTCACCTTGCCGGCCTCACTGTTGGAGGACTGAGATGGTTGCGGTGACATCCCAGATAGACGCAAATTCCGAGGCCTTCGCGGCCAATCGGGCCAGCATGATGACCTTTATCGAGCGACTGCGTTCGCTGGAGGCGCGGGCGTCGGAAGCGTCGGCCAAGCGTCGAGCAACTTTTGAGAAACGTGGACAGTTATTACCGGCCGATCGGCTGCACCGGCTACTCGACCCCGGTATGCCTTTTCTCCGGCTGCATACGCTGGCCAATTTCGCGGTCGACAACCCGGATAGAGAAGCGAGTATCCCTGGTGCCTCGGTGTTGGTGGGCATTGGTTTTGTGGGCGGCGTGCGCTGCATGATTTGGGTCGATGACTCGGGTATTGCTGCGGGGTCTGCGACAGCCAAGACGGGCGAGGTTCATCTTTCTCTGCAAGCGATTTGTAAGCGCCAGAAGTTGCCTTTAATTCACTGCGTCGAGAGTGCGGGCGCGAATCTTTTGCAGTACCAGACAGAGCTGTGGTCCGTTTTTGGCGGTGTGTTTAGAAATCTTGCTCAGATGTCAGCGATGGGTCTGCCGACGATGGTTGTGCTGCACGGTGGTTCGACGGCGGGTGGCGCCTATATGCCGGGCATGTCGGATTACGTCATCGGTGTGAAAGAAAATGGCATGGCGGCGCTGGGTGGTGCGGCGCTGGTGAAAGCGGCCACCGGAGAGGTCGCCAATGACCGTGAGCTCGGTGGCACTGAGATGCACGCCAGCGTTTCGGGAGTCGTTGAGTATTTAGTAGAGGATGACGCCCACGGGTTGCTAAAAGCGCGCGAGGTGTTTGAGCGCTTGGACTGGAACCGGCGCACCATGCCTGTCCCTCGTCGTGCCTATCAGCCCCCCCAATACCCGGCTGAGCAGTTGGCGGGTGCTGTACCCACGGACCCCAAAGTGCCCTATGACTGCCGTGAGGTGCTCGCGCGGGTAGTGGACGGCTCGGAAATCGAGGAATTCAAGCCGCGCTACGGTGCCTCCACGTTTTGCGCTCACGTGAGTATCACCGGCATTGCCTGCGCGGTGATTGGCAACAATGGCCCGATCGACCCGAACGGTGCGACCAAGGTCGCGCAGTTTGTTCAGCTATGCGATCAGTCCGATTTGCCGATTATTTTCCTCCAGAACACTACGGGCTACATGGTGGGGACCGAGTACGAGCAGGCCGGCATGATCAAACACGGCTCAAAAATGGTTCAGGCGGTCAGTACCGCGCGGGTGCCAAAAATCACTCTGTACATTGGTGCCAGTTTTGGCGCGGGTAATTACGGTATGTGCGGCTGGGCCTACGAGCCTGACTTTCTGTTTGCCTGGCCCAGTGCGCGCACGGGTGTGATGGCGGGGCAGAGTGCGGCTAAGACGATGAGCGAGGTCGCGAGAGCGGGTGCTGCGCGTAAGGGTATCGAGATTCCCGAGGAGCAGCTGGCCGAGCAGGAAGCCGCGATCATCGCCCACTTCGATGCGCAGGAAGACGCGTTCTATACCTCGGGTCGCGTACTGGATCACGGCGTGATCGATCCGCGCGATACCCGCAAGGTGCTCGCGTTTTGTCTCGAAACGGTTCTGGAGGGCCGCGGACGGACGCTCACGCCCAACAGTTTTGGCGTGGCGAGGATGTGATCATGACAACGTTACCCCGCACCGACTCTGTCGAATGTGAATTACATCAGGGCTGGTTGACCGTTTGGTTCAGTCAACCTGAGCGCCGCAACCCGCTGACTGACGAGGTGGTCGCCGATCTGCAGCGTATTTGCGATGCGCTGCAGGACGATCGGTCGATCAGAGGCATGACGCTCCGAGGCCGTGGCGGCTTTTTTTGTGCAGGCGGCGACCTCAAAGGATTCAAAACCATGGCGACGGCGTCTAATGACGAGGTTATCGCCATGAGCGAGACCATCGGGCGCCTGCTGTACACGCTCGACCGTTTGCCCATGGTCACCATTGCCGTCATCGAGGGCGCTGCAATGGCGGGGGGGTTGGGTGTTGCCTGTTGCTGTGATGTCACGATCGGCACCGCTGATGCCAAGTTTGCGTTCTCTGAAACACGGATCGGCATCTCGCCGGCGCAAATTGCCCGTTACGTCATGCAGAAGTGCGGCGAGTCCACGGGTCGGCGACTCATGCTGAGCGCAGCCCGCTTTGCAGGTGCGGAGGCGGCGGATCTGGGTATTTTGGATGTCGTGGTGCCCGACGCAGACGGCCTTGAGGCTGCCGAAGCGCGGATTCAGCGCCGATGTGTTGGCCTGTGCCCCCGGCGCGGTGGCGGCGACAAAAACACTGATCCGCACGCTACCCGCACTGCCCGATGAGGAAAAGATGCGGTTTGCGGCGGAGAATTTCACTGATTGCCTTAAGGGTGAGGAAGGCGTTGAGGGCGTTGCGTCTTTTCTTGAAAAGCGCAAGCCAAGTTGGCATCAGGAGGGCCAGGAATGAAAACGATCCAGACAGTGCTGGTGGCCAACCGCGGCGAGATCGCGGTCCGCGTGATGCGCACCGCCAAGGCCATGGGGCTGAAAACCGTCGCCGTCTACTCAGACGCCGATGCCGATGCCCTGCATGTGCGAACCGCGGATTTAGCGGTTCCTCTCGGTGGTAACACCGCAGCTGAGTCTTACCTAGTAGGAGAAGCGATTCTGGAGGCGGCCCGCACAACAGGCGCTGATGCGATTCACCCTGGCTATGGCTTCTTAAGTCGAGAACACCGATTTTGCTGCGGCCTGTGCCGAAGCGGGGGTCATCTTTATCGGCCCACCCGCCCCGGCCGTGAAGATTATGGGCGACAAGGCGCTCGCCAAACGCGCGATGCTGGAGGCCAAGGTACCTTGCATCCCGGGTTATCAGGGTGAGGATCAGTCCGAAGAAACGCTCTGTCGCGAGGCGGAAGCAATGGGGATGCCCGTTATGATCAAGGCCGCGGCGGGGGGCGGCGGTCGTGGCATGCGGCGTGTGGGAGACCCGGGTCAATTGCTGCAATCCATTGGTCTTGCTCGCGCCGAGGCTGAAAGTGCCTTTGGCAACGGTGACCTCATCCTCGAACGGGCAATCGAGGGTGCGCGGCACGTCGAGGTGCAGGTCTTTGCCGATACTCATGGCAATGTGATTCATCTGGGTGAGCGTGACTGCTCGCTGCAGCGGCGGCACCAGAAGGTCGTAGAGGAATCCCCGTGCCCTATCATGACGCCGGAGCTGCGCGAAGCGATGGGTACCGCTGCAGTAGAGGCGGCGCGCGCGGTGAATTACGTGGGCGCTGGCACGGTGGAGTTTCTACTCGATGCCAGCGGCGAGTTTTATTTTTTGGAGATGAATACCCGGCTGCAGGTTGAGCACCCGGTGACCGAGTGCGTCACGGGCTTTGACCTCGTGCAATGGCAGATCCGAGTGGCTCAGGGGGAGCCGTTGCCCGCCACGCAGGAAGATGTTGATCTCTTTGGCCATGCGATTGAGGTGAGACTCTGCGCGGAGGATCCGGCAGCGGCGTTTTTGCCCAGTGCGGGTCCGGTGTCGCTGTTCAGTGTTCCCGCAGGAGAAGGCGTCCGGGTGGATTCAGGGATCGAGACGGGGGACGCGATATCGCCCTTTTATGACTCGATGGTCGCTAAGGTGATCGCCTGGGGTGAGACGCGCGAGACGGCGAGGCTGCGATTGCGCGCTGCTCTGCAGGCCACAACCCTTACTGGGGTGACGCATAACCGCGCCTTTTTATTGGCGCTGCTGGATCAATCGGTTTTTGTCAGCGGCGGAGCGACAACAGATTACATCGACCAGCACTATCCTGAGGGTTTCGCGCCGGCTCAAGCGACCAGCAGCGTGCTAGCCGCAGGAATCGCGTTGCAACAAACATTGGCCGCCGAGCGCCATTTTGCCAGCGCGCTGTCGGTCAGCGAGGAGTTGCGGGGTTGGGTGTCTACCGGGGCGGTGACAAGATGCCATCACTATGAGGTGGACGACACGACCTTTACCGCAGAGATCACCTCAGCGCGCGCCGATCGCTACGATGTCGCGTTGATGGATTCGACACACGCTGTGGTATTGGAAACGCTCAGTGAAGACCGCGCCATCCTGCTGATTGATGGCCAGCGCGTCGGTACTGGGTTATCTACGCTGAGAACCCCGCTACCCTGAGTGCTGACGACCAACCAGTCCGAAGTGACCTTGGCGAACACTGACCTGATTCCGCCGGAGGCGGCAGAAGATGCCCAGGGCGGTAAGGTGCAGGCACCGATGCATGGGCAGTTAGTATCGCTATTAGTCGAACCAGACCAGTCGGTGGAAAAAGACCAGCGGCTCGCCGTGTTCGAAGCCATGAAGATGCAACACGAAATTCTCGCACCGGTGGCCGGTGTGGTGCAGCAATTGAATGGGCAGGTTGGTCAGCAGATGGCGGCGGGCGATATCATCATGGTGATAGAAGAGGCGGCGAGCGACTGAGTGCAGCGCGGGCGAGCCCTTCCTCAAGGCAGTATGTAAACGAATTCAGGAGGCATCATGCAGCAGGCAAGCGATTTTTTAGCCGAGTCGGAAGCATTAGAGCAGCTCATTCAGCCCTTACAGGCGTCAGACTTTGCAAGGCCCACTGGGTTCAAATCCTGGACCTTTGAGAAGATTCTGCGACATTTGCATTTTTGGAATCACATGGCGAACCTCGCCTTGACGGCCCCCGACGATTTCCAGGCCGCACTTAAGCCCGCGGTCGAGGCGATGATGGCCGGTAAAACCCTGCCGGAGATCGAAATCGTTGCGTTCCCCCAGACTGATCTTGAGCTGGTATCTCAGTGGCAAGCAGGTTTTCGAGAGGTGGCTTCGGCTTATCAGCAGGCTGATCCTTCCGATCGAGTGGCCTGGGTGGGCCTAGCATGAGTGCTAGGTCCTCGATCACTGCGCGGCAAATGGAGACGTGGGCGCATGGGCAAGCCATCGCTGATGACTTGGGCATTGATCGTTCGGAGGACGACCGGATCCGCAACATCGTGGTGCTCGGCGTCAACACGTTTGGCTGGTGCTTCACAGTGCGCGGCATGCCTGTTCCCGAAGAGCAGCCCGCACTGATATTGACCTCACCATCGGGCGACACTTGGCAGTATGGCTCGCCCGACAGCGCTCAGCGTATTACCGGCATGGCGCATGAATTTGCACAGGTGGTCACCCAAACTCGCAATATCGCCGACACACAATTGAGCTGCGAAGGCGACACAGCCGAGCTGTGGATGGCCAACGCGCAGTGTTTTGCTGGGGCGGCTGCCACGCCCCCCGCACCGGGTGAGCGTCGCGTCAAATCGTCTGTCTGATCGACGACGCGCCCTAGCTTGGGTCAAGGCGATTAATCATTCGCCGGAGTGAAAGCCAGAAGAGTTCTGCATCGGAATACCCCGTGATGCGGTCCAGTTCCCGGCAATCTCGAACTTGTATAAAAGTCGGCGTGCCGATAACGGCGTCTGCGGCGCATTCCGCGAATGCGGTCGCGCCCATTTGCCAGTCATCCAGCAAGACTTTGTGCAGCGGGAGGCGAGCTGCTTCCGTGGTTTTTGGATAGATGGGGCCGATCTCACTGTCGAACTGCCGACAGGCACCGCAATCTGGGCTATACACGTAAATCAGTAAGGTCTTGCCAGTATCCGATGCGGGAGCGGACGAAGCGGCGGCATGCGGTATTCCCGCACAAAGTGCCAGCAGCGCCCAGCAAATAACGAATACCTTCAGCGCCATCAGAGCTTGATATAACCCCATCTGTCTTGCGCCTGCAGCCGCCCCAGCGCCGCGACACCCGAGGGGACGGTTTCCACGCCAAAGGCAAGATCGTCTTCTGTCAGATTATAAAAATTGAGTGTGGCCTCGCAGGCAAAGATGCGAATGCCCGAGGCCAGCAATTGTTCCATCTGTGCGCTGTATTTGCCGCCGTTGGCATCGACGGCGCCATCGATCGCGGGTTTGACGCCCTCGGCGATCAAAATGACTCGCGTGGGGATATCCGGGTTAAAAGAGTGGTGCCGTGCCACTTGTCGCAACATGCGGTTCATTCGAGTTTCGGAGTCCAGATGAAATACCACTCCCGGCATCTCCAAATCTGCACTCTGAATGGTCGATGACAATATCAATCCAACAAGACCGGTGATCGCTAACCATCGTGACATCGCTTCCTCCAGCATCGCAGCTATTTGCCTCATGATCGTCAGTGACATCGCCCCAGTTCGCTCGATAGAATCGGTAGGCTTGAGGAGGCTCATGTGCGCTAACATTGGTTCACTCGAACCTTACGAGCTTGTGCGCGCTGTGGCAAAAATCTCGGTAGAGGCGTTGCCAGGCAGCAGGCTGCAGGTTAGCATATAGTTATATGGATATAAAAAAAAAGAATAACGCTGCGGTTCAGGGACAAAGCGGTGATGTAGCGTCAGTGAATCAAGGTGATGGGGGAGCGTACTGATGGGAACGGAAGCCGACCAAGGGCACCTTCAGCTTGCCCCTGAATCCTTCCTGTCGACTGATCTGATCAATGAAATCCAGCGCGAAGGGATTGACTCAGGGCGCCGCACATTAATACGCGGCGCGATCGCGGCAGCTACAGCGGCTATTGCAGTGCCTTCTGTTCGGGCCGCAGATGATCCCGATATTGTGAATCTGCCCAGCTGGACCCGCAGCCTGGGTAAACCGGTAGTTGCCAATCCCTACGGCCAGCCTTCTCCCTTCGAAGCCAACATCGTCAGGCGACAAAGCCCCGGGCTGACCCGCACTGACCAATCCAGTGTGTCCTTTACGCCCCTGCAGAATCTGTTCGGCATGATCACACCGAGCGGCCTCCATTTTGAACGGCATCATCAAGGGTGGGTCGACATCGATCCGCGACGCCACCGACTCATGATCAACGGGCTGGTTAAAACACCGCTGGTATTCACGATGGAAGAGTTGTTGCGCATGCCCAGTGTGTCGCGCATCCATTTTCTCGAATGTGGCGCGAACACGGGTTTGGAGTGGGGAAATGTGGCGGTCCCGACGGTGCAATACACCCACGGCATGCTGTCCGCTTCCGAATTCACCGGTGTGCCGGTGTCCCTGTTGTTGGAGCGCGCCGGTATTGATCGCCAACGCGCCAAGGTGTTGCTAGCCGAGGGAGCCGATGGCTCGAGTATGACCCGCACGATTAACCTCGAGAACGCATTGGACGACGCGTTGGTGGCGTATGGCCAGAATGGCGAGATGTTGCGTCCAGAAAACGGCTACCCCTTGCGGTTAGTGGTCCCCGGCGTTCAGGGCGTCTCCTGGGTCAAATGGTTGAGGCGGCTGGAGGTGGGCGATGAGCCGTGGGCAACAAAGGATGAGGCCGCGCATTACGTCGATATGATGCCTGACGGTACCCACCGACAGTACACGTCGATACAAGAAGCCAAGTCGGTCATTACTGCGCCATCGGGTGGGCAGAAGTTGCTGAAGCACGGGTATTACTCCGTCACCGGTCTCGCCTGGAGTGGGCGCGGAACGGTCGAGAAGGTTGAGGTTTCGGTAGACGGCGGGCGTAACTGGCGCCCGGCAAGAGTGGAGGGCCCGGTGTTACCCAAGGCGCTCACTCGATTCCAGTATGACTGGGTGTGGCAGGGTGAGGAGACGCTGCTGCAGTCTCGAGTGACCGACAGCACGGGGTATGCCCAGCCGAGCCGTGCAGAGCTGATTGGCGTTCGCGGCACGCGATCGATCTACCACAACAACGCGATCCAAACGTGGCGTGTTGGCAGTGATGGCGAGGTACACAATGTGCAGTTGGGCTAAGGGAGTATTCATCGCCCTCCTGTGGGGCACTGCTGCCACGGCGCTGGCGTCACCCGTGCCCGAGGGCGTTGAGACGCTGGGTAGGCCCGCGACCGACACTGAAGTGATCGCCTGGGATATCGATGTGCGACCTGACTTTCTCGGCCTGCCCCCGGGGAGCGGCGATGTGTGGCAGGGCGAAGAGACCTGGCTGGCGCAGTGCGCTTCCTGCCACGGTGACTTTGGTGATTCCAATGAAATTTTTGCACCGCTGGTATTGGGCAATATCACCGAGGACGATATCGAGACAGGACGGGTTGCGGCTTTGCAGGATTCTGCCGTTACGCGCACAACGCTGATGAAGGTGGCCACACTGTCTACGCTGTGGGATTACATCTTTCGCGCTATGCCCTGGAACGCGCCGAAATCATTGACCCATGATGAGGTCTATGGGTTGGTCGCTTATCTACTGAATCTGGGTTACGTGGTTGAGGATGACTTTGTGCTATCCGACAGCAATATCGCTGCCACTCAGGCCCTGATGCCCAACCGAAACGGCATGAGCCGCGAGCATGGGCTATGGTCCGTTCAGGGCGAGCCCGATGTCAGAGGGTCATCGTGTGTGAGGGATTGCGATGTGGGAGACGGCTGTTATTTCTTCCCTGCCAGACTACGCGATGAATGCGCACGGCAATCTTGCCGAGCAGGCCCGCGGCTGGGGGCCTTACCCCGGGTTGTGGACTGCGCCAAACAATAGGGCAACCGATCATGCTGTCACCGAGGTGGCGGCGGCGCCTGACGCCGCGTTAAATGCGGGGGGATGTTCTGGTTGTCATCAGATATCGGGTCCGCTTGTGGGACCGGGCTTCGAGGCCATAAAAAGCGGTACGTAGGGGAAGAGCACCGCGCCTACTTACGTGACAAGATAGTGAATGGCGGCGTCGGAGTGTGGGGGAGTGTGCCAATGCCTCCAATGCCTGCAGTCGATGACGACGCGTTACAACAGATTGTCGCCTGGTTAACGTCAGGCGATGACGGTTAGGGGAGTAACAGCAAAGATGACAATGATGAAATCAAAAGGCATATCACGCCGGCAATGGCTGCGCTGGACCGTAGTGCTGGGCGCCGCCGCGGCATTACCCGGGCGTGTTTGGGCGACCTTGGTTCGGCCAGACGCAGCTTTCGGCGCTACCGCGCTGGATCAGACGCTAGCGGCACTCGGCGACGCGCCCTCGGTGCACGAGGGCATTGAATTTGTGACACCCGATATCGCCGAGAACGGTGCGGTGGTGCCGATTCGCGTCGCGGTTGATTCGGAGGCGCTGCCGAATGTGACCAACGTCTCGATACTGGTAGAGATGAACCCTAATCCGCTGGCGGCGTCCTTCAATATCCCGCCGGGGACAGAGGTCTATATCGAAACCCGGGTAAAGGTCGCTCAAACCTGCACGCTGTATGCAGTCGTTGAGGCCGATGGACAGTTATTTATGCAGTCGAGGGAGACCAAGGTCACCCTCGGCGGATGCGGCGGCTGAGGAGGTCACCATGGCAGGTCGAATCAAAATTCGTGCCCAGAAAAAGGGCGACGATGACGGAAGTGAAAGCCTTGATGCGCCACCCAATGGAAACCGGCATGCGCAAGGATCAGGCGGGCGAAGCTATTCCTGCACACTTCATTACAGAGGTCGCCGTGTTTCATGGTGACCAGGCGGTAATGCAAGGCCACTGGGGCGCCGCTGTGTCGGCCAACCCCTTTTTGGGTGTGCGTTTCGAGGGTGGCGAGCCCGGCGATACGGTGCGAGTCATCTGGGCAAGATAACCAGGGCGGTACCGGAGAAGGGCAAACGACCATCCGCTGAAAACAGATGCCCGGGGGGTGTGGTGTGAAGACAGTTTTTTTGTGGTCAGGATGCCTCGCGCTGTTCGTTTGGCACAGCGCAGCTGTGCGGCTGATGGCGTTTTCGACCAGTACCGGGACCTTATGGGTGACGACAACCCTGCCGTGTTCGTCATCGATGAAGGTGAAGAGCTTTGGTTTACGGCTCAGGGCCCCAAGTCGGCGACACTGGAGGCCTGCGATCTGGGGCTCGGCTCGGGCGTGACCGCGGGCACCTACGTGCGATTCCCCCGTTACTTTGCCGATACGGATGAGGTCATGGATATCGAGGCACGGCTTGTGCATTGTATGACCACGATTCAGGGACGCGATCTCGACGTCGATCACTGCGAAGCCTTACTCCTTGCGGGGAGATCTGGGCACTGAAATCGAAGCATTGGTGACCTGGCTGGCAGCCGAATCTGAGGGCGCGACCATCGCACCCGAGCAAACTCATCCAGCCGAACGCGAAATGTACGCGCTCGGCGAGGAGATTTTCTTTTACCGCGCAGGCCCCCATGACTTTTCCTGCGCGACCTGTCACGAGCAGTCAGAGATGCGCATTCGCTTGCAGTCTTTACCAGATCTGACCTCTCATACCGGTGCTGCCGATGCCTGGGGCAGTTGGCCTGCGTATCGGATTTCGCAGGGTTTGGTGAGAACGATGGGGTGGCGCATGCGCGACTGCTTCCGGCAGCAGCGTTGGCCCGAGTTGCAAATGGGCTCCGACGACCAGCATTGCGCTGCAAACGTACATGGCAGTGAATGCCGCAGGAGGGCGTGATGACGGCTCCGGGGCTGAAACGATGAGGCTCGCGGGCGCGACAATGATTGTTGGGTTGAGCCTGGCTTGTGCGTCGTGGACGATTGCCTCGCAAGACATCGCCGCGGTCCTCGAGAGCTCTTTTGTTGCCAAGAACCAAGCCACGATGGCGCGACTTCAGCAGGATGCCGTGCAGAAGGTTTGCAGCGCTCCTCGGGGCGCGCCTGTTGATGAGGCAGTGCTGAGCGAATTGCGACAGCAGCGTCTGGACGCGGTGGTGTTGCCCGCAGATGGCGTTTATCTGGGCGATTGGCAGCGTGGCGCAGCCGTAGCGGGTAATGGCCGTGGTCTGCAATCCAGTGATGATCCCACTAAACCCAATGGCGGCAATTGCTACGCCTGCCATCAACTTTCACCCGACGAGGTGGCCTACGGCAACCTTGGCCCGTCACTAACAGGCTACGGCGCTCGGGGGCAGTCAGAGCCCATGCTTGCGGTACACCTGGACCAAGCTTTGGGATACCCATGCCTATAACTTGTGCTCGCACATGCCGCGCTTCGGTGCGCAGGGCATTCTCAGCGAACAGCAGTTGAAAGACGTGATGGCCTACCTGCTGGATCCGGCGTCTCCCGTGAATCAAACCGAACAGTGACTCCCTGACAAGGATGCAGCGACGGGAGTTTCATAAACTATTAGCACTGGGCGCGGCGGCGGGTTTGCCGTTGCCCTCGCTGCTTACTGCTCAGGCCGCGTCATCCGACCTCTACCACGTGCCCCGTGTGGGCAATGTGCATCTACTGCATTTAACCGACGTCCATGCCCAGCTGCTGCCTATTCATTATCGAGAACCTTCGGTCAATATTGGTGTGCACGATGCCCGGAATCGGCCCCCGCACCTGGTGGGTGAGGCGTTAGTGAATCAGTTTGAACTTGCGCCCGGCTCGCGATCGGCGCACGCATTGACCCACCTCGATTATATTGCCGCAGCGGAACAGTTCGGTCGGGTGGGGGGCTTTGCGCATATTGCGACCTTGGTGAAGCGACTGCGCGCTGACCGGCCGGGGGCGGTATTACTCGATGGCGGCGACCTCTGGCAGGGGTCGGCAACGGCACTGTGGACTCAGGGTCAGGACATGGTCGAGGCCAGCAAGCTCCTGGGTGTTGACGTCATGACGGGTCACTGGGAGTTCACGCTGGGTGCAGAGCGGGTGAGCGAGATCCTCCAGAACGATCTCGACGGACATATCGATTTTATTGCACACAACGTGAAGGATATGGACTTTGGCGACCCTGTCTTCGCGAGCCATACGCTGCGTGAGATCAACGGGGTACCGGTGGCGATGATTGGTCAGGCGTTTCCCTATACACCGATTGCCAATCCCGCGCACTTCACCGCTGGTTGGACCTTCGGCATTCAGGAGCGTGAGCTTCAGGATAAGGTCGACGAGGTGCGCGCCGCCGGCGCTCAGGTGGTGGTGTTGCTCTCCCATAACGGCGCCGACACCGATATCAAGTTAGCCTCACGGGTGACGGGCATCGATGCCATTTTGGGTGGCCATACCCACGATGCGATGCCGCGCGCGATGGAAATCAAAAACCCCGCTGGGGTGACATTGGTTACCAATGCGGGCTCAAACGGTAAGTTTTTGGGCGTGCTGGATTTTGATGTGCGCGATGGGCGCATTCGGAATTGGTCTTATCAGCTATTGCCAGTATTCGCGGAGTTGCTTCCTCCCGACCCTACAATGAATGCACTGATCGAGCGTGTTCGGGCGCCTTTTACTGCTCGTCTTGCCGAGCCGCTGGCGATGACCGATGACCTCCTGTACCGGCGGGGCAATTTTAATGGCAGCGTAGATCAGTTGATTTGTGAAGCGCTGATGGATGAGCTCGACGCCCCCATTGCGCTCTCGCCCGGGTTTCGGTGGGGCACCACCTTGCTGCCGGGTGCTCAAATCACGATGGAGGATCTGATGGCACAGGTTGCTATCACTTACCCGGCGGTCACCATGACCGAGATGACCGGCGCATTCCTGAAGCGTGTGCTCGAAGACGTGGCTGATAATCTCTTTCACCCAGACCCCTATTATCAGCAGGGGGGCGATATGGTCCGCGTTGGCGGCTTGCAATATTCGATTGCGCCGCTGGCTAAAGCGGGGTCGCGAATTGATCAGCTCACCCTCAACGGTGAGTCAATCGACGCGAAGAAAACCTACAAGGTCGCAGGATGGGCGTCAGTGCAGCAAGTCGAAGGTGAGCCTATTTGGGATGTGGTGGCGCGCTGGTTGCGGGCACAGGGGCGGGTGCAGGGTGTGCGCCCCAATCAACCTGAGGTCATGGGCCTGCAGGGCAATCAGGGCATTGTGTGAGTCGCTGAGCGGCACATGACCCCCATCACGATTTTGCAATCCGCTGCCGACGCGAGGCCCGACTGGGTGAGTCGGTGCATGATGTCTGTCGCCGACTGGTCGCAGCAGCAGGACTACGCCTATCACTGCATCGGTGACGAACTTTTTGACTGGGTGACACCCGAGTGTCGCTTAAAGCTGAAAGATCGCACGCCGATACTCGCTGATCTCGCGCGACTGCGCTGGATGGAATCGGAGCGCTCTGCGCGGGGTGGACTGGTGGTGTGGATTGACGCCGACACACTCGTAATGGACCCCACCTGGCGCGTACCCGATTCGGAGCACACTTTTTTCGGTGAGGAGTGCTGGGTTCAGCCCACTCACAGAGGGCGCGTGGCGCGCCTATCTTTCACCTCACAATGCTTTTATGGGGTTCACGAAGGCGTCTCCGGTGCTGGGTTTTCTGGCCTACCTCTCTGAGTCGATGATTCAACGGGCCGATGCCGCACATATTGCGCCCCAGATGGTCGGTCCCAAGCTGCTGAAGGCCCTTAACAATTTGGCGCAGTTCTCGCTGGTGCGAGAGGCAGGCGCGGTCAGCCCGGAACTGCTTGCAGAGTGGGTGGGTGAACCCGGTGAAGCGACACGGTGTTACGAGCAGGCTCACCGACCTCCATTGGCGCTGGTGAACCTCTGCACGTCACTGACGTGCAGTGAGGGATCCGTGCAGCGGGTGGAGCAATTTCTGACCCAATACGGCGCCTGAGCGGGCCGAGCTAAATGGCTAAAAGGCGGACTTACGCGAGCTTCAAACCATTTGCTACCGGTCTTTCCGGCTGAATCAACACCACAGACCCATCGGCTTGCGGAAAACCCGTAATCAAACATTGGGATTGGATTGGGCCAATTTGTTTGGGCGGGAAGTTCACCACGGCAATGACCTGCTGACCCACTAACTCGTCAGGTTGGTACAGGTCGGTGACCTGCGCGCTCGATTTCAAAACACCGATGTCCGCACCGAAATCCACGTGCAGGATGAAGGCGGGTCGGCGGGCCTCAGAAAAGACTTCTGCGGTAACAATGGAGCCGACCCGCAGGTCTACCTGCTCAAATTCTTGCCACGAAATAGTCGTCATGAAGCGCTCCTCGCCGTAGTGTTTCAGTAGGTGAATAGTCTACCGATAGCCGTGTTGGCGCGAAATGCGCTTCTTAAAAATAGGGCTAAAGCTGGGAAGGTGACACGCGTTATTGAGAGTAGGCGAACGCTGAAAACAGATTTTCTAACTATGCGCGCTTAAGTAAACTTGCATCGGCAGAGTGAGATGGTAGGGAGTGGGTATGAAAGTGAAAAGAATGGTTGGTGGGTTGAGTGCAGGCGTCATTGTCGTTTTAGCGATGACCAGCATGACTGTTTTTGCGGAGACCGCTAAGCTGCGAGTCTCCATCGAAGGCGGCGCCTTTAACAGCAAGTTTAAATTTTTCGATGCCAGTGAAGGCTGCCCGGGTTACAACGATATTCCCGGCGCCAAGGCCTACCTCGGCAGTGTTTTTGCGTCTGACAAAGGCGCTGATAAGGATCTGGCTGTGGGTAAGCCGGTGCAGGTATTCCTTTTCCGGCCGAAGGAGACGTTCAGTATTTCGGCCGCTGGGGGCGAGAAAGAAATTCGCCGACGCTCGCTGCAGGTGGTGCTGAAGGGCGACGCCACGCTCCGATACACCGGCTTTGACGACAAGGTCCCCACCTGGGAGGCCACGGGTGAGATCGAGGTTGAGCCCGCCGCCGCTTGCGAAAACGCTGAAGACCCGGAAACCAATGAAGATGCTTTGTCAGACGAGCCTGAGGCCTAAGCCTCAGGTTTAAAAATGGTACTTGGCCAGAAAGCTGACGGCGTGCTGGTCACTGTCTACGGCGGATGAGCTTTTCACGCCGTACTTGTTCGACCAGTAGTAATATTCAATTCCCAAGTAAATACGCGTGTCCGGTCCAGATAGGTGCTTGCCGACGTTGTATTTGATTTGCGGATTGAACTGAAAGTTGGGGTGGTAGTCGCTGTGATCTGTCGCGAAGATCCATTTCGCGAATCCATCGATCACCCATTCTGAGCGGCCCGTTGGAATGGTCAGCGACCAGGTGGGTACAAATTGCCAACCGTCGCTGTTGTTAAATCCGCTTCGGTTCACGCTTTCTCTGCGCATCAGGCCCAGGTGGAGATAATCAAAGCCAGCTACGTTGAGATCGACTGAGGGTCCGAGCGTGAAGGTTTCGACCGTACCGGAGCCAAACTCGAGGCTCGCAGAGATGAGCACATCCGTCACGGCTTGATTTGACCTGTCTTGATCGGAATCAGTGAGAGACCAGCGCGCGGCCGTCTCCCCAAACAGTGAGTAAGCGCGTTCATCGCCCCGAAAGAAGGTGGTATCGAGGTACGTAAAAGTGTCTCCCCAGCTATACCCTGCAGCGTGCTCAAGGGTAACGGTCTGCTGCTTATCAGGGTCAAGCGTGAAGCCATTGCCCGCGACATAAGTGCCACTGAAGTCACGCCAAAGTGGCGCCGTGAGACTGACTTGGCTGATGCACATCAGTCCAGACAGAGTCAGTATTTGGCCAATACGTCTTTCTCTTCTCATTCAGCTCACGTATCCAGATCTGCGGACACAACCATACCGATCATAAACTTAACGGCCATAAAAAAGCCGCACGGGGTGCGGCTTTTGAGTATTTGGCTCCGTCTGCTGGGCTCGAACCAGCGACCCGCTGATTAACAGTCAGCTGCTCTACCAACTGAGCTAAGACGGAAGGGTCTCTCAAAGAGGAGCGAAGTGTACACAGGCCGTTTTCGGGCAGTCAACCGCGGATCGAGTAAATCTCGCCAAAGTTCAAGATCCGTTATCCTTACTCTTTTGCCAGACACCAACTGCCGTGAGCCGACCGTTCGAATTGCAATCCTCTTACGCGCCTGCCGGCGATCAGCCGGCGGCCATTGAGCAGTTGATCGCGGGGGTGCAGTCGGGCTTGGCCTCACAAACTTTGCTGGGTGTTACCGGGTCTGGCAAAACCTTCACCATGGCCAATGTCGTACAGGCCTTACAGCGTCCTACCATTGTGATGGCGCATAACAAAACGCTGGCCGCTCAGCTCTATGGTGAATTCAAGGAATTCTTCCCTAACAATGCGGTCGAGTATTTCGTTTCTTACTACGACTACTTTCAGCCTGAGGCGTACGTACCGTCTTCTGACACGTATATCGAGAAAGACGCGCAGGTAAACGACCACATTGAGCAGATGCGACTGTCCGCAACCAAAGCGCTTATTGAGCGCGAGGATTGTCTAGTCGTGTCCACCGTGTCATCAATTTATGGCCTGGGTGATCCCGAGTCTTATTTTAAAATGGTGATGCATCTCTCGCGGGGTGAAATCATCGATCAGCGCGGTGTTCTGAGGCAGCTCGCAGAGTTGCAGTACGTGCGCAACGACATCGACTTTAAGCGCGGCACCTACCGCGTGAGGGGCGATGTCATTGACATCTTTCCTGCCGAATCGGGTGAGCTGGCCATTCGCGTCGAGCTTTTTGATGAAGAAATCGAGAATATCTGCAGCTTCGACCCGCTAACGGGTGCAATTGAGGAGCGATTACCGCGCGTCACGATATTCCCCAAAACACATTACGTTGCGTCCCGCGACACCATGTTGGGTGCAGTCGATCTTATCGAAGCCGAGTTAGAGGCGCGGGTCAAGCAGCTCAAGGAGCTCGAAAAACTGCTGGAGGCCCAGCGGCTTCAGCAGCGCACGCGATATGACGTTGAAATGATTCGTGAGCTGGGCTACTGCCAGGGCATCGAGAATTACTCCCGGTATCTGTCAGGCCGGGCACCGGGGGAGGCGCCCCCGACCTTGTTCGAGTATATCCCCGACAATGCGCTTGGTGGTGGTGGATGAGTCCCATGCGACCATTCCGCAAATCGGAGGCATGTATCGCGGTGACCGTAGCCGCAAAGAAACCTTGGTGGAATATGGATTTCGTCTGCCTTCTGCGCTCGATAATCGGCCCCTCAAATTTGAGGAATGGGAGCGGCTGTGCCCGCAAGCGATTTATGTCTCAGCGACACCCGGGCCTTATGAAAACGATCACGCGGGACAGACGGTCGAGCAGGTAGTGCGCCCCACCGGCCTGGTGGATCCGGTGTTGGAGGTGCGACCGGCCACCACTCAGGTCGATGATCTTC
>CALSVI010000004.1 GCA_943840615.1 uncultured Luminiphilus sp. | reverse complement strand
TGTGTTTATCGCGAAAGTCGATCTCCACAAGAAAATTATGTGCGTCCTGCTTTACCTTAATGGGGCCACTTTTTTGCTGGCTATTCGAGAGCACGTTTAAGACTCCTTCAACCTTCTAGTTCCGATTAATCACCTTTACATAGCTCAAATATGGAGACAATTACTTTAGCCGGCTTGACCAAACCTGCCAGTTGCTTGGCTAAGACCGCCAACTCATTTGAATCTGGCAGAAGCTTCAGGCCGTAGCCCCCATATGCCAAACCCGAACCAACATTAAATTGTACAAACTTTTATTATTCCTGCTCGTCTTGACCGGAGTGCGCCAGTGGCAACGGGCAGGCCCAGAACGACCAACCCATCTATGAAACCACCGACAGGGAGTGGCCCGTGAGCGCGCACTACGACGGCAAACGCTTTTACAACACCAGTGGTGCCGACAAGGGCGCGGGGGATATCAGCAATTCCTGTGGCAGAACCTGTGGAACAAAGAAAAGTGGCCCAAGACAGGTCGAGAACCCCCCGCCGACCCCATTGTGGAGCGGGTGACCGAGGGCATCCGCGCCACCTACATTAACCACGCCACGGTGCTGGTGCAGGTGGCGGGCCTGAATATCCTCACCGACCCGGTGTGGTCAAAGCGCGTGAGCCCGGTGACCTTTGCCGGGCCCAAGCGGGTGCGCGACCCGGGCATCCCGATCGAGGCGCTGCCCGAGATCGACCTGATTCTGGTGAGCCACAACCACTACGACCACCTCGACACCGCGAGCCTGAAAAAACTGCGCCAGCAGCAGGAGAAAGAGCCGGTGATTGTGTCGGGGCTGGGTAACGCCAAGCTCCTCAAAAAACAGGGCTACCCAAACGCACTAGAACTCGACTGGGGCGAGCACACCCAAGTAGGCCCCGCCACCGTGCACTTTGTGGAGTGCCAGCACCGCTCGGGGCGCGGCGCGTCCGACCAAATGAAGACCCTGTGGGGCTCTTTTGTGGTGGAGACCCCCGAGGGCGCCATCTACTTTGCCGGCGACACCGGCTACTCGCCGCACTTTAAAGCCCAGGGCGAGCAATACGGGCCCTTTGCGCTGAGCCTGTTACCCATCGGCGCCTACGAGCCCCGCTGGTTTATGAAAGACATCCACTTAAACCCCGAGCGAGGCGGTGCAGGCGCACCTGGACCTCAACAGCCAGCAAAGCCTCGGCATTCACTTTGGGGTGTTTCAGCTCACCTGGGAGGCGATTAACGACCCCATTACCGACCTTGAGGCCGCATTGGATGCGCAGGGGCTGCCGAGGGAGACGTTTTGGGTGTTGGAGCCGGGGGGCACCCATCTGGCACCCAAGTTCACGCCGGACGAAAACGACGGTATGGAAAACCGTTGAACTCAAGAGGGTCAGTTTTTATCCACATATCTCAATCCGGCTTACGCCACTGCCCGTCATTGCCTATTGGTGAAAAACCCAGCACCGCACCTATTGGCCTGTATGAGCTCCATTCGCTGATGCTGGCATTAGCGGTATGACTGAAATCTCGGGTGCTTGGGGCTTCGATAGATCGCTTTGCTGACTCTTCAGTCGGGACTTTTTTCACCTTTGGAGCCTTCGGAACCCACTTCTGCAGCCGCTGGACAATTTCCTCATAAAAACGCTTCATTTCAACTTCGGCGGTCTCTGGAAGGTATTTAGGGGTCTTAATCCTCGCGCCTACATCGATAACTCGCACCAAGTCCACCGACACAGGCAGACATTTGAGTTCGGGCAGTAGCAGAGCCTTTCGTTCATCCTCGTCCAACGCTTTCTGAAGCGAGAGCTTGGTTGGTGGAGTTCTGCCGGGCCAATTCACGACTACGATAATGTCATCTGCTGCGCAGCCCTTAAGCTGACTCAATACGAAATTAATGGCCGCGCGTTGCTGTTTAACGTCCTTCGGTGCATCTACACGCACACTCAGGTCAATCGTTTTTCTGACCAAAGAGGTAGCGATAGTGAGTCTTGATGCAGCGTTAGGGATTTTGATTTCGCCACTAAACGACTGTGTCTGCGTAAAGCCGCAGATGGCGGCTTGCATCCGAGCGCCAGAATCTGACAAGTGCTTCTTGTGAAGGTGCGCAGAGCAAGGCTCGCCCACAGCCAAACTCAACTTAATGCTGAGAAACCTCAGTAGCTGGAACCAATCAGCAACCGCGCCGGATAGTGCTGAAGAGGATTTGGGAGTCGGATGACCTTGGTGCACCTCGTTACACAGCCATTTCCAGTCTTTACCCATTGAGAGTGCGTGGGACATGCCTGTTTTACTTGACTGCATGTAGCGTACGAGTTCTCTCATTACGAACGATTGTTCAGCATCGGTGACCGACTTGCTGTCTATGAGTAGAAGCGCCTTGCTCGTTATTGAAAGCCAAGAGAAGTGAAATAAACCAATGCCCTTGCGCTTGGTCTTGGAGAGAGACAGCGGATGATGTGAAGGGTCACCAGCGAATTGATTACTGATGGTAATGACAGCATCAAAACCCTGCGCTTTGGCAACTTCAATGTAGTCAGCCAGCTGCTCTTCAGTAACTTCAGACGGTCCTATTTTGGACTCAACCAAAGCAGCCCACGTGCCTCTGGTGGACTCGACGACAATCAAGCCGTCAGGCCGACTGCTTGGCTTAATTCCTTTAAACGAAACCTCAGTGAAGCAAGAAATCTTTGCTCGCTTTCCAATAGGGGCTCCAACCTCCTCTAGTACCGCACTAGCGAAGTCAGGAACCATGGTAAATACAGACAGGAGCATACTGGTCGCCTTCTCCTCTCTCTTTGATTCAGGAAGAATTGGGAACAGTCGCGCGGGGCTTCCCTTAACCATGTTCTTCTCTATTTTCTGCAAGTCCATATCGAAACCCTCTAGTTAAATAGCGCCATCAATGGCGTGAGTTCTTCCTTGAGCCAACATCATCGGAGAGGAGCAGTTGTATTTATTGTCAGGATGCGCCAATGGGTTGGCAGAAGATGCCATTCGAACTTTTTGAAAAGTTTTAATTGGCGGGTTTTGCCAAGGGGTTGGCAGGCTCTGCCAAGCCGCAGGCCCACTGAATCCCGATGATGTGTTCATCAAGGACAGATCAAAACGGCCAAGGATGGCCCTCACTACAACGTCTCGATAAGCGCTGTAGAAACTCACACAACTAGGGAGTCAATTAAATGAACTTTGCTAAAACTAAACTTGTTGTTGCTATTGCTGGAGCTGCGCTTTCTTCCGTGGCCTTCGGGCACGGATATATGCAGTCACCCGAAGCACGATCTTTTCACTGCAAACTCGGTAACAACACCGGATGTGGTCCGGTCCAATATGAGCCCCAATCAGTGGAAGGAGCCGACGGCGCTCCCCGGTTCCCGATTGGTGGTCCTGCAGATGGCACGATTGCGGGTGCGGGTGTCCCCACATGGTCGCAACTCAATGCGCAATCTCCGACCCGATGGTTCAAGTCTGATTTCGCATCTGGTTATCAGGACTTCACGTGGCGCTTCACTGCCAACCATGTCACCCGTGACTGGCGATACTTCATCACCAAAGCAGACTGGAATCCGGCTGCACAGCTGACACGTGATCAATTCGAGTTGGCCCCATTCTGTGAAGTTGACGGTGGTATGGTGCAGCCTCCATTCGAAGTGACCCATAACTGTCTGGTCCCCGAACGTGAGGGATACCATGTGGTCCTTGCAGTGTGGGATGTTGGTGACACTGCGGCATCTTTCTACAACGTGCTCGACTTGAACTTCGATGGCACCAACCCTTTCGCGCCTACCCCAGTAGAACCCGAAGTAGATCCCTTCACTGAAGTTGGTTTGATCTCCGGTGCTATCCCAATGGAAGCAGGTGATGCAATTTCAACGCGCGTATTTGTTGATGGTGCTGAAGACTCCTCACTTTCTGTCTCTTTCCAGGCAACAGAATACACCTCTGGTGCTGCTGCTTCGCTAGCGCTGGCGCGCGCCATCAACGATGCTGGTCTGGGTTACTACTCTGGCGCCCGTGATGGTGACCTGTTCATCCCTGCCGCTGGTCAGAACCGAATCTATACCGACACCAACATCGGTAATATCGAGACAACGGTGACCTTTGCGCCAGAACCCGAGTTTGTCTACGAGGCAACACTGGCTGCTGACTCGGTAGTCGAGATCAATGAGATGGGCATGACTGACGTCTACTTCACGATCTCTGTCAACGCCAACTCACGTGTCACTGCGACATTGTTCAACGAGTTTGGCGATACTGTCATCGGTGACGACTACACTCTGGGTGGCACACAAGAACTCAAACTCCACGTTCATGAACCAGAAGCAGGTGAACTGACGCTGATTGTTGTTGCCGAGTCTCTGGACACCAATGCAACTGAACAGTTAACCGCTGTTGTCCGAGTCGAAGACAACCGTGTGAACCCTGACATGGGTGGCATGGACGGTCACAGTGGACATGATGGCATGGACATAGGTGGATCATGTGACACTGACCCAATGGCCTCAATGAACCCTGCCTTCGACATCACCGCAACCTATACTGGTGGTGAACTGGTGTCCTTCAATGGGCTGGTCTATCAGGCAAAGTGGTGGACTCGTGGTGCCGCACCTGATGCGACTGACGCATTCGAATTGGTGAGTGATGCTGTGCTGCCCTACTCAGATGCGACTACCTATCAAGGTGGTGATCGAGCAACCTATCAAGGCGGTCTCTACGAGGCAAAGTGGTGGACTCGTGGTACTAACCCCCAACAGGGTCCCTTCACTCGAATCGGTGATGCGCCCACTTGCTAAACCTAATCGGGCAACACGAAAGTGTTGCCCGAGTCTTTTGCTGCTGTGACTCATTGACCAGCCGCCCTTTCCCTTCCGAACCTTGCTGCTCTCGCCAGCACTGGGCAGCGCCATCACCGAAAAGCACATGCTATTCAGCCGACCACCCCGGAAGAAAACGCTTCACCAACCGATTGCACGGCAAACGCTGGGTATGCCGGATCACCTGAAAATTGTGACCGGGGCGGAAGACGAGAACTGTGACCCCGCACTTGCGAAGCTGATTGGTGCACAGCTGGGCTTCTCCATATCGATATTGCCCAACGAACGGCATATGCTTGAGTCTTCAAGCGTGAAAGGCGCACTAAACCGCTTTTTGCCAACGGAGGGTGTTCTCCCATGACCAAAAAGGATGAGCTTGCGAACACGCCCGAGCAGTTGCTTGCCCGCGCCTACGCCCTGCGCAGCAACGATCCCGACGAAACGCTGAAACTCTATGCTGACTGGGCAGAAACCTACGACCAGACCATGCTCGACGGGCTGTCCTATCGATCACCTCAGCGGATCGCGACCCTGGCTGCAATGACTGAAGCGCGGCGGGATGTGCGGGTGCTGGACGTGGGCTGCGGAACCGGCCTACTCGCAAGCAGCCTGCGCGCTGAGGGTTTCAATCGGGTCGACGGTCTGGACTACTCCGCCCCCATGCTGGCAGTGGCCCAACGCGAGGGCCGGATCGATGAAGCCTTTCTGCGCGACCTGAACGAGAGGCTTGAGATGGGTGCAGAGTGTTACGACCTGCTGGTCTCGACCGGGACATTTACCCATGGGCACGTGGGGGCAGGATGCCTCCCGGAGCTTCTGGCACTGCTGGTGCCCGGGGGGCATTTGATCTGCACGGTGCACCGCGATGTCTGGGACCAAGGTGGCTTCGGTACTGGTCTGCAGGCGTTGACCGAGGCCAGAGTAGCCGCAGATCCGCTCGCGCGAGGCCGATCGCCTGTTCGCAACCGACGACGAGCCTTCCGGCTGGTATGTGGTGGTCGAGAAACTACCCAGCTGAGCCATCATGCCTTTGGAGTCCCGATTCCTTTTCCGCGTCATCAGGCCGGGCACTTCCAGCGGTTACTATTTGCGGCGGGTTTCAGTTAGGCTCCGGCGAAGGCCGTGAGTCCACAGCTGTTGGGATGGAGATAAAAATGCCGCAAGACACTGATGCTGCAACCGACACACTTTTATTGCGCTACTGGAATTGTTCTGCGCGAGGCATGCTCGTCCGGTACATGGCGTACGACGCTGCTCTGGATTTCGTTGATGAGATCGTCTCCCTTGAAGAGACGTTTGTAAGCGGCAGCTGGGCAATCAAGGAGAAATTTTCACCGGAATTTTCAGGGCCTCTCAAGGCGCTTCCCGTGGTGGAGCACAACGGAGAAATAATCAATCAGACCAGTGCTTGCACTCAGTACGTCGCTGAGCTTGCGGGGTTCATGCCCGAGGCACCTGCAGATCGCGCAAAAGCGATCATGATCTGCTCCCACATTTATGAGGATATCCAAGTGCCCATGTGGGACTCATTCTGGGGGTGGAAAGATTGGGAGCGCGATGTGCTTGGCGGGTACGGCGGTCCTACATCTGCGCTGGCGTTAAAGATTTCTAATCTTGAGCAAATACTCGCTGCGAGCCCCAGTGGCTTCGCCGTAGGATCACAGATCAGCATAGCCGACTTTGCTATTTTTTACGTCGTTGAGAGCCTTACGCGACGAATGCTCGAGGTTGCTAGTGGGCCCGACGCTGTTGAAATGCTCTTGGGAGACAAACCCGCCATCGCACAGCACCAAACAATGATGAGTACTCGCCCTAATATCGCAAGCTACAGAAAGTCCGACATCTGGCATGTCTACGGACCCTATTGGACGGGCAAAGGAACGCTAGAGGACCGAACGCACGAGCTGGGACTCGGAGACACCGAACTGGAGGGCTTTGAAACCCTGGCGTCATTGCTTTTACGGCTCCCAAGCGCCTGAGGAGGGCAGGACTTTATCCGTACGCCGAGTGATCTGATTCGGTGATCAGGGTTGGGCCCTTGGCTTTTGAAAAATAAGCACATGTTGCTGCGGCAGGTGGCTCTCCGTCCTGACCCAGTCGAGGCCAATGGCCGCCATTTCTTGCTTCACCTGCATCTCACTCATCTTGTGCAACCGCTTGATAGGGACCCGTGGGTCCTCTGCTCGGTACTCCACAAGCACAAGCTGTCCGCCTGGCTTTAGGGAGGCTTTCAGACGTTCGCCCATCTCTCTAGGAAACGAGAACTCGTGGTATGCATCCACGATAAAAGCTAAGTCAATCTCATTGTCCGGTAGCTTGGGGTCATCCGCCTCGCCCAGAACGGTCTCCACGTTGGCGACATTTTCCAGCGCTTTTCGCTGCTCTATGAGAGCCAGCATCTCGGGTTGAATATCAACCGAGAACACTTTCCCCTGAGGCACCCGTGCTGCCACAGGAAAGGTGAAATACCCTGTCCCGGCGCCGATGTCTGCGACTACAAAATCCTCCGACAGACTGAGACCAGCAATCAAGAGGTCTGTTCGCTCCTGACGCTCTCGCTCAGGGCGCTCCAGCCAGCCAGCGCCTAGGTGACCCATGACGTGGGAAATCTCTCGTCCCATATAAATCTTGCCTATACCGTCACGATTAGGCGGACCAGTGGTGTAGTGAGCGTTCTCTAGGCCGGTATCCGCTCTGCCACCGCAAGCTCCCAAGGCCAGGCTGAGGTAAACAATCCATCTTATTATGAACATCCCACCTCCAAGCTTGACGTTTCACCCCCGTAAGCGGCGACTATTGATCGTGTCGTCTTCCATCTCATCAATGAAGATTGCACCGTGATTCACGGCAAATCCTGACCCCAAGTATGCCATGGTGCCGATCATAGGATTGGGCCCGGTTTTTGGGTGTTTTGCGCGGTGTTAAGAGGTGCGATGACGAGCCTGCGGCCAGTGGGAAGCCGCGGCCTGCCGACAACCCCGTATACTGACCCCCATGCCTACCGCCCTCGATATTCTCCAGCAAACCTTCGGTTACCCCAGCTTTCGTGAGCCTCAGGAGACGATTATTCAAACCGTCATCGACGGGGGCGACGCACTGGTATTGATGCCTACCGGGGGCGGCAAATCGCTGTGCTACCAGATACCTGCCCTGGCCCGACCCGGCTGCGGCATTGTGATCTCGCCGCTCATTGCGCTCATGCAGGATCAGGTCAACGCCATGCGCGAGCTGGGCGTGCGCGCCAGTTTTCTCAACTCCACCCTCGATGCGGCCACCGCCGCCGACGTGGAGCGCGCGCTCATTCAAGGTGAGCTAGACCTCCTGTACATCGCCCCCGAACGTCTCACACAAAGCTCGAACGCTGGAGTTACTCCGGCGTGTCAGATCGCGCTCTTTGCGATTGACGAGGCGCACTGTGTGTCGCAGTGGGGCCATGATTTTCGGGCCGATTACCTGCAGCTGAGCCTGCTCCATGAGCAGTTCCCTGCCATACCGCGCATTGCGCTCACCGCCACCGCCGACGAGCAAACCCGGCTGGAAATTGCAGCCCGCCTGCAGCTGACAGACGCCGCCCACTTTGTGGTGGGCTTTGACCGGCCCAATATTCGCTACCGCATTGGCTTAAAGCACAACGCCCGGCAGCAGCTGCTGGCGTTTCTGAAGGCGGAGCACCCGCAAGACGCGGGCATTGTGTACTGCTTGTCGCGCAAAAAGACCGAAGAGACCGCCAGTTGGCTGGCCACTCAAGGGTTTACGGCCCTGCCCTACCACGCGGGGCTCCCCGCCGAGGAGCGAGCAGCGCACCAAGCCCGCTTTCTCCGCGAGGAGGCCGTCGTCATGGTGGCCACCATTGCCTTTGGCATGGGCATCGACAAACCCGACGTGCGCTTTGTGGCGCACCTCGATTTACCCAAGACCATTGAGTCCTATTATCAAGAGACAGGCCGCGCCGGGCGCGATGGCGCACCCGCCAATGCCTGGATGATTTACGGCCTGCAGGATGTGATCAAACTGCGGCAAATGATGCAGGGCTCCCAAGGCAGCGAGCAGCACAAGCGCATAGAGCAACACCGGCTTAAACGCGATGCTGGGCCTGTGCGAGATCACCAGCTGCCGGCGCCAAGCGTTGCTCGACTATTTTGGAGAGACCTACCCCGAGCCCTGCGGCAACTGCGACAGCTGTTTGGAGCCCGCGCAAACCTGGGATGCCACCGAAGCCTGCCGCATGGCGCTGAGTGCCGTGGCCCGCACCGGTGAGCGCTTCGGCGTGAACCACTTGATCGATGTACTCAAGGGCAAGGAAACCGACAAAATCTGGCAGTTCGATCATCACCATCTGCCCACCTTCGGGGTGGGCGATGCATTGGACAACAACCAGTGGCGCTCAGTGTTCAGGCAGCTCGTGGGCCGAGGTTTTTTATCGGTCGACCTGCAGGGCTTCGGCGGGCTCAAACTGCAGGAAAAGTGCCGGCCACTCCTGCGGGGCGAGTGCGACATTGCGCTACGTTTGGACCAGAAGCAGAAAGTGGCCAAGCGGCAAACCAAAACCTCGCTCCCCGACGACATCAATGTAGGCCTGTGGGAGGCCTTGCGAGACTGCCGCCGCGAGCTGGCCGAGGAACAAGGCGTGCCACCCTATGTCATTTTTCATGACAGTACATTGGTAGAAATGTGCTCAGCGGTGCCGCGGAACCTCGACGAGTTCGCCAACTTGAGCGGGGTCGGCGAGCGCAAGCTGCTCAAATACGGCGAGCAGTTTTTAGCCGCCCTGCGCCAGGCCGAGCGCGAGCACCTCGAGTAGCGTCCGCCATGAACCCACCACCCCGCCATAGCCGGGCTGCTGAACTCGCGCACTACCATCCACTGCTCATAGAAGGCATGGGCGGCTACGATCCCCGCGACCCCGTACCCATTGCCACAGCCATTGCGGCGCAACTCCGCGCGCGGTGGTCTGTTGACCCTCCCACAAAACCCGTGTTGTTGATCACTCAGGGTGACCCGATAGAAGCAAGGGGGATTTCTGCCATTACGCGCCTCGTTGCCGATGAGCTGGAGCTATCACGCGCGCTGTTTTTTTTGGATGTCGATATCGCGGATTACCACCGGCCCAATGCAGACCGGTACCAAGTGATCTTCGAGATCCCCTACTCCGAGCTGGCCACAACCCTGCGCGGGGACGCACCGGACACCCTCAGCGCGATTGAGGCAGCGGTAGAGACCGAGCTGGCGGCCAAACAGTCGCGGCGTCGCGCTCAGGACAAGCCTGATTTGCAAGACTATTACCTACCCTTTGCCTTACTGCAGGAGGTATCGAAAGTGGCCTGCAAGCGCCTTTGTGGAGAGATTACGGTGGCACATACCAGTCGCGATATCAGCGATTTTTCGGTGACCAGCTTTTATACCGTGGGGTTGGCATTGGGCTTGATCGATGCCCGGGAGATACAGTCTTTTTTAGATTAATCGACGAGCCGCTCAACACCGGGTTGGCGAAAATCAGCGGCAAACGCTTGGCTCGGACGCGTTGATGAGTAAGATACCGGAATGGCACTTCCTAGCTACCAGCGCCTCTACGACACCGCCTGCGAACGCAAAGGCGGCGAGAAGGCGCTTAACGCCTTGCTCCCCAAAACCGCGAGCAAAAAGCACCTGCAAAAGCTGGGCTCAGACCGCTACCTGGCCGAGTTCACCCGCAAGATCTTTCAATCGGGATTTGTTTGGCGGGTGGTCGACAAAAAATGGCCCCAGTTTGAGGAGATGTTCTGGCAGTTCGACATCGAAAAGCTCCTGATGATGCCCGACGACATGCTTGAGCGTAAGGCGAAGGACCCGGCCATTATTCGTAACTTCAACAAGGTCAAAACCATTCGCGACAACGCCATGATGATCGACGACACCGAGCGGCGCGAGCACCGGACCTTTGCTGAGTTTATTGCCGATTGGCCCCAAGACGACGTCATCGGCCTGTGGCTGTACCTCAAAAAACGCGGCAGCCGGCTCGGCGGCAACACCGGGCCATATAGCCTGCGCGCAATTGGCGTGGATACGTTTTTGCTCACTCAAGATGTCGAGGGCTTTTTGCGTAACCACGATGTGATCGACTCGGGCATTACCAGCCAGCGCGCGCTCAAGGCGGCGCAGGGGTACTTTAACGACCTCCGCGAGCAAAGCGGTAAAAGCCTCGCCGAACTGAGCCGGCTTGTATCGTTTTGTCACGGCCAGAACCGGGTTCGGTAAGCCCGGTGGCCATTCCCTTCAACCGCCCTCAGGTCGCATAATGCGCGCCCACTGAACGGCTCTATTCGGAGATAACAATGCGCCCTACACGGCTTCTACTGGCAATCGGATTCGCGCTCGCGCTGGCCGCCTGTAACGATCCGCCCTCACCCTCCTCCGCCAGCAGCGCGATCGAAACCCTCGCCGATGAATACCTCGAGGCGTGGATGGAAACAGACGCACTCATGGGTACGTACTACTCCATTGAGGGATCAAGGCACGACCGGTTACCCGACAACTCCCTGGCGGGGTTGGCCGCGTGGCAACAAAAGGAAGATGCCTGGCTGGCGCGTTTTGAAGCCATAGAGAAGCCCGCTGAGGTAGGCAGCCGCGACTGGGTGACCTATGGCCTGCTCAAGGAACAGCTGGAGGGCTCGTTAGCCTTGCGGGTGTGTCGCAACGAGCTCTGGCAAGCGAGCACCACCACGAGCTGGCATACCTGGGTGCCCTTTGTTTTTGATCTGCAGCCAATCGACACACCAGCGCTGAGAGCGCAAGCCTTGGCGCGCCTCGCCGCCCTGCCGGCCTATATCGACAACGAAATTACGAACCTCCGAGAGGGCCTGGGGTTGGGCTATAGCGCCCCTCGCGTCACCGTAGAGGCCGTGCCCCAGCAGGTCCGCTCCCTGATTGGCGATGACAGCATCTTTCTGGGGCCGGGCCATCGCACCGACGACGACGCGTTCAAGGCGTCGGTTGAGGCCCTTTACGCTGAGGACATCGTACCCGCGCTCAGCCGCTACGCGGACTTTATCGAGAGCGAGTACCTGAATCAGGCGCGCGAGACTTTGGCCGTTTCAGCCAATCCCAGTGGAGAAGCCTGCTACCCCGCCCTGATCCGCTCATTTGTAACCAAAGCCGTGCCGGCTGAAGAGATCCATGCGGTGGGACTTGAGCAAGTCGCCAAAATACGGGAAGAAATTCAGATCACGCTAGATGAGCACTTTGGCGGGGGTGATGTCTCCGAGTTTCTGCGCCGGGTCAACGAAGATCCCGCCTTTACGTTTGAGTCAGAAGAAGCCGTGCTCAAGTACTCCACCGACGCGCTCGACGCGGTCAAAGCTGCGATGCCCCGGGCGTTCGGCACCCTCCCCAAAGCCGACGTGCTGGTTAAGCCCTATCCCGAGTTTGCCGAGAGCGGCTCCGGCGAATACCACTCTTCGTCAGAAGACGGCACCCGCCCCGGTATCTTTTATATTGCGGTGACCGACCCGGCGGGCCGTTCCAAGTCGAACCAGCTCGCCACCCTGCACCACGAAACCTACCCCGGGCACCATTTACAAGGAGCCATTGCGCTCGAGCTGGGTGACACTCAGCACGCACTGGCGCGCTATTTATGGAACTCGGGATACGGCGAAGGCTGGGCCCTTTACTCGGAGCGCTTGGCCGACGAATTGGGCTTGTACCCCACCCCACTCGATCGCATTGGCCTCTACTCGGACCAGATTGCCCGGGCTTCACGGCTAGTGATGGACAGCGGCCTGCATACGCTGGGCTGGACCCGCCAGCAGACGGTCGACTACATGATGGCCAACTCAGGCTGGGCGGCGGTGGATATCCAGAACGAAATCGATCGCTACATCTCTTGGCCAGGTCAGGCCACTTCTTACATGCTTGGCATGATCGAGCTGCGCCGCCTGCGTACGCTGGCCGAATCTACGTTGGGCGAGGACTTTAATCTGCGGGGCTTTCACGACCGCTTGGTCGGCATGGGTAGCGTTACGCTGCCAATGCTGGAGGAGTCCGTCACTGACTGGATGACGACGCACAGCGCCGCCCAGTAAATCCACTTTTAGCGTCCCGGATGCCCCGCCGTCGGCAGCACGACCGCCTGCTCGCGGGGCGGCCGCAACCACAGCTGCCCTAAACGACTAACGGAGCCGGCGGCGAGAGAATCGCCGAACAGCTTCAGCCACTCGTCAAACGCGATGCGCAGCGGGTTATACGTATGGATATTGGTGAGCAGGCCATACCGCACCCGCGCCACTTCAGGTTCGAAAGTGCCGAACAATCGGTCCCAGATAATCAAGACGTTACCGTAGTTTCTGTCGACGTATTCGGGGTTCGAGCCGTGATGGGCGCGATGGTGTGAAGGCGTGACAAACAGCCATTCGAGCGGCGCCCATAGCTTTTTAACCACCTCGGTGTGGGTCCAGAACCCATAGAGGGTTGCGATGGTGCCGGCGCTGACAATCACCAACGGGTCAAAACCGAGTAATGGTAGCGGCCAGTAAAACAGAGCCTTGGTAAACGGCCCCGTGGGCGATTGCCGCAGTGCCGTGCCGAGGTTCATGTGCTCGCTGGAATGGTGTACCACGTGAGCACACCACAAAAACCGCACCCGATGCTGACCCCGGTGATACCAGTAAAAAACAAAATCAATCACCAAAAACGTGAGTAGCCAGCCCCATGGACCCGCTGGCACCTCCAGCACTCGAAACTGGTACAGCCAAAAGTGCAGCGCAATCAGAACGCCACCGATCGCGAGCCGCACCACAATGTTAATGCCCAACTGCGACATCGAGCCGCCAAAGTCTTTGAGCGCATATACGTTATGCCCGCGCAGGCTGGTCAGGGTTGCCTCGGCCACCATGAGCAACACAAACACCGGCAGTGCCATGAGCATTAAATCCATGTGCAGAGTGTAACCAAGTTTTAAGATTGAGCGGCTTGTACCGGCACAGCACTATTTTCTGAAGCGCTTCCAGGTGCCGCCATATTGGTAGCTGTCGGGGCGCTGCATCTTCAAACGCTCGACACAGCGATTGCACAGCAACTTCCAATTTTTTAACCGGTTGGCCCGGCAGCGATAAAGTGTGGGCGTCTCGGCAGAGCACCCCTCGCACAATTTAGACCGTTCCCGCACCACTACGCCCCAAAAAAAACGGGCATGATAATCAAAACCGGGGCAGCAAGACAGGGAGTGATCAGCCCCACAAAGCCCGGGGGGGTGGATCGATGCAGCCGCTGCGTATACAAAGCGGTGGCTCAACATCGGCTTGCTGCCAAAGCGGGCCATCTAAATCAACAAAATCAGCGCCTTGAGCCACCACCAAAGCCGGGGCCATCGCCAAAGACGACCCCAGCATGTTGCCCACCATGATCTTTTTGTCATGGCGCTGGCACCAGTCACGAATGATCAACGCATCCGTAAGGCCCCCACATTTGTCGAGTTTGATGTTGATGGCGTCGTAGCGATCGGCGTTGCGTTCGAGGTCTGCGCTACTCTGACACGACTCATCAGCGCACAGCGGCACCGGGTAGTTCAGGTTCTCTAGCCGATGGTCCGCATCGGCCGGCAGTGGCTGCTCGAGTAAAGCCACGTTAAGGCGCGCCAAGTGATCCCCCAGGTCCATCATGACTGCAGGTTGCCAGCTGCCATTCGCGTCAATCACCAGCTGCGCGTCGGGCCGCGCCGCCCGGATCGCCTCGAGACAATCCAGTGGCGCCTGCGCGTCGAGCTTGAGCTTAAGTCGCTGGAGCTGAGGCACCTCACTGGCCCGCCGTGCCATGGCGTCGGGGTCATCCAGTGACAGCGTAAATAAGGTATGAACGGGCGCCACCGGCATACCGGTCAAGGCGCCGATCCCACCCGCCGCTTGCTTCGCCTGCAGGTCCCACAGCGCACAGTCCACCCCATTGCGGCTGCCACCCGGCGGGAGCAGGTGCTGTATGGCGTCGCGGTCAAGGTGGTGAAGCGCGTCGGCGTCTAGTCCGTTCAACTCGGCCTGCAAGCTCGCAACCGTCTCGCCAAGGTAATCGACCCCCATGGTCTCGGCCCGACCTGTATATCCCCGCGACTCCAGGTCGATATGGAGCACATCAATGTGGTGAACCGTTTCACCCGCAGTAACAAAGGGAGCCACCATCTCCCAGCGTTGTGGAGTAAAGGACAGTCTCATCAGCTCAGATCTCGCATGAATCTCCCCACATCGAGGTGCCCATCACGTTAGCGCGGCGAGCATCGCGTCGAGGTTATGTCGCATCGGATCTAGGCAAGGCAGTTCGCATGCTTCGCTGGTCTCCTGACAAATTTGCTGCGCCGCTGCGTCGCTCAGACCTTGCGTATTCAGGCTCACCCCGATCACGCTCGAGGCGGGTTGCGTGAGTGCGGCGACCTGCTCATAGCGCGCAATACACTCGCGCAGGTCGGGCACCGCAAAGTCCTCGTACTCATCGATCACTACGCGCCCTGCCGCGTGACACAGCACCATGGCGTCAGGCTGGCTACCGTGAATCAAGCCCAGTGTGACCGCGGCGTAAGCCGGGTGAAACAACGAGCCCTGTCCTTCGATCACATCCCAGTGATGGGGATCGGCGTCGGGCGTAAGTGCCTCTGCCGCGCCAGAAAGAAAATCCGATACCACCGCGTCCATCGGGATGCCCCCACCCGCGATCAAGATACCGGTCTGGCCCGTGGCTCTGAAAGTCGCGGCAATCCCCCGCTCGGCCAACGCTTTGTGGAGCGCGAGCGCGGAATACTTTTTTCCCACACAGCAATCAGTGCCCACCATCAATAGCCGCTTGCCGGATCGTCGTCGCCCGCTGGCAATGGGGATCGATGCGGGCGGCACCCGCACATCAATAAGTTGCTGCCCAGATGCTGCAGCTGCCTTAACGAGCTCTGGCTCTTCATTCAACCTACGATGCAAGCCGCTGACCACTGAGAGCCCCGCTCTGGTTGCCTCAGCGAGGGCAGACACCCACTCGGCTTTGAGCGCGCCACCCGAGGGTGCCACCCCAATCACCACGCTCTTGGCACCCGCCGCTACCGCCGCGCTGAAATCCATCTCGGGCAGGCCGAGATCCACAGAACAACCGCTCAATCGGTACTGTCCAATGCAGCGCTCGGGCCGCCAGTCGCGCAAACCCATCGCGGTTTTGGCATCCAGAGGGTTGGTGACGTCCCCCAGAAACAGCAGATAAGGCGCGGGGAGTTCGATCACGGCTGTGCGTCGCTTCGACGAATCACGCGGCCCGGAAAGGCCTCGCTCACCGTGTCCTCATGCAGCACCCACTCTCCGGCCACCCAGACGCTGTGGATGCCCTCGGAGGGCGCGAAGGGCTCGCTGGTGGTAGCACGATCGATAACGGTGTCGGGATTAAACAAGACCAAATCAGCCATCATGCCCGGCGCAATCACGCCACGTTCGCCAAAGCCCATGTGCTGGGCAGGCAAGGCCGTCATGCGATAAATCGCGTTCTCAAGACTGAGTACACCCTGCTCGCGCACATAACGACCCAGCACGCGGGGAAAACTGCCAGCACCCCGGGGGTGTCGGTCACGCAAGCTGCCATCGGTGCAAATATTGGTATGAGGCCATGCCATAAAGGCGGCGATGTCGTCGTCGCGCATGCTGGTGCCAATCATCATGTCGCCGATCTCGCCCGTCTCCGCCTCATGCGCAATCGAGAGCTGCGCGAGCGCCGAGAAAGCCTCTGCTGGGCTCTGCTCACGCGCCGCGGCAATCTCAGTGAGCGTCATGCCCACGTAAAGGGGTTCCGCGGGAAAATGCGTGAAAATAATGCCGTCAGGGGGCGCAAGTTCCGCCATGACAAAGTCGATAGCCTCCAGATCCGTCGGGTCACGGTCTGGCAGCAACACCATCATATGGGATTGCCAGTAGGCGTAGGGATAGATATCGGCAGTGAGGTCGATCCCCTCTTCTCGCGCGGCGTTGAGCCGCTGAATAATCCAAGGCGCGCGCCCCCACTGCGAGGCCATGGCCAATTTGAGATGTGATATCTGCACCGGCATGCCGGTCACCCTGCCGATTTCAATAATCTCCTCGAGCGCGTCGTTAAACCATCGATCCTCACTGCGGATGTGACTGATGTAGCGGCCACCGGCATCGGCCGTGAGCTGAGCGAGGTGCACTACCTCACTGGTCTCGCTGTGAATACCGGGCTCATACTCGAGGCCCGTCGAGAGCCCCAGCGCGCCGGCCGCAAGCTCCTGCCCCAACAATGCAGACATCGAGTTGATTTCATCGTCGCTTGCGGTACGGCTGAAATTCGCCCCCATGACCTCGTCCCGAAGGGTGTTGTGGCCAGCATAGGCGGCGATGTTTACTTTTGCCGGCGTGGCCTCAAGCGCAGCAAAGAAATCGCCCAGCGGATACGGCGCGTCGCCATCCTGTCCCACAACCGCCGTGGTGATGCCTTGCGTAATTTTAGCCAGCGCATTGCGCTCGCTGAGAATCAAACTGTCCGAGTGGCTGTGGGTATCGATAAAGCCGGGCGCGAGCACGAGTCCACCGGCGTCGAAGATCACATCACTCTGCGTGGCGTCGATATCGCCTACTGCTGCAATGCGGTCGCCCTTGAGTCGCACGCTACCGATCATTGCGGGCGAACCCGTGCCATCGATAATGCGCGCGTTGGTAATCAGCGTATCGGCGAGTAACGATGACGCAGCGGTCAACCACACCATGGCCAATACCAGAGCCAGGGCGAGTTTGATTCTGCTACTCACCCACTCATGGCCCAATGGGTCGCCCCGCAGACGGACGATCAAAGCTCCCCTGACGGAAGTTGCTGGTATCAAACTCCATCGCATTCACCGGCGCCGAATGAGTACCCTCATGCACACACACCCGCTCAATAATGCGCCACTCATCACCGCGCTTCTCGTACTTGGTCGAGGTAGCGCCCTACCCACAGGTCGAGCACCGGCTCGGCATCCTGAAACAGGTAGGTCACGTTATAAATCTCGCCGGTGGCGTGATGGTCATCAATAAGCTCAATGGCGTGATTCAGAATGCAGTGGTTGGTGCTGCGCCACGGCAGGTGCGCCTCCATGCACATTTCGCAGAATTCCCAGGCATCGCCCACGAATACGCCGTGATCATCGGTGGCGCCTTCCCAATAAGCCGACTTCATCAGCTCCACATCGAGCCGGTCCACGCCGCGACAGTAGCGCAGTGCCGCATCGCGGATGCATTGCATATCGGAGAGTTGTTCGGGTGAATAGGCCATTGCTATCTCCTACCCCAGTGGACGGATGGGGTCGCTGCCGTCCCAATCGATAGAGGCCTCGGCGATCATGCCGAAGAGACCGGCGATGTCCTCAGAATACGTGAGCAGCTCCGTCATGTGACCCAATACCGGGCTGGTGTCGACATAAGCGAACGTGGCGCCGCTGCCGGCTACCGTGCCGGTTGCTGCCAGCTCGTAGCCCTGGCCCACCAGACTCGCAATCTCTCCGTCGAGGTCATCGGTCCAGTAACACAGGTGATGAAACGCCGTTTTCCCCTCAGGCACCGTGTCGCGATAGATATTCGCTTGCTCACCAGTAGGTTCAATGAGCTCGATCTGCATATCGCCCGCCTGGGCAAGCGCAATCTTCATTGAGATCGGATTCGGCGTGCCGCGGTAAGTACTGTTCTCAAACAGATCCGGGGTGTACTCCACAAAGAAGAAAGGGCCGATACCCACCTTGAGCCAGGCGTCCACCGCCGCGTCGAGGTCGTCGACCACCCACGCACTTTGCATTGCATGTCCACTCGCAAACTGTTTCATTGAAGCCTCACTTTTTATTGTTAACCACGGTTGTTATCCACTATGCCCTCAGTCCAACCCGATTTTGATCTGCGCGATCGCAGCGTGTTGATTACCGGCGCTAATCGGGGTCTCGGGGCAGCGCTGTGTAAGACGATCTTGCAGTACTCGCCAAAAATAATCCACGCGGGCTTCCGCAGCGCTCCTGGCGAACTTAAAGACCCTCGCATTCAGTGGTGTCAGCTGGATATCCAAGCACCCGAATCGGTGGCTGAGGTCGCTGCGCGGGTAGGTGACATCGATATCCTGATTAACAACGCGGGAGTGTTACTCCCCACCGCCACCGATCCAGCACAGGAACTGATCAATCTGCGCACCATGATGGACGTGCATCTTTATGCGCCCCTGTGTCTGATCGATGCGCTGCTCCCCAGTATGCAGCGCAGCCAGCATCCCACGATCGTCAACATCATCTCGATGTCGGCCTTCGTCAATGTCGCGGGCTGTGAGGCCTACTGCACGAGCAAATCAGCCCTGCACGCGGCCACGCAAGGGCTCCGGCTGAAGCACCCGAATATTGCCTGCATTGGGGTTTACCCGGGTCCGACTGCGACCGATATGACCGCGGGGAGTCCCGTGGCGCTGGCAGATCCCATGCAAAGTGCCCGCCAAATCGTTGCCGGCATGATGGCCGGTGAAACCTCGATATTTCCCGATCCCGCCGCGCGCGACGTGGAATCGGTTGTCGGCGCCAGCATTCGCGCCTTGGAGGCTCGATTCGCTACCTTGCTTAGCGAGTAAGCACCGCGCACAGCAAGCTCGAAAAAAGTAGACTAGGCACCAGATTTATCCATGTGGTCAGGGGACAGCACATGAACGCCAAACAGCCACTTAGCCAGCAGGGTCGCGAGGCCTACAGCGGGCGCATCAAGAACTTCTCGAAAGAGCGCTACATCAGTGGCGATTGGTATGAGCGAGAATGGCGCGCGATGTGGTCCAAAAGCTGGATCGCCGCCGTCCATGTGTCAGACGTGACCGACCCGGGCGACTATGTGGTGTTTGACCTGGGTCGTGAGAGCATCTTGCTCACCTGCAACGGTGACGGCGCTGTGCAAGCCTTCTACAACGTCTGCCAGCATCGCGGCGTAAGGCTGGTCGATGATCACTCGGGTCATACCGAGAACTTCCGCTGTCCTTACCACAGCTGGCGGTATGGCACTGATGGCGATCTGATCTATGCCCCGCATCAGGAAGGGTTTCAGGAGGGATTACCGGCAGAGCGCATTTGCCTACCCAAGGTGCGCTGCGAAGCCGCGCTCGGTTTTTATTGGATTAACCTCGATCCCGACGCAGAACCCCTCGACACCTTTTTAAAAGACATGCTGCCGATCATGTCGCATTACGAGTTCGAAAACTTGACGCTGGTGCAGGATCAGACGGTGTCGATCAACTGCAACTGGAAGGCAGTGCTCGATAACTTCAGCGAGCTCTACCACGTGCACTACCTGCACCCTCAGCACCGGCGCTTTGTCGACTGCACCGAATCATTGAGCGAGTGCTATGAAGGCGGCCACACTCGTGTCTGGGTGCCCGGCGCCAAGACCGACTCGCTGTTTTCGACACCCGACAAACCCACTGATCTGCTCACCATGCAGCTTCAGTCGCTTGGCCTTGATCCGGCATCAATACGAGGGAAAGGTCGACGAAATACAGGCGGCGATCCGGGTTGCCAAACGGGCCTTGGAAGAGAGCGAACCTTACTACGGTAACTTCTCAGACGAAGAACTGACCGACGTGATTCAAACCAACGTCTTCCCCAATGCCATCCTCACCTATCAGCCAGAGATGCTCTGGCTGTTGCGACTCCGTCCCCATGCTACTGACCCCAACCAGTGCTACCTCGACAAGCTCTCGTTTGAGCGCTTCCCGAACAGTGATGAGCAGCGCTTCCTTGAGGGCACCGACAATCTCAAGGAGAAGCGCAGCGAGAGCACGAGCCAAAGCGGGCGTCCCGAGTGGGAGTCGTTTGATTACTCCGATGTGATCGCAGGGAACGCCACCATGACCGATACGATCGATCAGGACCTGTCGCTGCTAGCTCACGCCCAACGCGGGATGCATTCAGAAGGATTCGAGGGCTGTCACCTCAACGAGATCGAGTGCCGGGTGAGCCACTTTCACGAGCAGCTCGAGATGCTAGTCACCCACAACGACTGACCAGAGGCCGCCGTCTTGACCACTGATCAGACTATTTTGTTTTCCCTTATCGGGGCGCTGTTCGTCTTTCTCATTTGGGGCCGCTACCGCTACGATCTGGTCGCCTTTGGTGCGCTACTCCTCGCCTACTTATTAGGCGTGGTGCCCACCGAGGAAGTGTTCGCAGGCTTCGGTCACCCCGCTGTCATTATCATCGCGCTGGTGCTGATCATCAGCCGCGGGCTATACCTCTCGGGCGCGATCGAGATGATGGCGGGCGCCCTGCTTGATGGCGCGCGCAGCGTGCGGCGGCACATCAGTGTCATGGCGGGAGTATCGGCCGCCCTGTCAGCGGTGATGAACAACGTGGCGGCGCTCGCGCTCCTGATGCCCCTCGATCTGCAGGCCTCTGAAAAAGCCCAACGCAACCCGGGCCTGACCCTGATGCCGCTCTCTTTCGCCTCGATCCTGGGCGGCATGATCACGCTCATTGGTACGCCTCCAAACATTGTGATCGCCACCTTCCGGGGTGAGGCACTGGGCGAGCCCTACACCATGTTCGATTTTGCGCCGGTTGGGCTGGTGGTCGCCTTGGTGGGCATCGCTTATGTGGCGCTCATTGGTTGGCGACTCATCCCGGTAGAGCGCACAGCGTCGACGATGCCCTCTTCCATTGAAGATCTCGAAAGCTACCTCGTGGAACTCAGGGTGCCAGCCGATATAGAGGCCATTGGGCAACGACTGCGTGAACTCGACGCCGAGGCCAATGAAGCTGGCATACAGGTACTGGGGCTCATCCGCGATGGTGAACGGCTCTCGGGTATGGCGGCCCGCGCAGTGTTGCAGGCTGAGGATCGCATCGTTGCCGAGGGGGGTCCCGAGGGTATCGAGGCTTTTGTCGGTGCCCTAGCGCTCAGCTACGCCGACTCTGACCGGCCCTCCAAGGCCATGTCGGGTAACACCGTCATGCGCGAGGTCGCGGTGCCCCAAACCTCTCGTTTTGTCGGCCGCACAGAGGCCGCCCTGCGCCTGCGATACCGGCGCGGTGTCATTCTGCTGGGCATTTCGCGCAGCGGCGTGCGGCTCCGCGAGCGCCTGCGCGAAGTCGACATTCAGGCCGGCGACTTGCTGCTACTTTTAGGACCCGAGGACACCCTCGACGACATGATCGAATGGCTGGGTTGCCTACCACTGGCGCCGCGAGGTCTCGACGTGATCCAGCGCGACAAAGCACGTCGGGCGATTTTGATCTTCGCTGGCGCCATTCTGTTGGCGTCTCTGGAACTCCTTTATCTACCGATGGCGTTGGCCTGCGTGGCCGTTCTCTACATCGTGCTGGATATCGTGCCCCTCTCGCAGGTTTATGAATCGATCGAGTGGCCGGTGGTGGTATTACTGGGGGCAATGATCCCCATCAGCGTGGCGCTTGAGGCCAGTGGCGGCACCCAGCTGCTGGCTGATTTGCTGTTGCGCGGCACCGACGGCTGGCCGGTCATGCTGATCCTCGCCGCCCTCATGCTGGTCACCATGACCCTTTCAGATGTGCTCAATAATGTCGCCACCGCACTGGTGGCGGCCCCCATCGCCCTCGACGTGGCCGAGCGACTTCAAGTGAGCCCCGATCCCTTTCTCATGGCGGTAGCGGTTGCGGCCTCTTGCGCCTTCCTCACCCCCATCGGCCATAAGAACAACACGCTGATTATGGGCCCCGGTGGTTATGGCTTTGGTGACTACTGGCGTATGGGGCTACCCCTTGAAATCCTGGTGGTGGTCACCGCCGTGCCCATGATCCTGCTGGTCTGGCCCCTCTAATTTGCCGTCAACAGCGCTTTGGCACACTCAGCCAAAGCCTTGGCGCAACTGGCCAATCTTCAAACCACTTCAACCCGATACTGACGACGTTCGCGGGGGAGTACCCGCTGGGTCGAACACCGATGTGGACAAACCCCGCGACTGATTTCACGGATGATCCTATTGCCACGGACGGCAGTTCTAATCAGGAGATCACGGGTATGAAAATTGGCATGGACAAAAGCCTTCGCACTGCCGCTGCGGTCGCCGTCTGGATGACCTTGCTGGCACTCAGCCAAGAAGTCGCCGCGACTCAGGGCGGCGCCCACGCTGGCACCGCTGTCGCGTTAAATAGGAGTGGCTGACCGTGCAACAAGATTCGGGGGCGATCACACTGATCACGCTCGCAGTCTTGCTCCTCATTGGCGTACTTAAATGTCAGTGAGCGGGCACTGTGGCAATCGCCGCAGCGACCACCCGTGATTGCCGCGCAGGATTAAATACGCCGTGAAAATCTGACGGCTTTTGCCCGTCCCCCTTTCAAGCCCAGCGCCTGCCGCGTAGAATGCCGCCTCCTTGATAAGGACGACCTCCATGAGTGAACAAAAAGCCACCAACGTGCATTGGCACGGGGGTGAGATCAATCGCCCCGAGCGGGCCCAGATATTGGGACACAGCGGAGCGACCCTCTGGTTTACCGGCCTGTCGGGTTCCGGCAAGAGCACGATTGCGGTCGCGCTGGAACAGGCGCTCTACCAGCGCGGCGTATTGGTGTATCGGCTGGATGGTGACAATATTCGACTCGGTATCAACAAAAATCTCGGCTTCAGCGCCGAGGACCGCGCCGAGAACATCCGCCGGGTGGGCGAAGTATCGAAACTTTTTGTCGATGGCGGCGTGATCGTACTCAGCAGCTTTATCAGCCCCTATCTGGTCGACCGCCAAATCGTGCGGGAGCTTCACGAAGCCGACAATATGCCCTTTATAGAGGTCTTCGTTGATTGCAGTCTGGAAGCCGCTGAAGAACGCGACCCCAAGGGGCTGTATAAAAAAGCCCGCGCGGGCGAGATCAAAAATTTCACGGGTATTGATGATCCCTATGAAGCCCCCGAGGCGCCCGAGGTCCATCTGCATACCGACCAGCAATCGCTGGAAGAAGAAGTGGAGCACTTGCTCGACCTGTTAGAGAAGCAAGCACTGATACCCCCGGCCGCTTCATAAAATCCTTTAAACGAGAGACCCCATGGCATTGATTGCACCCCACGGCGCCAGCGAACTGCGCCCCCTGATAGTTAACGACGCGCGACGCGCCGAACTCGAAGCCGAGGCACTCACCCTCCCCTCCATGATGGTGAGCTCTGCCGCCGCCGCCAACGCTGTGATGATGGGCGCGGGGTACTTCACGCCGCTGAGGGGTTACATGAATCGCGCCGACGCGCTTCAGTGGCCGAAAATATGCAAACCGCTGACGGCCTGTTTTGGCCCGTTCCCGTGGTGAACCTCGCTGAGAGCTGCCCCGTTGAAGCGGGCCAGCGCCTGGCACTGACTGACCCTAACCGCGAAGGACATCCACTGTTGGCGGTGATGACGGTAGACGCTATCGAGACGCTCTCCGATGACGATGTTGCCACCATTCTCGATAAAGTCTTTCGCACCGACGACCCTGAACACCCGGGCGTGGCGGCATTTTCCGCGCAGGGCCGCACCGTGATCTCGGGCCCCATTGAGGTCCTGAACTACTCCTACTTCGAAGAGGACTTCCCCGATACGTTTCGCACCGCCATGGCGATTCGCGCCGAAATCGCCGAGCGTGGTTGGGAGCGCGTGGTGGCGTTTCAGACCCGCAACCCCATGCACCGCGCGCACGAAGAGCTGTGCCGAATGGCCATGGAAGACCTCTCCGCCGATGGCGTGCTGATACATATGCTGCTGGGCAAACTCAAGTCCGGCGATATCCCCGCCGATGTGCGCGATGCCTCGATCCGCAAGATGGTGGACCTGTACTTCCCGCCCAACAGCGTGATGGTCACGGGCTACGGCTTTGACATGCTCTACGCAGGACCGCGAGAGGCGGTGCTGCACGCGGTATTCCGACAAAACGCAGGCTGTACTCACCTGATTGTGGGCCGCGACCATGCTGGTGTCGGCAGCTACTACGGTGGCTTTGATGCACAAACGATCTTTGACGAGGAAGTGCCTGAGGGCGCTTTAGCGTTGGAGATTTACCGCGCTGATCACACCGCCTTCAGCAAAAAATTGGATCGCGTGGTGATGATGCGCGATGCCCCCGACCACAGCCCGGACGATTTTGTGCTGCTGTCGGGCACCAAGGTCCGTGAGATGCTCGGCCAGGGCATTGCACCACCCCCAGAGTTTTCGCGTCCCGAGGTGGCAGAAATCCTCATGGCCTACTATCAAGAGATTGATGGAACGACCGCTAGCTGACCATTAAGATAGGCCGCAGCAAACCAATAATAGCGGGGACACTGCATGTCGTTTGACGTCGAAGCGGCGACGGCCGCCTATATCAATGGCTTGGGCGAGGAAGCGCTCGCGCAAGCTGCCGCCTACACTACCGGCACCCAATGGCTGATGCTTTGGGGCCTGCTGGTCAGCGCAATCATCACCTTGATCATTGTGCGCACGGGCATTCTCACCAAGACCGCCCACAAACTCTCAGGTCGTGGTTTTGTCCTGCGTGTATTCAGCCTTTCTGCGGTGTATCTGGTGGTGTCGAGCCTGCTTGAAATGCCCTGGTCGATATTTGGCGGCTGGTGGCGGGAGACCGAGTACGGCCGGACGAGTCAGCCGCTCATGGATTTTCTCGGGCAGGGCCTGCTGGCACTGGCGATCTCCACGCTGTTGGTCGGAATTTTCTTTGTAGCGATCTACGCGTTTATTCAAAAAGCCAAGAAGCTGTGGTGGCTCTGGGGCGGCGCATTCAGCGGCCTATTTGTCGCCTTTTTGATGGTAGTCGGGCCCACCTACATCGCGCCACTGTTCAACGATTATCAACCGGTGCCCCCCGGCGAGGTGCGCGACGCAGTCGAGGCCATGGCAATCGATGCTGGAATCCCGACCGACCGCGTTTTCATGTATGACGGCTCACGGCAGTCCAATAACTTTACCGCCAACGTCGCGGGGATTGGAGACGCCGCGCGCATAGCCATATCCGATGTCGCGCTGGACGAAGCCACGCTGGATGAAGTTAAAGCGGTCACCGGCCATGAGATCGGACACTATAAGCTGGGCCATGTGTGGGAGGGTGTGTTCCTCACTATTGTCATCGTGATGGTGAGCTTTTTTATCGCCGACAAGGCCTTTAACCCGGTCGCTCGGTTGTTCGGCGTGCGGGAAGATATCGGTGACCCCACTACCCTGCCGGTACTGCTGTTTCTGGTGGGCGTAATCGGCATGTTCACCCAGCCGGTGTCCAACACGCTGTCTCGCATGAACGAAACAGAGGCCGACCACTATTCTTATGAGATGGTGAATCTGCCCGACGGTATGGCGAGCGCCTTGGTGAAAACCGCCGAGTACCGAAACCCTCGGCCGGGCACTCTGGAAGAATGGCTGTTCTATACCCACCCTTCAGTAGAGCGACGGGTGCGGGCCGCGATGGAATGGAAGGCCAGCCAGCCAAACAGCTGACCGCCTGCGCTCCTATTTTCGAGGACAGCCCAAAAAACCCGCCTCGATAGCGGGTTTTTTATGTCGCACCCTTGCCATTAGAGGCGAACGATTTGGGTTGGCATTTACTGCCAACCCCTTGGCGTATCTGGCCAATTCTTTTCAATGGCGCTCCCCGATACTGGATTCATCGGCAGATCGACGACCTCTGAGTTGGCCTGATCTTCAGATCAACGCCCGATCAGCCGGTTTTTTTGAGTGGCTCCTTCTTTGCCCCGCCATGCGGGGCTTTTTTCAGCCACCCAATGCTAAGACCCCAACGTATCGCGCTCGCGCGGCAAACGCTTGGCAAGGAGGCCAAATGGACAAGGAAGCGTACTTTCAATCGGTTTACGAGACGCAGTTTGATCTCGGCAAAAAAACCGGCGCCTGCTTAAGCGCACAGTACCTGGCGCTGGAGGCATTTCTGCAGCGCAGCAGCGACTGGCATTATCACTGGTGGCCCATCGTCGGCATCACGCCCAAGGCGTGGTTCATTCTGCAAACACGAGCGGCAGCAGAAAAACGCAACCGCATGCTCCCCACGCGCGGACTGATTCGCGCACACCTTTACGACAGAGTGGCACGCGGCCGGACACTATTTGAGCGAGAAACCCCACTACCCGAGGCCTGGCATTTTTATGCGTCACGGGATGCAACGGTGGTTGCGCTTACCGAAGAACGGGAAAAGATTGCCGCCATTCCCTGGCTGGCGCTCGATCCCGAGCTCTTTGGCCAGCAAAGCAGCAATGTACCCACCATCACCCGGAAACGGTTTGAGGCCATGCAGAGCGCGCTGAATAAAGCCGCAGCCTGAACCTGCTGCGTTCGGGCCAAAAGGCCCCGCCCACGCACCCGCAGGGCGTCTCCACTACCTGAAGCGCCGAATGGGCTCCCCCGCTAGCTAGCAAAATTCGGTGATAACCTGACAAAATAAGGCCGAAATAAAAATGTAAATCTCGGCGAATCCGCTCTGCAATGCCGCCGACACCCCGATTTCACCCGGGACCCAAACACACGAGGAACACGCTATGACCATCGAGAAAAAGCTGCATCGCAGCGGACCCTACGCGGATCTTTTCAGCCAAGGGGTTCAGGTAGGCAACTCGCTGTATCTCGCCGGACAAGTCGGTATGGATGACAGTGGTGCAGGTGGGCGCTTTGGTAGATCCAGCGCTCAAGATCGAAATTAAGTGCGTCGCCGCACTCGGCTGACAAGGAGGCCACTCCCATGCCCGAGATCAGACATTTTACTCTCGATACCGATGCGCAAACCCTCGCGGATGCCGTCACGGAAGACGGCGCCATCATTATCGATAACGTCTTGAGCCCAGAATTCATTGCTGAGCTGAGGAACGAGACCGACCCCTACATGGAAAGCTCGAATCTGGGTTTTGATGACTTTGCCGGCTTCAAAACCACCCGCACGGGCGGTCTGATGGTGCGCTCGAAAAAGTGCCGTGAGCTCATTGCTCACCCGAACATTCTGGCGCCCTGTAAACTTTTTCTCGAGCCCTACTGCCAGACCGTACAGCTGCATCTGACGCAGATCATTCGCATTGGCCCGGGTGAGACAGCGCAACTCATTCACCGCGACCGCTGGGCCTGGGGCTCCCACCTTGCCCACGTGGAACCGCAATTCAATACGATTTGGGCGATCACCGACTTCACCTCTGAGAACGGCGCAACTCAAGTGGTGCCGGGCAGCACCCGATGGCCTGATGATGCACAGATCGAACCGGATCAGATCACACAGGCAGAAATGCGCGCGGGCTCAGTGCTGGTGTACTCAGGGTCGGTCTTCCACGGCGGAGGCGAGAACCGCAGTGATGCCGATCGGATTGGCATCAACATTACCTACACGCTGGGCTGGCTGCGCCAAGAGGAGAACCAATACCTCACCTGCCCTCCGGAGATCGCCCAGGATTTGGAGCGACCCCTTCAAGAGTTGATTGGCTACTCAATGGGTCAATACGCCCTGGGCTACTACACCCCGCCCGGCGGGCCCGGGGAGCACCCGGAGATCGTATCGCCCCAATACGCTCTGGGGCACGACACTGAAGGGGGCATGCTGGGCACATCGGATGAACTGGATGCGCTTCAAAAGAGATTGCCCGACAGGCGGAGTGACCGCCGCTGACCACCACTGATCGGTTAGACTCTCAGATTACCCTGATAGTAAGCGTGTTATGGACTGCCCGGTCAGCACTTACTCTTTTCTCGAAAGGCTGACCGAATGCGGCCTCTACGGATTCAGCTTCTCGCAAGTGCTGATGCTGATCGCACTCGCCCTGGTTGGCGGGGCCTACGCCTTGGTGGGAACACCGCAAACAGCTGCAAAAAGAGCGGGACGAAAAATCGGATCGATTCTGAACTATTTTATCCAGCATAGGGGCTTGCGGACCCATTCAGTGAACCTTGCAGTGATCGCGCTATGCAGAACATAAAAAAACCCGGCCTAGGCCGGGTTTTTTATAGCGCTGACTGCTTCACTGCATTGTCAGCACATTTGTCGTCAGATCATCGGCCGAACCGCACGCCGCTGCCATCGCAGCAAACTGGGCTTGCCACGTTGCGTCTTCGGCTTGCCACGCAAACGCCTTTTCCATCGACTCGGCGGATCCATGGACATCGACCGACACCAGCGCGCCATCCTCATGCACAGCGGGTGCTGCAGAATAGGGGTAAGGCGATGCGTCGCGTTCGTAGGCGATCATCTCCTTGATGAGCGTCAACCCGGCATCCGTGTCGGCGCAGGGCCAGTGATACACCACCATGATTTGGCCCGGCTGAGCTGCGAGGTTGATGTGTTCGCCCTTTTCGTGGTGACCGGCTATCGCGATACTCGTTGCCAACGAGGCTGCAATCGCTAGTGCGGCAGTTTTAATGAGTGTCATAAGGTCTCTCCATAATTAAGTGGTTGCAAACAATGCATCACAATTCGTCGTCGCTTATCGCGGGTCCTGGTACTCGTAATACCCGTCGGTCGGAATCATGACATGCGCGCCGGGCGTTCCCGGGAACATGACGTAAGGTGCACCCGTATTAAAATCGTCGCTCATGCCGTCGAGCGACGCAGGATCCTTGGGTAGCAACATCAGGTGAGGCCCTGATTCGATCCACTGAGAGGGATCTGTGGCATCGGATATATCGAGCACGCCCGCCGTCGTATTATCTTCACCGACGTCGCCATGGAGCATCCACATAAACGCATCGCGCTCGATATCGGGATCTTTACCGGCCATGAAGTCGCTCATCCATTTCATGCCTACCTCATCTGTACAGACCGGCATCGCCGCGTGAGCACTGCTCCAGCCACCGGCTGGCGCCGGCCGCGGATTACCGACCATACAGGTCCAGCCATTGCTGCCTTCGCGCAACACCGAGCCATCTAACCCGAGTACTGTGGCATTGCTGCCCAACGGCGCCGGCGCCGCCGAGGAGTAGGCCCAGATCTGCCACTCGGCGCCGTCGTGCGCACTATTGGGCTCGTCAGCCTGCGCGGTAAAACTGAGGGTCGCCATAACCGCCCCGATAATGAAACCTTTCATACTGCTGCTCCTCTCACTGACTGTTATACCTTCGTGCCATAGCGTCGCGTTACGCCGCGACCCACCGACGGCACGGTTGACTCCACCCTAGGGCAAAACCTCCGTCTCGACAAACCGCTATGACGCTAAAGGCTCACGCAGATCTTGCCAAAGTGTTGCTGGGACTCCTGATAACGAAACGCTTCGCCGAGCTCTTCCAGGGCGAACGTTTTGTCGATCACCGGTTGTAAATCATTCGCCTCGACCGCTGCAATCATATTGGCATGATCGGCCTGAGAACCCACGGTAATGCCACTCAAGCGACCATTCTTGGTCATCAGCGCAGCCGTGGGGACTTCACCGGACCAGCCCGTGAGCACGCCAATTAAGCTGATACAGCCATCTACCGCAAGCGCGTTGATAGACTGGGGTAAGTTACCCGGGCCACCTACCTCGACCACCAGATCCACACCGGCATTACCGGTGAGCTCAAAAGCCTGCTCACCCCAGTTAGCGTGGGTTTTATAGTTGATCAGATGCTCGGCACCCAGCGCGCCAAGCCGCTCCAGTTTGGCGTCAGAGGATGACGTCGCAATCACCCGGCACCCCATCATGCGGGCCATCTGCAATGCGACCACCGATACTCCGCCACTCCCTTGCACCAGCACCCAATCCCCTGGCTTAAGATCGGTCTCCACGACCAGTGCTCGCCAGGCGGTCAAACCTGCACAAGTGAGGGTCGAGGCGGCCTCAAAATCGAGGTTCGCGGGCATACGGCTAAAAGCGCTGGCCGGCATGGTCACCGATTGTGCGGCAAAACCGTCCACGTGATCACCCGGGACACCCAACAGATTGGGCAGCGTTGGCCGACCGGCCGACCAGTTCGGAAAGAAATAGCTCAGCACACGATCCCCTAGTGCATAGGCCGTCACGCCCTCTCCGACCGCCGTGACAACGCCTGCGCCGTCTGACATGGGTATTCGACCCTCTGCAGCGGGGATCAAGCCGGTCACAACGGCGTAATCATGAAAATTAAGGGAGGTGGCTTTGATCTCCACCTGTATCTCACCCCTACCCGGCGCGCGGGGTTCGATGTCGGCGAGGTGGAGCTGGTCGATACCGCCAGGGGCGGCGAGCTTCATGGCTTGCATGGGAATACCGTAATGAACGATGTTCACATAGTATAAAGGCTCGGCACCCCAAGACGGGACTGCTCTGCTAAGCTCCTACCCGCACACTACAATCCTCACTGGGCAGCGTTTTGTAACGCCATCGATGAGCCGTAACCCATGAATAAACTCGAACAATTGCGCACCATGACCACCGTGGTGGCCGATACCGGTGATCTTGAGGCGATTACGCGCCTGAAACCCACTGACGCCACGACTAACCCGTCGCTGTTATTAAAAGCCGCTGCCTTGCCCCAGTTTGCCGATCAGGTGGAAGCACTGAAAGCCTCTGCGGACGACATAGCCGATAAGGTCGACCGCTTTGCGGTGAGCGTGGGTGCTCAGATCAATCAGGTCATACCCGGAGTGATCAGCACCGAGGTCGATGCCCGGCTCTCTTTTGATACCCATGCCACTATCGCCAAGGCCGAGAAACTCATCGGCCTGTATGCCGATGCCGGCATTGGCGCAGAGCGGGTGCTGATCAAAGTGGCTGCCACCTGGGAAGGGATTCGTGCGGCCGAAGTGCTTGAGCAACGCGGCATTCACTGTAACGCCACCTTGATCTTTAGCTTCGAGCAGGCGTGCGCCTGCGCCGACGCCGGTGTGTTCCTGATCTCCCCCTTTGTCGGCCGGATCACTGATTGGTATACCGCCAATACCGATCTGGCCATTGAGGAGCCGAGTGACGACCCAGGCGTGCAGTCAGTGATGCGGATTTACAACCACTTCAAGACCCATGATTACCAGACTGTCGTGATGGGCGCGAGCTTTCGTAACACCGGTCAGGTTGAGGCGCTTGCGGGCTGCGATCGCCTCACCATCAGCCCCGACCTACTGCAACAACTCGAAGCGGACACCGGTGCTCTACCGCAATGCTTGTTAGATAACGGCGACCGATCACCTCGCCCCGAGCCGCTGGGTCAGAGCGAGTTTCTGTTCGCTAACAACCAGGACCCGATGGTCGCCGAGAAACTCAGTGACGGCATTCGGCGATTTGTCGCCGATCAGCAACAGCTGGAAGCCTTGCTGGGCGGCTAAAGCTGTCTCAACCCAATATCGCGGGCAGTTCCTTGGCGAGCGCCATGCGCTCTTTGACGGCCTGACCCGTCAGAGCAAAGCCCAACAAATCGCCCCCACCTGATCGGAACAGCGCCTTAATATCGGGCGCCTCTCCTTCAAAGTGCCAATCGCCTTCGGCATCCCTCGCCGGCGGCGAGACCACCACGGGACACGCCGGCGTTTTGATCGCGACCGGCATGGCGGGATAACTGACCGCCGTCGCCTCACCCGCCAAAGTGGCCGCCAAAGCGCGTGCTGCCGCCATCAGTGGCGCGACATAAACCAGAACGTGCCCCGCGACTTCGGCACAATCGCCCATGGCATAGACGTTGGCGCATTGGTCCGAAGTTGCCGATCTGTGACGATCCCACGATTAACCTCTATCCCCGCATCGCTTGCCAGCCCGGTGCGCGGCCGCACACCGACTGCACACAAGACCGCATCGGCCGCGATGGTGTCACCGTTATTCAGCGTGACCGTGTAGCCGTCACCAGCACGGTTCACCTCGGTGGCAAGCGGACCAAAATGGAAGGTAGCGCCCTTCTCTTCGAGGGCAGCCTGCACGGCTCGCCCGGACTGCTCCGGCAGCAGGGTCGGCAAGCACCAGCCCATGGGATCGACTGCTTCGACCGTAAACCCGCCGTTCAATAGATCGTTGGTGAATTCACAACCGATCAGGCCGGCACCAATAATGGCAATTTTCTTGGCACCTTTTGCCGCCAGCAGGTCCTGAAAGCGACGGTAGTCATCGAGGTCATTCACCCCGAGCACTTCATCAGCGGCATCACCCCCGATGGGCGGCCGAATCAGCTCAGCCCCCAACGCCAGCACCAACTCACTGTAAGGCAGCGCTTCGCCACCCTCCAAATGAACCACCTGTGCCTGCGTATCGATACTGGCGACCCGGGTGCGAATCCGAACCGAGACATTCAGCTGCTCTGCCAATTCCTCAGCACTCTGCGCCGCCAGCTTGTCGGCGTTAAGGTCTTTGGTGTAGCCGGTTGAAATCATGGGTTTCGAGTAGCCCTCACCGCCATCAGACGTCAGCACGGTAATGGCCACGGCGTCGTCCTTGCGACGCAGCTCACGCACCAGGCCGTAACCTGCAAGACCCGACCCAATTACCACAACAGATCGCGCGCTGGCGCTGTCTTCCGAAGCCGCCCTCGGCAGAGGCGTCGGCATCGCTCTCGTCATCAGAGCCGGGAATGAGTTCGAAGTCGTCCTTACCCACACCACAGTCAGGGCAGGTCCAATCCTCCGGCACGTCCTCCCATTTTGTGCCGGGGGCAATACCATCTTCAGGCCAACCTTCTTTCTCGTCGTAAATCAGTCCGCAGACGATGCATTCCCAACGGGCCATGGGCGTTAATCCTCTCTATTTAAAAAACGAAGCGGCGTATCGGCGCGCAGAGTGCCAGCATCAGGCACAGCTGTCACGTAACGTGAACCCAACTGCGCGACTGCTTGCCGCTGATCAGCTCAAAAGGCCGTTAACGTCATACCGCCGCTGCAAGGTGAGTCGCCTGATTGATCGCGGTTTTAGCGTCAAGCTCTACCGCCTCAAAAGCGCCGCCCACAAGATCCACCGATAAACCTTTTTTCTCCAGCGCATCGAACAGGCTGCGCTCCGGCTCCTGACCCGCGCACAAAATGACCGTGTCGACCTCAAAAGTTTTCGGTTGGCCGCCCAACAACACGTGCAAGCCGTCGTCGTCGATACGCACGTAATCCACCGCATTAACCATGTTGACACCGCGCCGGTTCAACAAGAGACGCTTGGTCCAGCCGGTGGTTTTACCCAGGCCACGTCCCACCGGGGTCTCCTTGCGCTGCATGAGCCACACCTCTCGGTCAGCCTTGTTAATCACGGGCTCAACGCCCGTCACGCCGCCGCGGGGATGATTTTCAAAATCGACGCCCCACTCCTGGGCAAACAAATTGATATCGAGTGCAGAGCTGGTTCCCTCGTGAGTAATTAACTCTGTCACGTCAAACCCAATGCCGCCGGCGCCAATCACGGCGACCCTTTTACCGATGGGCTTGTTACCCTTGATCGCGTCGATATACCCCACCACTTTTTCGTGCTCAATGCCGGGGATTTGCGGCACTCGGGGACTGATACCTGTCGCAACCACCACATGGTCAAAGCCTGCGTCACTTAATTGATCTGCGTCGACCCGCTGCCCCAGCTTCACCGTGACGTCATATTTCTCGAGCATCGCGCGGTAGTAGCGGAGCGTTTCATGGAACTCCTCCTTGCCCGGCACCTGTTTGGCCAGATTGAACTGCCCACCCACTTCATCGGCCGCGTCATATAGCGTCACAGCATGACCACGTTCAGCGGCCACGGTTGCATAGGCCAACCCTGCGGGCCCTGCACCGACCACAGCGATATTTTTAGTCACCGTAGCCGGTCCCCACTTGAGCTGTGTCTCGTGACAAGCTCGCGGGTTGACCAGGCAAGACGTGGTTTTCATTGCAAACGTGTGATCGAGACACGCCTGATTACAGGCGATGCAGGTATTGATCTCGTGCTCGCGACCCTCGGCCGCTTTTTTCATCAACTCGGCATCAGCCAGCATCGGCCGCGCCATTGAGACCAGATCTGCGTCGCCATCAACCAGCACCGCCTCTGCCACGTCCGGCATGTTGATGCGGTTCGAGGTAATCACCGGTATCGAAACCTCGTCACGCACCCGCTTGGTCACCCCGGTGAAGGCGCGCCGTGGCACCATGGTGGCAATCGTCGGCACCTGGGATTCGTGCCAAGTGAAATGGGTTGAAATCATCGATGCGCCCGCAGCCTCGACGGCTTTGGACAACAGGGCGATCTCATCCCAACTCATCCCTCCTTGGAGCATATCCATTGCCGCAATGCGGAAAATAACAATACAGTCTGGACCGACCGTCTCGCGGACTCGACGCACCACCTCAACCGGAAAACGCATCCGATTTTCGTAGCTACCGCCCCATTGATCAGTGCGTTGGTTGGTTTTTTCTACGAGAAAGGTAGAGAGCAAATAACCCGCCGAACCGATGATCTCGACGCCGTCGTACCCGGCCTGCAACGCAAGCTTTGCACAGTGTGCGTGATCAACGATTTGCTTCTCGATACCCGCTTCGTCGAGCTCGTTGGGCGAGAAGGCGCCGATCCTTGAACGCACCGGTGACGGCGCTACCGCGCCTTCGTTGTAGGCCAAAGCCCCCATATGCAAAATCTGCAGGCAGATTTTGCAATCGGGTGCGGCGTTGTGGACCGCATCGGTCACGATACGGTGTCCTGCCGCTTCTTCTTCGGTATTCAATTTAGAGGCGGCAGCCAAGGGTTTGCCATCCTCGCCTTTCAGGACCAGGCCGCCTTCCTCATTCGGCGAGATTCCCCCTGTGATAATCATGCCTACACCACCCTCTGCCCGCTCTGCATAGAACGCGGCCATTCGCTCGAACCCATCGGGCTGCTCCTCGAGCCCTGTGTGCATCGAACCCATGATGCAGCGATTGCGCAATTGTGTGTGACCAAGATCGAGCGGGGAGAACAACGTGGGGTACTGGGCGTGCCCGGGCAAATCGACTTTGGCGTTCATAATGTGGTCTCAATTGTGTGTCGGTACAAGGGCGGGCACGATAACGTACCCCGCTCGGGGATAACAGCGCCCCGGTTCGCTCGTCTCCAGGCGACTCAGGACAAAATCTGAACCCGGTGCGCTGGTTTGTTACGCAATTTTGCCGCGAACGTCTTACTCAGACCTTGCGCCCCCCGTAACAAAAACCCGTGCCGATTCCGGCTGCATGAGTCGCGTTCGCTGTCAACGTCAGGATGAGCCGATGATCGCTAGTGCAAGTGGCTCGGCACTTCGTCTCGCTGTGTAAAGTTATGTATAGCTTATTAGACATAAATGCAGTACACCTATTGCTACAAGGGGGCAGTATTGGCTCAGGAAAGTGGCTAGAACCGCATTACTGACAGTTGGACGTTTTCCCACAGCATTAACGTTGGCGCGGGCGCTTCATCGCCATGGCGTTCGCGTTATTGTGGCGGACCCGCTCAGGCGCCAGTTGGGCTCGGTGAGTCGAGCCGTCGCCAAAAATTATTGCGTCACGGCGCCCAATACGGACCTCCCCGCCTGGGAGCAGGACATTCTCGATATCATCGAACGGGAACAGGTGACGGATCTCATCCCCGGCTCGGAAGAGGTGTGTCACGTGGCGAATCTTGTGCCGCGCTTGCCCCAGTCTGTGCGCTATCAGGGGCCTTCGGCCCGCTGGATAGCGCAGTGGCATGACAAGTTGCGTTTTGTGGAACACGCCATCAGCCGGGGCGTGACCGCGCCTTCCGTCTATACCACTGCTGATCCCGAAGCGAGAGCTCTGATTCGCCAGACCGAGTGCGTGGTCAAACCACGGCGAGGCTGCTCCGGCACCGCCGTCTCCTTCATCGCACAAGGCAGCAACGTTCCCGCACCGTCTCCCGACATGTTGTTGCAGCGAAAGGTTGAGGGCAATCACCTGTACACGCTGAGCTGGGTCGATGACGGCGAGGTGAGAACCACCGCCAGCTACCGCGGCAGCACCCACAGCGGCACGGTAGCAGTGGGATTTCAAAGCGCACCGACGCCGTTTTCAGTGAAGCAATGGATCGAGCGATTTCTCAGCGACACTCAGGTAACGGGCTTTATCAGCTTCGATTTTATCCTCGACCGCAGCGGCATACCCTGGGGGATCGAATGCAACCCGCGTCTGAGTAGCGGCGTCCATTTTATCGACGAGGCGTGGCTGGGCGCCGCGGTGATGGGCGAGGCAACCGGCCCCGCGCCCATTAGCCCCGCGGGCAAGCGGGCGCAGTGGAGCTACTCCACACTGACCGAGGCCTATAAGCATTTGCTGCGACTTCAGCTCCCCGAACTGGCGCGCTGCGGACGAGACCTACTGGTATCACGCGATGCCGTCTGGTCGTGGCGCGACCCCCTGCCCTTTTTGCTCATGACGCCGCTTTGCTGGGAATTCATCTGGCGCTCCATCACCGAACGCATGCCCATTGGCGATGCCAGCCAGTGCGACATTGCGTGGCATTGGTTCACACCCCATGACGCGGCTCAAGCCGACGCTATGCAGCGAGGTGACGAACGTGAAGCATGACCTGATCTGCCGGGCGGGTGGTCATGCGCGCTGCAGGCCGAACGGTCTGACCGGGGCTGAGCAGCCAGTCAAACTGGCGCACCAGCTCAGCCAGAATCAGCACGCTTTCAGTTTGTGCAAAGCCCGCTCCAACGCAGGTGTGCGGCCCTTGACCGAAAGGAATATAGGCGCCCTGTATCAGAGCATCCTCATTTTCAGGCAGGAAACGCTCAGGTCTGAAGGCATGCGGATCAGACCACCACTTGCCGTTCCGGTGCAGGGTCCACGGCGCGATCATGACCAGCGCGCCTTTGCGCAGGCGTCGTCCAGCTACCGTGGCCTCGCGCAGTGCGACGCGCGGCATAAAAGTGATGGGCGGATAAAGGCGCAGCGTCTCCTTGAAAAAGGCCTTGGTGAGGGGAAGTTGTCGAGTGTGCTCGAAGGTCACCGGCGCATCACCGACCACGGCAGCAATTTCTTCGCGGAGGTGCGACAGCCACTGGGGTTGATCCGCAAGGATATAAAACGCCCAGGTGAGGGCGCTGGCCGTGGTTTCGTGGCCGGCGAGAAAAAACACGCCCAGCTGATCAATCAACGCTTCACGAGAGAACGGCTCCCCCGTCTCCTGATCTCGCGCCGAAATCACACTGCTGGCGATATCGTCGAAGGCCCCGGGATCGTCGAGATGGGAATCTACCAATGTGCCGAGATGACGCCGGATACGTTCGCAGGCAGCCAGCACTTCAGGGGGCTGAGGAATATCACTCCAGGCCGGCTTGAAGATCAGTCGCATGACGTCCACCTGCACTGCGGAACGCTCGAACAACGTGAAATCCTCGAAGACATCGACCGCTACACCGGATTGCAGTGGAGTGGAGAAAACGGTGCGACAAATGATATCGGCGGTCAGGTGGCTCATTGCAAGATCGAGAGAAAACGCCTCTCCGGCATCCGCCTTTTCGCGCAGTATCGTCAAGTGGTCGTCGACCGCGGCCTTCATCGCTCCGAAGGCGTGGCTGATGCGCATGTGCGAAAAGGCCGGATCAATCATCGCCCGCTGACGCTTCCAGCGCTCACCATCGGTGACAAAGATACTGTCGCCAATGAGATGCTCCAGCGCACTGACCATGAGGTCACTTTTGGGAAAAACGCCGTCGGCATCGCGCATGATCTCGCGCACGGCTTCGGGCTGGTTAAACAGCACGGTCGAGCGCCGAGAGTAGCCGAGATTACCCACGTCAAAGTGATACGCCGCTGCTGGCAGCAGCTCAAGCAAATTGCCGTCGCCCTTCCACATGACCCGCGCCAACGCCACAACAGACCAGAGCGAGAGTGGCTTGGGGGGAATATAAAGGTCCGACGCGGTCATCTGAGTCTTCCGATTCGTTCATCGCAGTATGGGGGGGTCATGTGATGCTGTCGACCCACACCCTTTTCGAATGGCTGGTCGTTGTGCACATCGCGACCGGGACGGTGGGCCTCATCGTGGTGTGGATACCAATCGCGGGGAAAAAGGGTGGCACACTGCACCGACGCGCGGGCACGCTCTTTGTGCAATCGATGATCGCCACGGGATTTACCGCCGTTGCGATCAGCTTGACCACCCTGTCAGATCCCTTGGGAACCCACCCCCACCTCGCCGAGCACCCGGTCTTCGCTGACTCACGAGCCATCACCAACATCTTCGGCTGGATGATGCTCTACCTCGCCACGCTCACGATCAATCTGGCCTGGCAAGGCTGGCTCAGCCTGCGCAATGCCCGTAATCATCGGCTTAACCGGGCCTGGCATAACCTGCTGTCACAACTCTTGCTGACCGTTGTGTCGACAAATTGTTTCGCACGCGGGGTCATCGACGCAGAGCCCATGATGATGGGAATTTCAATGGTGGGCTTCGCTACCGTGGCGACCAATCTTTGGTTCCTCTATAAACCGCAGCCTTTGCCGACTGATCGCATCAAGGAGCACATCAAGTGTCTGGTTGGCGCAGGCATCTCGGTGTACACCGCTTTTTTTGCTTTTGGCGCAGTGCGGCTGATACCAGAACTCGCGCTGCAGCCCGGGCTGTGGGCAGTGCCACTGGTGGTCGGACTCACTCTCATCATTTACCACCAACGCGCTGTCACTCGACCTGCTGGTCGCAAGTGGCGCAGTGTATGAATCCATCGACGACAATGAATCTCGGATTGCGCCCTTACTGGATTGGGGGCCGCCCATGACCGACCGTCATGCCATTGTCATTGGTGCGGGCGCCGGAGGCCTGGCCGCCGGCATTGATCTCGCCCGATCCGGATTTCGCGTCACGATGCTGGAACGTGCCGCCGCACCGGGAGGCAAAATGCATGCCCGGACGGTCGATGATCGCCAGATAGATGGCGGACCTACGGTCCTGACCATGCGCTCTATTTTCGAGAGCCTGTTTGCCGACGCAGGCGCCTCGCTGACTGACCGCCTGACGCTTCTCGAGAGCCCCATCATCGCCCGGCACGCCTGGAGTGACGGCGGCCTTTTGGACCTGCACCCGGATCCCGAGCGCTCACGACAGACCATCGAAGACTTTGCGGGCAGGGAAAATGCCATCGGCTTTGAGCGCTTTTACGCGCAAAGTGCACGCATCCATCAGACTCTATCTGAAACGTTCATGACCGACTCCAAACCCAACCCCGTGTCGCTGGTCGGTCGTGTCTTACGACAACATCACCCCAGCTCGCTGATGGCTGCCAGACCGACACCCAGTCTTTGGCGCGCACTCGGCGGCTTTTTCTCTGACGAGCGGTTGCAGCAGCTGTTTGCCCGCTATGCAACCTATGTGGGCTCTTCCCCTCTGAGCACCCCGGCTACCTTGATGCTCATTGCGCACGTTGAGCTGGAAGGCGTCTGGCTTGTGGACGGGGGCATGCATCGCCTTGCGGGCGCGATGGCCGCTCTTGGGCAGGAATTGGGTATCGACCTGCACCTCAATACCCATGTCAGCGAAATTCTCGTAAAGGGCGGAAAGACCGCGGGCGTGCGTCTAGAGGATGGCACGTCACTGCCAGCCGACGTCGTGGTCTTCAACGGTGACACCAATGCACTGGCAACCGGACAGCTGGGTCGGGAAGCCATGCGCGCGGTGAAACCACGACCGGTACAAAACCGCGCCCTCTCGGCCCTCACCTGGTGCATTAAGGGCAGCAGCTCGGGCTTTGAGCTGGATCACCACAATGTGTTCTTCGAGTCAGACTACCCGAGCGAGTTCAATACCATTTTTGAGAAGCGCAACGTCCCCACCAAGCCCACCGTGTATCTCTGCGCCCAGGATCGGGGGCCCAACGGATCGCTCAACGGCGCCGAGCGCATGCTCATGCTGGTCAATGCCCCCGCCGATGGCGATCGGCAGGTTTGGGCGGAGGACGACGTGGCGCGCACGCGAGACAACGCCCTGGCAGTGCTGGATCGTTGCGGCCTCAGTCTTAGCTTCGGGGACAGCGATTGCGTGAGCACCACACCCACCGACTGGCACGGCCGTTTCCCGGGAAGCGGCGGCTCGCTTTATGGCAGCGCGTCGCACGGTATCTGGTCGAGCTTTACCCGACCGGGCGCCCGCAGTCGATTAAAGGGCTTGTATCTCTCGGGAGGCAGCGTGCATCCCGGACCCGGCGTACCGATGGCAACGCTGTCAGGCCGACTCGCGGCGCGCACCGTACTCCGCGATATCTCCTGAGCCCAGGGCACCCCGCTCCGGCGGCGACCAAAAATCTTCCAGCGCTTCGATCGTCTCTGCCGGCAGCTCCCAATGGGGTAGGCCCAGACTCGGCACCAGCTGTTTTGCAACCCAGTTACTGTGGACGTCTGTGAGCTCTGACATACGCTCAAACCCAATATTGGGATCCTGATCATAGAGCACCAGACAGGGCAGCTTCAGGCGACTGTAGAGCCGCGTGATCGCCTGCTCGGTAAACAGACTGAAGGTGAGAAATTTTAGGGGCACGTAATGTGCGCCGGGCTGATTCGCCGTTTCCAGAGCGTAGCGCAGCATATGCTCCGGCGTAGCCCCTACAAAGGCTTTTCCCAAAAACCATCGGATGCTCAGCTTGCTGGTCAGGAGCCAAAACAGCGGCCGGCCAACCCACCGCGACGACAGGAACCGATCGATTCGTGATCCATTTGGTGCGGAGGGCGGCGCACGAACACCCATCCCGGTAGGTGAAATCAGGCTCAGGCTTCGCACCTTCGCACCCTGCTCAAGGATCGCCCGCGCCATGAACTCGCCAGTCAGCGATAACGCGACAACATCCGCGGGGGCACCGAGGCTGTCTAGCCATTCCGTGAGCCAGCGGGCATAAAGGCCACTGGTATAATGCACAGCCGGTCGATCCGATAAGCCAAAGCCGGGTAAATCGGGCACCCAAACCGCCCGCTTGTCGCGGTAATACTCAAATAAAGGGCGCATTTCCATTGCGCTCGGCACAGCGTTAATGCTGTGGAGGAGCACCAGCGGTGTGCCTTCGGTGACCTCTCCACGATAGCCCCTGAGGGTCACCCCCCCGTTCAGCGGAAACGCAAATTGTTCCGCGTCCAAAGCGGGCTGCAGTGGTTTGGCCATGGTATAACCATCAATGACATGTGACAGCATATTAGTATAAGTTGTCGGCCACCCACACGGGTAGGTCTTGATTCACATTTGTGATGCAAGGCTTGCGGACAACCCGTTTGGTCGCAACAGGGGGCATGATGAGTATCGCTTATCCGTTTACCGCTATCGTCGCTCAGGACGATATGAAACGCGCGTTAACGATTGCAGCCGTCGATCCAGGCATCGGCGGCGTGCTGGTGCTGGGAGAACGCGGCACGGGCAAATCGACCACTATCCGGGCACTGGCTGCGCTGCTCCCCAAAATTGACGTGGTGAGGGACTGCCTTTATCAGTGTGATCCCGAGGCACCGCGACCCGGGCTCTGCGCGCAATGCGGCAAGCCCTCGGACACCCCCGACGCCAAGGCCATGACCATACCCGTTGTTGATCTGCCATTGGGCTCAACCGAGGACCGTGTGGTGGGTGCGCTGGATATAGAGCGGGCCTTGGTAAATGGCGAGAAAGCCTTTCAGCCTGGCCTGCTCGCTCAAGCCAATCGCGGATTTCTCTATGTCGACGAGGTGAACTTACTGGAGGATCACATTGTCGATGCACTCCTCGATGTGGCCGCCTCGGGCGAGAACGTGGTCGAACGCGAAGGACTCAGCATTCGTCACCCTGCGCAATTTGTGCTGGTCGGTAGCGGTAATCCAGAAGAGGGGGAGCTGCGTCCCCAGCTGCAGGACCGCTTCGGTCTGTCAGTCGATGTGCGAACGCCTTCAGATGTGCCCACGCGCGTCGATATCATCCGTCTGCGGGAAGCATTTGATCAGGACCGCAGCGCGTTCCGCAAAAAGTGGGCGCGCAAAGAGAGCGCCCTGCGCCGAAAAATTCAAGAGAGCGAGAGACGCACTGGATGACGTCGACACCCCCGCAGTCCTGCTGGAGACCGCTGCTAGACTCTGTCTTGCACTGGGCACCGACGGCCTGCGCGGCGAGCTGACGCTAGTGCGCAGTGCTCGAGCGCTGGCGGCGCTTGAGGGCAAGACCGTAGCAACACTCGCGCACCTGAGAGCGATCGCCCCCTCCGTCCTGCGTCACCGTTTGCGTCGCGATCCGCTCGATGAATCCAGCGCCGACATCCGGGTTGAACGCGTCATCACCGAACTGTTCGAAGATACCGTTGAAGATGGTGGCGACTGAAACAGATTCCCCCTGGGCAGACGCCGAGTGGACCGCCGCGCTCCTCTCACTGATCGGCCCAGAGCTCGGTGGAGTGCACCTGCGCGCGCCACCGGGTCCGGTACGAGACTATTGGCTGGATCGCGTTAGGCAGCTGTCGGCGCAACCGTATCTGCGCAAGATCCCCGCAAATATTCCTGAAGGGCGACTCTTGGGTGGAATCGATCTGGGCGCCACGCTACAGCATGGTAAGCCCGTTGCCGAAACCGGCATGCTGGGTGAATGCAATGGCAAACTGGTGATCGCCGCCATGGCCGAGCGACTGCCGCGCAATACCGTGCACCACCTCTGCACCGCACTCGATGACGGCGTGATCGCGATTGCGCGTGACGGCATCGAAGCAAAAACGCGCGCTCGTATAACGCTGATCGCGACCGACGAGGGGACGGAAGAAGAATCCGCCCATGCCGCACTCACAGACCGTCTTGGTCTGGCGCTGGATATGACGACGCTGGGCATTCATGACGTCGATGACGAGTGGTTCAAACGTCGCGATGTCGAGCGCGCTCAGCCGGGTCTCGACTCGGTGTCAATACATGATGAACACCTGAGCGCGCTCGCCTCGCTCAGTCTGTCACTGGGAATTGACTCGCCCCGTTCGACACTGGCGGCCGTCAAAGTCGCGCGCGCCTCGGCCGCGCTCCGGCAGCATCACACTGTAGAAGAGGAAGATGTGGCACGAGCCTTTCGGCTGTGCCTGTTGCCGAGAGCGAGGCAACTGCCCGACATGACGGAGCCACCTCCGCCCGAGCCAGAGAACGAACCGGAGCAAACCGACGAGGCAGACACACCGCCCGTTGCGGAACAGCCGCCGCCCGAGGAAGAACGCTTGCTTGAAGCCGCTCTCGCACAGCTGCCCGAGGGCCTTTTGGAGCAACTGCAAACTCGCGCGGCGCGCTTGCGACAAAGTAGCACCGGCAGCGCGGGCGCTCAGCACCGGCATCAGAATCGAGGGCGGCCAACCGGGGTTTTCCGCGGTGATTATCGACGCGGTGGACGGGTCAATATTCTCGCTACGTTGCGGGCCGCCGCGCCCTGGCAATTGTTCCGTCGGCGCGAGCAAAGTGAAAATCCGAATCAGGAAATGCCGCGCCAGCTGCAAATCCGTCGCGACGACATTCATCTCACCCGCTTTCAGCAGCGCCGTGAAACACTGACGCTCTTTGTCGTGGACGCCTCGGGATCGGCTGCGCTGCAAAGACTGGCGGAGGCTAAAGGCGCGGTTGAGCTGCTGCTCGCAGATTGTTACGTCCGAAGGGATCAGGTCGCATTGATCGCGTTCAGAGACGAGGCCGCGGAACTCTTGCTGCCGCCTACCCGCTCTCTGGTGCGCGCGAAGAAAGCCCTTGCCGCGCTGCCAGGCGGTGGCGCCACACCCATGGCTGCCGCATTGGATCTGACCCGCGAGATGGTGGAGCGCGCGAGCAAACAGGGCACCACGATGCAATACGTGATCCTCACCGATGGCGCCGCCAATGTGGCCCGCGATGGCACCCGTAATCGGGAGGCCGGCACGCAAGATGCCCTTGCCGCCGCTCGCGTGCTGGCGGCGAGCCCTGCCAATGCACTGGTCATCGACACTGCGCAGCGCCCACAACCGCGGGCACAGGAACTCGCCGATGCGCTTCATGGCGCGTATATCGCGCTACCCAAAGCTGATGCCCACACCCTTAACCGCGCCATTCGCGCTGCGAGCACATGACCTCTCGAGCCGCCTGGGAGGCCGTTGCTGACTTCTGGCCGCGAGCGGCCACCAGCCAGTTCGTCCGCGCCGCAGAGCTCGATTTCCATGTGCAAGTGAGCGGCAGCGGCGACGACGTATTAATGCTGCACGGCGCGGGCGCATCCAGCCATTCCTTCGCGGAACTGGCGGAACGCCTCAGCACCCACTACCGCGTCATTGCACCCGACCTTCCGGGTCAGGGCTTCTCGTCGTTACTGCCGACCGATGCCGTGGGACTGGTGCCCTTTGCCAACTACCTCGAATCGCTGCTCACGACCCTCGGCGCCGTCCCCCGCTGGGTGATCGGGCATTCGGCGGGGGCCGCACTGGCCGCCCAATACGCATGCGCACTGCCTCGCCCCCCGAAGCGATGCTCTGCATCAACGCCGCCTTCAACCCCTTCGGGGCGGGCGCCGCACCCATTTTTAGCAAAGCCGCGCGCTGGTTGGCGGGCAATCAGTGGCTACCCAAGGTACTGGCCTCTCCTGCACTGCGCTGGCGCGCAACCGGCTCCATGCTCGCCGACACCGGATCCTCCGTCGATCCGACGATGTCGCGGTGTTACGACGTGCTGCTCGGTAACCCCGAGCATATTGCGGGGACCATTCGAATGATGGCGGGCTGGGATCTTCCCCCACTGGTAGCCGCCTTATCCCGGCTTGATATGCCTGTGTGGCTGGCCGCCGCAGAGGGAGACCGCACCATCCCGCCTGAAAGGAGCACCTCTGTCGCGAGTCAGTTACGGCGCGGGCGAACCGTTCTGGTTCCCGAGCTGGGTCATCTCGCGCACGAAGAAGCACCGGACGTTTTTGAACAGCTGTTCAGCGAAATGGTTGCCGCATCCGCGTCTCGAAACGGGTCTTAAGATGGGAAAACAAAAGCTGTGCACCCCCACGCAGCACTGCTACACTGTCTAATATATATGACAAATAAAGTGTCTGATTTATATGAATATTGCGGAATCAGCGTTTCGTTCGCTAGAGACGACTGACCCCAGACCGACTGCGCTGGTCATTGGCACGGGGTTTGGCGGTCTGGCGGCAGCTATCCGGCTGGGCGCTAAAGGCTACCGCGTGCATATGCTCGAAAAGCTGGATTCACCGGGCGGCCGTGCTTACGTCTATCGGCAGGACGGCTTCACCTTTGATGCAGGCCCTACCATTGTCACGGCGCCCTTCCTACTCGAAGAACTGTGGGCATTGTGCGGCAAAAACTTTTCGGATGACGTGGACTTGCGCCCCATGGATCCGTTCTTCCGACTGCGCTTCGACGACGGCCGCACCTTTGACTACTCCGGAGACAAGGCGCGCAACATTGAGCAGATCAAAACATTCTGCGAAGCCGACGCCGATGGCTACGAGCGTTATCTCAAAGCCAGCGAGGAGCGCTACAAGGTGGGCTTTGAGGGCCTCGTCGACAAACCGTTCGACTCTCTGGCCGCTCTGTTTCAGTTCATGCCCCAGCTGATTCGATTGCGCAGTGACCGCAGCGTTTATCAGCTGGTCTCTCGCTACATTCGCGACCCCCAACTTCGCATGACCATGAGCTTCCACCCACTGCTGATTGGCGGCAATCCGTTCTCCGTCACGAGCGTGTACACGCTGATTTCATTTCTAGAGCAACGCTATGGTGTGTGGTCAGCAATGGGCGGCACCGGCAGCATCGTAAAAGGCATGGCTTCACTGATCGAGGGTCAGGGAGGCAAAATTGAGTGCAATGCCGAGGTCGAGGAGATTCTCGTTGAGCAGGGCGCGGTTCGTGGCGTCCGTCTGCGTGATGGCCGAACGCTAAAAAGCGATCTGGTGGTATCAAACGCCGACGCGGCGTGGACCTACCGCCATCTGATTCAGCCCGAGCATCGCAAGCGCTGGACGAACCGAAAGATTGAGCGCTCGCATTATTCCAATGGGCTCTTTGTCTGGTACTTCGGCACCCAAGGCCAGTATCCGGATGTACCCCACCACTCTGTCATCCTCGGACCACGGTATCGCGGCCTGCTGGATGATATTTTCAAGCGCAAGGTGCTGGCCGAAGACTTTAGTCTGTATCTCCATAGACCGACAGAGACAGACCCCTCTCTCGCACCAGAGGGCTGCGATGCGTTTTACGCGCTGGTGCCCGTGCCGCACCTGGATGCCGACGTTGATTGGCCCACTTACGCTGAGACCTTCAAGCAGCGGATTTGCCAGCGTCTGGAAGAGACCATGCTGCCCGGGCTAAGAGACAAGATTGTGACCTCGCGGCTGCTCACCCCTCAAGACTTTCAAGATCGACTCAACTCTTTCAAGGGCGCCGGATTTGGCTTTGAACCCCGTATTACCCAGAGCGCGTGGTTCCGGCCCCACAACCGAAGCGAAGATATCGAGGGACTGCATTTGGTCGGCGCCGGCACCCACCCTGGTGCGGGCATGCCCGCGGTCATCTCTTCGGCCAAAGTGATAGACCAACTGATTCCGGCGGCAGTTCCACACCGTGCGTAACGACCATCAGATCAGCACGCCCCACACCGATATGAGTGAGTGTCGGCGCCTGCTCTGTCATGGCTCCCGCTCCTTTCACATCGCATCCCAGTTTTTGCCCTGGAGGCTGCGCGAGTCGGCTTGCGGCCTGTACGCGTTCTGCCGCATTGCGGACGACCTCGTGGATCTTGGCGACAACCCGCGCGAAGCTCTGACCATCCTGCATCATCGTCTCGATCTGATTTATGACGGACAACCGAAAAACCATTCAGTGGATCGAGTACTGAGTCAGATTGTCATTGACCACCAACTTCCCAGAGGACTCCTCGATGCGCTGCTCGAAGGTTTCGAGTGGGACGCAGAGGGCCGGGAATACCATACGCTGGAAGAGGTCTGTGACTATGGCGCAAGAGTGGCGGGTACCGTCGGCGTCATGATGGCTGTGCTGATGGGCGTTAAGGATCACGACACCCTCGCCCGCGCCGCAGACTTGGGCGTTGCCATGCAGCTCACCAATATTTGCCGCGACGTCGGCGAGGACGCTCGCGCCGGTCGCCTTTATCTGCCCCGTGATCTGCTTCGCGAGCACGGCATCGATCCCGAGGCGTTCCTGCGCAACCCTCAACCCAGCCCGCAACTTACTGCCGTGCTCCGCCGAATGCTCGCAGAGGCGAGTCGCCGTTATCGGTTGGCAGACGAAGGTATCCGCCAACTGCCCCGCCGTTGTCGGCCGGGCATTTTTGCCGCACGACGCCTCTATGCTGAGATCGGGCAGACTGTGGTCGCCAATGACTATGACCCGATCAGTCAGCGCGCGATTGTCTCGAGGGCGCGAAAATGTCTGATCCTGCTGGGATTGATTCGCAGCGCTGCGCCGGCACCCGATCTACTGCGAGAACCTTGTGGGCCAGAAAACCAGTTCTTGATTGATACTTTGCCGCGAACAGAAGAGTGGCAGCGTATGACCCACCCTCGACGCTTCGCACCCAGTGCGGCGTGGATGCTGGAGCTCTTTATCGTGATGAAACAACGCGACGAGATGGCCACTCACACGCAGCCTCCCGAGCACGACTAGCCCCATCACCTCCGCCGGGGCATCCGAAACGGCAACAGCAACTGCACCCAGGGCTGACAAAATCGCGTCAGGTCGAGACTCTCGTGCATAAAATGTCCGTCTGCAGTGTGGATTTGCGAGCGGGTATAGAAAGGCGTGTCCTCGAGCGTTGTCAGACTATCGACGGCCGCGCCGGGCAAACGCGCGGGCCGAGCCACCCGCCAAACTGGGCCCCGCGGCAGCTGCTGCAGGTCAGGCGAATCCACGCGCTCTATTTCCCCCCATTCATCGATCGACAGTGACAGACATTTTTCACCCCCGGCCCTCAGCTGGGTGTTGTAATGAATCTGACAGTCACCCGTCGGGCCGTGTCCACGACACCAGTTCCAGGAGTGAAAGCCCGTCTCGACCGGTCGCGCACCAAAGTTGGAATCGAGGTAGGCGGGGCCAGACCAGCGCAGGTCCGGACGATCCATCGCAACGTCAATGCGAGCAATGGGCGCGATAGGCCACCACCAATGATCACCCGCAGCATCTAATTCAAAACAGCTCTCCGTAGGCCTATCAAACGCCAGTTTGACCTGACCGGCGACACGTTGCCCAAAGGGTGTGGCGCGCTCTGCAATATCGATCACCAGACCCTCGGTGGTGCTCCGCAGCGCACTGGGACCAATATTGAGCCGATCTGTAGCCTGCTCCAGAGCCCCGGCACCGCGCTCTGTCATACACCAACGGGACTTTTCGGGTCCGTAGAGAATGACATTGAGACTGACGTGATTGGTCGCCGTGGCGTTACCGTGATGTCGCGCCCGGTAATAGTAAGGCGAGAAGACGCTGCCAATGAATCCGATGATCGTCATACCAAACCGCCCGCAATCGCTAAAGCCATCGATGTACCACCACCGATAACCCCCGTCGGGAACGGGCCGTTCAAATCCGAGCCCGGCATTGGCCAGACCCGCTTTGGCGGGGGTTGTAGACCGCATCGTCACATCAAGATTCATAGGGGTTGCGCCCGACCACCGAGTGGCGTAGTTTGTCATGTAAATATAACATTAAAAACTGTCATATTATTTTGACGGTATGGGGAGGGCTGCCCATGCAGGACCCGTTACTAGACTGCGAAGACGATATTCGAAGCTACCTAGAAGAGCACGCGACGACACAGTGCCCGCCGCTCCTTGCGCAGGCAATGGAATATGCGGTTTTTCCCGGTGGCGCGCGGGTTCGGCCGCAGCTCTGCATGGCGGTAGCGCTCGCCAATAACAGTAGCGACCGACCGTTAGCGGCTGCCGCCGCAACGGCAGTGGAATTCCTCCACTGTGCATCGCTTGTCCACGATGACCTGCCCTGCTTCGACGACGCGACCGAACGTCGGGGAAAACCGTCAGTGCACGCCAAATTTGGCGAGCGAATCGCGGTGTTGACGGGCGACGCACTCATCGTGGCCGCCTTTCAGACACTGGCCGTCCATGCGATCCATAATGTGCGGGCAGAGCGAGTTCCACTGGTACTCTCTATTCTCGCGCGCGGTGTCGGCGCGCCTCACGGCATTGCCGCCGGACAGGCTTGGGAGTGCGAGCCCAGCGTCGACGTGGCGCGTTACCATCGCGCCAAGACCGGCGCGCTATTTATCGCGGCTACTTGCGCAGGCGCGGCCTCTGCCGGGGTTGACCCCGGCCCCTGGATGAATCTTGGTGCCTGTATTGGCGAAGCCTTCCAGGTAGCGGATGACATTAAAGATGCGATTGGCGACGCTGAATTACTCGGCAAGCCTGTCGGTATTGACGCCAAACTCGGCAGACCCAACGCGGTGCATGAAATTGGCCTAGATGGCGCCACTGACCGGCTAAAATCGCTGCTGGAAGAAGGCCTTGAGAGCGTCCCCTACTGCGCTGGCAGGGAGAGCCTGGTTCGGCTCGTCCGGGCGCAATCGGCGCGCTTTGTCCCCGAAAAAATGGGGCGCTCCGCCGCCTGAACCATGCTAGCCGATCCCGATACATGGCCTGACCAACAGCCCGCACCCACTGACTGGCGGTGCCGCTGGCGACTTTTTCGCAACCGACTGCTCGCGAATACCAAGTTCCAGCAGTGGGCCGCCCGCACGCCGTTTGTGAGACGAATTGCAAGCAAGAAAGCGGTCGAACTCCATCATCTAACGGCCGGCTTTGTCTACACGCAAACGCTCACCGCGGTGGTGCAAAGCAATCTACTGGCCGTACTGCAGGGCAGAATCGAATCCACTAAATCCGTTGCTGCCATGTGTGGTCTCACAGCGTCTGCAGCCCACACGCTGCTGACAGCAGCACAGGCGCTAAAGCTTACCGAAGAAGTCTCCCGGGGCTTTTGGATGGTAGGGGAATTAGGCGCTTCGGTGTTGGGTAACCCCGCCGTGGCCGATATGGTCAAACATCACCAGGTCCTGTACCGGGACCTGGCAGACCCTCTTGCACTGCTTCGACATCGGGATAAAACCGGGCTCCGCGACTACTGGAGCTATGTCCCGGGCGGCAACAATCCCGACGATGGGCACCGCGAATACAGCCAGCTTATGAGTAGCTCACTGGCGCTGATCTCGGACCATATTCTCGAAACCTATCCGCTGAATGACTGTCAAAGCCTCATTGACGTGGCCGGCGGGACGGGCAACTTCGCCCGAATGGTGAAGAAGCGTTATCCAGATATCACCGCCACCGTACTCGACCTACCCGAAGTCGTCTCCGAGGCAAAAAATCAGTTCCCTCGCTGCGACATCCGCTTTGTAGCGACCGACATGTTCCGCTCGCCCCTGCCGCAAGACGTGGAACTCTTCTCTTTGATCAGGGTATTACACGACCACGATGATGAGCCTGTCGTGTCATTACTGACTCGGCTGCACGAGGCGCTCAAGCCCGGCGGACACCTCTTGATCGCCGAGCCGATGGCCGGCACGACCGGCGCAGAAGCCATTGGCGATACCTATTTTGGTTTTTATCTGTGGGCCATGGGCAGCGGAAGACCCCGCACGGCTAACGAACTCAAGGGCATGTGTCTGGCAGCGGGTTTTAGCGGTATTCGCGAATTCAACACCCCCATTCCTGCCCTGACACGAGTGCTAGTAGCAGAAAAGGCACCCGCGCGAAGATAAATTCACAGTTGTATGTATTATTTGACAGTATTTAATGTTAATTTACACTGACAGTATGGTTATACCATCGCCATAGCGCCCTAAAACGGTGCTTGGCGGTGAAAAAATAAGCAAGAAAGCTGAAGAAGTAAGAGAGCGCCGCCATGGGAGCAATATCCACTGCGGTGGTTTTCGAGCAACCAGGAAAGATGGCTTTACGCCCTGTCCAGTTGCCCGAGCCCCACAGTACAGATTGCGTGGTTGAGGTCCACTGGACCGGAATCAGCACGGGCACCGAAAGGTTGCTGTGGGATGGGCGCATGCCACCCTTCCCCGGCTTGGCGTATCCGTTAGTGCCCGGCTATGAGAGTGTCGGCCGAGTCGTATCCTCCGGCGACGCGACACAGCTCGAGGTAGGCCAGCAAGTATTCGTTCCCGGCAGTCGCGGATTTACCGATGTTCAAGGTCTTTTCGGCGGCGCAGCCCGATCATTGGTAGTACCCGCCGAGCGCCTGGTACTGCTGCCCTCAGAGATGGAATCGAAAGGCGTGCTATTGGCGCTGGCTGCAACCGCCTGTCATGCCCTGCGACGTATCGAAGACCTTGGTGCACCCGAGCTGATTATCGGTCACGGCGCACTCGGCCGCCTGATAGCCAGGGCCTGCATGGCCCGCCATGACGTCACCCCAACCGTCTGGGAGACCTCGGCAGAGCGCCGAGAGGGTGAACACAGCTACCCCGTGCTGGACCCTGCAGAGGATGACCGGCGAGATTACCAACGTATCTGCGATGTCAGTGGTGCCAGCACCATTATTGATCAGGCGGTTCACCACCTATCCAAAGGTGCGACGGTGTTACTGGCAGGCTTTTATGCCGCACCCATCGAATTTGATTTTCCGGCAGCTTTCATGCGCGAGATCGACATCCGCATCAGCGCTGAATGGCAACCCGAAGATATGCAAACTGCTCTGGAACTGGTCTCAGGGGGAGACCTGTCACTGAGCGGCATCATTACCCACGACCATCCCTATGACAGCGCTGAAACCGCCTATCAACAGGCTTTTTCTGATCCACGCTGCCTGAAAATGGTCCTCGACTGGAGAGACGCATGAACGCACCGCAGAGTGCCAAGCTATATGACCCGGGTCTGGAATCAACCGGTGAGAGAGCCGATTTACTGGCCTCTTCAGGAGACGATGCACCGAAAACTCAGATCATTGCCATTTACGGTAAAGGCGGTATTGGCAAGAGCTTCACGCTAGCTAACCTCTCCTACATGATGGCCCAGCAAGGCAAGAAGGTCCTGCTGATCGGCTGCGACCCAAAAAGTGACACCACCTCTTTGCTGTTTGGCGGCAAGGCCTGCCCCACCATCATTGAGACTGCCTCAGCGAAGAAAGCTGCGGGCGATGAAGTGTCGGTGGGCGACGTCTGCTTCAAGCGTGACGGCGTCTTTGCCATGGAGCTGGGCGGTCCCGAAGTGGGCCGCGGCTGCGGCGGGCGCGGCATCATCCACGGTTTCGAAACGCTCGAAAAGCTCGGTTTTCATGACTGGGACTTTGACTATGTGCTGCTAGATTTCCTCGGCGATGTGGTCTGTGGCGGCTTCGGCCTCCCTATTGCCCGGGACATGTGCCAAAAAGTGATTGTGGTTGCCTCTAATGATCTGCAGTCACTCTACGTCGCGAACAACGTCTGTTCAGCGGTTGAGTATTTCCGCAAGCTGGGTGGCAACGTGGGTGTCGCTGGAATGGTCACCAATAAAGACGATGGCGCCGGCCAGGCTCAGGCCTTCTGTAAGGCGGTAGGCATCCCGGAACTCGCCTCGATCCCCGCGAACGACGACATCCGTCGTAAAAGTGCCTCCTACGAGATCATTGGCCGCCCGGAAAGCGAGTGGGGCTCGCTCTTCAGCGAGCTCGCCATTAATGTGGGCGAGGCCCCCCCCCATAAACCGGAACCCCTTACGCAAGACGGGTTACTGGAGCTGTTCGACGGAGACACCGTCGGTCGCGACGTGGTACTGCAACCCGCGAGCCTGGAAGACCTTTGCAGCGTCGAGCACCTCAACAAGCCCTCACTGGAAGTGATCTATGACAGCGTCTGATACCGTCATCGCTGTCGATACCGACACCACCGCTCAGGCGGCAGGCTGCCATGCAGGCGAAGATGTGATGCGCGATGCCGCCGCGAAGGCCGGCAAGAGCGCGCAGCTCGAGCAGTATGACAAGGATTACCCAACCGGGCCCCATGATCAGCCGCAGAGCATGTGCCCTGCTTTTGGTTCCCTCCGAGTGGGTCTTCGTATGCGTCGCACTGCAACGGTACTGTCGGGGTCGGCATGCTGCGTTTACGGCCTCACGTTCACATCGCACTTCTATGGCGCTAAGCGCACCGTTGGCTACGTCCCGTTTGATTCCGAGTCACTGGTCACGGGCAAGCTCTTTGAGGACATCCGTGAAGCGGTCCACGAACTTGCTAATCCTGATGAGTATGATGCGGTGGTCATTATCAACCTCTGCGTCCCGACAGCCTCCGGTGTGCCACTGGATCTGCTCCCAAAAGAAATTAACGGCGTTCGCATTGTTGGTATCGATGTTCCCGGTTTTGGTGTGCCCACTCATGCCGAGGCGAAAGACGTACTCGCTGGTGCGATGCTGGGCTATGCGCGCGCAGAGATTCAGGCAGGCCCGGTAGCACGACCCGCCAGCCTTGATACCGAGAACAGTGAACCCACGGTGGCGATGGTCGGCGAAATTTTTCCGGTCGACGCGATCACCATTGGGCGTATGCTGCAGCCTCTTGGCCTGAAAGCGGGGCCAGTAGTGCCCACTCGCGAATGGCGCGAACTGTATGCGGCACTGGACTGCTCTGCAGTGGCCATGCTGCATCCTTTCTACGCTGCCACTGCGAGAGAGTTTAAAGCCGCCGGACGCCCACTATTGGGGTCTGCGCCAGTAGGTGTCGACGGCACTCGTGACTGGCTCGCCAACCTTGGCAACGTGCTGAATCTCCCTCAAAAACAAATTGATGCAGCGATCAATGCCCAACTTTCTGCGATTCGCGGCGTACTTGAGGCCAACCCGATCGATGCAAGGATCACTCTCTCAGGATACGAGGGATCAGAGCTGATCGTCGCGCGACTGCTTATTGAAAGCGGCGCCAACGTCCGTTACGTCGGGACAGCCTGCGCCAAATCTGATTGGTCAGCCCACGACTGCGAATGGCTGGAGTCGCATGGCGTTAGCGTCAAGTTTCGTGCGTCGCTCGAGGACGATCTATACGCCATGGATACCTTTGAGCCCGATATCGCAATTGGCACCACACCTGTCGTACAGCATGCGAAAGAGCTGTCGATTCCAAGCCTGTATTTCACCAACCTGATCTCGGCCCGCCCCTTGATGGGCGTCGCCGGCGCCGGGTCTCTGGCTGAGGTAATCAATACCGCGCTGGCCGGAAAAGAGCGCTTCCAGACCATGGAATCTTTCTTTGCCGGTGTTGGCAGCGGCACCAAGAGCGGCATTTGGACACCTCAGATTATCGAGCGCCATGGTATGGGGGAGGCAAGCTAATGCTGGTTCTCGATCATGATCGCGCTGGCGGCTACTGGGGCTCGGTGTACATGTTCACAGCGGTCAAAGGCCTTCAGGTCATTATCGATGGTCCCGTCGGGTGCGAAAATTTGCCCGTGACCTCCGTGCTGCACTATACCGATGCACTCCCGCCCCACGAGTTACCGATTGTGGTGACAGGGCTTGCGGAAGAAGAACTGGGGCAACGCGGCACAGAGGGTGCGTTGCGCCGCGCCCATCAAACCCTCGACCCCAAAAAACCTAGCGTGGTGGTGACCGGGTCTATTGCGGAAATGATTGGCGGCGGCGTCACACCGACAGACACCAATATTCAACGATTCCTGCCGCGAACCATTGATGAGGATCAGTGGCAGAGCGCCGACCGGGCTCTGGTCTGGCTTTGGGATCAGTTTGGTAAAGCCAAGGCGAAAAAGCGCAAGGCCAAGAAAACCGACACCGCAGTGAAGCGCGTGAATATCATTGGGCCCGCTTACGGCTACTTTAATACGCCGTCCGATCTCGCCGAGATCCAGCGGCTGATCGAGGGCATTGGGGCTGAGATCAACATGATCTTTCCACTGGGTTGCCCGCTGGACGAGATCGTCGCCCTGGCGGACGCCGATGCCAACGTCTGTTTGTATCGCGAATACGGTCGCAAGCTCTGCGAAGCGCTGGAAGCACCCTACTTTCAGGCACCCATTGGTCTCGATAGCACAACCAAATTCCTGCGTGCACTCGGCGAGGAATTGGGACTCGACCCCGAGCCGTTCATCGAACAGGAAAAGCACACCACGCTGAAACCGGTTTGGGATCTGTGGCGTTCCGTGACCCAAGATTTCTTTGGTACCGCCAGCTTTGGCGTCGTTGCCACTGAGACATACACCCGAGGTCTACGACACTTCCTCGAGGGCGAACTGGGCCTGCCCTGTGCGTTCCATTTTTCTCGCAAAGCGGGCGTCAAACCGAATAATCAGGAAGTGCGTGAAGCGATTCATCAGTCCGGCGCACTCTTGGTGTTTGGTGGCTACAACGAGCGGATGTATGTGAACGAAGCGGGCGACAAGAGTGTTTATATACCCGCATCGCTACCTGGCACCATCATTCGTCGGCATACCGGCACACCTTTCATGGGGTATGCGGGAACCTGCTACCTCATTCAAGAGGTTTGCAACGCCCTCTTTGACGCCCTCTTCAATGTGCTCCCGCTTGGCACGGATCTCGACAAGGTCGAGGCCACGCCGGCGCGCGCAGCAGAGACGCTGATATGGGCCGAGACTGCGCAGAACGGTCTCGATCGCATCGTCGCAGCGCAACCTATTTTAGTCCGCATCTCCGCCGCCAAGCGTCTGCGAGATGCCGCCGAGCAGGTCGCCCGCGCAGCGGGAGTCGCCACGGTAGAAATTGAACATGTCCAACACGCCAGCGAAAGCCTGCAGTTTGGAGATGCCGCATGAATCAGAGCACGACTTCGATAGTGACAGAAACACCCTTTGGGGAGGGGAGGACTCATGGCAACGCATAACAAAACAAGCGATGGGACACACGGTATCTGGGAGCAAATGCAGTTCCGGATCCTGTTCGTGATGGTTTTCACGTGGTTCCTGTTCGCGGCAGTACTGAAGTCACTCACTTTGCAACGGGGCAGCAGCACGGATAGCTGCTGGCAAGAGGCGCGGCGCGAGGCATACAGCCTTACGCCCTATGCCTTTATGAGGATTTAATCCATACGACCCAAACAGGATGTGAGGGTCGAGGGAAAGTGGTTTGAAAACTGGCGCGTGTCGCCATAAGGGAGAGTCATGTCATGTCGATGCTGACGTTTGAAAAAAAGTATCGTGTCCGGGGAGGGACTCTACTCGGAGGTGATCTATTCGATTTCTGGATAGGCCCCTTCTGGGTCGGCTTCTTTGGCGTAACAACGCTGTTTTTTGCAGGTCTGGGTACCGCGCTACTGGTCTATGGAGCGGCGATGGGCCCGACATGGAACATTTGGCAGATCAATATTGCGCCACCTGACTTGTCTTATGGGTTAGGGCTCGCACCCCTTATGGAGGGAGGACTGTGGCAGATCATCACTATCTGTGCGGTCGCAGCTTTTGCTTCCTGGGCGCTGAGACAGGTTGAATTATCACGCAAGCTCGGCATGGGGCTGCATATCCCCTTCGCTTTCAGCTTCGCCATATTGGCCTACGTGACACTGGTCATCGTCCGACCCGTCCTGCTAGGCGCATGGGGCCACGGCTTCCCTTACGGCATTCTCAGTCACCTCGACTGGGTCTCCAACGTGGGCTACCAGTTCCTGCATTTTCATTACAACCCGGCGCACATGCTTGCGGTGACGTTCTTCTTCACCACCGCACTGGCGTTGTCCATGCATGGATCACTCATTCTGATGGCCACTGATCCCCGCGAGGGAGAGACCGTCAAGACCGGTGAACATGAAAACACATTCTTCCGCGACGATATTGGTTACTCCGTTGGCGCGCTGGGCATTCACCGTTTAGGTGTCTTCGTTGCCATTTCAGCTGCGTTCTGGAGTGCGGTTTGTATCGTAATCAGCGGACCATTCTGGACCCGAGGTTGGCCTGAATGGTGGAACTGGTGGTTAGAACTGCCGGTTTGGTACTAAGGAGGGAACTGCGCTATGAGAGAGTATCAAAACATATTCACGCAGGTGCAGGTCGCCGCACCTGACTATCCCGGTGTCCCAATTGGCGAAGACGAGCGTAATCGCACCAAGGGCATCGTTCACAATCACTTGTTGGGCAAGCTGGGCGATGCACAGCTCGGGCCCATCTACCTCGGCACGCTCGGCGTTTTCTCGCTGATCACCGGGCTGCTGGCCTTTTTGATTATTGGCATGAACATGCTGGCCTCCGTGAACTGGGACCCCGTGCAGTTCGTCCGGCAGCTGTTTTGGCTGTCTCTGGACCCCCCCGGCCCGGAGTATGGTTTATCGATTCCGCCACTGAACGACGGTGGCTGGTGGCTGATTGTCGGCGCCTTGCTGACCCTGTCCATCATGCTCTGGTGGGCGCGCACTTTCCGAATTTCGCGCAACCTCGGCATGAGCAACTATCTAGCGTGGGCATTTGGCGGGGCCATCCTCCTCTACCTCGTGCTCGGCTTCATTCGGCCGGTACTCATGGGGTCGTGGAATGAGGCGGTGCCTTTTGGCATCTTCCCGCACCTGGATTGGACAGCGGCCTTCTCGTTGCGCTACGGCAACCTGTTCTACAACCCATTCCATATGCTCTCTATCGCCTTCCTATACGGCTCAGCCGTGCTGTTTGCGATGCATGGAGCCACTATTCTCGCCACTAGCCGGTATGGCGCTGACCGGGAGATCGATCAGATCACCGATCGCGGTACCGCAGCAGAGCGCGGTGCCTTGTTCTGGAGATGGTGCATGGGCTTCAACGCTTCAATGGAATCCATTCACCGATGGGCATGGTGGTTTGCCGTATTGACCGTGTTGACCGGAGCCATTGGCATTCTGCTCACCGGTACCGTGGTTGAGAACTGGTACCTCTGGGGTATGAAGCACGGCATCGTGCCGCCCTATCCTCCGCTCGAGGCCACCCCGGTGCTTGACCCAATGATGGAGGCTGCGCAATGAAAATCTTCACTATGAAATGGTTTGCCAGCGCCGCGGCACTCACGGCTGCGCTTCTCAGCGGCTGCGATATTCCTCCTCAGGAATCCGTGCAACGAGGCTATCGTGGCACGGGCATGGAGGCGATCTATAGCCCCGAGGCGCTGCAGGAGGTGGTCGCCGCGAATCAGGTTCCGGACGCCATCCCCGCGGTCAGTTCAGAGGGCCCCAAGGCCGGTGATATCTACCAAAACGTGCAGGTGCTGGGTCATCTGTCGGTTGGCGAGTTCACTCGGCTGATGGCTGCCATCACCGAATGGGTTTCCCCTGAACAGGGCTGTAATTACTGTCACGTTCCGGGCGAGGGTTTTGAAACTGACACCCTCTATACCAAGAAAGTGTCGCGCGTGATGATCGCCATGACTCAGAACGCGAACGAGAACTGGGACGCTCATGTCGGCGGCGCCGGTGTGACCTGCTACACCTGTCACCGCGGCAATAACGTCCCCGAGTACGTGTGGACAATTGGTGTACCGCCCCGACATGCGTCGGGTGTCGTTCACCAGATGCAGAACGTCGCGCATCAAGAGTCCAACGCTTACGCATCGCTCCCCTTTGACCCCTTCACGCGTTATCTGCTTGAGGACAACGCTGCTCGGGTCGCGGGTGATACCGCCTTGCCCACCGGACACGAGTCATCAATCGAGAGCACCGAATACGTTTATAGCTTGATGATGCACTACTCCGATGCGCTGGGTGTGAACTGCACGCACTGCCATAACACTCGGGCATTTGCCGCTTGGGATCAGAGTAACTCTGAGCGAGTTCAGGCGTGGCATGGACAGCAGATGGTCAAGGAGATGAACAACGCGTACATCAACCCGACCAATGAGTGGCTTCCTGCTTATCGGCAAGGGCCACTGGGTGACGCACAGAAAGTGAACTGTGCGACCTGCCATCAGGGTGCCTATCAGCCCCTACTTGGCGCCAACATGCTTGCAGACTACCCGAACCTAAGCGCTCTGGCGCCGGTTGCAGCACCCGCTGAACCAGTGGAAGAAGCGGAAGGAGTCATTATGTCGGGAGAAGCGAACTAGAGATTAATAGGGGTGGCTTGCCGCCCCGCCCTACCGGGCATTTCAGGTAGGAAAGTTCTGCGCCAGGCCACTTCGGCTTGGCAAAGAAGGATGAATACGACACTCGCGAGTGAAGTTTTGATCCAAAACGGCGTCGTCTAAGAGCACTTCGGTGCGATCAGGCGGCAAATGTAGAAAACAAACGTACATGGGAGGTATTAACCATGAGTAGTTTGTCTGAAAGCGAAGCTAAAGAATTCCACTCAGCATATGTGACTGGATTCATCGGCTTTGTGGGCATCGCGATCGTTGCACATTGGTTGCTCTATATGTGGAAGCCCTGGTTCTAAGAACCAAGGAGACCGCTTTGTTCACAGCGTGTGGTTTCGGCCACCTCGCAATTAAGTAACGGAGACAACTTATGCACAGATTTTGGATGTTGTTTGATCCACGCCAAGTCCTTACGGGCGTTGCAGTTGCCGTGTTCACACTGGCAATCACTATCCATTTTATTCTGTTGAGTACTGACAGATATAACTGGTTAGGTGACCCCAACGGCGGCGGCCTTGCCGTTAGCGCTCAGCAAGAGGCTATGCCTCCTGCACGGAGCTAACACGTTTTACAGGCCCCTCATGGGGGCCTGATATTTTACGACCCGCGGTGAAGCCGTCAGGCGGAACCAGTGGTGACAGAAGTGGAAAAGTTTGCGATCACCCTGCCCCCAGAGCTGTCGATCGCCTTGAAGACTAAACTGCTTTTCTGACACCACTTCCCTTCGGGGAGCGGGTCATTTTATTTTTGGGGACAAGCATCATGAACCCACGGCAAACGTCAGCTGCGCCTCCAGAATCTGGAGAGACCGTCTCTTTCGACAGCGAAGCGCTGATTGTTGTCGACGCGCAAGATCGTGTTCTTGGATACGGTACGAAAGCCGAATTACACCGGGGGAGCGGCACCCTACATCGAGCCTTTTCAATATTTCTGTTCAACTCAAAGGGTGAAGTGCTGCTGCAAAGACGCAGTGAGCAAAAGCCCCTTTGGCCCGGATATTGGTCGAACACCTGCTGCAGCCATCCACGACAGGGGGAATCCAACGGTATCGCCACTCAACGGCGTCTTAAGGAAGAGCTTGGCGTCGCGGCGCCACTGTCGTTTACACACCAGTTTCGGTATCAGGCACAGTTTGACGATTTCGGTGCGGAACATGAGCTGTGCTCAGTCTACGTCGGTTGCACCGATGCGACGCCCTCTCCTAATCCACAGGAGATCAGTGACTGGCAATGGATCAGCCCTAACGCCCTCGATGATTGGCTTGATAGAACGCCCGAAACCCTCACGCCTTGGTTCAAAATCGAGTGGGCGGCGCTCCGCTCGGGACATCACGCGGACACGCTTGAAAGCATTGGTTTGAAATGGCACCCAGGAGGTGCCTAAGCAAGCTGGTTAAAACGCCCGGAAGGCCGGCGAAGAATCGGTCCAGACATGGGGAAGCATCGATCGACCGAGTTCCGTCAACCGATAGTCGCCGCTCTTCTGCTCCGCATACCCATTACCAATAAGAGGCTGCACCCACTCTTTTTGCTGCGACGCGGTCAGGCTGGCAACCGAAATACTTTGCCTGCACATGAGGCTGCGCATGACTTTTCGTTGCAATGTCGTCTTGTCGTCAGAGATCACGGCAGAGGTTGCACTCAGTGAACCGGATTCGACCATTTTGTGCCAGGAGCTCAGCTTAGTCTGATTCTGAAGCACCAGCCCCGGCAACTCACCTAAAGCGCCCAGACCAATACCCATGACAGCCTGATCGGCATCCGTACCGTATCCAAGTACATTCAGTGCCAAGCGACCTTCTTGCTGCGCGATAGCCAGCTGATGATCCGGCTTGGCATAGACATTCAGTCCGACTCCCTCGTAACCGGCCTCCGTCAGACTCATCTGAACCTGGTTGAACATAACGAGCCGATCAGCCAGTGACGGAAGATGCTGTGAGTCCACCGCTATTTGATGCGGGAATCGGGATTCTCGCCGCTTGAAGGGTAAACACACCAGCCAATCGGGTCCCAGTGACACGATAGCGTCGATACTCTGTTCACAGGAGTCGGCGGTTTGACCGGGAAGCCCAACAAGATAATCCATACCAATGGAGTCAAAATTGACCCCATGAGCGATAGAAATCACATCTTCGAGTAACTCCAAAGACTGAATTCGACCGATCTCTCGCTGGACGTTGGCGTCTACATCGCGCACCTCGAGCTTGATGTGCTCAACGCCCAGACCTTTCAGAAAATTCAGCTGTGCACGCGACGTTCTCCGCGGATTCAACTCCATTGAGAACTGTGTGTTGGCGTCAACAGTAAAATGCTCATTGATGTGCGAGAACACCGTCGCCAGCGCCAGCTCCGAAAGGTGATTGGGCGAGCCGCCACCAAAGTGGACTCGCGTCAGAGGCCGAGCGGTGTCCACAGTTTGCGCAGCACGTGCCAGTTCGCGCGCTAAATTGGCAACGTAGTGCTCTAACTCATCCGGTTGATGCTGCACGACGGCAATACGGTCGCAGCTCAGGCAACGTGAGGGACAAAACGGCAGGTGCACATTGAGTGCAAGTGACGCATCTGAACGTTCTCTCAGTGCTGCAAAATACGGTTGAAGTAGCGCCTCGCTGACTTGCGTGGCGTGCTCACCCAAAGAGTGGGTGTCAGGTGACCTTGCCGAGATATTAGCTGACTGCTCGGAAGGCCACGCCCCAGAAATTAAACTCATGTTCGCCCCCTAGTACCTTACTGACTGGGTCACCGCGTGGCGGAACCGAAGATCAAAAACGGTAGCGTCAATAACTTCCCAGTAACTCGTCTGTTTTCCAGATCTTGGCTTACACTATGCCTGCTGGATAACAACGTCAAGGAAAAACATGGGCGGGCGCTAGCCATGATCAGGGAGATTTCCGAGTATTGACCTCCGCCCATCGCCAGAGCGCGGTTTCACCCATGGGCATCATCAGAAAGCAATGCTCCAGAACCGCTAACACTGCCAACCAGCCCACGAGAAACAGCGACAGCGCGCTCGCCGGCTCGGCAGCGATCTGGCCAAAAGAAAACAGTAAATAGGTGCAATAGGCCGCGAAAATCGTCGAAAAAAATGATAAACCAGCTGTTTTTACCTGCTTTCAGGTAACTGGTGATATAGCGCATATTGTCGGGCAGCCATTGGCTGTTGAAGTGCCTGACACCCAGGAACAGGTTCAGTTTGGTACTCCAGCGCATCAACCACAGCACCGCAAGCGTATTTTGAATCGTGGGGTTAGGGAGCCCTGCACCCAGAATACAAACGATTCCAACCACCCCAACCACGAGGAATTCGTGATAGATGGTCGTGCCTAACGCATTGTAGAAACGCTGCGGCAATCGTCATCGAGGCTGCTGCGGGCCGTTTTATCGGTCCGGTGATGTACCCCATTAAGTAGCTCAGTTCCAACCAGGCCCAGATAACCAGACCCATCGCAAACCCGGCAATGGTCGCCGAGGTCGTGTGGCGTGCCGCATTCATCTCGACACCAAACAGTGCCGCAAGCGCCAGCAAACTGACCAATGCAAAAATGGCCCGCTTGCGCGCAGGAGGCTGGTGGACGCTCATGAGTGCCAACCCGGTCATGAGCCACCAGAGCAACACGGCAACGGCGAGGGCCAACCAGATCATTGCTTCGCGCCGATTGCGCTTGCGGTGACAGCATCGACCGCAGTTGCTTCTTTTAATATTTCAGCAAACAGGCGTCGGTTATCGGCACCAAAGGCTTCTAGCGCCATCCAGTATCCGGTATCGGGATCAGAGATAACCAAACTGCCGTTATCGAGCAGGGCAAGACTGAAGGCACCCCCCGGGTCGAGATCGCGGACGCGTCGCTCCCGAACGAGGCTTCTCAGAATACCGCGCAGAAAACTACCCTCACCGGAGGCAAATACCGCCAGGGTGGACTGCGTCCTCGCGTCCGCCACATCAATGCGCCCTTGCGGGCCATCGATAAACAGTAAGTCGACAGATGAGACAGGCAAGGCGGCTTGCGGCGGCGGCGGTGCATAGGTGGCATCTTCTCTGGATACCCCCCACGCCCACAGCAATGCCATGGCAACAATCACCCAGACCATTGGGTGTCCGAGTGATTGCCTCGGCCGCTTCTGCCCCCCCTCCATAGATCGTTTAGCCCGCCGGTAACGGGTCTCCCGCAGCCTGCACCGCCATTCGAGCGGTAGTTGATTCTGTCGTCACCCGGTAATGCTGGCTGGCGACGGCGGCAAACGCTTCTGCTGCCGATTGAGGCTCAGGCACGCCTCTTAGCAACGGCCTGACTGGCCGCGAATACCAAGCCGACACATTGGGCCACAACAGCACCCAATATAGCTTTCGGTCTGCGCTTGCCTTGAGCAGAATATCGCCGGTGCCATCGCGATACACGCGTAGGTCAGCCGCCGTGATCTGCTCGATCGGGATGTTGACCATCATGGGCAGTGCGACACCCGAACGAATCACCAGACGCTCACTCGTCAGGGTATAGAGCACAGATCGCGCATAGGCTCGCGCGAGCCACAACAGCAATACCACCACCGTGGTCGCCAGACCCGCCTGCCAAACAAAAGTGCCCATCACCTGAGCGGCAGAGACGCCCTCCATCAGTCGATAGATCGTATGTCCCGCTATGAGCAAGCCAAAATACACGGCGAGATGAGGGATATAAAACACCCTCTTGGCCATTGCAGCGACAGTCGGTCGCCCCTGCCAGACCATGGTTTCACCCTCTGGCAGGTGCTCTGGCAAGCCCTCTACAGGCTCGTCTTCGTATTCCGTCATACCCATATCAGTGGTTCCGACCGCATTGGCATGGCGTAGAGATGACCTCCACCGTAAAAGGCGGTGATACGATCCTCTTCCTGCAGCGTTACTTGATCCGGATTCGACAATCCGGGTACCTGAGCAAACTGATCAGAGCGAATCGACTTGACGTTCACGGTTCCGTCAGACGACACCATTGCCAACGTCATGGGCAACAGGATCCGCCGACCCGCGGCATCTAACTCTGCATAACGGAACAGGGGCTCTGCACGGTCTACCCAGAGGTCCACTACGGTGGCTCCCTGCTTACCATCGCAGCCATATACTGCCTTTCCGCGAGGATCAGGATCATTGCTGTACACACCGTGATCACTATCAACCCGCAGTGGCACAATGCGAGGCCGCCCGTCGACGGTCAAATCAGGCCTGTCTGGACGCGTGGCCCATGCTGCCGGACCGACACCGTCAACCATGGGATCGCCGTTTGGATGCATCGGCGCGCCGCCTGCATCGTAAATCGGTGTCGCGTTCACGTCATACTGCGCCGGTTCGGGCCCGGGCTTCACGCGCTCGCCCTGGCCGTGAGCTAGGCGATAAGTCTTCGGCTTCGGCATACCACCAACGCCGGTACGGAGCTCACCAGACGACATTTGCAGAGGCCATCCCTCGCGCTTGCCTTCTCGGTGTAAATAGCCCACTAAAATAAAGAACAGAATCCAGAACGCGTAGAGCACGATCTGCGCGACGTCCATGTATTCAGTAATTGCACCAGTACCCATAATTGAGTCCTCCCAATGTGGTCATTAACTCGGAAAATCTGCTAAACCGAGACGCTTGTCATCCCCGCTCGCTTCTCCAGGTCGCCGAACAAGCCGACCCATTGCCGCGAGCGCTACGAATAGCAAGGCAATCTCGATGTGATACACCGCTCCATAACCTGAAGCGGGTGACTGCAGAGCGACACCTAAAAGCCCCGCATCTGCCCAACCCGCGACAAGATCACGGATTGCACCCCCAGAAAACATGGCCACCCCGGCAGCGGCAGCTTGCACCGCGCCCCAGGCACCCAGCGTCAGACCTGCCATTTTGGCGCCACCAAATACCATGGCCGCCGTTAGCATACCGACTGCAAACAAACCGTTACCCAGCCCGATCAAGGCCGCTCCTAACTGGAACAAAGCGGGGGTCTGTAACGGTGCACTCAAAATGACTGCAGCAAAAGCCACAATGCCAATCAATATACCGAGCGATGCGGTCCTGATTGGGTCGGACCCCCTTCCGAGCCGACGCGACGTCAGCACCAGCGCCACGACCATGCCACCCGCAAACATTGCGGTGAGCATCGTGGTTTGGCTAACCGTAAGGCCCAATACCTCTGCACCATAGGGCTCGAGCAAAATGTCCTGCATGGTGAAGCCCATCGTGCCAAGCCCCAGTGCCCACAGTAGCCGCCGTGCCTTTGGCAGAGCGATAAAGTCTCGCCAGGCATGACCAAATGTCGGCCGCTCGATGCGGTGGTCCGTCAACTCCGGACGTCGCTTCTCCTGCTGCCACATTGCGATCACGTTTAAGATCAAGGTAATGACTGCAGCGCTCTGAATCACCTGAATCAAACGCACGTACCCGAAGTCCTCGAGCAGTCCGGCAAAGATAATCGCACTCCCGATCATTCCCACCAGGAGCATCAGATACAGCAGCGCCACAACGCGCGGACGGGTCTCTTCCGTCGCGAGATCGGTCGCCAAGGCCAGTCCTGCTGTCTGGGCGACATGCATGCCGAGTCCCGTAAGAAGAAAGGCTCCCATCGCCGCGACGGTTCCGATATAGGCAGGGCCCGAATGGGACTCCGTCATCAGGATCAGCGCAAAAGGCATGAAGGCCAGACCGCCAAACTGCATCATGGTCCCGGACCAGAGGTAGGGGATTCGCCGCCACCCAAGATACGACCGGTGATGATCAGAGCGATAGCCAATCAACGCCCGCGCGGGTGCGAGTAAAAGCGGTATCGCCAGCATCAACGAAACCCATGATGCCCGCTGCCCCAACTCCACCACCATCACGCGGTTCAGCGTTCCGGTCAGTAACACAATGGCCATTCCGGTCGACAGTTGAAACATCGACAGCCGCAACAGACGCCCCAGCGAGAGATCAGCCGAGGCAGCGTCAGCAAAAGGAAGCCATCGGTGACTCAAGTCCCCGAGGCGGCTTCCTACATTGCCGACCGAACGTGTCATCGTCGCGTGAGCTCCATCGCATGAGACTTGTAAAACCCAACGTCAATTCGATGTGATTGGCCCGTCTTCCAAGCCTGCATCATCCCAGCGTCTTCGAGCTGGCGGCCGAGACGAGCGGGCGACACAGGCTCGATGGAGGGTGCCCGGTCGCCCCTGGGAAACAGGCGCCCTGTCGCGTGCATGAGGGCCAAAAGTGGCGTCTTGGGGGCAAAGGTAAAGACCATTTTGCGCTGGATCTGCTCCGCCATCGCCTGCAGCGTTTGCACGCCGTCTGCCACGTCGTAGTGAATGAGCGAGTCCATCGCCACGGCATAATCAAACGATCCGAGATCCATTTCACGCATGTCGCCCACCAGAAACGTGACGTCGAGATCCTGATCGAGCTGGCGAAACCGCTCGCGAGCGAGATTAACCAACGTGGGAGACAGATCGACCGCGACCACCTCGGCACCCCGCTGTGCGGCTTCAATAGCCAGCACTCCCGTGCCACACCCTGCGTCGATCAGGGTGCTGCCCGTGAGGTCCTCGGGCAACCAGCTCAGCAGGGTTTCGCGCATCGCGTCTCGACCCCGCCGGACCGTTCGTCGGATACGACTCACGGGCGCATCCGATGTGAGCGCCGCCCAGGCGTCCGCCGCAGTGCGATCGAAGTAGGTTTCGATCTCATCCCGACGGGTTTCGATAGCTCACTGAAGTCATCAATCGAACCCCAGGAAATCGAACAGGTCGCGGTCTTTCATCGGCTCGCAGGGCAGCGGATCGGTACCCGCCCATAATTGTTCGGCGAGCTGAAGATACTCATCACAAACTGACTTCAGTTCTGGTGAATCATCCAACTCAAACAGCGTCGACTTTTTCAAACGGCTTCGCCGAATCACATCGAGGTCTGGGAAATGTGCCAGCCGCTTCAAGCCCGACGGCTTCATTGAAGCGGTCTATCTCATCCGTGTCGGCGCTTCGGTTCGCGATCACGCCGCCCAAGCGCACCGCGTAGTTCTTGGATTTTGCCTTGATCGCTGCTGCGATCCGGTTCATGGCAAAAATCGAATCAAAGTCATTGGCGGTAACCACCAAGGCTCGCTCGGCATGTTGAAGCGGTGACGCAAAGCCCCCGCATACCACGTCGCCCAACACATCGAAGATCACGACATCGGAGTCATCGAGCAGATGGTGCTGTTTCAGGAGCTTCACCGTCTGCCCCACTACATAACCACCGCAGCCGGTGCCCGCAGGCGGTCCGCCCGCCTCAACGCACATGACCCCGTTGTAACCCTCGTAAACATAGTCCTCCGGGCGCAGTTCCTCGGCATGAAATTCGACCGACTCCAGCACATCGATCACCGTCGGCATGAGTGCCTTGGTCAGTGTGAAGGTCGAATCGTGCTTGGGATCACAACCGATCTGAATCACGCGCTTACCCAGCTTTGAAAACGCGACCGACAGGTTCGACGATGTGGTGCTCTTGCCAATACCGCCCTTCCCGTAGACAGCAAAGACCTTGGCACTGGTCTGCATCAGGTCCTCTTCGAGGTGGACCTGAACGCTGCCCTCCCCATCGCCGACGTTCTTGCCCGGATCAATGTTACTGACCGGAATGTGTTGATTCGGTGAGTTCATGCTGCCACCTCTCCTGTGACACCTTCGAGGAAGTCCTCGAGGTCTTCTCCTGCCCGTTTCAGGGCATCGATGCTTTCTTCATCGGCCCCCCAGTACTCTCTTTCTTGTGCTTCGATGAGCCGGTTTGCCATCCGTGCGGCAGAAACCGGATTGAGCTCTGCCAGACGACGACGCATGTCTTCGTCCAGCACAAATGTTTCGGATAAGTTGCTTGTAAACCCAGGGGGCAACATCGCCTGTGGTGGCCGACCAGCCCATGGTGTTGGTGATATGCGCCTCGATCTGCCGCACACCCTCATAACCGTGATCAAGCATCGACTCGTACCACTTGGGGTTGAGAAGCCGGGTACGGGTCTCCAAAGCGACCTGCTCGTTGAGCGTGCGTACCCTGCCTGATCCACCTGCGGTGTGATCCGCGATGTAGACCGGGACACGCTCACCGCGGGCGCGCTGAACTGCGCGGCTGATGCCGCCCAGGGTGCCGAAATAATGATCCACAGTGGTCACGCCCAGCTCCACGGAGTCGAGGTTCTGATAGGCGAGATCAACGTCTTCAAGCACCCGATTGAGCAGGTCAGACTGCTGGGTCACGTGACCATGGCGGTCATACGCAAATCCCTTTCGTTGCGTGTAGCAGTCGGCGAGTTCTTCTTCATCCTCCCAGCGGCCGCTGTCGAGCATGAGATTGACATTGGAGCCGTAGGCGCCCTCGGCATTACTGAACACCCGCAGCGCCGCATGCTCGATGTCGCAACCATGCTCTTCCTGATAGGCCAGCACATGCTTGCGCACAAAGTTCTGCTCGATGTCTTCATCGGCGGTCGCGGCCAGCCAACTCGCCTCGGCGAGTAGCTGGGTCTGCATGGGTAAGAGGTCTCTAAAAATACCGGAGAGCGTGACGAGCACATCAATGCGCGGTCGACCCAATTGCTCCAGCGGCAGAAGTCGCGCACCCACCACTCGACCATAGCTGTCCTGTCGCGGTTCGGCACCCAACAAAGCGAGCGCCTGAGCGATACTGACTCCCTCGGTCTTCAGGTTATCCGTACCCCACAGCACCAGGGCAACCGATTCTGGCAGCGCGCCTGTGTCGGCCTGATGCCGGGCCAGCAATTGCTCGGCCTGTCTACAACCCTCAGAGTGCGCAAAACTCGCGGGCAGCTGGAAAGGGTCGAAACCATGCAGATTGCGTCCAGTAGGCAGAATCTCGGGCGCACGCAGGACATCACCGCCTTTTACGGGCTGAATGAATCGTCCGTCGAGGGCTCGCAGAATCGCTCTGAGTTCGTGGTCTTCGCCAAGGGTTTCGCCTGCTTGCAGCAGCGTCTTAGCAAGTGACGCCGACGCGCCCTCCTCGGCCACTGTCATCGTGTCGGCGAGTAATTGCTCAAGGCCCGCGGTGTCCGCCGCCTGAATGGCATTGGCGAATGCCTCGGGGTTCACACCGGTCACGCCGCTAGACTCAGCCATCGCCAGAAGCATTTCGTGCCGCTCTTCAACCTTCATAGGCTCACCCACCACATGCAGGCCGAAGGGAATGAGCGCCTGCTCGATTTCATCGAGCTGATCCCGCAACGCGCTCATTTTTGCGGTCCATTGATCGGCAGGCCACTCGACGCCCTCTTCACACAGCTCGCAGCGTGCAGCGATGGAGAGCACGGTGTCGATCATGGTCTGCTCTGCGGCCGTATCGAGATCCGCGGGCCGCTGCCGCCAGTGATCGATCGCAGCACGCAAATCTACAAGATGGCGATACAGATCGGAATGTGTCACCGGGGGCGTCAGGTAGCTCACTAGGGTAGAAGCCGCACGCCGCTTGGCAATCAAACCCTCGGAAGGGTTATTCGCCGCATACAAATAAACATTGGGCAAGTCGGCAATCAACCGGTCAGGCCAACACTTATTAGAGAGCCCCACTTGCTTGCCGGGCATAAACTCCAGGGAGCCATGGGTGCCGAAGTGCAGGACCGCATTGGCGGCAAACTCCTCGCGCAACCAGCGATAGAAGGCAGAGAAGACGTGAGTCGGCGCCAGCCCACCCTCAAACAGCATTCGCATGGGGTCACCCTCGTAACCCATGGGCGGCTGAATGCCTACCAGCACATTGCCAAAGGACTCACCCAGCACAAACAAATGCTGGCCATCGGTCCATTCCCGTCCAGGAGCGGGACCCCATTGCTCTTCGATTTCTTTAAGCCAGGGCTCCGAGCGGACATGATCATCCACCGGGATTCGCGTATGCACGTTTGCCTCGGCGCCAAACTGTTTGGCGTTGCCGTTCAGGATGGCGTCGCGCAGCTCGGCATGCGTCTCCGGAAGCTCGACGTGATAGCCCTCATCGCGCATCGCCGAGAGGGTATTGAATAGCGACTCAAAAACACTGAGGTGCGCCGCAGTGCCGGCCGCGCCGCTGTTGGGCGGGAAGTTAAACAACACAATCGCCACCTTGCGTTCGGCAATGGGGGTGTGTCGCAATGACACCAGCCGCGCCACGCGATCCGCGAGACGGTCGATCCGCTCCGGTTCGGGTTGCATATCAAACTTTTCGCCCGAGGACCCCTGAGAGCGGCCGCCAAAGACCATAGAACCGGTGGCACCATCGAGCTCCGGGATCGCCACCATCATCGTCGCCTCTACGGGCATCAAACCCATCGAGGAGGATTGCCAATCCTGCAGGCTCTGGAACTCAAGCCCCTGCACAGCCAGATACGGCACGTCTAGAGATTCGAGGAGCGCCTGTGCGGCATCGGTATCGTTGTAGGCAGGCCCGCCCACCAGAGAGAAGCCAGTCAGCGACACGACTGCATCGACAATGGGTTCGCCGCGCTCCATAAAAAAGGCATCGACTGCCGGACGGGCGTCCAGACCCGAAGCGAAAGCGGGAATGACCCGCAAACCGCGGTCTTCCAGCGCTTCGATCACGGCATCGTAGTGAGCGCTGTTACCCGACAACGCATAAGAACGCATCAGTAGTAACCCGACCGTGCCATTAACCGCTTTTTTGGCCGTCTTGCCCAACACTTTGGGGTCGTCGGTAACCCGGTCAGGCAAACTGCGGTGATAGAGGCCCGTGTCGGGATATTCGACCGGCGGCTCATAGACCAGAGCGTCCCGGGTGAGCGGCATGGGTATCGCCCGCGTAGCGGTTCACCAGAAAGGCCATCATTCGCGCCAAATTCGTCTCGGAACCCGCCAACCAATACTGCAGTGTCAGGAAATAGGCACGCACGTCTTGCGCCGTCCCCGGAATGAATCGCAAAAGCCGCGGCAGGCGTCTCAGCATGGTCATCTGCTGCGCGCCGGCAGAACGGCCGACTTGTCGCCGCCACCGCGCAAACGCTTCAGCAAGGCCAATGCTCCGGTGGCCTCGGTGTCCATGCGGAAGCGCCCCATGCGGGTCAGGCGCATAATTTCCGGCGCAGACATGCAGCAAATCATCGCGTCGCAGTCGTCGCGACGCGCCTCTAGCGCACCGCGAACCGCCTCGATGTGAGCTTCGAGAAATAGCATTGTCACAATGACGATGTCACCGTCGGCAATAGCGGCGCAGGTCTCCTCTAACGAAGCAGGATCACGATCCCATTCCGTCGCCGCATGCGCCGAAACGCTGAGCGCGGGCACCTGTTTTGACAACGCATGCGCCGCACGCGACCAGGCACCACTGACGTGGTTATCGAGGGTGACAAGCACCACCCGCAGGGGATGATCTGCCCTAGCGGCTGAAGTGCGCTTTCGCTTCATACAGCGTCTCGACATCAATCACAGACAGCCCTTGCTCTTGCGCAAAGTGCTCGGTATTCCTGCGCGCCTTACCGCGAACAAAGAAGGGAATCTTTCTGAGCTCCTTCTCTGCTGAAACAGCCCACGCCACCGCGCCCGGTTCGGCGGGGGTCATCGGTGTCACATTATCGGTTTGCTGAGCGCCGCCGCCTTCTCCACCAAGATGAGACGGCACGGCGTCATCATTAAATTCAAAGTCATCTCGGAACATGGTGAGCAGATGCTCTTCGAGGCCCATAATGAGCGGATGCACCCACGTATCGAAGATGACATTGGTGCCCTCAAAACCCATCTGAGGTGAATAACGTGCGGGGTAATCCTGAACGTGCGCGGGAGTGGATATCACCGCACAAGGAATCCCTAGACGCTTGGCGATATGGCGCTCCATCTGGGTGCCGAGCACCAGCTCTGGCTGCAGCTCAGTCACTGCGCGCTCTACCGCGAGATAATCATCGGTGATCAGCGCTTCGAGCCCGTATTCGCTCGCCAGTGCCCGCACATCGCGAGCGCGCTCCCGACTGTAGGTCCCCAGACCGACGACTTCGAATCCCATCTCATCCCGCGCCATTCTCGCGGCGGCCAGCGCATGCGTGCCATCGGCAAAAATGAACACCCGCTTGCCGGTCAAATAGGTCGAATCGACCGAGCGGCTATACCAGGGAAGGCGGCTCTCTCCGACCGCATCCGCGTCGATATCCAGTCCCAACGTCTCAATCACTTCAGCAATAAAGTCGCGGGTCGCACCCCAACCAAGGGGTACGGTCGAGATTGTGGGCTGCTTGAAATGCCGTCGTAACCACTCGCAGGTGAGATCACTCACCTCTGGCGCCAAATTGATGTTGGCATCTGCTTCAGGGATCCGCAGCAGATCACGAGGCGTCGCATCGAGGGGCGCGACGACGTTGACGCGAACACCCATGCTCTCCAGCAATCGCCGAACCTCGACCACATCGTCGCGGCATCGAAAGCCGAGTTTCGTAGGGCCGAGTAAGTTCACGGATGGCGCCTGATCCGGCGAGCGCGGCGCGCGCTCCTCGCCAGGTTTCGGAACCTGACCCGCCAAGAGTCCACGCACCAACTGATAAAAGGTCTCGCTAGCGCCCCAATTTTCCTTGCGCGTGTAGGCGGCCATCTCGATAGGAATCACCGGCGCGCTCAGACCAGCTCCCTTGGCCAGCGCACCCGGCTGATCCTGAATCAGTTCGCCGGTGCAAGACTCAGCCACCAGCAGCACCTGTGGCTGATAGCGCTCGCAGGCACCCTTTAGGGTTTCGATCACCATCTCCGCTGTTGAGCTACCAAGATCCCGCGCCTGAAAGGTGGTCCAGGTCACAGGGGGTCGCCTGCCTTCACGCTCGATCATCGTAAACAGCAGGTCGGCGTAGGTATCGCCCTGAGGTGCGTGAAGGACCAAATGCACTTCGCGCATCGAAGCGGCAACACGAATCGCGCCCACATGAGGCGGGCCTTCGTAGGTCCAGAGGGTTAGCTCCATGAGCCCACCTCCAGTTGCCGTTCCCGAGTCAGCGGCCGAGCAAATAGACCGGCGAGATCCGCCACCTGATCAAAGCCCTGAATCGGGGTAAAAATAAGCTCTATGGACCATTTGGTTCGCAGGCCCTCTGCTTCGAGTGGATTGGCAATACCCATGCCGCAGACGGTGAGATCAGGGCGGCTCGCCCTCACCCGGGCAAGCGCCGAGTCCAAATCCGATCCCTCGACGATCGACACCTCGCTCCCGAGTCGTTTTAACTCTTCGGCCATCAGTGTTTGATCAAGGAAAGGTGTGGCCACCTCAATTAAGGACATGCCGCACTCGTCGCGGAGAAAGCGCGCCAGTGGAAGCTCGAGCTGCGAGTCAGGAAGAAAATGAAGCGTACGACCCTGCAGTGACTCCCTGGCTTTCACGAGGGATTTCTGAGCACGGGCAATGGGAATTGCCAATGCCTCTTGCACCGATTCTGGACTGTGGCCCCACTCTGCTGCAGCGGCCTGAAACCAAGCCAGCGTGCCCTCTATACCCAATGGGTAAGGCGCGCTGATCAATTTGGCACCGCGCTTCACTAAAGCCGAAACGGTATCACTCACATACGGCTGCGCGAGAATGACACGGGTGCCTGGCCCTACCGAGGGTAGATTGTCGGCCCGCGCCGCGGGGAAGAAGTCGACATCGGTAATGCCGACCTGCGCAAAATGTCGTCGGAATTGGTCTTCAATAATATCCGCGATGGTGCCCACCACCATCAGTCTCTGGCTTTCCTCAGGTGCCGCCGGCAGATCCGGCACCATACTGGCGAGACACTGGTCCTCTCCCTGAGTAAAAGTGGTCTCGATACCCGAGCCACTAAAGGCCGAGATTCGAAGACGGTTTTCGTGCACTCCTTGAAGCCGCGTCGCCGCATTGGCAAGGTCCAGCTTAATCACCTCGGAAGGGCAGGAACCGACCAGGAACAAACGCCGGATATCCGGCCGGCGCTCCAGCAACTCCGACACCACGCGATCCAGCTCTTCGTGACAATCTGCCATCCCCGCCAGATCCCGCTCACCGAGAATGGCGGTGGCAAAACGTGGCTCTGCAAAAATCATCACGCCGGCCGCTGATTGCAGTAAGTGGGCACAGGTTCGCGACCCCACCACCAGAAAAAAAGCGTCCTGAATGCGACGATGTAACCAAATGATCGAGGTCAGCCCACAAAATACCGCTCGCTCACCTCGCTCTGTTGTGACGGAGGGCATGCTGTCGGCATCGGCTCGTGCAATCACCTGACTCACGATTCAAGCGCTCCTTGCGTACCGAGCACGGTAGGCGATGCACGGAACTCCGACGCGGGCATTTGTTTCGCCGCCTGAAACTTCAACAGGAACTGCAGCGCATTGACGACGTAGCTCGCGTAAGCGGCTAGCGCTACCCACATCTGTTCTGTGGGGGTACCCCAACCGGCGAGCCACATCACCACGTAGGCGGTGTGCAGCGCCATGACCAGCATGCTCACCACGTCTTCCCAGAAAAACGCCGGGGCAAAAAGGTAGCGACCAAAAACCACTTTCTCCCAGATCGCACCGGTCACCATAATCGCGTAAAGCAGGCAGGTCTTGATGACCACCGAAATCGTCGCGGCTGCGAGCCCAACGCCGTTAAGAAGAAAATTGATCACTAGACAAAGACTGACGGCAAACGCCAAAAACTGAAGTGGTGCCAGTATCCCCTGTACTAGGGTCCAGACTGTTGCATCACGGCGAGCACGCTCCGCCGGGGTATACAGCGTCTGCTTCTGCCCATTGAATAACGACTGATCCCCGCCCATGAAAACCTCCAGCCGCAGCCAGTACTACGGCAATTATTATGAGAATGAGAGTAGAGTTACCCCGTGTGACTGTCAAACGTTTTTTACAATTTTAAATTTAAGTTATTTAGACACTTACATTGTGATTTTCGGGGAGTAAAATGGCGCGCAAAGGGCTTTTACTGATCGGATAGGTATGCCAGACTCTGTATTTTATAGTTTAGGGTGTCAATTAAATAAGACACCTTTACCATTGGGAGAGCCGGAAAGGTGTCAAGTTCTACCCACATGAACGCAGAGACGTTGCTGACCAGCCTCGTTGATTTGCGTCTTACTCTCAACGACTCTCATCGGGTTCAGGAAATCACGTCCGACAGTGAACTACTGCGCCACTTGTTCAGGGACACCCTGATCGGGCGTCCTTGGCTGGAGCTGGTTCGCGACTCTGACAGCAGTGTCGCCGAGGAGGCCTTGCGTTTGGCGCAGGCTGAGCCCGGCAGCGCCCACCGGGCCGATGTCGCACTGATATCTGAGCCGGAAGAAGAACCCATCCCCGTGACCTGTTGGCTGTGCGCAAGCGAAGAAAACAGCGCGGTGCAGGTCGCATGCATAGACCTGAGAGGTGAAGCCAACTTGCGGCAGCAACTGGTCAACGCCCAACGGACATTAGAGCAGGATTACTGGAGCAATCGAAGACTCGAAGCGCGCTACCGACGCATGCTCGAGATGGTTGCGGAAGGCTTTTTGGTGGTAGACGACTTATCGGGTCGGGTACTGGAAGCCAATAGCGTAGCAACGAGCCTATTACAGCTCGAGGAAGGCGCGCTCGTCGGACGGGTTTTCCCCGTTGGCCTGGATACTGAGGGGGCGCGGACACTGACCGAATTGCAGCGCGAAGCCCGCGGCACGACAGGCATTGCACAGGGTGAGATCACGACCACCACCGGCGACCTGCTTTCTGCTGGCGTGACCTGCCTCCGGCAAGGCAATGAAACCCGTCTGCTGATTCGCCTGGCGTCCTTGTCCGAGAATCAGACGGACCTCGGGCTGGGCAGCGACACTTTCGAAACCTCGCCCGACGGCATACTGGTCACCGACCCAAACGGTGTGGTCATCGCGGCCAATGCCGCCTTTCTTGATATCGCCAGCATTCAGGATTCCGAGCAGGCAACAGGCCGCCGCGCGGACCGCTGGCTGGGGCGCTCTATCGTCGATCTCGACGTCTTGTTGAGCAACATCCGCCCGGAGAGACCCCTGCAGCTGTTTAGCTCCGTTTTGCGCACCGAGCTGGGCACCCGTTTGGACATTGAGCTCTCCGCTGTCCATAGCGAACGCTCGGGACAGGCATTGATCCTGATGTTTATTCGCGATGTCAGTCGGCGCATCAACAGCGAGGAAACCACCGACGTCCACTTGCCGCGGTCGATTGAGCAAATTACTGGCCGCGTCGGACGCGTTCCTCTCAAGCAGCTAGTGAGGGAGTCTACCGATGTCATCGAGGCACTGTGTATCGAAGCCGCCCTCAAGCTGACTCAGGATAACCGTGCTGCCGCGGCAGAGCTGCTGGGATTGAGCCGGCAAAGCCTCTATACCAAGCTGCGGCGGTTTGATATCGGCGATTCCGAAGACACCGTGAGCTGATTACAGCACTGACTGTTTTAATTGACGTCTAAAGTGTAATTTTAAATTGACATGCCCCTCACCGACGGCCAACATGGCGTCATGGATCAGTCTGCCCCGGTCAACGTAGCAGTTGGCAGGGCGTCACCGGGCGCGCTGCTTGAACTCCTCAAACCGATCACGTGGTTTCCGCCCATGTGGGCCTTCCTGTGCGGCTGGGTTTCTGCCGGTCCCGGGGTGGGATTAAGCGGCTGGTCACTCCTCGCAGGCATCGCACTAACAGGACCGTTGGTGTGCGGCGCCAGCCAGATCGTCAATGACTGGTATGACCGGGATGTCGATGCTCTGAACGAGCCACAACGCCCAATCCCCTCAGGTCGTGCGCCCGGTAAAACCGCACTGTGGTTTGCGATCATCTGGACGGCCACCGCGCAAATCTGGGCATTGATGCTAGGCCCATGGGTCGCCGCAGCGACTTTCGTCGGTTTGTTACTGGCTTGGGCCTACAGCGCACCGCCCGTAAGACTCAAATTAAATGGCTGGTGGGGTAACAGTGCCGTCGGGCTCAGCTACGAGGGACTGGCCTGGGTGACCGGTGCTGCGATTGTGTTGGGTGGCGATCTACCCTCCGGCCCCATTCTGATTATTGCCCTGCTCTACAGTATCGGCGCCCACGGCATTATGACCCTCAATGATTTCAAGAGCGTAGAGGGCGACCTCAAGATGGGCATTCGATCGCTGCCCGCACAGCTGGGCCGTGAGCGCGCAGCCCGGGTGGCCTGTTTATTCATGCTCGTGCCGCAGCTAGTGGTCATTGGCCTGCTGCTGCAATGGCAGCTATCACCCTTTGCTGCAGCGGTCGGCGCGGTTGTCGTGGCGCAGTTGCTGGCCATGAAGCGCCTGCTCTCCGATCCCAGGCGACTCGCGCCCTGGTACAACGCGACGGGCGTGTCGCTGTACGTGCTGGGCATGATGAGTGCCGCCATTGGTCTTGGGGGTTGGCTCGCATGATCGCCGCGTCGAGCACGTCCTCATCGGGACTGACCTGGTGGCACATTATTCGGTTGGGCCTGATACAGACTTCACTGGGCGGCATCGTGGTACTCACGACCTCAACCCTCAATCGCATTATGGTTGTCGAGCTGGCGCTGGCCGCCACACTGCCTGGCTTTCTGGTGACGATTCATCACATTGTCCAGTTGGCGCGCCCCCGGATCGGCTATGGGTCCGATGTTGGCGGCAGGCGAACGCCCTGGATTATTGGCGGTATGTTTATTCTGGGCGCGGGAGGCGTGCTCGCCGCGCTCGGCACCACGCTCATACCCAGTCAGTACTGGGTGGGGCTTGGCGTGTCGGCGCTGGGATTCTTTGCCATCGGGGTGGGGACCGGCGCCACCGGAACGTCACTGCTGGCACTGCTGGCCAAACAGGTGGCTCCCGAGCGAAAACCGGCCGCGGCGGCGTTGGTTTGGTTCATGATGATCATTGGCTTTGCGGTCACCGCCGGGGTCGCCGGTCATTTTCTCGATCCCTACTCTCCCGAACGACTCATGACCGTCACCAGCACGGTGTCAGTCTTGGCCATCTTGGTGACCTTATTAGTCGTCCGCGGCATCGAGCCTGATTCGCCCACTGGCGCGTCGCCCGAGGTCAGCGCTGAAGCACCGCTTAAGGGCGCCTTCAGTGCCGCACTTGCAGAGATCTGGCAAGAACCACAGGCGCGGGTATTCACCATTTTCGTTTTCGTTTCCATGCTGGCCTATTCCGCACAAGATCTGATTCTTGAGCCCTTCGCAGGGCTGGTTTTTGGCCGCACACCGGGAGAGTCCACCCAACTGGCCGGCGTGCAGCACGCTGGCGTATTACTGGGCATGGCGGCGATGGCGCTCTCTACTTTGCTCCTTAAATCAAGGGGCGCGATCTTGTTGCGACTCTGGATTCGCGGTGGCTGCTTGCTCTCGGCGGTCGCACTTTTTTTACTGTGCTGGGGCGGACTCACGAGCTCGACCTGGTCGCTGGAAGCCAATGTTTTTTTGCTGGGCACCGCAAACGGGGGTTTCGCGGTAGCGGCCATCGGCGCCATGATGGTACTGGCCAGCGCCGGCCAGCAGAAACGCGAAGGTATCCGCATGGGGCTGTGGGGTGCAGCGCAGGCCATCGCTTTTGCATTGGGCGGATTCATGGGCACGGTGGCCGTCGATGTCACGCGTTACTGGTTCAATGACCCCGCCATTTCCTACGGTCTTGTTTTCGCCTGCGAGGGCGTCCTTTTTCTCGTTGCCGCCTCATTGGCGCGCCACATTCACATAGCCAACTGGGTTGCAGGTCAGCAAGATCCGCTCCCCTCCTTTGGCGATATCGCTCTGGCAGAAGCCGGAGACGGAGGCATAAGATGACCAATCCAGCAGCGGACTATGACACCGTTATCGTGGGCGGCGGCCCCTCAGGGGCAACGGCCGCCAATGATCTGGCGCGACGGGGGCACAGCGTGCTGCTGCTCGAACGGGGCTTTCGTATTAAGCCCTGCGGTGGCGCAATTCCTCCCTGCCTATTGGCCGAATTTGATATTCCAGAACATCTGTTAAAGGCGCGAATTCGCTCTGCGAGAATGGTCTCGCCCCGCGGCGACTCGGTGGATATGCCGATTGACGGCACTTTCGTCGGCATGGTGGACCGTGACGAGTTTGACCCGTGGTTGCGCGACCGCGCGGAAGACTCGGGTGCCACAGTCGTGCCGGGAGTCTTCAAAACACTTTGCTACGAGGGGGATCTCGTCTCGCTGACCTATCAGACCAAAGATGACAATCCACGCAATGTGACCGTTACTGCACGCAGTGTGATTGGCGCTGATGGCGCACGCTCTGCTGTGGCCCGAGCCACGATACCCGATGCAGAAAAAACGCCCTGGGTGCTGGCCTATCACGAAATTATCGAGGTGCCCGAAGATCAGAACTGGGACGCCTATGACCCGGACCGCTGCGATGTTTACTACCAGGGACGACTATCGCCCGATTTTTACGCCTGGGTCTTCCCCCACGGGCGCAATGCCAGTATTGGCGTGGGCAGCGCGCACAAAGATTTTTCGGCGAAAGCCTCGGTGGCAGCACTCAGAGAAGATGTTGGACTGACCGATGCGACCACCAAGCGAAAGGAAGGCGCGCCCATTCCCATGAAGCCCATGAAGCGCTGGGACGATGGCCGCGCGGTATTGGTATCGGGAGATGCCGCGGGTGTCGTGGCCCCGGCCTCGGGTGAAGGCATTTACTACGCCATGCTCTGCGGCCGACTCGCTGCGGACGCCATGAATGCGTTTTTGGAGACGGGCGACGCAGCCGCTCTCATGCAAGCGCGGAAACGATTCATGAAGCTGCACGGCAAGGTATTTTGGGCTCTCGGGCTTCTGCAGCGCTTCTGGTACGGCACCGACAAGCGTCGAGAAAAGTTCGTGGCCATGTGCCGAGACCCCGACGTGCAGACCCTTACCTGGCAGTCCTACACCACTAAGAAGTTGGTGCGGCGACGCCCGTTTGCTCATATTCGGGTGTTCTTTAAGGATCGTGGCACAACTGCTGGGTTTAGCGCGGGCCTGATCAATGGCCGAGTGGTTGTCGATTCCGCGGCTGGTCGATCTGATCCTGCTGGGCATGGCCCTAGAGGCCTTCTGGTTGTGCTGGCGTCACAAACGCCGAAGTTTAACGGGGGCACCGCCAATGATATTACACCTGATCATCGGGTGCACTGCTCCTCCTCGCAATGACGTTAGCACTGACGGGACCTTCAATGATCCTGGTCGCCTCGACTCTCGGCCTCGCGGGGCTGGCTCACTGCGCAGATCTGCTGGCAGAGGCCTCCAACCCGAGTGCGTCCGGTCCATCATAGTAACGCCGTATTTGCCGCCACGCATTGATTTATGAAGCATGTCCGCAAGGTACATGCGTGACCTGAACATCAGCGCGCCATACACTGAGCATACTCCAACCGCAGGCACTGGATGTTTCATGAGCACTCGAAACGCTCTTTGCAACTGCGGCAGCGGAAAAAGATTTAAGCACTGCTGCGGTAGTCTTGAAGCAAAACAGGATCTTTTACCCGACTCTAAGAACTTAAGCCGAGGTACACCAAGGCGGGGTGGTTTGATAAAGCTCTCCGCGGGGGAAGCAATGTCCCGCTTTTGCCCTCAGCCAGTCGGCGCGAGCCGCCACCCGAATACAGCTGCCCCACCTGGCATATTGGTCGTGCCCAACTTTCTGAGTGCGGCAGTATGCTCGGAGTGGTGTGAGCACTTCAGCTCTCAGAAACGCCGGGATCTATTAACCCAAAATGCAGACGTATATAAGCGCAAACAACAAAGTCGAGTTCTCGCCCCACGAGAGCAGAATTACCCAGGCGGTGGACTACAGAGGCAAACAAAATGAGATTTTGGCCGAGGTCAACCGAGGCTTCTCCGAATGCGTGATGCCCTTTTTCAAAATCCAGCGTGCCGCATTTGAACACCCCTCCGTTCTCCACTACGGTCCAGGTGGTAAATATGGGGCGCACTCCGATAGCGAGCTTTGGGATAACGACCAACAGACCTGGCTAAAAACACTTAACCGAGATTATTCGTTATTGATCTATCTGAATAAAGAATTTGAGGGGGGCAAACTTTTTTTGCCTAACTTCCTTTGCAAAATCAAACCTGACACAGGAATGCTTGTAGCGTTCCCCTCAGATCATCGATACCTTCATGAGGCAGAACCATTAATTAGCGGCGACAAGTATGCAGTGGTTAGCTGGGCCGCAGAAAATAAGACTGTCTCAGATTAAGCTCTCAGTATGGCTTTAAGCAATCTAGACAGTCACTAAAGAACGGGCTTATTCAAAAAGCAAACATCACTCCTATAAAGCTTTGATACAAAAACCATGCCTTTGAAAATTTCCATATGCTAGCTTTGAGTAACTCACTCTCGCGGGCGAGCGGAGAAAACTGAACGTCATGATTAAGTCTGTCCCTCTGACAATCCTACCACTGGCAGCTGCCGCACTGAGTGCACCAATATACCAGCCGGGTGCGCCAGGTCAGGAGCCCAGCACCTTAAGTGCCAAGCAAGCGATCGAAGTTGCCGACACGCGCTACACCGCGAGTGACGCAACCTTCATGCGCGACATGATCCCCCATCACCAGCAAGCGCTGGAGATGTCTAGGTTCGCTGCCGCGCGCACCAACTCGCCTGAGGTACTCGATATCTCGGCAAGGATAGAGGCCTCGCAAGGCGATGAGATCACCTTTATGGAGCAGTGGTTAGTTCAGCGCGGTGAACCTGTAAGGATTGAGATGCAGCCTCATGCGCATCACAGCATGCGCGGCATGGCGACACCTGAGCAAATGGGCGCACTGGCGGCGGCCTCAGCGACCGAGTTTGACCGCCGATTTCTGACACTTATGATCACGCACCACGAGGGCGCGTTACACATGGTGGAGGCGCTGATGGAGCAGCCCGGCGCGGCCTACGATCCAACGCTGTTTGAATTCACCAACGATGTGACCAACGATCAATCAAAAGAAATTGAGCTGATGCACGGCCTGTTACTGGGACTCTCGGAAGATCCCCGCGCACACCTCGCACCCGGCTTTGACGATGCAGAAGAGGCCATTTGGAATCTTCGAAAGTTAGCAGTATTAGCAAAACCGGCAGGGTTTTATGACCCGGCTAACCCGGCCGAATTACCGCCCGAGCGTTTTCTGCAGAGCGACTCTGAAAACAGCGATGGTGATGACGTCGCCGACACGGATCATCACTCGCTTCCTCACGACACCCCGGAGAATGGCAACGCCGTGATACCGAATGCGTCAAGCGATGACGAGAATGAAACGCCAAAGCCGGACCCACGCTCACCCATGCTGAGCTTCTCCAACACGGATATTGCATTCCGTAACAGCGTTATGGTGGCCGGCAGCTACCACGGCTTTAATATTTACCAGCTCGGCAAGAGCGGCATTCCGGACTTGATGGCTTCGGTGGTGTGCCCCGGAGGACAGGGTGACGTATCCATCGTGGGCGACTTACTGATCATGTCGGTAGAGGAGACGCGCGGGCGCGTCGATTGTGGCCTGCAAGGTGTCGAAGCCGAGGTCAGTGAGGAGCGATTCCGAGGGTTACGCATTTTCGATATCTCGGACCTGACCCGACCCAAACAAGTGGGTGCCGTGCAAACTTGTCGTGGGTCTCATACCCATTCTGTGGTCTCAGGGCCCGACGCCGAGGGCAACATCATCGTCTACAACTCAGGCATATCACGAGTCCGCGACGAGGAGGAACTGACTGGCTGCTTTGACGAGTCACCGGGAGATGATCGCACCGCCCTATTTCGCATCGACGTGATTGAGATTCCGGTGGCCAACCCCGCCAAATCCCGCATTATCGACAGCCCCGCGGTGTTTGCAGACCCCGAAACCGGTGCACTTGGCGGCCTGTGGCGGGGAGGTGATCATGGCGAGGACACACAGGAAACGTATCGCACGGATCAATGTCATGACATTACGGTGTTCCCAAGTCTGAATCTGGCGGCCGGGGCCTGCTCAGGAAACGGGATCCTTTTTGATATCACCGACCCGAGCGCGCCCACACGAATCGACGCAGTGAACGATACCGGTTTTGCCTACTGGCACTCCGCGACGTTCAATAATGACGGCACCAAAGTGCTGTTTACCGACGAGTGGGGTGGCGGCATGCGACCGCGATGCCGGACCTATGATCCTCTCACCTGGGGCGCCGACGCCATTTATGACATTGTCGATGGCAAGCTGGTATTCAAGAGTCACTTCAAGATGCCGGCTCCCCAGGGTGAAACCGAAAATTGCGTTGCCCATAACGGTTCTATTATCCCGGTGCCCGGACGGGATATTTTTGTGCAGGCTTGGTACCAGGGTGGGCTCTCGATCATCGACTTTACTGATTCTGCTAACCCCATCGAGATCGCCTACTTCGACCGCGGCCCGATTGATGATGAAGACCTGGTGACGGGCGGCTATTGGTCGACCTACTGGTATCAGGGACGTATCTATGGAACAGAAATCATTCGCGGCGTCGATGTCTTTGCCCTGATACCCAGTGAGCACCTCAGCGCGAATGAAATCGCCGCCGCGGAAATGGCCAATCAGGGCGATGCTTTCAATCCGCAACAGCAGTTTCCTGTGACGTGGCCGGCAGCCCCCGCCGTGAGCCTCGCCTATCTGGATCAATGGGTTCGGTCTCATCCCGAGCAACGTCAGACGCTAACGCCACTTTATGAGACACTCCGCGCGGCAGATCTAACATTAATAAATAAACAACAGGACAGTGCGCTTGCCGCGTCTTTGACTGACTGGGCTGGGGCGGCTGATATCTCCTTTAGTATTGCTTTGCGAAACAGTCTGCGCGCGATCAGCCGCCGGCTCTCTGTGGCACCGCCCACGCGGCTCACCAGTCAGGCTGCTCCTTAGGAGAACGAATGACAGAACTCATCACCCGGGTTGAATCGACGGGATTCTACGCAGGCCAGAATCGCTGGGTTGCGATCGCAGTCAAAGTGATGGTGGTGAGCCTGGTGTTGTGGGCGTCGCTCGCAAACGACGCGGGCGACATACTGATGGACATCCAATCAGCCACCATTGGTTACTTCAGAGGCTGGTATGTCTACGCCTCTGCCGCCTTTATGGTGATGAGCCTCGCCTTGGCCCTAATCCCCGGTACCGGTCGCATTCGCCTGGGAGCGGACGACGCCAAACCCGAATTCAGTCGCTTCGCCTGGTTTTCTATGATGTTTGGCGCCGGGATCGGCGTGGGAATGCTGACCTATTCTACCGCTGAGCCGCTTGCGCACTTTGCTAACAATCCCGATGTGATCATGGGCGCAACCACCGCGTTCGATCGAGACAATCTCGCCGCCGCCTACAAATGGACATTGCTCCACTACGGCCTGACGCCATGGGGGTGCTACGCCATTGTAGGCATGTCCTTGGCTTACTTTGCCTACCGCCGCGATATGCCACTGACGATTCGCTCGCCGTTTACCGCAGTGCTGAGCCCTGAATCAGGTAGGCGGGTCGGCGCGGTGGTTGATACGGCAGCGATCCTCGCCACCCTCATCGGTATCGGCGTCACCATTGGCTACGGCGTCAATCAATTGACCTTCGGGATTGACCAGATCACGAATTGGCAGTGGCTGGTCACCGATGGCAAACCGAGCCTGACCGCGCTGTCATTGGCCGTCATCTTTCTGACTTTGGCGGCCATGCTATCTGCGCTGTCTGGCATCGGGCGCGGCATTCGATGGCTGTCTAATCTGAATATGGCGCTGTCCTGGCTGCTCCTGGTTATCTTTATCGTGTTCGGCGCCACTACGTTCGCCGCAGAGATGTTTGTGGTGGGCTTAACCGAATACCTGCAAACCATTCCGACAATGTCTGTGACGATCTGGAACGGCACTGACACTGAAACCGCCCGCGCACTCAGTGACTGGCAAGCCAACTGGAACATTTTTTATTGGGCTTGGTGGATCGCCTTTACGCCGTTCGTCGGCCTCTTTCTCGCCCGGGTGTCGCAGGGCAGAACCATTCGCGAGTATGTCGTGGGCGCCATTTTGCTCCCTTCACTTATGTGCTTCGCCTGGTTCTGCATCATTGGCGGCACCGCTCTTGACCTAGAGCTTCGCGGCATTGCCGACGGAAACATTCTTGGCGCGGATCTCTCGGCACAGCTGTTTGCAACCGTAGACAGCCTGTTCGCCGCAGATTGGGTGTTGCCGGTCGCAACCCTTTGCGTCGTGCTGCTGATCACCTACCTGGTAACGTCAGCAGACTCAGCAGTGCTCGTCATTAATACAATCGTCTCAGGTGGTGCGCCTAACGGTGTGCGCAACCGCCATATCGTGCTGTGGAGTGTGGTCCTTGGGCTGGTGATTATCACCCTGCTCTTTGCTGGCGGCATGGACGCGCTGCGCTCTGTAATGATTATTGGGGCCTTGCCGTTCTCGGCTGTCATGCTGTTTATGTTAGGCGCGTTAATTTACGGTATCTGGCAAGACAGCCGAGCCGCAGGCTGAATCCTTCTTCACACCATTGAGAGGCGTCATAGCCAAGGAATCGCGTTAACCAGTGTTGCGCATACCTGCTGCGATACCTGCCATAGTGACCATCAGCGCCTGCTGACTGTCTGTCCTTTTTCCTGCGCGCACGCGTCGCAACAGCTCTGCCTGAAGCAGGTTCAGAGGCGCCGTGTAGATGTTGCGCAAACCAATCGACTGCTGTGCCCACAAATCATGAGCAAGCAGCTCAGTGTTGCCCAAAATCGTCAGCAAGGTCTCGATGTCCTGCTGCAGTTGAGCCCGCAACCGCTCACCGACCGGGGCCAGATCGGGCTCGACCAACAACTGATCATAATGTGCTGACAAGGTGTGATCAGACTTCGCGAAGACCATTTCTAGCATCGATAAACGCGCGCGAAAAAAAGGCCACTCCTCAAGCATCTCTTGCAACATTTTCAGGCCGCCGTCATGCAATATGACCTTGAGCGCCTCGCCCGCCCCCAACCAAGCAGGCAGCATCAAACGGTTTTGCATCCAGGCAAAAATCCAAGGAATAGCGCGAAGACTCTCGATCCCACCATCGGATGTTCGACGCGCCGGTCTCGAACCCAGCGGCAAGGCAGCCAGCTCCTGCTCGGGTGTTGCTTGCCGGAAGAAAGGTACAAACTGCTCATCTTCACGAATCCAACGCCGGTAAACGTCACAGGACTGTGTAGCGAGCTGATCCATCAGGGCACGCCACCCGTCAGTGGGTTCCGGAGGAGGCAGAAGATTGGCCTGCAGAATCGCGCTCGCATACTGCCCCAGAGTATTCACCGCGAGGGATGTCATACCGAGCTTAGTGCGAATCATTTCGCCCTGCTCTGTGACCCGCAACCCCTGCGCCAGCGTCCCCGGTGGCTGAGAGAGCAACGCCTGATGTGCTGGAGCACCACCCCGGCCAATCGTGCCGCCACGGCCATGAAATAATGTGAGCGCGACTCGGTGTTTTGCACAGGTCTTTAATAAAGCCTCCTGAGCCTGATATTGCGCCCACCCCGCAGCTAACATGCCAGCATCCTTGGCACTGTCTGAGTAGCCGATCATCACCATTAATTTTTTATCGATACGGGCGAGGTAAGCCGGATCTTCAAGCAAAGTATTGACTACCGAAGAAGCACTCTCCAAATCGGCCAGCGTCTCAAACAGTGGAACTACCGGCATCTGCTCTGAACACCCTGTGGACTTAAGCAGCAACTGCACTGCCAACACGTCCGACGGCGTCGAAGCCATCGAGATAACGTAGGCACCCAGCGCCGCAGGTGGCGTTGCCGCAATAACCTTGAAAGTATCGAGGACTTCCCGGTCATCACAATCAAGATGGTGCTCCCATGGAATCAGTGGTCGGGGGCTACTCAACTCATGCTGCAACCACTTCACGCGCTTAGATTCGGGCCATAGGCTGTAATCACCAATTTCCAGCATCTGCGTGATGGCAGTGAGCACGGAGCGATGGCGGCCGCTCTCCTGCCGGATGTCGAGCTGAATGAGATAGGGCCCGAAGCAATTCACTCGTCGCAAGGTATCTCGCAGCGCGCCCCGGGCCATTTCCGTCAGCCCACATGCCGTCAAACTGTCAAAACAGGCCTGAAGAGGTTCGAGTAACACTCCGGGCGCCAGTGGATCAGGAACCGGAGCACCCGAGTTTAAGGCGGCTTCCAGTGATTGCCGCTGCTGCCGGAGCGTTGTCAGCAGCGGTTTGAGCAGTGCCCGGTAGGGTTCCCGAACGCCGGGTACCCGCTCCCTCAGATCAGAGGTTGCCGTAGTGGCAGACAGCTCTTCGTGAAGCACCGCGATGTCTTGACTGAAAAGCTCGCAGGCCTGCCACTGCGCGAGTAGCAGCACCTCACGTGTTACGCGTACTGGTGACGTTGGGGTTGCCATCGCGATCACCGCCAATCCAACTCGAAATCTTAATGGGAGACCATTCAGGCGGAGGGAGCTCCAGTGAATACGTTTCACAGACATGATCGACCTGACGGAGGAATTGGGGCACGGCATCCCACAACGAATTTTCAATCACCGCAAACCCCCAGCGTGCTTCGTCAACGGGAGTTGGCCGCTCAGTCCTGAAATCTTCGGTATGCCAAATTTGCGATATCAATTCGGCGATTCGACGCTGAGTTTGCTGTCTCGCAGTGTCGGTTAGTGCAGCGTTATCGAGCGTCGCAAGACAGTCATTCAGCGCCCGGTGCTTGTGGATCAAGGTTCTGCGTGTAATTTCTGTGGGGTGAGCTGTCATCACCAAATCGATGTGAAGGTCCGAGATGGCCCTCTGGATATCCTGGTCTTTAGCCTTGGTCTCCAGCACCCGCAGTGTTTTCTGCAAGGTCGCACTCGCTGAAAAATGACGCTCGGTATGAACTGCAGTGGTGTGCTGTTGATCCGCGATGTTGGCAAGGTTCAGGAATTGACTGAATGCCCTCGCAATAATCAAAAACTCCTGCTCCTCTAAAGAGGCCAAAAGTCGATCCAGCGCATCCCAGCTATCGCTGTCCTGCGCCTCTTTTGAACTGAGGCGGATTTGTTCAACTCGCTCAAACAGTGCCTCGCCCGCATTGTCCCGGATGATTTTCCCCAAAATGTCACCCAGCAGACGCACATGCGCGCGCAGCGGAGCAGTATCCACCGCTTCGACCATAGTTCCTCCCAGAGCTGTGATAGGAATCGCGCGTCAGTCCATGAGTGGCAGACGCGTCGACTTCAAACTGTCCTTAATGCGCGCGAGATGGGGGAGTATGCTTTCCCCCCGTCGCAGGGTCATGCCCGTGGCCAACACATCCAACACTACCAACTGCACGATGCGTGAAGTCATCGGTAGGTACTCTTCCGTATTCTCCGACACGCTGAGGCCGATGCTGAGATGACTCGCTGCTGCCAGTGGGGAACCCTCAGCAGTTAACGACACCACTGTGGCTTCAGTGGTCCGAACTCGCTCCGCAGTCTCCACCAGAATTTCAGTGCGTCCAGTGTGGGAAATGAAGAAAAACACATCCCCTACGCCACCTCCCGCAGCGAGCATTCTGTGCATTAAGGGATCTGTGCACGTCGTGACTGGCACTTTGAAGCGAAAGAATTTGTGTTCCGCGTCCTGTGCGACGGCCGCCGAAGTGCCCAGACCTAAAAAGTAGATGTGTCGCGCCTGTGCTAGGTAATCAACCGCACGCTCAATCGCCGTCAGAGGCAACTGATCTCGAGCCAGCATCAAAGCGGTGATCGTGTTATCAAATAGCTTGCGTGGATAGGTCTCAATATCATCGCCCATTTCCACAGCACGGCTGATATACCGGACACCGGAGACCAGAGAACGTGCCAGCTGCAACTTGAAGTCTGGAAAGCCCGTTGCGCCGAACCGTTTGCAGAAGCGGTTTACGCTGGGCTCACTCACATTGGCAGCGGATGCCAGTACCGCAATGCTAGAGCGAGTTGCGGCCTCCGGATCCTCCAGAATGGCATTAGCGACCTTGGTTTCAGATTTGTTCAAATCCGGCAAGGCTGCGTTGAGTTCAGAGAGTAAATTCGCTTCCTGATTCATCATTTAGGACCCAATTCCCGCCCTTTTTTACTCGGCTGACCGGCGTTTTCAGTGCCGACAAGGCGGTGTCGAGGAACGTTTCGACGCCTCATAGGTCCTGAGTCTACCCCGATGTTATGTAATAAAACATAAATAAAGTCCGCTTTATCGCATTTTCGTAGCAGGTTTTGTAATAAAACAACAATATGGTCTCGCGGTTGAGCCCAGAGCAATCTGCTCAACGGGTCAGAGCGCGAGGCTGCAAGCCTCGCTGATTGGGGAGCTAGCGAAATGATCAACGTTGCAATTAACGGATACGGGCGGATCGGACGCAATGTATTGAGGGCGCTGTACGAGCGAGCCGAGCTTCGCGGGAAACTGCAGATCGTTGCCATCAACGATCTTGGTTCAGCTGAGATGAATGCGCATCTCACCCAGTTCGATACGACTCACGGTCGATTTGCCCTGCCTGTCTCGGTGGATCAAGGCGAAATGTTGGTGGGCGCAGATCCTATGCGTATCCTGTCCGAGCGCGATCCTTCCCGGTTGCCATGGGGCGAACTCTCCGTAGACATCGTATTTGAATGCACCGGACTCTTCACGGACCGGGAGTCGGCGCGACAGCACATCTTAGCCGGCGCAAAGCGCGTTTTAGTATCAGCGCCCGGGAAAAATATGGACGCCACAGTGGTTTATGGCATCAATCACGGCGCACTGACAGCCAGCGACCTGATCGTATCCAACGCGTCATGCACGACCAACTGCCTGGCCCCTATCGCCAAGCCACTGCATGAATCGATAGGTATTGAGCAAGGCCTCATGACCACCATCCACGCTTACACCAACGACCAAAATCTTGCAGACGTGGCTCATGCCGACGCTTACAGGGCGCGGGCCGCGGCGCACAGCATGATCCCCACCAAAACGGGGGCGGCCGCCGCGATCGGTCTCGTCATGCCAGAGCTTCAGGGCAAACTCGATGGACTGGCCGTGCGTGTTCCCACCCTCAATGTTTCACTGGTGGACCTGACCTTTACGGCCTCCCGCTCCACTTCGGTAGATGAAATCAATGCCATTATGCTCAGGGCGTCAGAAGCAGATACCTGTGGCGTATTGGGATATAACACTCAGCCACTGGTCTCAATTGACTTTAATCACAACTGTTTTTCAAGCAACTTCGATGCGAACCATACCCGCGTTCAGGGCAAATTGGTCAAAGTACTGGCCTGGTATGACAATGAATGGGGGTTTTCGAATCGCATGTTGGATACGGGTCTCGCGATTGCCTCTACGGGAGTGAAACAGGATTTGGGCGTTGCCGCATAGGCGCACCCATCACAGTGAGTACTTTGGGGGCTCTGCCCCCTTTTTTTGTCTGCGATTTTTTTAGCCTGTAAATAGATAACGTGACGGGAATCGCCGACGATCAGAGGTCAGGGTGCCCACCAGCAATCAAAACCTGACGGACCCCAAAATGCGGTGATCGGATAACGCATCTCGTCGCCGCGTTCGCCGGCCCGTTCCAGAACGGTTTTTTTTGTTTCGCCCGTAATGTGAATCACGCCATGGTCCACAGCCTGTAATCGTCGCCTGGACATCGACACTCTCGCATGGGCAGCGGTCTTAGGACGAGTGATCAGTGCCCCCTCATCCGTGGTCAAACCGTCTTTCAACGCTGATGCGCACGGAAAAAGCGACGCTGTGTGCGCGTCCTCTCCCATTCCTAACAGCACCACATCAAATCGCGGTAACGAAGACAGCAATGACGATAAAGCTTCAATGTTAACCGTCGCATCATCGGGTGTCGGCATCAAAGACAGGAATTGGGCCTGTTCCGCCTTACCCGTCAGCAAGACTTCCCGAACCAGTCGCTCATTGCGATCTTGATGGTCGACAGGCACACACCGCTCATCCGCCAACAGCACCACAACATTTTTCCAATCGAGGTGACTAGCGGACAGTAAAGAAAAGAGATTTACCGGCGTGCTGCCGCCGGATACGACAAGATAAGCCGCGCCGCGCGCCGCAATACCCAGCGCTAATTTCGAGACGATATAAGCGGCCAGTGAGTGATCCAATGCTTCCCGATCAGCGAAAGTGCGCCACTCAGACATTCCAGCTCCGGCCATCACGGTCGATCAGTAGCTCTGATTTGCTGGGCCCCCAGCTACCTGCTTGATACGCGTTCACCTTCAAGCCGCAGTCCTCGCACGCGGCGATCAGTTGATCGCACCAACGCCAGCTCTCCTCGATTTCCTCGCGCCCAACAAATAGAGACGGATCACCATTGATGGCATCGAGGAACAGGCGTTCATACGCATCGGGGATACGGTCGATGTCGCCGTCTTCGCGGAAATCAAAGTTAAGCGTATGAGTTTGCAGTGAAAGCTTGTCACGCAAACTTTGACGCTTCGAGACCATCGTCATTTCGATGCCTTCATTAGGCTGCAGCCGAATGATGAGTCGATTTGGCTCTGCCGACTCCCCCTCACCAAAGATGTGATGCGGCAAGGCCTTGTACTGAATGATAATCTCCGTGACCTTGTCAGGCATTCGCTTACCGGTCCTCAGATAAAAAGGCACTCCTGACCATCGCCAGTTGTCCACATGTGCCTTGATCGCGATAAAGGTCTCAGTGTCGCTTCCCTGCGTCTCACAACCGTCTTCATCGAAGTATCCGGGCACTGACTGGCCGTCGATGACTCCTTGACTGTATTGCCCGCGCACTACGTGGTCTTTCACAGTCACGGCGTCAATCGGTCGCAGGGCTTTTACAATTTTCACCTTCTCGTCGCGAATACTCTCTGCTTCCAAAGAGTTTGGAGGTTCCATAGCCACCAAACACAGGAGCTGCATCAGATGGTTCTGCACCATGTCGCGCAACTGACCCACCCCGTCGTAGTAAGCCCAGCGACCCTCAATACCCACTTGCTCTGCAACCGTGATCTGAACATGATCGATGCAACTCTGATCCCACTGCGAATTGATAAAACGATTGGCGAATCGCAGCACCAACAGATTCTGTACCGTCTCTTTGCCGAGATAATGATCAATGCGATAAATATCCCGCTCCTCAAAAAATCGAGCGAGGGTTTCGTTGACTTCGCGAGACGTGGTGAGACTCTCTCCAATCGGCTTTTCAAGGACAATGCGGCACGGCCCAGACAAACACTTATCTGCGCTCAATTGCTCGCAGATCGTGGCAAACAATGACGGCGGCGTAGCGAGATAAAATAGGCTGATGCGGGTATCGCTCAAACGCCCCTGCAAACCCCTGAATGCCTCTGGCGTAGAGAAATCAGCCGACAGGTAGGTTAATCGCTGAACAAATTTTTGCCACGCTGAATCACTGATCGACTGACGTTTCGCTTTAGCCATTCTGACGCGAAGCTCATCATGGAACGCTTCGGGAGTGTGTTCCTGACGGGCAACTGCGACGATGCGCAGGTCATCGGGTAACAGTCCAGCCGCATCCAGCTGACACAGCGCAGGGAATAGCTTCCGGGCGGATAGATCGCCTGTCGCGCCGAAAATGACCAGATCCAACCCGCTCATGTTGATTTCTCCTCACTGACTTCGGCCACTCTGGCGACGCTATCACCGGCTAATTGGCAGAGTTCGTCCCATCTTTTATGAATTAACAGCTCTCGGGGCGTCAGCCATGACCCTCCTACGGCACAAACGCTCTCTAACCTGAGATAGGTAGCGACGTTATCCGGCGTGATCCCACCAGTGGGCATAAAACTCAACTCCGGAAAAGGCCCCGAGAGCGCTCGCAGTGTGGACACGCCACCCGCAGCTTCGGCGGGGAAAAATTTCAAGGTGGCGTAGTCATGCTGAATGGCGTTCAGCACCTCTGACCCCGTCACTGCTCCGGGCAAGAAAGGCACCTTGTGGCGGGCCGCAGCCGCAAACAGCTGATCTGTAGCGCCGGGAGAGACGATGAAATCAGCACCGCACCCAACCGCTTTGTCAAAAGCCTGATCAGAACACACCGTTCCCGCGCCAATCACCGCATCAGGGAACGCCGACTTCATCGCTTTGATCGCGTCATAACCCGCTGGCGTGCGCAAGGTGATTTCAAGGGCAGAGATGCCGCCTTGAAGCAGTGCTTCTGCCAAAGGGACGGCGTCAGCTAACCGGTCGATCACGACCACTGGAATGAGAGGGCAAGTGAGTTTGGCGAGTAAAGGCCTAGCGTCCACGCCCCCCCTCCTCCAGGCAGATCATTGCAGCACCCAATAAACCGGGATCCGGGTGAGTGACCACGAAGGTGGCAATTTCTCCGTTGAAGTCAGCAAAACGACCTTTAGCGAGGAATCGCGCTCGGAAGTCACTCTTTCTCAGCAAATCGATATAGCGTGGTGCTATGCCTCCGGCAAGATAAACGCCTCCGCGGGCACCCAACGTCAGCGCGAGGTTGCCTGCAGCTGAACCCAGGACAGAAAAAAAGGTGTTCATCGTTTCTGCTGCCAGGGTGTCTTCACCCCGTTGAGCAGAAGCGCCAACTGCTTCAGGACTCACATGAACAACAGGCAGGTCTCGAATCTCAGCCAAAGTCCTATAGATATTCATGATGCCGGCACCGCATAGCAGGCGCTCGATCGAGACTCGACCGAATTGAGCTCGCAAGCGACCGAGGATTTGCGCCTCGATATCTGTAATGGGCGCGAAATCAACATGGCCTCCCTCACCGGGCAACACAATAGGGTTGCCGAAGAGGTCAAAGGCAAGCGAGGCCACGCCCGTTCCCGTCCCCGGTCCAATCGCGACCATAGGCTTGCCGGGCCGCGCCTGTCCTCCGCCGATCGCTTCAAGATGATTAGGTTGCAGCGCGGGAAGCGCTCTCGCCACTGCCGCAAAGTCATTGATAATGCTGATGCACGGACAACCCAGCCGAGCAGCAACGCTGTCAGCAGTAAAACGCCACGCGTTGTTGGTGAAGCTAATTTCGCGCTGCTCGGGGATGGCCGCGACTGCCAGACACGCCCTCTGCAGCACGGCCTCCTGATCTTTGAGTTCCTGCCAATCTTCCTCTAACTGGTTGAGCACCCCTTCAAATGAGGGGAATTCCTCTACGGCGTAATTGGCAATCGGCTGAGGCAGAGGATTCGATGGCTCGGCAAAAGCGAACCGGGCATTGGTGCCCCCGATATCCGCCAGGAGAAATAAAGGCCTCTCTGTTACGGCGGGACTAGCTGGCACAGTGCTCATACGCAGCGGCCTGGCTGCGCTCCGTCTCTGATGAGGCATCGATTATCGGTGGCCCAAACAACGTACAACCGCCGCATTCGGCGTCGCTGACCACCTTGCGACTGAATGCAAACAGGCCGCGGCCTACGGTGTGTTTTTCTGCAGGCGGCTCAGCATACGGCCTGTTTGCAAACGCGCTGTGCTCGAGCGCTACCGATAGCGCTCCGGTCGTTACATTCAAGCTAATAACATCGCCATTCTGGATACGAGCAATGGAGCCACCTTTCGCCGCCTCCGGGGTGACATGAATCGCGGCGGGGACTTTGCCTGATGCGCCACTCAGTCGACCGTCTGTGACCAGCGCAACCGCATGGCCACGGTCCTGCAATACACCTAAGGTGGGCATCAGCTGGTGCAGCTCTGGCATGCCATTGGCGGCAGGCCCCTGAAACCGAACAACAATGACACAATCTCGGTCGAGTTCACCTCGCTCGAAAAGCGGCCTAAGTTCGTCTTGATGGGAAATCACTACCGCCGGCGCGGTGATGTGATGTCGCTCCGGATCGACAGCAGAGGTCTTGATCAGACTGCGACCCAGATTGCCTTGCAGCAGTCTTATGCCCCCCTCGCGCGCAAACACGTTGCCAGTGGGCCGAATCACTTCCAGATCGAGGCTCTCTTCAGTGGCAGGCCGCCATTGCAGACGGTTATCCTCGAGAAAGGGTTCTATGCAGGCTGTTTCGAGAGTGCCACCAAAGCAGACAGCGGCATCGCCGTGCATCAAGCCCGCTCTCATCAGTTCACCGAACAGCAATCCCGTGCCACCGGCTGCCTGAAAATGGTTGATGTCAGCGCTACCGTTGGGATAAATCTTAGCCAAGAGCGGCGTGACCTTCGAGAGCGCATCAAAGTCAGACCATGTGATGACCAGACCGGCCGCTCGTGCAATCGCTACTAAGTGAATACACAGGTTGGTCGAACCACCCGACGCCAGCAGCGCAACAATCGCATTAACAAAACTTCTTTCATCAATTACATCAGCCAGTGGCAACGGTTGATGGCTCGTCCTCGCTATTCGGGCAAGGTGTTCTGCTGCCGCCTCAGTCAGTGCCCGGCGCAAGGGTGTCTCGGGATTCACAAAAGAGCTGCCGGGCAGCTGTAAACCCATGGCCTCAAGAACCATTTGGTTAGAGTTAGCGGTGCCATAGAACGTACAAGTGCCCTGACTATGATAGGACGCCATCTCCGCCTCTAATAGCTCGGCTCGATCGACCTTGCCCTCAGCATAGAGCTGTCGGACGCGCACTTTCTCTTTGTTAGAAAGCCCTGACGTCATCGGCCCGGCGGGTACAAACAAGGTGGGCAGATGCCCAAACTGCAAAGCACCCATCAACAATCCGGGTACGATCTTGTCGCAGATGCCCAGCATCAATACCGCATCGAACATTTGGTGTGACAGAGGACACCGCGGTCGCCTGTGCGATCACGTCGCGGCTGAACAAGCTCAGTTCCATCCCTGGCTGACCCTGCGTCACACCGTCGCACATTGCCGGCACGCCTCCAGCAACCTGCGCGGTGCAGCCAATCGCTTTCAGGGCGTCTTTAATCTGCTCTGGATATCCGGCGTAAGGGGCGTGGGCAGACAGCATGTCGTTATACGCGGACACAATGCCGATATTGGCGCTGTCCATCATCTTGATGGTGGATTTGTCCTCTACGCCACAGGACGCCACGCCGTGAGCCAGATTACCGCAGCTGAGTTGGCTCCGATTGATAGGCTCTGATGCCATTTCATCGACATCACGACGGTACTGATCACGGAGCGTTCGGCTACGTGCAGCAATATTGTGAGTAACGCGAAGGACTTCTGAATGCATAACCTTAGTGTGTCTTCGATAATGTAATAAAGCAACAATATATGGCAGTATATTGTCATTAATAGCGCGATTTTTGTAGTTAAATTACACATCTCGCTGGATGTCGCTCGACGCCTCATAGCGCTGTCTACCAGCGGTAAGTGATGCGTTGCGCCAGCGCGGCTCAAGATGGAATGGACGGCTGTGAACTAGCGCGGCGAGCGCCCTGTCCGGCACTCTTCGGGATAGACCCGAATCCAGTCAAACTCTACGGTAGCCGGAAGATCTTCTGGTACCACCTCGCCACCCAATGTCCCGCCTACAGCCATATTGACAATGAGATAAAACGACTTGTCATCAAAGACCCACGGCCAGGGCAAGATATCGTTGGGAGTCGCACTCCCATGTATGCGATTGTTGACGTACCACGCTATTCGCTCAGCAGACCACTCGATGCCATAGATATGGAAATCACCGCTCCATTCGGCAGGAGTGCGCAGAGTCTCGCTGTAATGCACGTTGTCCGGTGGTAAATCGCCAAAGTGAATTGCTCCGATAATCCGGTGAGGTTCATGGCCAGTCCACTCGAGAATGTCGATCTCGCCCTCAAGCGGCCACCCATATCGCTGCCCCTCGGGCATCATCCAGAACGCTGGCCATAAGCCCCTTCCGTGTGGAAGACGAATTCGGGCTTCGATATAGCCATGCTTAAAGCTGTGCATACCCGCGGTAGTCAGTTTGCCAGAGCGGATTTGACCCTGCTCATCGATGAACGCTGTCAGGCTGAGAATGCCCCCACTGACCGATACGCCAGCCTCATCATAACTTTGCGCCTCATTATTACCCCAGCCACAGATACCCTCGGCACATCCATCGCCTTCCACCACATTCCACGTCGCCCGATCCAACGGACCGGTGAAATCCTCTTCCCATATCGGCTCGCAGACGGTCTCCGCATGCACTCGCGACATAATGAGCAACAGGCTCATAAGCAGATGACGTCGGCACAGCATGTCAATATCCCCTGACAAAAAAGGCGGCAGTTACCACCAAACGGTATAGAAAAAAACCAGGGTCAAGGTGACCACGAGAGCACTTAAATTAAATCCCTGCGTAGTGCTGAAGCTCACGCCAGCCGGATCCACAAAGCCTGTCTGTGGCTGGGGGCGCAGTATCGACCACACCACTCCAACAGCGACGCACAACAAGAACACCAATCCCACCCGATCCATAAAGGGAAGATCTGGCCAATAGAGCTTCAGCAACAACGAAAGAGCGGCAGAGGTAATTGCCGACAGTAACGCGGCTGTGGCCGTCGTTCGTTTCCAGAACAATCCCAGCATGAATATCGCAACAATGCCGGGGGTGAAGAATCCCGTAAATTCCTGAATGTACTGAAAGGCTTGCTCAAAATTGCCCAGCAGAGGCCTGGCGGTGAGCATTGCAATAATCATGGCGGAGATTGCAACAATGCGACCCAGCGTCACCGAGCGCTGGCCACCATCACTCTCTAGGCCAATAGAGGGCGCAACATCCACAGTAAAAATAGTGGAGATGCTGTTACACATTGAGGCCAGAGAAGAGACAATCGCCGCTAGCAGCGCCGCAAAGACAAGCCCCTTAATGCCCAATGGCAGCAAGTTCATTGCCGATGGGTACGCTTTGTCGGGCGCAGAGAGTTCCGGGTTCAGTACAAACATTGCAATACCCGGCAACACAACGATGACTGGCATCAACAGTTTGAGGAAGGCAGCAAAGGCGATGCCCTTCTGTGCCTCATCGACACTTTTTGCTGCCAAAGCACGCTGGATGATGTATTGATTAAATCCCCAATAGGAGAGATTCATCACCCACATCCCACCGAGTAGCACAGACAGACCCGGCAGGCTCATGTAATGAGGGTGGCCCTCATTGAGTATCATATGGAACTTGTCAGGTGCCTGCTGTGTAAGCGTGGTGAAACCGGCAAGCACTCCCGCGCCTGCGCCAATCTGATCTAGCAGGATCCAAGAAATCATGAGCCCACCGGTGACCAAAAGAACGACCTGAATAATATCCGTCAAGGCAACAGCCCTCAGGCCACCGTAAAGTGAATAAGCGACGGCAAAAATCCCCAGCCCGGCCAACCCAAAGTTCAGGTCGACACCGGCCACAGTGTTGATCGCCAATGCACCTAACCAAAGGATCGAAGTCAGGTTAACCAAGGTATAGACGCCCAACCAGAAAACCGCCATCACTGTTTTAACGCGGCTGTCATATCGCTGTTCCAAAAACTGCGGCATGGTATAGATGCCGGTTTTGAGAAAAATAGGTAGCAGGAATTTACCCACCAGAAGCAAGGTGAATGCCGCCATCCACTCATAGGAAGCGATGGCTAATCCAATCGCGTAACCCGATCCCGACATGCCGATGATTTGCTCGGCAGAAATATTAGCCGCAATCAGCGACGCGCCGACTGCCCACCATGGCAGCGCCTTGCCCGCAAGAAAATAGTCTTGGGCGCTTTTCTGCTGTCCCGAAGGCTCTCTGGAAACCCATTGCGCCAGCGCAAAAAGGCCTACCGCATAGACTGCGACGATAATCAAATCGATCGTTGATAGCACTGGTGGCACCCCACTTTGGGCCGAATAAGCCGATTAGTTTATTTTATGGTCGGCAGGTGGCTCACCAAAAGCCACTTATCAATTCAATCAAACATCTGCCAATAATTCGCCACAACCCATAACATCTGCGCTGTCCGGTGTTTCAGCTAATACCACTTCGGAAATTTCGAAAGCAAGCTCACCCGTGGTCGCAAGCAGAAAAGGCGTATTCACTTTTGATGAATCCACACCCAACTGCGCAAAGCACTCCATCGGGAAAGCGAGCTTTTGCCAATCAGATAACGTGGCCGCAGACAGAATTGACGTGATATCCATCTTACCCGAACAGGGATAACCGCAATCCATTCTCAGTAATACCTGTTCGGTGGGTTTTTTCAGGAGTCGTATATCGAACGACAGCGCTCCCCCTGCCACTTCCAATGGTCGCATGTTAACGGGATCCTCAAATTGGAAATAAACCTGGCTCCAATGCGTGCCGTTGCCCGAGAACTCGACGCGCCGCGCATCCTCCTGCACTTCGCGATCCACCACAGATAGATTCAGCTCACCCCGACTTGATACCGCCCCACGCGGACCGACTCTCACAGACCAATCAAAGTCATCACCGATAAAAAGTGTCCATGGATCTCTCACGCCCTTGTCAAATACCCACTCGTCCAGGCTCTGCTTTTGACCAATCGCCTGTTCGTTCAGCGCAACCCATTCGAAAGTGCTCTCTGCAGTTAACCCAAAGCCAACGGGGAACGCATGGTCTGCAACGCTGAGATGCTGATTGTCGGGGTTGAGGTCGTGGTTTGGCCAAGGCATCGGCAGACGCCCTTCGAAGTCATACTGGGCAGCACCCGCGGGAGCCGCCATCAGCACATCTGCTACGGCGGCACCTTCAGAGCCCGGGAGCCACGCGACGACGAAAGCATCTGACGCATTCATTTCAGCGCTTACCCACATTGGACGGCCCGTCAGAAAGATCGTGACGACATCGACGCCGTCCGCTCGGAGTTGGCTAATCAGCGCCAAATCTCTGGAATTGCCCTGCTGCCAAGCGAGACTATCAATATCGCCCTGCCCCTCCGCGTAGGGATTCTCCGCCATGACCATGACTACGGCATCCGGCTTTGGACCAGACTCTGTCGGGTCATAAAGCGCGACATCACCACCCGCTTGCTGGGCATGGCGAACAAAACCGTCGAGGATCGATGAGCCACCGGGGAAATCAGAATTGACGTTACCGGTTCCTTGCCAACTGATTGTCCAGCCCCCTGACTGGAGGCCGATGTCATCTGCACCGGCTCCTGCAATCCGATAGCGGCCATCTGGATTGAGGGGCAGCAGGTTGTTGTCATTCTTGAGCAGCACGAGAGATCGACGCACCGCATCGCGCGCAAGCTCCCGATGCGCCTCTGAGCCAATCGAATCTGCAAAGGCCGCCGCGCGCACAGAGGGCAAACTCCGCTCCATCAAGCCAAATTCAAATTTGACCTTGAGAATGCGGGTCACCGCCTCATCAATTCTGGATTCAGTAATGGTCCCCGACCGCACTTGAGCCAGCATATTGTCGTAAAGCGTGCGCCAGTCCTCCGGCACCATCACCATGTCTATCCCAGCATTGATCGCTTGAGCACAGTTATCAGGGGTACAGCCAGATACTTGACCAATGCCATTCCAATCGCTGACGACAAACCCATCAAAACCCAACTCTTCGCGCAGTACGTCAGTTAACAACTCATGATTACCGTGGATCTTGTCTCCATTCCAGCTGTTGAATGAGGCCATGACCGTCTTAACGCCTGCCTCAATCGCTGAGTAATATCCCTGACCGTGAATGGACAGTAGGCTATCTTTATCCAAGCGGGTATCGCCCTGATCGATGCCGCGGAAAGTGCCGCCGTCACCGATGAAGTGCTTTGCGGTAGCAACAACACCCACCCCTTGCATCGCCTCTACAATGCCTCCGGCGAAATCACCAGGTAGCGCGGGCTCGGAACCGTACGACTCATACGTTCGCCCCCATCTGGGGTCCAAGGCCACGGCGACCGTCGGCGCAAAGATCCAATCAATGCCTGTGGCACTCACCTCCTTTGCGGTGGCTTCAGCAATCGCTGCGGCGAGGTTGGCGTCCCCAACCGCGCCCAGCGCGATGTTGTGTGGAAAAATAGTGGCGCCGATCACATTGTTGTGGCCATGAACGGCATCAGTGCCCCAGATGGTGGGTATCCCCGCATTCCCTTCTGAGGTATCGATCGATGCCAGATAGTAACTGTCCGCCAGTTCTACCCAATCCAATAACGAGGCATATTTATTTTTGTCGGGAAAAGAGCCCCCACCATTGAGCACACTGCCCAGCCCGAAACGCCTCATATCGTCTGGCGTGACGTGAGCAATTTCACCCTGAATCATCTGAGCAACTTTTTGCTCGATAGACATCGTAGACAGCAACTGCGCTACTCGACCGTCTATGCCATCTTGGCCACGATCCTGGCTACACGCGATCAATCCGCACGCGGACAGAGCGACCAAACATCGCCCCGCATGCTTCCCCCAAAGCCACGTTTTCATCAAATCACCACCACACATCTGTACCGAAACTCTACCTGATCAGGGTGTTTGAGCACCCCTTCCAAGCGATAAGCAGGACAGTTTTTACGCTGAGCGGGACTGCGGAACCGCTGACGTCGGAATGGAGCAGTAGTGGTTTATGAACTGCTGGTGCTCTGGCAGCTGCGCCACCATATTGCCCACGGAGCCTTTGATTCCCTCAAGGAAGCTTTTGAGCTCCTCCTCGGACATCATATCGACGATGGGATGGTATTGCTCCGGCACAAGACCCTGACCCAGCATCACCTGCACCCATGAATTCTCACCAAACAATTCAGTAGGCACCTTAAAGACTCGGCCAGATTGTTTGAACAGCTCGATACGGTGTTTGAGGCTGTCGGGAATATCCATCGATGCGCAGTGTCTCCAGAAAGGCGTATCCCGTCGATTAGTGACGTGATAGTGAAGAATGATGAAATCCCGGATGTTGTCCATTTCAAACTGCATCTGCTGATTGAACTCATGCACATCGGGTGTTCTGACGCCGTCATGCGGGAACATCTGTAGCAATCGGATCACGCTTCTCTGGATCAAGTGGATACTGGTAGATTCCAGCGGTTCCATAAAACCGCTAGAGAGCCCCATCGCCACGCAGTTCTTTTTCCAGTGAGCCCGCCGAGTCCCGGTTTGAAAACGGATCACACGTGGGTCGGTGATCTGAGCGCCCTGTATATTGCTCAACAACTTCTCGGTCGCTTCATCCTCTGACCAGAATTTACTGGAGAACACCAAGCCGTTTCCGACCCGATGCTGGAGAGGAATACGCCATTGCCAACCCGATTCGTGTGCAATGGCACGCGTATAGGGTATGGGCGGGCCCACACTTTCGGTCTGCACCGCCACTGCTCTGTCACTGGGGAGCCAATGAGTCCAATCGTCGTAACCCGCTGACAGGGCTTGTTCAATCAGCAAGCCTCGGAAACCCGTGCAGTCGATGAAGAAATCCCCTTCAATCACCGCGCCGTCGCTGAGCTGGAGCTCGGAAATGTATCCATTGAAGGGGTTCTGGCGGACCTCGGCGATTTTGCCCTCGCGACGCACCACGCCATTTTCTTCCGCTATCCCTCGCAGGAACTTTGCATAAAGAGAAGAATCAAAATGGTATGCATAATTCAGTGTCAAATTGGGCAGCACCGCAAACCGGTTCTGTTTGGCTGCCAACCACTCCGCACAGTACTCGCCATATTCCTTCACCATGCCGAGCTGTTGGCCCTTCAGCCAGAAGTGCTGAAACCCGGCAGCCCAGTGATCTTTACCGGTAAAGCCAAAAGAGTGGATGTAATCCTCACCCACATCGCGCCAGTTCTCGAAGGAAATACCCAACTTGAAAGTACCCTGTACGGCGGTAAGAAAGTCCTGCTCCTTGATTTTTAGCACTTCGTGCAAAGTAAGGATGGTCGGGATGGTCGCCTCACCGACGCCAACGGTGCCGATTTCATCTGACTCTACCAGCGTGATGTCCAGCGTCTTGCCCAACACTTTTCCCAAAGCAGCTGCGGCCATCCAGCCGGCTGTTCCACCACCAGCGATGACCACTTTCTTGACGGGCTGATGCATTGTCTCCTCTCCTATCGCTTTGAGCGTCATTGGTTCAGACGGTTGAGAATGTCGGCGAGCAACCGCCGCGACGACACATCGTCCAACGGCGCGAGGGGGCCTCGGGCACTCTCGGGTATGTGTTCATAGACGCCCGGGTCTGCGTCGAACACGTAATGATCAAAAAGGGCTTTCCAGCCTGCACGATGCCTCTCGGGTAAATCTCTGAGCGTCAACATAGCGTGCATGAGCGCCGTAGCCGGCGAGGTACGCAAGGCGACCTCTGGAACCCACCAGTAGTTCACCAACATATTGAACGATGAGAGCGACTCGACGTGGTGCCACCACAGGCTTGGAATATAGATGGCGTCGCCAGGCTCGCAAACAGCCTGAAAGCCTGCCTGCATCGCCAACTCGAAGTTAGGAAATCGCTCCAAATCGGGATTGGAGAAGTCCACCAGACTGATGGCCTGACCCGATGGCGTTTTATCGACGGGTCCCACGTATAAGTTGCCAATCTGCTCCGGTGGAAACAGCGTGAATCTTCTCGTGCCGGCAACGACACACGCGATGTTGTCGGGGTAATCATAATGTGCCGATATTCGCGTTTTATTGCCCAGCCAGAAACTCACTAGGGGTTCCTCGGCGGGTATCTTGATATCGTTAGCACCGCGAAAACCCGGTAACCAGCCATCAACTGGTGTGGAGCCCACATAAATCGCTAAACCTTCCTCATTGCTCTCCTGCTCTCTCAGGCGCTCAAAAATCTGAGCCAGAGGCGCTGAACCTCCCTTGAAATTGAAGCCAGTGAAGTGCTCATCGTAGAAGAAACGCCCATCGATTCCCGAAGCACCGACATAGGCGACAACCGGTCGATCGATCCAAAACCCCGACAGATACCTCTCCATACCCTCCAGATCAGATGCATTAAGCGCGGGCCACTCGGTCGTCAGACCCTGTATGACGACAGGCACATCGGACTGAAAGACTGCCTCGGGCACCACTCCGGGGCTCTGGGCCACGACGGTCTCGACAGGTCGGAGCCCGTCTTGTAAGGGCAGAACGGCCTCACAACCGGTCATTTTTAAAATCGACCAGTCGAGACATGCTGCCCAGCGATGCCATCATGAGGAAAGCCGGCATCAAAAAGCCTTTCTCACTGAGCTGATGAAGCACATCGCCACTCAACTCTCTAAATTTGTCTTCGTTAATAGCGTGGAAGCCAATCAACTGATTCTTTGAGCCGTCGCTGAGCTGTATGTCCATATTGATCGCTTCGACAAGATCCAGCTCTTGAAGCATCGCAACAAATTCTTCTCCGTTGCGCATCCCGTGATAAATGCTCTCCACCAGTGTGGCGACCTCTTCCAAATACGGTGTGTAACCGCCCAACGGCTGGAACAGGGCCTCACCCTCGCTCGCATCGGTAGTAACGCGCGGATGATCCATGTCCAGCGATAACATGCGCATTTCTGAATCACGGCCATCCGTTCCGCGTTGCAACCCGATCTGAAACGGTTCTCTCCGAATCATGGCGGGAAGATATCCGGCGTTCCAGCCCTTTTCGTTAAGGAATAGGTTTTCCCCTTTCTCGAAACCAAACACGGCGACCGGCCGCATCGCGCCATCAGGAAAGCTCTGTAACAAGATGGGGTACCACGCCTGTACCGAGCGAAACTCCAGTGGGAAGGTGATACATGACATGATGGCATCGCCATACTTCGCCGACCGCGTCGTCACAACCCTGACGTCATTGTGCTCAACGTTATTGATCAACACATGATTGGTCATGCCACGCCCTCCAAAGTCCCGATGGTTTTTCCTAACAGCGCGCTCAGCAGCTCCCTGTTACCCGGGAGCGAACGCGCGGCCGCTGCACGCTCTCTGACCTCGTGCATTGCGCTGTCCGCGCGGTCACGCACAGAGTGAAAGCTTCGTCGATGGGTTTGTGGGCTGAAATACCTTCCCAACATGCCATAAAGAACGTACTGATAACTCGCAGAGGGAAACAGCTCGTCAAATCGCGGCGCATCACCGTGCCACACCGGATGCCGGCGCCACTTTTTCAGTTTCTCGCTAAGCTCGGGCAGAACACGCTCCTCTGACCGAACGTCTCTCCAATAAGCTGAATCACTGCGTTGGCTCAGCACGTAATGCAGCTGAAGGAATTCTTCGACCTGAGACCACTGCCTATTCATTTGTTCGTTGAAAGCGCGGGCCTCGGCCTCGCAGTTATCAGCATCAAGCGGCAACATCTGACACAGGCGATTGGAAGCCTGCTCAATCAAGGCTATCGAGGACGCCTCCAAGGGTTCAATAAAACCCGCTGACAGCCCGACTGCCACGCAATTTTTTACCCATGCCTGAGTGCGTCGCGAGGCCTCGAAAGGAATCACACGGACATTCAGCTGACCCACATCGATGCCATCGTCCGAGTGTCTGACGTAGTCAAGCACAGTGCTGACTGCTTCATCTTCACTGATGTGAGCTGCGCTATGGACGTATCCTACCCCCCGCCGAGACTGGAGGCCGATGTCCCAAATCCAGCCAGATGCCTGCGCAGTGGAGCGTGTCACAGAAGCGATCTGAGCACTGGGGTCGCTATAGGGAACCTGAGTGGCCACCGCCCGGTCATTGGGCAAGACGTGACTCATAGATGTCATAGGCACACCCATGGCTTCGCCGATTAAGAGCCCCCTTTGCCCGGAACAATCAATGAAAAAATCCCCGGCCAATGCGGTTCCGTTGTCTAGGGCAAGTGCAGAAATTGCACCAGAAGCACCGCGTTCAACTCCCGTGAGATTCGCGAATAGGTGATGGACGCCGAGGGCACTCACCGCGTGATCGCGGACTAGCTCAGAGAGCTTTGCGGCATCAAAGTGATAACCGTAATTGAACTGGAATGCGAACTCTGGCACACCGAGTGCTTTAGGCGCCCGACCAGCGCTAATCACACCCGCCTGGGGTGTCACAGATGAACAAAAGTCTGACGTTACGTTACTCGCCAGCCAATGCTCGGCAAGATTTAAACTCGCATAGTCAGCCGGAAGGCTGAATGGGTGATAGTAAGTGTGCGCTTCTCTCTCGCTCAACCAGCCAATGAATTCAGTGCCCTGCTTGAAGGTGGCGTCACATTCTTTGAGAAGGGACTTTTCGCTGATACCAATTTTTTGCAGCGTTGAGCGCATCGACGGCCAAGTGCCCTCGCCAACACCAATGATGGGGATATCCGGAGACTCGACCAATGTGATGTCGAGAGAGGCACCGTGCTCCGCTGCCAGCGTCGCTGCAGTAAGCCACCCAGCGGTACCGCCACCCAGGATCACAATCCGATTTAGCGCTTGTGTCATTTGACCACCCGCAGCCTTTTATTCGGCATCAGTAGATAGACAAAAAGGGCCGCTCGATAACCGAGCGGCCCTTCAGTGTAGCGCAACCGTCCTTCGTTAGAAGGTGTAGCGCAGTCCCAAGTTGTATCGTGGACCTGCTTGTGCGGCGAACAGTACCTGGCCAGTTGTTCGGCCATAAACATAGGTCGTTTCGTCAGTGATGTTGATCGCATCGAGGAAGACCTGGAGGTTATCCCCGAAGGTATAGCTCGCGCCGATATCGATCTGATCATACTCGTCGACATACGTTGGCGGAATACCGCCTACGTTGGCCTGGCCCGTACCAGCGAGGAACTTGTCACGCCAGTTGTAGGCAATACGAATTGAGAAACCGTGCTTCTCATAGAAGCCGATCAGGTTTGCCGAGTCACTGATGCCAGACACAACGAACTGCTGAGCCAACAACATATCATCGTAGGACGTCTTGGAGTCGACAAAGGTCGCGTTTGCGATAACACCGAACCCGCTGCCACCGAAGTTGTGCTGCACGTTCAACTCCCAACCATCGACTGTGTCCTCGTCCTGGTTAGAGGGGACAATCACGTCAAAGATCGCGACAGGATCACCCGGCTGGCCAGAAATAATGCCGTTTGCAGCATCAACCCCTGGCGAACCAGCCTTATTCTCCAGAATCCAACCGTAAAGCTCGCCGCTGGTGGCAGTGGCACCAAGCGCCGCTCGCGCCTCGTCAGCGTAAGCGCCTTGACCCGGATGCGGCATATTGAACAGCGGCTCATTGATTTCCTCAATGCCGATAAAGTTCTCCACGTCTTTGTGGAAATACCCTACCGAGAGGTAGCTATCGTCGCTGTAATACCACTCCACAGACACATCGATGTTGTCAGATTCGAAGGGCTCGAGGTTCGGATTACCGCGGTTACCGTTACCACCGTCGATTCTCAGCAACTGGTTAATCGTCTGGCCACCCTGAATGTCGGCGTAGTTCGGACGCGTCATGGTCTTACTGAAAGACAGTCTGGCCACGATGTCATCCGTCACACCCAAGCGGAAATCAATATTGGGCAGGATGTTGTCATAGCTACCCTCTAATTGAGTGAAGTCTCCGTCACCCTGCACGGCACTGAACTCGTTACCACCTACCCAGTTGACACCGACATAGTTGGGGGCCAACGCCTGAGACTCCACATCGGTCTCCTCGTAACGCACACCCAACCTGACGCCTAAGTCCATGCCCCCTAATTCGGTAGACATGTTGATCTGAGCGTAAGCTGCCACCTGCTCTTCCGTCGTGCGCCGATCGCTTGAGAACGTGCTGGAAGCACAGAGGCCTGTGCCGCAATCACCCATGTCCGCCGTGTAGAACGTCTGGGCATCACCGCTTGCCATCAGCTGCTCTGTTCGACTAATCAAATCCGCCATGTCGAACTTGTAATATTCAGTCTGCAGGTCGGGATCGGAGCCACCGGAAATCTCATCAAAAGCACCGGCACCCGACGCAAGCGTCATCAAATCTGCGATAGCACCGGGCTGCGTTACCCCGCCCCAAGCATCACGTTGCACAACCGAACCCGCTGAGCGGTTGTTGACTTCGGTCATCTCGACACCAAAATCAATACTGTCGAACGGCCCAGCATCCGAGAACTCAAATGAACCGCCAAAGCGCGCCTGCTCAATTTCCATGCGCGCGTAGTTGTTCGCAAAAACACTTCCGGTCACGATCATGTCGCTAGGATCAAGTGGGTTGCTCAAATCCAGAGACAGGACCGGCAAGTCACCGCGATCAAAGTACGTCGTGGTTTTGTCACGGCTAAACGCTGCGATGGAGAGCAATGAACTGCTGCCAAATGGGCTGTCCGGCACCTGCTCGGCGGTCGAATCATGGTAATCCGCCCACAAGCTCAGTGAATCGGTCACGTCCCAAACAAGATTAATGCCAACGGATTCATTCTCAGACTTGGTTGCGTCAGAGCCGCCGCCCATGGCGAAGTCCCCGCCGCCGCCATTGTATTCAGCGTACTTGGTAGGGCTGGCGTTCATGGCGCCATCCCACTCGGTCTCCTGACCACCGAAGTTAAACCACGCGGAGTAGTTGGTGTAAGTTCTCTCCAGCTCCACCTCAGAGTAGGTGTAGTCGGCAGTTAACGTTAAGTTTTCGACAGGCCGCCACTGGAACGTGAGCTGCCCATTGGTGCGCACGCGATCCCACTCAGCAAACTCGTAACCCGTATTCTGGGGAACTGAGTACACCTCGTCGGAGGTCAGGGGACGATTTACCTGCGTGGCAGGATCATAGGGTATTCCACCCCACTCAGACGGGCGGGCGCTGCACCAGCAGTTGTCTACGTCCCCGGCAAAGCTTCTCCAGCCGCCCACGGATGCGGTGTCTGCCCCGTTATTACGCTCCTGCCTGATGACACTCAGCGCGATACCAATGGTGTCGTCAGCAAACGTATTTGAGATAAGGCCTGAAATCTCTGGCGTCCAGTCATCACCCTCCTCTGTCGAGGTGTCGTGCATGCCTGACACGGCAATTGTGGCCTTGAAACCAGGGTCCTCCAGCGGACGCGTGGTCGTAATATTCAGTGTGGAGCCGATACCGCCAGTCGGTACGTCTGCCTTGCCACTTTTGAACACCTGTACAGACGAAATGCCTTCACTGGCGAGGTTGCTAAAGTCAAAAGAGCGACTGTCTCCGCCCGTTGTCGGCATTTGACGACCATTCAGCAGCACCAAGTTAAACGCCGGGCCGAACCCGCGAACGGTCACATACTTACCTTCACCACGCTCGCGCTCAATCGAAACGCCGGTGATACGCTGCAACGATTCGGCAAGGTTTGTGTCGGGAAACGCACCCATATCTTTGGCAGTGATGGCGTCCATGACGCCTTCGTCAGACCGCTTGAGGTCCATGGAACGTTTGATACTGTAACGAATGCCGGTTACGACAACCTCTTCAAGCGCTTCCTCGGTAGCGCCTCGCCGGCGTCGACCGCCGCATCCTGAGCCAGCGCGGTGGCGCCATACAACGCAACCAGCAAGCCCGCTGCAATCGGTTTTTTAGAAAAATCAGATGGCAACATACCCAAGCCCCTCATTTGAATTTTATTAATTAGCGTTTTAGTAGCGTGAACTGTACCCCGCCGATCGGGGCAGTGCGGCGAGTTTCGACAAAGTGGTCGATGGAGTCGATAAAACGGACTAATTGAGCAGCGACGCAATACTTTTCCGGAAGTTTCGGCTCACTTTAAGCGATGTCTCTGTACCAAGCTGCAGGCGAAACTCACCCTTACTCAAGCTCGATACACTAGTGACCCGATGGATATTAACGATGGTGGACCGATGAATACGAACGAAGGCATCAGCAGGCAGTTTCTCCAGCAACTCCTTCATCGTTGAGCGCATGATGTGCGTTTTACCTCCAACATGAAGGCACATGTAATCACCCGCCGCGTCAACCCAATCAATATCGCTGACCACCACCAGCTCGGTCTCTCGACCATCTCTCACGGCGAGTCTTCCAGCATCAACGCGATCTGAAGTTTGCGAGAAAGGCTCATCCGCAATTTTCTGGATCTGTCTGGAGGCACTGATCAGTCGGCCTTTTAGCGAGGCGTCAGCTAAAGGCTGCGTTCTTGCTCGCTCGATCGCAATGGCGAAGCGATCGCTGTCGAAAGGCTTCAACAAATAATCCACAGCGTTCAAGTCAAAAGCATCGATGGCGTAGTTGTCATAAGCGGTCGCAAAGATGATGCTGGGCATGTCGTCAGCCTGGAGCTTCTTCACGACGTCGAAACCGGTGAGACCTGGCATCTCAATATCCAGAATGAGGAGCTTTGGTGGGTCTGCTCGACAAGCTTTTAGAATTTCTCCGCCATTTTTAAAGCTACCCACCACTTCGATATCTGGCATTCCCTTGAGAAGCTCTTCCAGATAATCCCTAGCAAGGGGCTCATCGTCCGCCAACATGACCGTTAGCGAGTTTAACCCCCTAGTCATTGCAAGCGCCCTGCGCCATGGGCCGGGATTTCGACCAGAACGCTGTATCCGCCCAAATCGGCTTGCTCGATACGCAAGCAGCCCGCATCACCATAAAATGCTGTTAGACGCGCCTTTGTGTTCTCCAAGCCAAGTGAGGACCCGGGTGCGCCCTGCCGCATCCCTCGATCACTCGCCTCCGGACCGCTGTCCTCAACCTTGAGGAGCAATCCGCCAGAATCCGATTCGGACTCCGACGCCACGATACGAATGTGCCCTCCGCTCTCGGAGAGCGCTATCGCGTGCTTCAAAGAATTTTCTACCAAAGGCTGCAAAATCATCGAAGGAACCATCCGAAATTTGGCGGTATCAGCGACCTGTATATCGACCGTCAAACGATCAGCAAAGCGTGTCTTTTCAATATCGAGATACAGCTCAGTCATAGCGATCTCCTCTGATACCGTGACCTCCGTCTCGGGCTCAGCTCGGAGTGACTGGCGAAAAAATTCGCTGAGCTTGTTGATCATCGTTGTCGCTTTATTGGCTTCACCTTATTGATGAGAGCGTTAACAGAGTTGAGTGTGTTGAACAGAAAATGAGGGTTCAACTGATAGCGCAGCAACGCCAGCTGCGCATTTCGCGCATCAGACTCTGCCTGCGCCAGCTTCAAAGCTTCCTGCCTCTGCAGAGACTCTACCCGCAAAAGAACCTCTCGCTCCCGCTGCAGCAACTGGTAATACTTAATACCATGATAAAGCGCAGCCCAAGTAAAGAACACGAACATTGAGGGGAACAACCAGCCACCAAAGTCTGGCCACAGGCCGCTCTCGCCGGTCATCAGCATAAAGAGAATCAGTCTCAGCGCCGCCCAGACAAGGGCAGAAACAATAGCCGCTCCCAGCACAACGAACATTCTTGGCAGGAACGTCCAATTCCACACGGCTTGAAACGTCGGGCGCAGCGGAATCGAGATAACGAGCCCCACCACAGACTGAGAAATATTATGAGCTAGATAAGCCAACTCATATTGATCATACGGCACGCTTAAACTGAGGTAAGTAAGCAGAGATATTCCGGTCCAACCAAAAAGCTGCAGGGACCAAAACAATGCGTTGTCATTCGCCAGCACACGTCCGTAGACGCTGAGGATCTTGCGTTCACTGCCACCCATAGGGTGCCGCTCTCAAAGGAATTAGACCGATAGTGGACTAAGGTAACCGTCAGCTCAATATAGATTACCGGCCGACTTCACTCCCCAAAACAACTTTGAATCCGATATATTGCCGATCAATGTATGGGAAAGTGTTCTGATGTCGTCCGATGCTCAACCCCCTATTGAAGGGCAACAACAGTCCGGGCCGGATTGGCCGGCTTATTAGGCTCGGTAATCAATGCCGGTCGCGGTATTCTCGCACGCAGGCGACAGGCCACTGCCCAAGCGCCCTCGGGAGATCTGTTAGCCAAGTGCAAGCAACTGCTTCATCACCGGGGCGAAGCCTCGGGACTCGCGCTGGCCTGCGAAGTCATTGCCGATTATCAAGCGCTGGATGTCGCTAACCAGCTGCTTTTTTTCGAGGCATTGGCGCGGGAATTTGATGCAGACAGCGATGCCATCGTTACCGCGGCAGGCCACTATAAAGACAACCCTAGCCCTGATCAGCTGGCCACGCTCGCCAGAGCCGTCGAAGCACCCCGGGTGAAGCTTTTCCGCCGAATGAATATGGCGCCCGACGCCACTGCGGTGCTGGTCAAAATGCGTGGCAGCTTGCTCAGCCTGCTACCCGAGCACCCTGAGCTACAGCGAGTCGACTCTGATCTGAAGCACCAATTTATTTCCTGGTTTAATCGCGGCTTTCTGGAATTGAGAGCTATCGACTGGAACTCGCCAGCGGCGGTGCTCGAACGCATTATTCAGTATGAGTCAGTGCATGCTATTCAGGGCTGGGAGGACTTACGGTCAAGACTTAAAGAGCATCGGATGTGCTTCGCCTTTTTTCACCCTGCGATGCCGGACGACCCGCTGGTGTTCGTTGAGGTTGCGCTGACAGCGGGTGTTCCCGATGCGATTGCGCCGTTGATCGACAAGACGGCCGAGCCGTCCCGTGAAAGAGATCTGGATACGGTGGTCTTTTACTCGATCAGTAACTGCCACCCGGGCCTGGCAGGCGTATCGTTCGGCAATTTTCTGATCAAACAGGTCGTCGAGGAAGTCGGCAAGCGTTACCCTCAAACCAAACGCTATGTCACGCTCTCACCCGTACCTGGCTTCTGCCGGTGGCTGGCAGAAAGACAGGATGATATCGATATCCACGAGCTGCGTTCGCTGGCCAAGGTGCAGGGCGCTGACACAACCGACGCTAGATGGGAAGCCACCCTCGCGCTATGCGCACAATATCTTGTGCAAGAGCGCGCCCACGGCATCTGGCCCTCGACCCGTGGCACGCTTCCATCTGGGGAACGGCGCTAGCCTGCACGCCATCCACTGGGCGGCAGATCTGAGCGAAAAAGGCCTGCAACAATCCATCGGACTGATGGTCAATTATCTTTACGACCTCGACAGCATCGAAGAAAACCACGACGCCTACTTTGATCAAGGTAAAGTGGCCACCTCTCGGGCCGTCACACGGCTTTTAGGTTAAAGCATTGCGCCGATCCCCGCCTTGAGGCCTTACCAAACCCGAGTTCCACACGCAGCGGCCAGAGTCGCGACGGGCCCTTATCCGCAATCACCAACACGAGCAGTGGCAATCAACGTGCGGCAGGTATCATCTGGGTGACAGCGCTCTGGGCGCCTATACAACAATAATCAGGCGGTAAGACAGCATGGCATTCGATACCTCGCAGTTTCGCGAATTCCGTTTTGGTTGGCCCGTCGTGCTGGCGTCCACTTTCGGCATTTCTCTGGGCATGTCGCCCCTGCCCTTCTATACCATTGGCGTCTTCGCACAGCCCCTCGCTGAGGAGTTTGGCTGGGGTATCGATCAAATCATGTTTGGACTCGTCCCCTTTTGCGTTGTGACCGTCATCAGTGCGCCCATGGCCGGGTATCTATCGGACCGCTTTGGCGTTCGCAAAGTGGCCCTCATTTCCATGGTCACCTTTTCCTTGGGCATGATGCTGTTCGCTCTTAATAACGGTTCGCAAACGCTCTACCTGTTTCTGTGGGGGCTACTCTCTGCACTCAGCGCCGGCACACTACCCATTACCTTCACAAAGGCGATTTCTCGCTGGTTTCAGGAGAAACGCGGCCTTGCACTGGGTATTGCACTGGTCGGCACGGGTATCGGTGGCGCGGTGGCCAAGTTGATCGCAGAAGAACTGATCAATAGCGTTGGCTGGCGCATGGCCTATGTCGGCATCGGCTTTTTGCCACTGATCGTGGCGCTCCCCATTGCCCTACTTGCCTTTCACGATGTGGATGACCCCAAAGTTGCCAAACGGGCCGAAGGCCTTGCCATCTTGAACCGCGAGACCGGCAATACCATGGCACAGTATGGCTTTACCTTCCTGCAAGCACTCCGAGACTGGCGGCTATGGCTGCTGGGCGCGATTTTCCTGCCCCTCTCATTCGCGATTGGCGGTCCCATTCCCAATTTAGAGACCATGCTGGGCTCCAAAGGTTTTGATCGTGGGGACGCCGTTATTCTCGCGAGCTTTCTAGGCTACTCGGTCTACGCGGGGCGACTGATTGCAGGCTATTTACTCGACTTTATCTGGGCGCCCGCCATTGCCTGCGCCCTGATGATCCTGCCCGCAATCTCCATGATGATGTTTGCCGGGGTCGATACGAGTTACAGCCAGATGGTGATCGCCATTGTGCTCCTTGGGGTAGCCGCCGGCGTAGAGTATGACCTGCTGGCGTATCTGGTCTCACGCTACTTTGGTGTCAAAAGCTATTCGCGCATCTATGGCGCCCTTTATGCGCTCTTTGGACTCGGGGCCGGCTTTGGTCCGGCAGCCTTTGGCTGGGTCTACAGCAACACCGGCTCCTATGATCAGGCACTCACCTATTCGATGTGGGGCTTTATCGTCTGCTCGCTGGCGCTGCTGTTACTGGGTCGCTACCGGGACGAACAGTTGAAGGCCATGGTCTGACCAAGGCATGAAACCAGAGCCCCCCCTGAATCGAGTTGATGCGCTGACATGCCCGAGGACATCGCCTCGGCGTGGGAGGCCTCGATGGCGCTGCGCGGCGACGCCACCTTCTTTGAGGTGTTCGCCAATCACCCTGAGCTTTACCGTTGGTATGTTGGCTCTTTTTACGGCGAAGTTTTTCGTGGTGGTCAGGTGGCACAACCCTACAAAGAGCTTCTCAGACTCAAGCTTTCGACACTTCACGGTTGCCGCTTCTGCAATCAGGGCAATCGTCAAGACGCACTGGCAGCTGGGCTTACTGAAGAACAGATTGACGCGTTTGATGACCCTGAGAACGGCCCCTTCACTGATGCCGAGAGAGCAGTGCTGGCGCTGGGAGAGCAGCTGGCTCTCACGCAGCCCGAGGGCACACTGAATCCGGCTCTGTACCGGGAGCTTGCCCAGCACTTCAGCGACGCTGAAATACTGGAGCTGGGTTTGGTGGGCGGCATTCTGGCAGGGGTCGCCAAGTTCATGTTTGCCTACGACCTGGTTGAGAAGGAGGAGACCTGCCCTTTCCATCCATCGGGTCAGTAATGAAACTCACCCATCAGCAGCACAATTCGCTCTCCACCCACTGAAAACCTACCCCGACCCTCAAACGAGTCCCGCCAGTAGAGCCTCGGCACCAGCGCAGTCAGCGTCATCTAACTTTACACTACTGTACAGTTTATGTAGTCTGCAATGAACGACCACAGAGCTCCCCGCGCTCCGAACCCGATCATTCAAGGCATCAGCATATGACAAGCATTTTTGATTACGCCATACCGGACCACATACCTGAAAACTTAATCTTTGCGCTGGATGGCGATACTCACCCCGAATTAAAGAAAAATCCTTTCAAGGTGTTCGCGAACTTACCCAACGAGGCTCCGCCGATATTTTTTAACCCGGCCGCCTTTCAGGGCGCCGGAGGATGGTCAATATCGGATGGGGCCATTATTAAGGAAGTGCTGCAGAGTCCTGAGCTATTTTCCTCGAAGAACAACACCGGATTCTCCTTTCTGTTGGGGCAGGAACTGGATCTGATTCCACTGGAAATCGATCCTCCGGAACACCGCGGCTACCGCTCGCATTTCAATGTGCCGCTCTCCCCGAGGGAAGTGGCAAAACGGGAAGATGCGATTCGTGCTTCCGCCATTGAACTCATAGAGGCGTTCGAATCAAAAGGCCGTTGCGATTTCGTGGAGCAGTTCGCGGTCCAATTTCCTGTGAGGATTTTTATGGACCTCTTTGGTATGCCGCGGACAGATTTCGACAAGATTCTGGACTACGAATACAAGCTTCTCCATGTGTCAAACACCATAGAAACCCGCGCTCAGGCTGCGCGGGATATATACGACTATCTCCTCAAATTGATTGCCGAGAAAAGGGCTAACCCTAAGGATGATCTGGCCTCATCTATCTTGGAATTCACAGTGGATAATCGGCCACTCACCGATAAGGAAATCATGGGGATGTACTTCCTGCTGTTCGTCGGCGGGCTTGATACGGTCGCCTCTTCTCTCGGTTTTGCCTGGCGCTATTTGGCAAGCAACCCTGCAGCGCAGCAAGGACTTAGAGATAACCCTGAGTCGATCCCAAGTGCCGTGGAAGAGTTCTTCCGTATGCACTCGGTAGTCGAAGTCAGACGGTGTGTCACAGAGGACATGGAATTCCACGGGGTGCAGCTCAAGCAGGGCGACTTCGTCAATTGCATCACCGCGGTCGCCAGTCTTGACAGCAAGGAATTCGCAGATCCCCTGAACGCAGATTTCGAGCGCTCACCCAACCGACACTGTGCGTTCGTATTCGGGCCTCATCGTTGTATGGGGTCAAACCTGGCGCGTCTCGAAATCCGAATTGCTTTGGAAGAATGGCTCAATAGGATTCCCGATTTTTCGATCGCGGACGACGCAGATATCGACGTGAATCTGGGAGCCGTCGTCTCACTGGCGAAACTCCCCTTGGTGTGGTGACAACCCACCCCACGCAAGGGATATTTTTGGAAGGAACGATGACATGACGACAACAGAAGAACAGGTCTACAAGGCATTCTCGGCCGCGATAAGCAGCGGTGATCTGGCGGGCGCTTTCGATCACGCCACTGAGGATATGGCATTCAGAGTGGTGGGCTCCCACCCGGAACTTTGCCGCGAATTTCGGGGCATGAACGACATCCTTCAAAACTGCTGGCTGAAGGTGTTCGAACATTTCGACGAGAGCGGAGTGCAAACCACGGTGAATCAGATTGTGGCTGGGGATGGCATAGCTTTTGTACATTTCTCCAGCCAAGCGACAGGTCGCTCGGGGATGCCCTACAAAAACGAGTATGTGCACATGCTGCAATTTGAGGGCGATAAGATCTCCAGTATCACCGAGTTCTTGAACATGGATTTACTTAATCAACTCTTGAGCCAATAGCCCCAGCATTAAGGTCACTAGTATGAGTGGAGACATTACCCGAAGGGATTTTCTGGATGGCGTCGCCCTATCTATTGGTAGCGCGGCCCTGATGGGCCCAAAAACGGTGCTCGCTTCGGCGGTTGAGAGCGCCTCTAGCGGCACCAGTAATTACTACCCGCCAACGCTGAACGGCATTAGGGGAAGCCATGAAGGCGCCTACGAGACGTCCCACGCACTAGCCTGGCGCGGCGAGAAGCCCTCAAACTACACCGACCTAGAAGAAGAATACGACCTCATCGTAGTCGGTGCGGGAATCAGTGGCCTGGCTGCCGCACTGTTCTACCAGCAGAAGGTGGGCAAAGACGCACGCATTCTCATACTGGACAACCATGATGACTTTGGCGGCCATGCCAAGCGCAACGAATTTCACAGCCAGGGCCAGATGCTGCTCGGCCCCGGTGGCAGCGGTAACTTTCAGGATTCTCACCTCTACTCCCAGCAATCCAAGGAGCTCGTCAGCGATCTTGGTTTCGACCTAGACAAGGTAAGAGATGCCATGGCGCCTGGCTGGGGTATGGCAGACGCATCGGTCGACGTTGGCCTGTATACCGACAGCAAACACTTCGGTGAAGATAAAATCATCAACGGACCCTGGATGGGCACCTGGTTCGGCATGGGCAACTACCGGGAGCTGATTCAATCCCTTACGGTGCCCGCTTCCGAGCAACAAAAGCTCATCGCCTTTGTGGAGGGCACTCTTGAGCTACAGAAGGCAATACCCGAGGAGGATATCAAGCGCTTCCTCAAGAGCACGACCTATCAGGCGTTCCTAACAGATTACGTCGGGCTCGCAGAACCCACCTCTTCACTATGGAACACCATCATCGGCGTCACCTTCTGCCTTTATCCCGATTCCATCTCTATTGCCGAGGCGCTCAAGTGGGGAGTACCTGGCTTCAGCGTGCTGGGAGAGGAAGCCTATGCGGCCCTCGCAGACACGCTGATTATGGAAGAATCCGATATCGTCTGGATGCCCGATGGCAACGCTTCCCTAACCCGGCAAATGGTGCGTCGACTGATTCCCGCTGTAGCCCCCGGAGACACTATTGAAGACGTGGTTACAGCCCGCTTCGACTACGACAAACTGGATCTGCCAACTCACCGGGTGCGCCTGCGACTCAACAGTTCCGCAATCAACGCAAGCAACACTGCCGACGGCTCGGTATCGGTAGCCTACGTAACAAACGGCAAAGCCTTCCGCGTAAGGGGCAAGCATTGCGTATTGGCCTGCTATAACGGCCTGATACCCAGTCTATGTCCGGATATGCCGGAGGAGCAGAAAGAGAACCTGCGCTATAGCGTGAAAGTACCCTTGATTGCCACGAATGTGCTGATTCGTAATCGTCACGCCTTCAACAAGGCCGGGGTTGAAGTGTTTCACTGCCCCACCAGCCACTACCAGTTGGTATCCAGTGCGCCCCCCGTTTCAATTGGTGATTACAAGTCGAACGGCGACGCCAGTTCGCCCATGCTCATCTATATGCTGACTTCGCCAACAGACAGAAACAACGGCAGCCAGAGCGGCAGGGATCTTTATCGCCAGGCCAGGCATAAAATCTATACCACGACCTTCGCCGACTATGAGCAGGAAATACGCGAGCAGCTAACCGGCATGTTTGGCGCTCTTGGCTTCGATGCGGACCGAGACATAGAAGCGATCACCATCAACCGCTGGTCACACGGTTACGCCTACGACTACATGGAACTTTACGACCCAGTATGGCCAAAGGGCAGGGCACCCCACGAACAAGGTCGGAAGCCTTTGGGTCATATCAGTATTGCCAATTCAGACTCTGAGAACCGGGCTTATCTCGACGGCGCTATCGACGCTGCGTGGCGGGCTGTCAATGAACAACTGGGTAATGCGTAAGCCCATCGCCTAACCGCGGTTGAATGGCGAATTTTGCCGGGGAGGCAGTCATGCAAGACAATCCACTCCAGTACCTTTCGGACTATGTGGCAATCAGGCAACTGAATGCCACGTACAACCGCTACGCCGACCTCGCGGACGGCAAGTCTTACTCCAGCCTCTTCACTGAGGATGCCGAGTTCAATATCGTCGGTGAGGGAATCTACGTCGGGCGTGAGCAGATTGCGGCCCGCTGCAATGCCACGACGACCGCTGTACACGTCACCACCGAACCAGAGTTGGACATCAGCGGCGATATCGCTCAGCAGCGCGTTCGCATGCTCACCGTTCTTCAGGACGGAAACGGCACCCGCAATGAATTTGTGGCCTCCGGCTGGTATATCGATGAGCTAAAACGAACCGAGGAAGGTTGGCGCTACCATCGACGCCGGGTCGAACTGGACTTGGATATCAATGCCGTTCTGGCAAAAGTGAAGTAAAGGGCACATCAACCCACCATTATTTTTTAGAGGGTAACCAATGAGTACTACCACTCGATTAGACAGTCAAATCAACAACGCCGCATATCTGTCAGCGGTCATCCTTTTCGTGTTCACAGTCGTGAGCATGTTCGGCGTCTATGACGCCCCCGCTGGCAGCACGGCTGCTGAGAAAGTCGCCTGGCTGAATAGCAACACCTCTGCCTTTGTGCTCAGCTGGGTCACCCAAATTATTCAGGTATTCACACTTACCATTATTTTTGCCGCCGCGTGCTGGAAAGTTTTCAGCGTTAACCCCCTGGCTGCGGTCACGGGCGGTATCATTTTGATGCTGGGCACCATGGCCATTCTCATCACCAAGGGCACCGAACTTTGGATCGTTCCCCTCGCCGCTCAGGACCTGGCCGCAGGATCATCTAGCCAAGAGCCTGGCCTCACCCTGCTCTCCATTAATAGCCAGTCTTACCCTTACAGCCTGACCACCTACTTCGACTACCTTGGACTCTGGCTCTGGTCGGTGACCGGCTTGCTTGTCGCCCGCCCACTGTTCCGGTTCTCAACCAGTGCGAAGGTCGCCGCCATCAGCCTGGGCCTCTTCGGTGTTATCTATCCCGCCTTTTACGGCTTACTGATCGCCGGCGTGATCCCTCTGAAAGACATCACCCACTACAGCACCTTCATGCTGCTTGCATGGATTGCGGCCTTTGCAATCGGGATTTACTGCCGAGGGGAGTCAAAAACCGGCGCGTAAATAACTGCCAGCGCGATCTAGCGCAACGCAGTCACGGCATTCAGGAAGCGCTTACGACTTGATGTTGGAAAACAAGTGCAAAATAAGCACGCCGCTGACGATGAGTGTGATGCCCAAAACTGCCGGCAGATCCATTTTTTGCCCATAGAGCACCGCTCCGACAATGGTGATCAGCACGATGCCCAATCCGGCCCACACTGCATAGGCGACGCCAATGGGCACCGTTCGGAGAACCAGTGACAGAAAGTAGAAGGACGCACCATATCCCCCGACCACCACCAGACTCGGCAACAACCTGGAGAACCCTTCTGACTGCTTGAGTGCGCTCGTTGCCAGCACCTCAGCGATGATTGCGATGATCAGATACCAATACCCCACGTTACCCCCCTCAGTCCATTGGATCGCACAGCAGTTCTTTGGCGTGGATAGTATCCAAGTACTCGCGCCGATCACAGATCAAACCGTCGCGAACAATAATCAGGTAGTGATACTGGTTGCAGTAGACCTTGCCATCAGCGCGAACGCCGTAAGACTCGGCTTCTACCGCCACCCGCTCTCCCTCCACGGTCACGGCATCAATGGTGAGCCTCAATCCCTCAGGAAAACGCTCGGCCACCATGGCGTGGATTTCTCCAAGGCTGGCGAGATCGTGATATCCCCCCAGAGGCCAGTGACCCTCTCCTAAAATCCATGTCGTGGCATCCGGCGCCAGCCGCGCAATGGCGTCCGTGAAACGCCCAGCAGATATATCAGCGTAATAAGCGCGGACGACCGCTTCCGGGCCTAGTGACTGTTTTGAATGCGCCATTAGTCCGGCCACGGTTAGGAGTTCGCTACCTCGGCTGCTTCCTGCATGAACTCAGTATCGACGACAATCAGTTCACGATAGCGCTCGGGCATATCCCAACCCCCGACATAGCCCTTCGGCACAATCAGCGAGTCTCCGGTCTGGTACTCAAACTCACCGCCGCTATCCGGTGTAAGGATCAACCGCCCTTGAAGAATCGTAATGAACTCGTCGTAAAGCGCGCCTTCGATTCGGACCTTGCCAGGGCCCGCTTCATAGACAGACACCATTATTTTACCGGTATGAAAATTGTGCGTGCTGAAACCTGCCGGCTCGCCCTCTTGAGAGATATTTTCGTCGTCACCGAACTCTGAGGGGTCGCCAGCAGTCAGACCCTTACCATCCAACAAACTCTGCCCAACAGAAATTGGCAGAATCGGGGTTACTTCTTCGGAAACTTCTTCGCCCATAGCATTGACTCCTCATATGGCAAGCACAAAAGCCAGCGCTTGCCCGATTGTAACCGGAGACATCATTGCCTCCTTCAGGTATCTCAAAGAAGACGGCCCTTGAGTTTGCGCCAGTCACTTAACAGCGCCTGTATTGATACGACCGCATCCCTCAGGAAATGTGATTGTATTGGGACAGAGAAGCCCCTTACTTATGGCTCACCTTTCGCTCGAGCATAGTCTGTATTGATGACGATGAGCTCCCGATACTTCTCAGGCATATACCAGTAACCTTTATAGCCTTGGGGCACGACTAGTGACTCGCCTTGCTTGAACTCGACAGCATCCCCACCATCGGGTGTGAGTATGAGGCGCCCCTCCAGAATTTGAACAAATTCGTCAAATAGGGCTCCATCAATGTAGACCCTGCCGGGCCCGGCCTCGTAGACAGCAACGAATATTTTCCCGGTATAAAAACCGTGTGTATAGGAGTCCGAGGTGAAGTCCTCGTCTCGCGTCACGTTCTCGCCATCGAACTCTGATGGATCAACCCGAGTCAGCCCTCTGCCTTCCAGATAGCCCTGCTCAATAGCAATCGGGATCACTGGCATTGGTTCCGGAGGTGATTCCTGACCGTTAACGTTCTGACCCGAGAGTAGAAGCAATAAAATCGTAACGATCGTGGTGTAGTTCATCATCAGACACCTTAGATATGAGCGTGTTGTTAACAAACCGGAATCAGCACCGATTGTAAGATTGTCGACTGAGGAATAGCGACGTCTCTGGCCCTCTAAAGAGTGAGACCGCTAGCAGCTGCTAGCGGTTCCAGTGCTGAGGTATCTCGACCTAGAAGTCGTAACGTAACTCAGCTGTGACACTGCGGGGGCGACCGGGGACGTCCCAGTAGCTACCACCGCCGTCTCCGGAAGACATGGTGGCGTACTCTTCATCCGCCAGGTTGTCAGCCCTGAGCGCGATCTGCCAGCCTTGGTCAAGGTGCGCCAGCGCAATGCGCAGGCTCAGCAGGCCGTAGGCTTCGACCTGTAGCATTCCGTAATCCAAGTCTCCCAGCTGCATATCCCGAGTGAGTGGATCGTCGCGCCAACTATATACCGCTCCAACACTTCCGAGCAGATTGCCCGCAAGAGTAAATTCCTGTCGCGCGCTAATGGTATAGCTCGATCTCGGTGACCACTGGCGATCCACACCCTGCAGAGACTGGGGTTGCCCGAGTTGATCTAAAGACGTCTCATTTGAATCACTTATCTCGGCGTCAAGCCAGCCCGCAGACACACCAAGCTGAAAACCGGGCAGGCTAGAAGGCGCCCATAAAAGGTCGACTTCCGCGCCATAGTGCTCGGCATCACCCACTGTGCCAATCGTCGAGAGGGTGCCCGAGGGTGAACCATCTGATGGAACCATAATTCCCCCCTGAGCGTCCTGGTAGTCATAAAAGAACGCCGCCGCGTTAATCTGCAGGTCGTCGGTGGGGTTCGACTTGATACCGATCTCGTACGAATCGTTGATCTCCTCGGCGTAGGGTGTCAGCTGGTCGTTGTTGTCGGTAAATGCCGCAAAGAAGCCGCCCGATTTGAAGCCCCGAGAAAACCGGGCATAGAGCAGTGTGTTGTCCGATACGCTCCAATCCAGGCCAATATGACCGGACCAGTTTTCCTCTAGAGATGTCTCAAAACCCTCGACCTCACCGAGGGGCACCGTGAACCCCTGAACGACGACCGTGGAGAGGTAATCAATGTCCTTGTCTTCATCCGTATAGCGGAGCGAGCCATGGAGATTAAGACGATCAGTTAAGTCATAACCCACCTGACCGTAAACAGCCCAGGTTTCGGTATCCTGCGTGTAGTTTGCAAGACCGTTTGTAAAGGCGACAAAACCCAGCTCCGTCAGTGCTTCAACTGAAAAACTCTGCAGACTTTCGTTGGTGTCCTCTGCATACATGGCGCCTGCAAGCCAGGTCAAAGGTCCATCGCCGGTACTTGTCAGGCGGAACTCTTGAGACCATTGCTCAAATTCGGTCTCCCCGTCAGGGAATCCCTCAGCACTGGACACAATGGCGAGTGGCGTGGCGTCGTAATCGAAGAATTGGAAAAAATCGTATTCGTAGTAAGACGTAATCGATTTGAGGGTGGTATTCCCTAAGTCCCAATCAATGTTGAGGTTATAGCCCGTCCATTCGTTATCCAGCCTATTGATTGGGTTCGAGAGCACCGTTTCACCGTTGCTCTTCTGGTCAGCGGGAGTCGGCAAACCCAGTGTGAATCCATACAGCGCATCAACCAGGTTATGGAACCCGATACAGCTCGAGTCATCACGCCGCCCTTGGTAGATCGCACCACAATAATCAAAGTCATAGGCAGTACTGTATGTACCATTCAAGCGCGGCATGACGGTTTCCGACTGATCCCTGCCAGCATCGATTTTGAGCAAAACTTCCAATGCATCGCTGGGCGTAAATAACAGCTGCGCTCTTACCGCCTGAAAATCGCGATCGCCATGCTCATCATCCTCCGGAGTCGTCAGAGAATCCTGCCAACCACCACCCTGATCAGTATTGACCGCAAGCCGATAGGCCAGTTTGTTTTCAATAATGGGCCCGCCTATGGCGCCTTCCAGACTCCATCGATCCCATTGACCATAGGTCCCTCGCACGAAACCGCTTGTCTCGTTCAGATCAGGCTTCGTAGATAGAATTCTGATCGCACCGCCCGTCGCGTTTCGACCATAAAGCCCCCCCTGCGGGCCCTTGAGCACCTCAACACGATCGACGTCGAACAGACCGATGCCGCCGAGCGCGTTCGAGGTCATATACACTTCATCGTAGAAAATAGCGGAGACCGGCGTGTTGTTGGCGTTAAAGTCTTCCAATCCGGCACCACGAATGACCCATGTGGGCAGACCAGCACCCCGCGCATCGGAGAGTTCGACGTTGGGGATGATCGTGGCCAATTGCTCCACGCTCGTCAGCCCCAACTCAGTTAGCTGGGCGCTGTCGAATGCAGAGATGGCGATGGACACGTCCTGAAGGCTCTGTTCCCGTTTCTGGGCGGTCACGATAATTTCTTCAAGCTGAGCCTGCGCCGCAAAGGGCGTGACTAGCGCTGCCAAGATCGTGGCAAGTAGGGTTTTTTGTGCGGTTTTCATTACACCACTCCCGTTATTTAGTTTTGAGCAGGCGAATTTATATTTATACAGCAATGTAAAGTATATTGTTAATTTACAGCACTGTCTACAAACAATAACATGTCATATGACATGCTATAAAATGTCAACTGACATGTAAAGTGGCAGCTAAATGTCGAGTAACTCCAGAAGCGAGGATCATGAAAAAGATACTGTCAATACTCCTGCTGCCCCTCGCAGTGACAAGCACCCAGAGTCAAGCTGCTCCGGAACTCATCCCCCTTTACCCAGAGGCCGTGAAGAAAGAGTCTCTGGCTGAGATCCCGCCTTTCCCAGAAGATGAGCGTGCTGGACCACAAAGCAATTGGATGACAGTTCTGCACTCGGGTGAAGTCACGGTCGCCGTGTATGAATCAACGCCTGTGCTGATTGAGATCAAAGAACCCTTCCCCTATGACGAGTACGTTCACGTCCTCGAGGGAGAGGTCACGCTGACCGACCTTGATGGTAACGAAAACACCTTCAAAGCAGGCGAGAACTTCCTGGTTCCCAAGGGCTTCTTGGGCACGTGGAATATGACAACCCATTATCGGGAAATGGTTGTTGTTGAAACCAACGCCATGATGAAAGCAGAAGGTTTATAGCCTGCTGCTTTCCCATCGGTGAGAGTTAAACCTCTAACCCTCATTGCGTGAAAACACTTCGGCGGCGGCGCCAAACGCTCACCCCGCGGACGCTTATCAATTCACACCGTCAGCTTCGTACGCACTCCAGGCGGTGTTAACAAGGTAAGCGTAGAGGGCCTCTGCGCTGGCATCGTCCAGCTCCACCTGTGGCATACGCGGGGCGAGCAGCCCGCCGAGCACGGCCTTCAGGTATTCGAGATTCACTGGCAGGCGCATGCGCAGATCGGCGGCCGCACCCCCAACGGATTGGCCACCATATCCGTGGCACGCCACGCATCCGGCAAGTTCATAAATCGTCTCACCCATCGCCGCCACCTCTGGCGGGTATCGGTCGACCGGCGGTTTTGGAAAGGTCAACTGAGCCGCCCAGGCAGGAGCCGGTGCGTCACCCCCCAACGCAAATGCCAACAAGCGTGGCCGGCTGCGCGATTCTGCGGTCGAGCTGTAGTCCGTCAATCCGGCCGAAGCAGCCGATGTAGAGGGGGCCCCTGCCGGCACGACAATGTATTGGATGCCGTCAGCGACAACCGTCGACGGCGCTGCGCGGATCGCGCCACCCGCCGCGAAAGAGCCTAACTGCTCTCCGGAGATAGCGTCGTAAGCATTTAGGTAACCCTCAGCCGTCCCCTGAAAGACGACCCCACCCGCCGTGTGCAGCGCCCCGCCGTTATAGGGCAATGCAAGACGCTGTCTCCATATTTCGCTTTGGCTGACCGGGTCCCAGGCAATGAGCTCTCCGAAAGCTTCCCACTCAGGGTCGCCCTCGGTGCTGTGCCGGTGGTCATAGCTGTACTCCCCACTTGCGGTGCGCTCGCGTCGCTCCGGCGTGGTCAGCGCGGGGATGAAAAGCACGTTGCTCTCAGGGTCGAATGCCAGAGCAGTCCAATCGTGTGCGCCTGCGTTACTCGGGAGGATAATCGTAGGCTCACCGTCGGCCGCCTCCCAATAGCGCGCAGCAGGGTCGAAGATCGGTCGCCCAGTCTCGTTGTCGAGGCCTTTCGCCCAGTTAACCGGCACGTAGTTGCGCCCCGAGATGAATCCGCCGGTCTGCGCATCCAAAACATAGACAAAACCATTCTTCGGCACGCTGAGGACGACGCGCTTATCCACGCCGTTCATGGGCAGAGTAGCCAGCATGAGCCCGACCGCTGGCTCATAATTCCATGCATTGCCCGGCACCTGAGTGAAGTGCCACTGGTACGCACCCGTCTGAGCATCGAGGGCAACGACAGCACTGGTAAACAGTTCATCGCCGACGTCCTTGCCCCGCTTCGTGGGATCAGCAGGCGCGGGCGCGCCGGTTCCAATGATGAGCTGATCTAATTCGGCGTCGTAGACCATGGCATCCCAGACACTGCCGCAGCCTCGGGTGCTTTCATACCACCCCTCGCCCCAAGTCTTCAGCGCCATTTCGTAAAGCTCACTGTCCTGAGGCTCTTTGGGGTCCCCCGGCACCGTGTAAAAGCGCCACAGGTGCTTCCCAGTTTTTGCATCCACGGCATCCACATGGCCGCGGTTGAGGCCCATATCGGCACAAGAGTTACCGATAAAGACCTTGCCTCCACCAACGCGAGGCGCGCCGGAAATCATGTAGGCCTGTTCGCTATCGCAAGTTTCGACCTGCCATTGCTCGATGCCGGTCTCTTGATCGATCGCTACAAGCCGACAGTCGGAAGCACCAACAATGACCAGGTCTTCGTAAAGCGCGAGCCCGCGGTTCAGACTCCTTAACCACGTCTCGAGAAATGAACTTGGGGGCCTTCCAGCGAGCGGCTCGTAGGTCCAGAGTAGTTCACCCGTCTTCAGGTCGTTGGCGAAGACCTGGCTCTGCGAACCGCTTTGAAATATTCGCCCATTGCTGATGAGAGGATTCCCCACAAGCCCGTCGCGGGTGGGAAGATCGATGGCCCAGGCGAGCCCCAGATCCGACACTGTCTCGGTGTTGATCTGTGTGAGATCAGAATGATGCTGCATATCGGGAGAATTGCCGAGTAACGCCCAGTCCGTCGACTCCACATTGTTCGCCATAGGCTTGGGCGCTTGCTCTTCATCGGCGTCCATCGCGCAGCCGGCGCCCATCAGTGCAATAAAAACAAGCACCATCCTGATCATGACTACTTGAAACCATCCGAGATTCATTGCCACCCCTTATATCTCCGCGGCCCAGAGTTAATGCGCGGAGCTTCGAAAATTCTGAGCGTTATCACAAGTCGATGCCTGTGCACGTCACCGAGTAGTGAAAAAAGCCGGAGCCAACTCGCGGGCCGAGCTCCGGTAGAGCGGTCTTTCACCCTTGGCGCCATCCCATGACCACGGCACCCAGCGTCAAAAGGTTAATAATGTTTTACAGTTATGTAAAGTAGAGGTTGCGACGTCTTCGACAAAAACTCGCGCCTGAGCCAGACTATCAGGCCGGACTGAGATCCTGTTTACCCAAAATATTGAAGCTCTGAGTAGAAATTTTCCACTCGCCATCCACCTTGCTGAGCTCCCAGTCATAATCAACAGTGAACGTGTTTCGCTTAAAAAGAGTCAGCATCTTTAGCCGCGCGGTCGCCCGCGTATCGCTGTCCACGTCGGAATAGAAGCCGGTTGCATGATGCCCAAGACAGTCGGGCGCGGACTCGAAAAATTCCCGGATTTGCGCGTGCCCATCAAAGATCTTGCCGTAGACCGCACTGGCATTCAGGTGCGCGTCCTTCGCAAAAAGGGCTAATGCGGCATCCCAGTCTTTGCGATCGCAGGCATCGCAATATCGCGCACCCATTTCGGCGATGAGTAATTTGTCCGCCAATAAGTCTTCGTTCATTGTCTGTGGCCTCTCTGGGTTTGTAGGGTTGATGTCTTCTAATCGAGGAAGTTGGTCGGGCGTTTTTCCTTCAATGCCCTTAGCCCCTCTTTAAAATCAGGGTGCGTTAACGCCGCATTCATATCAGTGACGGATCGCGTGTAAGCGTCTGAGAAACCGCCTTCAGCATCAAAGTTGAGCTGTCGTTTCATACAAGACAACGAGTAGGAAGAACTCTCTTTGGCGAGCTTTTGGGCGTACTGAAGAGTTTCCTCGAGAAGCAGATCGGGCTCGTACAGTTTCTGTAACCATCCGAGGCGCAGGCCCTCCTCTCCCGAGAACTTCTCGCCCTCTAACAGGATCTGCATCGCATTTGCCTTACCCGTGATACGTGGCAGCACCCACCCGAGGCCGTACTCAGCCGGCAGTCCCAGCTTCGAAAAAGCGGTCTTCAACACACTATTGTGCGCACCAAAGCGCAAATCGGCATAGCTGGCGACAATAAAGCCGACGCCGGCACAACGCCCATTCACGGCAGCGATGACAGGCTTGTTAATGCACCAGGGATAAGCATGGTTTCGCCGAAACGCTTTGGGCGTGGCTTCGGGGTAAGGCGGCAGCTCTAATTGCGCTTTCTGATAAGCCCCCCCCGCGCTTTCAATGCTGCTGAGCTCGCTGGTGTCCGCACCCACACAGAAGTCATCGCCGACCCCCGTCACCACCACCACTCTGGCGCTGTCATCGGTATGAGCGTGGTACAAGGCCCAGCGATATTCGACCGACATGCGGCCACCCCACGCATTGCGTCTGTCAGGATTATTAAGCCTCACCAGCGCTACGCCACGATTGACGTCGTAAGTAATTTTGTCGAAGTCTTTGATGTTCATAGCATTGCCCCGAAAAGGGTGTAGCAATCAGGCGTTACCTTCATGAGTTCGCCAGCCATGTTGGAGTCGTCTCAGAATCGCGGGTCGATGCCAACGTCGCGGCAACCAGTTTCTCTTTCCATCGCCTAATACTGCCAAGGCGCAGTGCAAGTTCTCTAGAGCGCTTAAGATACAAGTGGCAATCGACCTCCCACGTGTAACCCATACCTCCATGGAGATGCAGGGCCTCCCGGGTAGCAAATTCGGCGCTTTCGCTCGCGCTGACGCGCGCTGCACTAGCCGCTATGGGCAGCTCCACGCTGTCTGCCGACAGCGCCCAAGCGCCGTAATACGCATTCGACCGGGCTAATTCATTGCGGGCGTACATCATTGCAAGCTTGTGCTTGACCGCCTGATAGGACCCAACGATTCTGCCAAACGTAGAGCGCTGCAGCACATGTTCGATCGCCATTTCGCGGCATCGGTCGGCGCCGCCCAACTGCTCGAACGACATCATCACAGCCGCCCTGTTCAGGATTTCGTCGAGAGCCTGGTCGCCATGCGCAGTGTCACCCAGTATTTCCGCGGGGTGCTGATAAAAATCTAACTCCGCGTTCGCCTGTGAGGGGTCTACCGAACCGAGGGGTGAGCGAGTAATCGTCGCGTCGCTTTGATCAACGGATGGACTGAGCTCAGCGAGCACCAGTTCAACCTCTCCCCGCGCATTACGCACACCCAGCACAACAATGTCAGCCAGCGCACCGAAAGGTACCGGCCATTTTGCGCCCGTCAGGTGGCCATCCAGAAATTGCAGCGGCTCAGCGCTATGCAGGCTTTCACCACCAGGCTGAGGGTCTGCCCAAGCCATCGTTCCAATCACCTGTCCGCTGGCCATGACAGGAAGGTATTTTTCTTTCTGCGCCCTCGATCCGAAACGCAGGATGGCCTCAGCGGCGAGATAAATGCTTGACGCAAACGGAACCGGAGCAACCACCCTGCCGAGCTCTTCCGCCAGCACACAGAGCTCAAGGTAACCCATACCCAGGCCACCAAATTCCTCTGGAATCGCCACGCCAAGCCAACCCAATTCACTTATCTCGTGCCAGAGCGGACTGACCTCTGCCTGATCACCGTCAAGATAATCGCGCACGGCGTCCATGGCACAACGGTCCGTGAGAAAGCGACGTGCGTCGTTGCGGATACTCTGCTGGTCTTCATCGAAGTCAAATCTCATCGAGTTATCCAGCCCGTTAGCGAACTTCGTAGTCCGATTTTTTTGCCGACACTCGATCTACCTGACCGTCCGACAAATTGTTTACCTGTATGTAGAGCATTGCGCGGTCGATTGCAGTCGAAAGACCGCTATCGAGGGATTGCCACACTGCCTTGACCGTCCCTTGAGTGGCCAAAGGTGGTTTGCTGGCGACCTTGCTGGCCAAGGCTCTCGCTCTCTCCCACAGCGCGTCGCGGCTATCCAGCACCTCGCTGACCAGTCCGATGCGCAGCGCAGTGGTAGAAGACATCCGCTCATCATTACCGAGAAGGTTCATCCTCATCACCTCCCCGTAAGCGATTCTGCGCGTTAGTCCGATGGGCTCGCAGGCACTGACCATGCCGAAACTGACGTGTGGGTCGAAGAACTCAGCGTCTTCCGAGCAGATGACAATGTCCGATTCATTGAGCCAGTAGTAAGCACCGCCGCAGCACAGTCCGTGAATCGCACAAATAACCGGTTTCCACATCTCATTCTGCTTCGGTCCCAGTTTCCTGCCCGGATCCCACTGCGACCAGATCACCCCTTCGCGCCAAACAGAGTCCTGTTCCTTGACATCTTTCCCAGTGGAGAAAGCGCGGCCATCCGCCGCTCTGATCACCACGGCATGCACCTGATCGTCCTCCTTGATCTGCTGCCAAACGGCCGCCATTTCCTCAACCATTTTGCTGTTAAAACTATTCATGGCCTCCGGGCGATTAATCGTAACCGTGGCGACGTGATCCTCGTGCGTTTCGTATTTGATCGTCTCGAACATAATGCTTCTCACTCGCTATCTGGTGCGGAATCCGCCACCTAACTCAGACCTCGAACAGCCGTCTGACCTCTGCCTGACTGACCTTCATTGATGGCGTGCGCGGCAGGGCTTCGACCACAGCGATCCGCACTGGCACAAAGTAACTCGTCATATTTTCCTTGGCCCAGGCCTTTAACACCGCTTCATTAAGTGCTTTCTGGCCGTCGACCAACTCGACGGCAGCCACCGGCACCTGCCCTAGGCGCGGGTCATCCAACCCCACCACACTGGCTTCTTTCACCGCTTCATGTCGCTCTAGTATCACCGCAACGTCGGCGGGTATGATCTTAAAGCCGCCGCGGTTGATGGCCGTATCAGCTCTGCCGCTGAGCCAAACAAAATCGTCCGCGTCGATGCAAGCCAGATCCGTAGTGGCGATCCAGTCATCGCCCTCCAGCATCTGGCGTGATCGCACATGCAGAATACCCGTCTCGCCTGCAGCCAGCTCCGCACCGGTCTCGCGGTCGATGACACGTAAATCAACCCCCTCGTAGGCGCGGCCCACGCTACCTACCTTGCTCGCGCCGAACGTCTTCTTGAGCGGCAATGTCCATCCGCAGACAGCGCCTGCGAATTCGGTCGCACCGTAGGTGGGCAATATCGGCACGTCAAACCGTTCCTCGAAGGTCTGCTGGGTCTCGGCGGCAAGGGGCGCGGTACCCGAGCGAATGCATAGCAGGCTCTCCAGCTTGCCGGTGGGCAGGTCAGAATCCAGCACCATATTGATCATGGCTGGAACCAGTGAACAAACGCGAATCTGGTGACGTTCTACAGCATTCGCCCATCGCTCCACATTGAACTTATCCAATAGGCTGATCGGCCGCGCCTCCAATAGCGAGTGTACGATCCAGAACAACCCACCAATGTGCACGAGCGGCTGAGTAATCAGTGCCGGTTTTCCCTTAAGCTTTGCCTGCCCGCTCTCTCCCCTGCCAGCGGGAATATTGCTATAAGCCGCGCTCAGCTTGGCAGCATAAATAGGGATACGTTTCGGCTTACCCGTCGTGCCGCTACTTTGGATCAGCACGGCCACTCCCGGACTCTGCTGCGGGGGCGAAGTCGAATCATCGAACACGCAAGGGTGCGCCAAAGACAGATGCCCGGCGCTGCACGATTCGTCGAGGCTGATACACAGCACCGCACGACTGCTGGCATAGTCCTGCAGCGCCGGAGACTGCCAGTCTGTTTCAGTGGCGATGACAATAGAAGCTTGCAACTCGGCTAGATCCGTCACCATTTTTTCAGGGGAGGAAAAGGGGTTAATCGGTACCACACAGCATCCGGCACAAATCACCGCGCAGAAAGCCGCGACGGAATGGGGTTGGTTACGGCATATCAGCGCAACCTGCGCGCCTTCCGGCACCCCTTGCTGCTTCAGTATTTCAGCAACTCCATCAATGGTCTCAGCGACAAACGCCCAATCATGCCAGTGCCCCGCAAACTCCATCGCATTCGCCTGGGGGTCTATGTCGCAGTTACTGCGCATAATTTGGCCAAAACTCCGCTCGGTCATGTTCTCCACTCAACAGATAGCAGCATTACAGGTCCTTAAAAGCCTTTCCCTTGTCCGAGCGCGGTTCTCCCGGCAATCCAAGGGATCGCTCAGCGATGATATTCAACAGGATTTCATCAGCACCCCCGGCGATGCGCAGTCCGGGAGTCCAGAGATACGCGTCGTAGAGCTCCGCTAACAGCGGATGAGTCGCCGCATCCACGACCGTACCGCTTTCCTCGAGCAGGTCCATCGCATAGGCGCTCAAGTCCTGATTCAATTGGCAGGACATCAGCTTCAAGATGGAGGCCTCACTCCCCAGCTCCTCGCCTTTGGATAGCTGCGTGAGCATTCGCGACATAAAGTGCTCCAGCGCACATTTATTCGCGAGGCTGCCTGCGAGTTGCTGGCGCACACTGTCAACGTCGATCGCTTTGACACCCTCCAACGCGCAGTCTTCTGCTAACTGCAGCACCGACTGCATCGACGGCATGCGGGTATTTAGGCGCTTGAAACGCTCGGCGGTCAGCGCGTGCATGGCCACTGACCAGCCTTGATTGATTTCGCCCAAACGACAGGTGTCATTCAGAACCACATCGTCAAAAAACACTTCGTTGAATTCACTGTGCCCCGAAATCTGCTTGATTGGCCGCACGTCGACACCAGGGAGACGCATGTCCAGTAGAAAAAAGGTTAACCCTTGATGCTTGGGAAGATCCGGATCAGTTCGCGCCAGCAAGATGCCGTAGTCAGCCACCTGCGCACCGGAAGTCCACACTTTTTGGCCCTTGATGACCCACTGGTCACCCTCTCTGACGGCGCGGGTTCTTACCGCCGCCAGATCAATACCGGCGCTAGGCTCTGAGAATAGCTGGCACCAGAGTAGATCCCCCTGCAAGGTCCGCGGGATTAGCTGCTTTTGCTCCTCGGTACCGAAGTGCATGATTGGTGGGAGGCATTGGCCGATCCCGACGGAGAAGTAATTGAAAGGTCGTGGCAGCCGCCTCTCCTCCTGTTCGAAGATGGCCGACTGCATCCAAGTTCCGCCTCTGCCGCCATACTCTCGCGGCCAGACAATGTGGGCATAACCCGCCTCCGCCTTTTTACGCTGCCACTGGCGGCCCCGCTCAATATCACTGTCTCTGTAGAGGTCATCCGGGGCAGTCGATTGCAAGTCGCTGCCATTGGCGGCAAGCCAGGATCGAACTTCTTTTCGAAATTCGGCCTCCTCGCGCGTGTCACTGAAGTCCATTTGTCAGGCCGAAGGCAAATTAATCGTCTTGAATTCAAGGTAGTCGTGGAGACCTTCCTCACCCAGTTCTCGCCCGAGACCCGAACGCTTGTAACCGCCAAACGGCGCGGCCACGTCCATCGTGAAGCCGTTAATACTGAAGTTACCGGCGTGAATCCGGCGGCCAATTTCTAAACCAGCTTCGACATCCGAGGTCCAAACTGATCCAGACAAGCCCATGTCGGAATCATTGGCGATACGAATCGCATCGTCGATATCATCGTAGGGTATCGCGCAGACCACTGGGCCAAAAATTTCTTCGCGCGCGACCCGCATATCATTGCTCACGTCCGCGAGTAGAGTCGGCTGGATGAAATACCCTGGCTCCAATTCGGCAGGCGTTTGACCTCCCGTGACAAGCCGAGCCCCCTCATCCAGACCCGTCTGAATATAGGCCTTGACGCGCTGGAAGTGGCGCTCGTGAATCATGGGGCCCAGCTCCGTTACCGGGTTAGCGGGGTCACCCATGTTCATTGACTCATATGCCGTCGCCAGTGCCGCGACATATTCTTCATAGCGACTTTGTGGAATGAGAATTCGGGTTTGCGCCGCGCAAGCCTGCCCGCTATTGATAACAGAGGCATTCGCGAGCGCAGGCACGATTTGGGCGGGGTCCGCGTCTTCACAGACAATCGCCGCCGACTTACCACCCAGCTCCAGCGCCGACCGCTTGATTTGCGACCCACAGGCCTTCGCCACGCTGCGACCGGCCACTACGCTGCCGGTAATACTGACCATGCTGACGTCAGCATGGTCCACCAGGTATTCACTGACCTCGCGATCCGCCGGAAGAATGTTGATCACGCCCGCCGGAAAACCCGCCGCCACAATGCACTCTGCCAGCACGTAAGAAAAGAGAGGTGTTTCCATCGGCACTTTAAGCACGACCGTCGACCCCGACGCCAGCGCCGGACCTAGCTTGAGCATGGCGGCGAACAGCGGGCCATTAAAAGGCACGATTGCCGCCACCACACCAACGGGCTCTTTGCGCACGATCACACTACCGAAGTAGCCCTTGCGTTGCTCTTCAAAGACGAAGTCTCTGGCCAACTGGGCGTAGAACTTGAGCGTCATGCGCGCCATCGCCACCTGACCCTTTGAAAAGCTGATAGGCGCTGCAATCTCCGCTACGGCACAGTTCGCGAGATCCATGGCTCTGGACTTCATCGCGTCTGAGAGCGCATCGATATAGCCCGCCCTTTCAGCGCCAGAGGTGCCTGCCCAATCGTCGCGGCCAAGGGCCGCGCTGGCTGCGCTCACAGCCGCGTCTACATCCGCCTGCACCGCTTCAGGGCACGAGCCAACGATCTCACGATTGGCTGGGCACTCGACCGCGATCCGTCTGTCTGATTTAGGTTCACGCCACGCGCCGTCAATAAAAAAATGCGGGTAATCCATATCTATTTCAAAACCTGTTCGCCTGATGAAGGCTGTTGCTTCAACTCTTTTTGTAGGTGATGTCTGACTGCTCCAGATCCCAGGTAGAATCCGTGCAGCCCTCATCTCGTAGCTGGTTCTTTAAGACTCTGCCCACCGGGCTCTTGGGTAGCTGCTCCCTGAACTCGATGTAACGCGGGACGGCGTAATACGGCACGTGATCAATTGCCCACAAGGCCAACTCATATTCCGTCAACGCTGAACCCGCTTCCTTCACCGCCGTGATCTTTATGTCATCCTCGGTCAGTTCGGATGGCACAGCGTGCACCGCGACCTCATTCACCTGTGGATGCAAAGCGAAGGTGGTCTCCATTTCATAGCTGGAGATGTTCTCGCCTCGGCGACGCAGGTAATCCTTTTTCCTGTCCACGAAATAAAAGAAATCATTGTCATCGAACAGGCCGATATCGCCCGTGTGGAACCACATCCCGCCGAACACATCGAGGGTCTCTTGGGGCCTGCCCCAGTAGCCTTCAAACATGACATTGGGTCGTTTAGGCCTGACCACAATCTCCCCGGTTTGCCCGCGAGGCATTTCTTTAAAGTCGTCATTCACAATCATGACTTCAAAATCACGATAGTTGAGTTTTCCGGAGGAGCCCGGAGGGGCATTGCCAGCCTCATCGTATGACAACATGGAGATGAAACTGGATTCCGTTAAACCGTAAACATGGGCGCCGACAATTTCGGCACCGAACCGATCATGCCAGATTGCCTGCAATTCACCGGGGAAGGGCGCGCCTCTCGCCATCCGGAGCTGGCCCTTGCAACGGAGCATTTCATCGTTGTCAGGCATATTGGCAATCAGCGGGATCATCGAGCCCAGCACGGAGGCCACCGACGCGCCACTCTTCTCGATGTCAGCCCAAAAAGCAGAGAGAGAAAAGCGCGGCGTGATGGCGGCGGTAGTCTGGCTGACGACCGAGTAGAGGATGGTCACAACAATCGCATTCATGTGAAACAGCGGCAGGCAAGTCCAATTCACTTCACCTGGCCTCGGATCGCACATTTCGCGGGTCCTGATTGCCTGATTGGCGATATAATTCTGAGTAAGGATGCAGCCCTTGGAGGGCCCGGTAGTGCCCCCGGTATAAATAATCCCGGCGACATCACTAGGTGCCGGATTGATACCGGTATCTGCACTATTGTCAGAATAAAGACTGGCGAACGTGTCGCCATGACCCGAGTCGGCGCCAGCACCGCAGCGAATGAAGATGTCGCGCAGATCAGGCAGCCCAGCTCGAATCGCTTCGACCCGCTCTACAAACTTATCCTCCGTAATCAGCACGCTCGCGCCGGAATTGCCCAAAGGATTCTTCAGGAACTCCCCTTTGTTGGCCGTATTAATAGGCACGTAAATCGCATTGATTTTAGAAGCGGCGATCAATAAGGCCACCGAGTCTGCATGGCTGTCTAAGAGCGTGGCAATGCGATCACCGTGCTGGACGCCATGGTCTACCAAACCATGAGCGAGTCGGTTGGATAACACATCGAACTCTGCGTAGGTGTACTTCTCGTCCGTCTCCAAGAAGTGCAGGAACGCGGTATCTGGAGCCTCAGATACCGTCTCTTTCCACAGCTCTGGAATGGTCCGTCTGTGTTCAGTGTTCCAGGCGGGATTGTTCATTGACGCCATCCTCTCAGCAAAAGTCATCGGCTCCCTCGACGCTGACAAAAATAGGCGAAATCATCGCGACGTGATTGGCTTTTAGCTTATCAGATGTGTAAAGTATTTCACAAGGCGGCGGGGACAAAGTGCTCAGAATCCAAGAGGTCAGCTTCATGAGTGTTTTTTGCAGGTGCGAGGTGCCATCTGCTATTCTCAGAAAAGTGTTCTGCCTTTGAAATCAGGCTCCCTGAAACACACAAGACGTAATTAAAATCATGGACCCTGACAACTCAACTTCACCCGAGAAAGAAAATGGCTGGTCCGCTCGAAGTCGGGCCACCAGGCAGAAACTGATCTCGGCGACATCCAGGCTAATCGTAGAAAAAGGCATCAATTCCGTCTCTGTTGTCGCCGTTGCCAAGGCTGCGGGTGTCACCCGCCCCGGCGCCTACTATCACTTTAAGACCCGCGAGGCTCTGCTGGACGCCGTACGGAGCGAAACTGACCATCAGTTGGTTCGCACCGTCGCCGGCAGCAAGGACGACAAATACCTCTACTCTCAGGCCGCAGAATTTGCCGCCGAAGACCAGGATGCCATCTACTTACGCATTCAGCGCATGCTGGAACAAGGCCCAGACGATGTGATCATCCGGTCCCGAGTGCGGGGCATTAAGCGAGTCGAGCGGGAAAACCTCCTGCGCTCAGGCGTTGACCCCGAAATCGCTGCCATGATCACAGGGGCTTCGTTAATCTCGTCATTTCTAGCTGTTTCAGAATTCAAACAAAACAGTCGACGTCACAAGCAGGCAAAGATCTTCGGCAGAACCAACTACGCATTGCTCTACGACGGCGCCCTGCTGCCTGACAAGCTTAGCAGCTGGCCAACACTGCCTCGCTATTCTGCTGCGGGAAAGACACAGAATGTCGCACCCACAACACAGGCTCCCGAGGAACAGGACGGTAGAAAGGCTAAATCACTAGCAACCAGAGAGCTGCTAATGAAGGCGGTTGTGCGCCTAATGGCAGAAGTGGGTGAGCAGGCTGTGTCGGTGTCCGAAGTCGCCCGGAGGGCAGGCGTAACGCGTCCTGGCGCCTACTACCACTTTAAAAAGCGGGAAGATTTGATCGCCGCAGTCGAAGAGAAACTCGACAAGGAACTGATTTACACCCTAGATCGCACTTTTGCCCAGCGCGAGTCATTTGATGATGTGACGGACCTGAGTGAGGAAGACCTGAGCCTGCTTCGGATACGGATTCAGCAAATGCTGCGAGATGGCGCCAGCAAGGATCCGCTGATTGCGCACTACCGGAAGCTGTTCCGTTGGCACCAAAAGCACGGGCACATGCGAGACGGGCTCGATCCGGACATGACCGCCATCATCACGGCAAGCGCGACGCTTGTGGGGCTGTTTCTGACGCTAAGCAGCACAAACTCTGTGGAGGAGCGGGCTGTCCTGGCGAAGCGCTTCCGAAAGACCTATAAAACATTCGTTTTCGAGGGCATCTTTAACTCGACAGCAAAAGCAGAGTGGCCGCCACCGCCAGAACTCGACTAGAGCAGGGTTAGGCTCGCTCGAATACAGCTGCCAATCCTTGCCCCCCTCCTATACACATGGTTTCAAGCCCGTAACGCGCGTCGCGTCGCGCCATTTCCCGCAACAGGGTGGCGAGTATTCGTCCACCCGTCGCTCCTACCGGGTGTCCCAGGGAAATACCTGAGCCATTGACGTTCAGCCTGTCGAAATCTGATGTTTTGAAACCCAACGACCGGGTACATGCCAGCACCTGGGCAGCGAACGCCTCGTTCAGTTCGATTAGATCGATATCGGCCATGGTCAAGTCTGCAGCCCGCAGCGCCTTCTCAACGGCGGGCACAGGGCCAATGCCCATCCTCGCGGGCTCAACACCCACCACAGCCCACGAGATAATTCGTGCAAACGGCTTTAAGTCGTATCGCTCTACCGCTTCCTTGCTGGCCACGATACTGGCGGATGCGCCGTCGTTCTGGGTGCTGGCGTTACCGGCAGTCACCGTTGACTCGGGATCAATGCTCGCCCTGATCGGCTTGAGAGCCGCGAGCGCCTCCAGGGTTGTTGCCCGCGGCGTTTCGTCCTGGGAAACCAGCGTATCGCCCTTCCGGCCTGGCACCATTACTGGAACGATCTCCTCCTCCAGTCGGCCTTGCTCCTGGGCTGCCAAGGCGCGCTGCTGCGACTCGACAGCGAATTCGTCTTGCTCCTGACGGGTTATCTGGTAATCGCGCCGCAGATTTTCGGCTGTTTCCAACATACCCCCAGAAACCGGGAAGTTTCGACCACCCGCCGTAACACGACCCCGCACCAGCGCATCCTGTAACGTCAACGCCGAGTCCTTGACGCCCCAGCGCGCACCATGCGTGAAAAACGGCGCGTTACTCATAGACTCCGCGCCACCCGCAATCACAACATCGGATCCGCCTGTCGCCACCTGAAGGTAGGCATAGATCAGTGCTTGTAGTCCGGAACCACAGCGTCGATCCAGCTGCAGCCCACCAACTGTGACGGGCAGGCCCGCATCCAATGCCACCACACGACCTAGCGCAGGCGCTTCCATACTGGCATAACACTGCGCGAACAAAACGTCGTCCACCGCTTCGGCGGGCAATCTCGACCGCTCCATCAGCCCCCTAATGACTGCAGCACCGAGAAACGGGGCATCAACTTCCTTGAAAGTACCGCCAAATCTGCCGACGGGTGTTCTCAGAGGTTCGCAAACAAAGGCTTCTCGGATTTTCATACTGTCACCTCTTGGATTCCGATCCGGCCACCCACTCAGGCGGGTAACAGGGTGTCACCACCGTCAACCCGGAAGGTTTGGCCCGTGATCCACCCCGCCTCGTCAGAGGCCAAAAACTTGGCCAAATTAACGACATCCACAGTCTCCCCCAAGCGTTTGAGCGCCAGGCCGTTCACCACATGGTCGAGAATCTCCGCAGGGACCTGTCTGGTAGCCTCGGTATCGGTCGGCCCCGGCGCAATTGCATTGACCCGGATATTGCGATCACCCAACTCACTCGCGAGGCACATCGTCAGCCCCTGTACACCGAGTTTTGCCACGCCGTAATATCCGCCCTGCGCCTTCCAGGCCGCCGTCGAGGACTGGTTGATCACACTGCCACCGCCTCGCTGAACCATCGACGCTGCCACAGCGCGCGTCATGACCAGCGGGCTGTGCATGTTGACCTTCATAATCTGATAGTAATAGTCCATGTCGACGTCGAGCAGCGTCTCGTAGCGCATGCCATGGAATATCGCCGCGTTGTTGACCAGAATATCGACGCCCCCAAATTGGTCCTGCGCCGCCGCTACGGCAGCGGCCGCATCCTGCTCTGACGAAACATCCGTCTCTACGAACACCGCTGGTTGGCCCGCTTCAGTAATCTCATTGGCCACTCGTTCGCCGCCCTCCTTATTGAGTTCAGCGATCACCACACACGCCCCCTCCGCTGCAAAACTCTTGGCGTAGGTTTCGCCAATACCCTGACCACCGCCCGTTACGATCGCTACCTTTCCTTCAAATCTCATTGCCCTGTCCTCATTTCGTATTGAAGCTATGTCGTTGTTATCTGACGAGCACTACATCACGCTCGCTCAGCCGCCCTATCTCACCCGAGGACAAGTGCAGCACTTGCGACAGCACTTCCTCGGTATGTTCGCCCAGTCGCGGCGCGATATCGGTGTCTTCACGGTCTAGCCGCCCGAACTCCAGAGGGCTCCCAGCCATCAGAAATTCACCCACGGCAGGCTGTTCCTGACGCACAAACATGGGATTATTCGGGGAACAATTGGGGTCGCTTTGGACCATATCGGTCACACTACGATAGCGACTCCAGCAGACTCTCTCCCGCGCAAAAGCGATCTCAATATCCTCTATCGATCGCTGAGTCGCCCACGACTCAATGAGTGCGGCGATCTCCCGCCGCGCCACATATCTGTCGCCCTCCCTTGAAAAATCGAGGCCTTTGGCAGTCGCCAAGCGCTGCAACTCCTCTGTCAGTCCAGTGGCCTCGCAAAGCCCTCGCCACTGCTTGGGCGTCAGACCAACAACCATGAAGCGCACACCATCAGCAGAGATAAAATCGCGTCCGAATGCACCGTAAAGGTAATTGCCGCTGCGCTCTCGTTCTACGCCCAATTCGGCCTCAGCGAGAAACCCCAGCGAACCCATCGTCGCCATCGCCACGTCTTCCAAGGCGAGCTTGATGTGCTGACCCTCCCCAGTCCTGCTTCGGTGCCGCTCGGCAGCCAACAGCCCTGATACGGCCATTTGTCCCGTAACACAGTCCCACGCAGGCAGGACGTTGTTCACCGGCACATCATGCTCCTCAGGTCCTGTGAAGAAAGGCACACCCACGGTAGGGTTCACGGTGTAGTCGACAGCGCTGCCGCCTTGTCGGTCACCCATAACGGTTAGCTGAATCAGGTCCTTACGGAACTCACACAGACTTTCGTAACTCAACCAGTTGCTGGGCGGGAAATTCGTCAGCAGCAGACCCGCATCATCCCCTGGTGCACAAATGATCTCGCGCGCGAGCTCCTGTCCCTCGGGCTTGCGAATATCGATCGCTACCGAGCGCTTGTTCTTGTTCAGGCCCTGCCAGAAAAGGCTGACGTTGTCCTGAGTAACAGGCCAGCGACGGGAATCTAGGCCACCCCGAATGTCGTCGATGCGAATCACCTCAGCGCCCATCTGGGCCATCGCCAATCCGGCCGAGGGTGCCGCGACAAAAGCTGAGACTTCTACTAGGCGCAGCCCAGCCAGAATCCCCATCAGGGGCTACTCGGCGTCGCGTTCAATGCCTGCTCAAGTAACTGCCGCGCGATCACTTTCAATGCAAGCGTTTCCTCCGCACCCTCGAAAATGGACAGCACCCGCGCATCGACAAAGTAACGACTGACTGGGGTTTCCTCCGCGTAGCCCATGCCACCATGTATCTGCAACGCTTCCCGCGTTATCCACTCTGCCGATCGGCACGCGAACAACTTCACAAGACTGGATTCCATTTGCCCCTCGCCACTGTCGAGCAAGCTACCCACCCGGTACGCGAAACAGCGGCTGATCGCGACCTGCGCCGCCATTTTCGCCAGCTTCGCCTGCGTCAGCTGGTATTCACCAAGTGGCGCACCAAATACTTTGCGATCCTGGGCGTATCGGGTGGCGGCTTTGAGGGCTGCTCGCATGATCCCTGATGCTCTAGCGGCTGTTTGAATCCTACCGCCTGTAAGACCGGCCATGGCGAGGTAGAAACCTTTGCCCTCGCCCTCCTCACCACCGATCAGATGTGTCGCGGGTACGAAGTAGTCCTCGAAAACGAGATCATAGGAATGCATACCTCGGTAACCGATCGTTGGGATCGCCTTACCCGTTACGCACCCACCCGATTCCTGCTCAAAAGAAAACTCGTGCGCCTCCGTACTCGGCTTCTCTACCAGCAGCGCACTAAGCCCCCTGTGGCCCAAGGCTCGGTCCGGGTCCGTCCGGGCAATCACGAACAGGACCTGGGCCTTACCGGCGAAAGTGCACCAAGTCTTGGCGCCGTTCAGCAGCCAGCCGTCCTCTACTGGCGAGGCCCTGAGCGAGAGACCCGCGACATCGGAACCATAGTCTGGCTCGGTAATGGCGATACTGCAGAGCACATCACCGGAGGCAATTCGCGGCAACCACTCCAGCCTTTGCGACTCCGACCCTCCTGTGAGCAAGGCCCGCGTGAGAATTTCAGGGCGAGTGATCAGGCTGCCAGCCGCCGCCAGAGACGCCTCAGAGAGTGCCTCGGTCACGACGATCATCGACAGGTTGTCTGCACAATCATCAGGTGCGGTGCCGCCGTATTGCTGAGGGACAGAGATACCGAAGACGCCCATTTCACGCATGGGCTGCAGGATCTCCTCGGGTACAGTGAGATCTTGTCGGTGAATGCTCTCGGCACGGGGAGCGACGATGTCGTCTGCCAGACGCCGGAAAGCGGTTTGCATCATTGTTTTATCGTCGTCGAGCTCAATTTCACCAACATCTGCCTGAACCTCGATGACCCTGCGACCGATGTCAGCCAGTCGATTCGGGTCCAGACAAAACTGAAGTACGGATCGCAGTTCCTTGCCGCCGAGGATGTGGTCAAAGTCAAGCGGCTCGATACCAAGAGCCAGCAGCAGCGGCTCTAATCGGACACGTATCGACTGAATCGCCGTCGCCACATAAACGGCGCTGAGCGCCCTCTGCAAATCGGAGGCTGGCCCAGCCATGCTCTCCCAGGCAACGAGTGCGGCACGATACTCGGCGTAGGACAGTGCCAGCTCATAGGCACTCACTTGGTGCTCATCCAGGCGCGCATTGTCGAGTCTGCCATCGACCGCGCAAGCCTTCGCCAGTGTCGTGCTCGCCTGCCGAACAATATCCGGGAAACCGCCGAAAAAGCGGGCAAAGATTGCGTGACTACTCTCGTCCATTAGTCGCTAAGCCAATTTTTCAAAGGGAACATCCTTATCGACCCGGATATCCCCGGGTAAGCCCAGCACCCGCTCAGCAATGGTGTTCCTCAGTATCTCATCGGTGCCACCGGCAATTCGGTAGCCCGCCGCTTCCAGCCAGGCCATCCGGTGATCTGTTGCGCGCGACACAGAGTGGTCGGGATAGACCGCGCCGGCGGGGCCACACATATCCATAAGGCTCGAGGATTGCTGCTGTAGTTTGCTTGCAATAACCAGCTTACTTAACGCCGCCTCCGGCCCGGGTAATTGACCTTGCGATAACCCGGTCAATAAGCGCGCGTAGAAATTATTGATGCCCGATTCAGCCACATACCAATCGGCGATCTTGTCTCGCACTCTGGGGTCATTCATAGCCGATTCGCCATCGTCGAACTCACTCCGCAGAAAGCGCACCGTGTCTTCAAGTGAGGCACCACCGCCAGCCGCTTCCGTCACCGCAAATCGCTCTTCCATCAGCGTGGCAATTGCCACCTGCCAACCACCATTGACTTCGCCCAGACGTGCTGTGTCTGGAATGCGCACGTCGGTGAAAAAAACCTCACAGAACTCTCCGCCACCCGCCGCCTGTTTTATCGGGCGCACCTCAACACCGGGAGATTTCATATCGACAAAGAAATAAGTCATTCCCCGATGTTTCGGTACCGAGGGATCAGTGCGGGTAATGATCACGCCAAAATCTGAAATATGGGCCCAGGACGTCCAGATTTTTTGTCCATTAAGTACCCAGTCCTCACCATCGCGAGTGGCGCGCAAACGAATACCACCCAGGTCAGATCCTGCCGAAGGCTCAGAAAAAAGCTGACACCAAATTTCCTCGCCGCGCAGAGCGGGCGCGAGATAGCGCTGTTGCTGTTCTTCCGTTGCGAAACGCCGCATAACAGGTATCGGCATGCCCAGGCTTATGGCGAAAAAAACAGTGGGCAGGTCATATTGTTCTTCTTCCTGATCATAAATCACCGCCTGCATAGGGGTCCCGCCCATACCACCCAGCTTTTTTGGCCACGTCACCTTGGCGTATCCACGTTCCGCCTTCCGGGCTTGAAACGCGCGCCCCAGCGCCAGCTGCTGCTCCATAGTAATATCGCCATGCCTCGATAAATCATACTCAGCAGCCTGCTCAGCCAGCCAAGCAGTCACCTCGTGCCGGAAGGCGGCTTCTTCGGGGGTGTCTTCAAAATCCATAATCTTTCCAACGTGAACCGTTTTCAGGCGAGGCCATTTTCACGCAACCCGTCGTTCAAATTCATTCGCCACCTGTGATTTCCATAGACTGGCATCACCGATTACCAATGCCAGAGCGCGAGAACGTCGCAGATAGAGGTGGCAATCCGCTTCCCAAGTAAAGCCCATACCGCCGTGCACTTGAATGTTCTCCGATGCCGCAGCTTCGAAGGCCTGGATGGCACTGACGCGAGCCACGCTAGCCGCCAGGGAGAGCTCCTCAGATCCAGAAGCCAATGCCCATGCGCCGTAGTAGGCGTTACTCACCGCGAGCTGGTTGCCAACGTAAATGTCGGCCAGTTTGTGCTTGATCGCCTGAAATGATCCGATAGTGCGACCAAAGGCAGTGCGCTCGCTGGCAAACTCAATAGCCTGTTCAAGGCAGGACGCCGCACCACCTACCTGCTCAAAGGCAAACAACACAGCGGCGGCATCCAGTATTTGCTGGAATACTTTCCAGGCGCTTTCACCTGCCTCACCCAAGCGCTGCGCCTCGGCTCCATTGAATACCAGGGCTCCCTGCCCTCTCGTTGGATCAACCGATTGCAACGGACGCCGCTCCACGCCTTCCTGCGTGAGGCTCAAAAGGCAAAGACAGGGTTCATCGTTTTCATCCGCAGCGAGGACCACAGCGTGGTTAGCAATCATAGCGTCAGCGACGGGCCACTTTTCCCCCTGCAGCCTGCCATTCTCAAAGCGTAGTTTAATTCTATTAGGCCTTGGAAAGCCTATGCCCTCGGCGAAGGCCAAGGTCCCGATAATTTCTCCCGCCGCGACCGCCGGTAGCGTTTGTGCCCTAACGTTTTCGTTAGCGACGCGCAGAATCGCCTCTGTGAAAAGGTAGATGGTTGATGAGAAAGGCACGGGCGCCAGTGAGCGGCCCAGCTCCTCAGCCAGCACGCAGAGCTCAAGATAGCCAAGCCCAACTCCTCCATACTGATCTGGGATAGCCATACCAGCCCACCCTAACTCCAACATCTCACGCCAAACCGGCTCAGCAAAGTGCGCGCCATCATCATCCAGAACCGCGCGTGCCACAGACAGATCCGCGCGATCTGACAAAAAGCGCTGCACCTCGCTCTGCAACGCCCTCTGTTCATCAGAGAAATCAAAATTCACAGTTTGCGCCACCTCCAAAATTGCATTTATGTTATCACCACTGTAAAGTAACAACAAGCTGGCGTCGTTGCATCTGGACTTCGGCCGACTCCATTTCCTCCCGGCTGGAAAAAGAACGTTATGCAAGAAGTCTGGATTATCGATACCGCTCGGAGTCCCCGTGGACTGGGCCGCGCGGACAAAGGCAGCCTGGCAACACTGCATCCCCAGCGATTGTTGTCGCAGATTTTGGTCGCTCTGAAAGAGCGCAACCATTTGACGACAGAACATATTGAACATGTGATCGTCGGCTGCGGTAATCCTGCAGGGACCCAGCGTGGCGACATCGCGCGCATGTCAGCGCTCGACGCCGGGTGGCTACATAGCAGCGGCACAACAGTGGACCACTTCTGCGGGTCAAGCCTGATGGCCACCCAGTTTGGCGCCAACTGCATTGCAACGGGTCAGCACGACCTCGTGGTTACCGGTGGCATAGAAATGATGTCACTGCCTGACAAGCCCAATTTCGCCACTGACCAGCACAACCTGCACCTGCGAGAAAAGCACCCCATCACCGCCGTCGGTATTTCTGCCGATGTCATTGCCACTGAGGAGGGATTCGGCCGAGACGATGTGGACGCCTTTGCCGCCGAAAGCCAGAAGCGAGCGGTGAGCGCCATCAGCAGTGGCTACTTCACGCAAAGCATCATACCGATCTACCATGAGGATGGCTCGATCGCACTGAGCGAAGACGAATATCCAAGGGCCGGGACAACGACTGACAGCCTTGGTCAGTTAAAGCCCGTTTTCGCCGATTTTCTGAACTATCCGATGGACGATACCCATACCTTCGGAGAGGTTGCCCGAATGAAGTGGCCTGATCTTGAGATTGACCATGTCCATCATGCTGGCAATTCGTCGGGCATCGTTGATGGCGCCGCCGCTTTGATTCTCTCATCACCGGACTACGCGAGAGCCCACGGCCTGCAACCTCGCGCCAGGATCCTTGCGAGTGCCTCCGTAGCCGGCAGCCCGGAATACAATCTCAATGAACCGGTGCCCTCCGCTCGAAAAGCGCTCGCCCAGTGCGGCCTTAATGTTGCCGACATGGATCTCTTTGAGGTGAACGAAGCCTTTGCGGTCGTACCACTGCGCTTCATGAAGCGTATGGATGTCGATCACAGTAAGCTGAACGTCAATGGTGGGGCGATCGCCCTGGGGCACCCCATTGGGGCTACCGGGGCGATTCTGATCGGCACACTGCTGGATGAGCTGGAGCGACGGAATCAGGAGCGCGGCCTCGTCACCCTCTGCGCCGCAGGCGGCCTGGCTCCCAGCATGATCATCGAGCGCTTGTAAGGCGGGCCCAATTAGCGGGGTAAACTGCACCATGTCAGATCAATCGATAGCTGAAACCGAGGGGCTCAAAGACCCTCCCATGAATGATCTTCCTGTCCGAATAGAGCGAGATCAGGGCATTGGCGTGGTCATCATGGACAGGCCAGACAAGCTCAACGCCCTGAATCTCGAAATGCGTCGAGCGATCGCCGACGCTTTTCTGGCGCTCTCTGAAGATCCAGACACGGCGGTCATCGTCGTCACCGGCGGCAACGAGGTCTTCGCAGCAGGTGCTGATCTGAAGCTGCTGGTCGACAAAAATGCCCGCGAGGTCGCAGAGCTCAAGCTGGCTTCCTACTGGCAATCCGTCGCCACCTGCGAGAAACCCGTCATAGCGGCGGTCAGCGGCCATTGCCTTGGGGCAGGGTCCGAGCTGATGCAAATGTGCGACATCATCGTGGCAGACACCTGCGCCAATATTGGCCAGCCCGAAGCGAAGGTGGGCATCATGCCGGGCGCTGGAGGAACCCAGCGACTCGTCAGATCTGTCGGCAAGCCCGTGGCAAGCTTGATGCTGATGTGCGGCGAAACCTTGAGTGGCGAAAGAGCCTATCAACTGGGACTCGTTAGCGAAGTGACCGAGAGGGGGCAGTCTCTTAACCGGGCCACAGAGCTCGCCCGCAAGATAGCGCGAATGCCGCCACTCGCTATGCGTGCGATTAAACGATCCCTGCTTGGCGGAAGCGACCTACCTTTGCCAGAGGCGCTAAAGCTAGAACAGGCTGAATTTCTGAAACTTTTCGACACTGCCGACCAAAAAGAGGGTATGACCGCATTTTTGGAAAAGCGCAGGCCGACATTCACCGGCAACTGATTCAGGACCCAATATGGATCGCGACGCAAACCACACTGTTGCTGTTATCGGCGCCGGAGCCATGGGCCGGGGCATCATTCAATTATTTGCTCAATCCGGACACACCGTAAAGTTTTTTGACGCATCAGAAGCCGCAGTGGCCGACGCTCACGCCTTTGTCAGCGACATGCTGCACAGTAAGGTCGACAAAGGCCGCATGAGTCAGATGGATGTGGATCAGGCCATTGCCAACCTGGTGCCCTGTGAGGCGCTAGGCGATATCGCCGACTGCAACATCGTGGTTGAGGCGGTACTGGAGGATCTTGAGGTAAAGCAGAGCCTGTTCGCTCAGTTGGAAGGGGTCGTTTCCTCTTCTGCCATCCTCGCCAGCAACACCTCATCGCTGCTGGTCACCGAGATTGCTGCGCACTGTCAACACCCGGAACGGGTCGCTGGCCTGCACTTTTTCAACCCGGTGCCGGCCATGCGGTTGGTGGAAATAATCTCTGCCGTAAGAACTGCAGATGCCACCGTAGAAAAATTGAGAACGTTGATCGACACCACAACACATCGTGCGGTGCTGGCTCAGGACCAACCCGGTTTTCTGGTCAACCATGCGGGCCGAGGACTGTACACAGAAGGATTGCGGATTCTTGAAGAACAGGCTGCCAGTCACGATGACATCGACAGGCTCATGCGTGAGGCGGCAGGATTTCGGATGGGCCCCTTTGAGTTGCTGGACCTAACAGGCTTGGACGTCTCCTCCAAGGTGATGCAGTCGATCTACGACCAGTTCCAGCAGGAGCCTCGCTTTCGGCCCTCTTCTCTCATTCCCCCGCGGGTCGCCGCTGGGCTATTTGGCCGCAAGACCAACGAAGGCTGGTACCAATACGGACCTGACGCGCAGGCACTTGGGGGCCAAGACAAGCGGAGTCTTCCGTCCCTTACTGCGAACAACAGAATATGGATCGACCCGACCGCTGACCGTTATAACGAACTGATTGAACTGGTGGTACAGGCTGGCGCCACTGTGGAACAAACTGCAGACAACGCCACGCTATTATTGTTACAGCCTTGGGGAATCGACGTTTCACAGGCCTGCGCAGACCTGAAGCTGGACGCCCGCCTGTGCGTGGCATTGGACCCACTGCCGACTCTGAATCAGCGACGCACCCTCATGCTGAGCCCGATCACCAGCATTCAGGCGAGAGACGACGCGCTGGCTTTACTCTCAAATGGTGATGCGCCGGTTACCGTCATCAACGACAGTCCCGGCTTCGTCGTCCAACGTATTGTGGCAACGATTGTGAATATCGGTACCAATATCGCGCAGCGAGGTATCGCGTCTCCAGACGACATCGACGACGCCGTGCGCATTGGCCTTGGCTATCCCCACGGTCCGCTTTCCCTCGGCGATAGCATCGGTCCCAAAAAAGTGATGGCAATATTGGAAGGCCTGCAGCGCGTGACAGGAGACCCTCGCTACCGTCCCAGCCAGTGGCTGCGGCGGCGCGCTTTATTGGGCGAATCACTGCTAACCCCTGAGACGAGCAGGCACTGACATGAGCGAGACCTCCGTTGTTATCAGCAGCCCTTCACCGCACGTGCTACAGGTGGCCATCAACCGACCCGAAGCAAAAAATGCCATCGATGAACAGACTCGGCACGCGCTCATTCACGCCATTGCCACAGGATTAAACGACACGGACGTCCGCGCTCTGCTGCTGTGTGGCACCCACGGCATCTTTTGCGCCGGCGGCGATCTTGCCAGCATGCGCGATATGACAGAGCAGGCAGCGCGCACCCGAATGCAGAGCGGTCACCAACTCATCAAGCTGCTCTGGTACGCCAACATCCCCGTCGTCGTTGCAATGGAGAGATTCGCCATCGGCGCAGGCGCAGGTCTGGCCCTTGTTGCGGACTATATTGTGGCTGGAGAGAATGCGCGGATGAGTTTTCCTTTCCTCCAGCTCGGGCTGGTACCAGACTGGGGCGCTACCCAGTCGCTGATCCGCAAAGCAGGATGGGGCAACGCCAAGCGCCTTGTGCTGGACCGCGCCTCCCTCAAGGGCAGGGCATTGCTCGATCTGGGCCTGGTGGAGCAAGTCGTGGAAGACGACTGTGTGATGGATGTCGCTACGGATAAGGCGCTGGAATTTTCCCGCCTTCCCCAACTGGCCGTGCAACAGTTCAAAGAAGCGACGAGGCGCTCGACTCAAGACATCGAGACCGCGTTGTCAGCAGAAGAAGACGACCAGACGGCCTGCTTTCTGAGCGAGGAATTTGAAGAAGGCCTGAGCGCGCTCCAACAAAAAAGAGACCCCGACTTTTTCAAGGATTCATCGGGTGAGTGAGAGCGCGACAGCTGACCTGCAGGCCTGGGTGGGAAAATCGCACACCACCCATAGCAACCTACCCCTTTTTCAGGCAGGAGCACTGGCAGGTGCCATTGACGCGACCGCGACGCCCAAAATGGGCGATTCGCTGCCCCTGCCCTGGCACTGGCTGTATTTTCTAGACCCAGTTCGCCGGGACGGTACCGGCGAAGATGGCCACCCCATTAAGGGCGGTTTTCTGCCCCCCGTGTCGCTGCCACGCCGAATGTGGGCGGCGGGCAAGCTGGAGGTGACGCAACCCTTAACCCTCGGGGTGGCTGCCGAAAAGGTATCGGTCATCACCTCGGTCGACGCCAAAGACGGACGCACCGGGCCATTGATTTTCGTCAGCTTGCGGCACGAATTCAGGCAGGCCGGCAGCCTCTGCATTACCGAGGAGCAAAATCTGGTTTATCGGGAGGCGCCGCTGGAGAGAACCGCACTACCCGCAGGAAGCACTGCGGATGGCAAGCCAGAATTCATCTGTGAGATCACGCCTGATCCCATTTTGCTATTTCGCTTTTCGGCGCTGACCTACAACGCCCACCGCATTCACTACGACCGGGAATACGCAATCAATGAAGAGTTGTACCCGGCACTGGTGGTCCATGGGCCCCTGCTGGCTACTCTGCTACTCAACCTGGCCTATGAAAACCTACCCAACGCACGAATTGAGACGTTCTCGTTTCGCGCGGTGAGACCGACATTCGACAGCCACCCCATCAGACTCTGCGGCAGACGCAGTGGGAACCAATTGATTCTCTGGTCTGAAGACCATGAAGGCTATTGCTGCATGAAAGCGGAGGCGACGCTAAGGCCCTAGGTTTGTCATGGGCAGTCACACTCGATTTCTGGTCACGCAGGCGAGGCCTTAGCGAGGCCCATCATCACAGTCGATGTCTCGCAATATAGGAGAACCGATCATGCAACAGCTCACCCTTCAGAACCTCAGTGACAGGGCATTAATCTCAGACCAGCTTTATCGATACGCGAAAGGCCTAGACACGTGCGACTGGGACCTGGTTGCCTCTGTACTAACGGACCCCTTTCACCTCAAAGCTGAAATGCTGGATGTCGACCGCACAATATCTCCGCGAGAGTACATCGAGCTGGCGCCCGGCAAGTTCCTCCCCGGGTTCGACGGGACCACTCACCTGAACACCAATCAATTGATTACCGTTGACGGGGATCAGGCGCACATCGAGACACGAATGTACGCTTGCCACTATATTAATCCTCGGGATAACACCCAGACCGACCAGCTCTCTGCGCCGGACAGTATTCACTGCAACATGCAAATGTTCTGGGAGGGTCGATTGGCGCGCCAGCCAGACGGAAACTGGTTATTTCATGAAGTCCATATGGGCGTGACCGCCAGTGAGGGAGATATGAATGCCATGAACACAGCTCGATCGCGAGTGAGCGATTAATAACATCCCCTCGAAATACCCGGACCGTGACATGCACTGGGTCAAGCCTTAGGGCTCGCCTGACACGTCAATTGAGGTTGGTTTTATTTATACAGTTATGTAAAGTTAATCCGCACTCAACTCGACACCACAGGAGCACACCGTGAACGTTGAAGACCTGATACTGATCAGCGTGGATGACCACGTGGTCGAACCGCCGGGCATGTTCGACAACCATATGACTCAGGCCGAACTGGATACCATTGCCCCTCGCCTGATAGAGGAGAATGGCACCAACTTCTGGCTCTACGAGGGCCACAAGATTGGCAATATGGGCCTGAATGCAGTGGTGGGTCGCCCCAAGGAAGAATACGGCATGGAGCCTCTGCGCTACGAGGACATGCGCGACGGTGTGTACTCAATTGATGCGCGCATTGGCGATATGGATGCCAACGGCATTCTCTCCTCCATTTGCTTTCCTACCTTCCCGACCTTCGCAGGCAACCTCTTTCACCAGTCGAAAGACAAGCAGGCTGCCAAACGTGTTATCGAAGCCTACAACGACTGGCATATCGACGAATGGGCAGCGGCCCACCCGGGCCGAATTATCCCCATGGCCATGCTACCCATTTGGGACAGCGATCTAATGGTTGCCGAGGTCAAACGGGCAGTGGCCAAGGGCTGCCGGGCCATCACTTTCCCGGACAACCCTACCTTCCATGGATTCCCAGGCATTCATACCCCGCATTGGGATAAGTTGTGGGAAGTCTGCGCTGAAAACGACGTCGTCATTAACTGTCACATCGGTACTGGTGCCGCACCCCCGCACTCCTCGCCCGAAACACCCATTGATGCCTGGATAGCAGCCTTTCCAATGTCCATCGCCAACAGCGCCGCAGACTGGCTGTATGGGGAATTCCTGCTCAAGTACGACAACCTGAGGATATCGCTGACGGAGGGCGGTGTCGGCTGGGTCCCCTACTTTCTTGAGCGGGCAGAGTTCACCTTCGATCACCACGGCGCGTGGACCAAGTCTAATTTTGGCGGCAAGCGACCCCGGGAAGTCTTTCAGGAGCATTTCCTGACCTGCTTCATCGAGGACGAAAGTGGCCTGCGCAATCGTGACCTGGTGGGTATTGACAACATTCTGTTCGAGTGTGACTACCCACACTCTGACAGCACCTGGCCGGTAACGCCTGAGAATACCTTCCGTCAATTGGAGAACGTCGGCCTGAGCGACGAAGAGATCAACAAAGTCACACACCTCAACGCGATCAAATATTTCAACTTTGACCCGATCGCCCTGCTCGGCCGAGAAAATTGCACGGTGGGCGCGTTGCGCGAGAAGGCGAAACAGGCCGGCGTAGATACGCGTGAGAAGTCGGGAGGCGGGAAATCCGCGAAAGTGAGCGACCGGTCAGGACGAATGACCTCCGGTGAGGTACAAAAACTGTTTGCCGGAGAAGGCGCAGCCTCGGACTGAGCGCCAGCGCAAGGGCAACACAACGTGGAGACATTGAATGACTGACCAAGCAGTGATCGTTAGCGAAGCCGACGGGATCATCACCATCACTCTTAACCGCCCCCAGGCAAAAAACGCGGTTAACAAGGCGGTCGCAGAAGGGGTCTCAAACGCCCTCGACAAGTTAGAGAGCGATTCGGCGCTGCGCGTCGCCATCATCACGGGTGCGGGGGGGACTTTTTGCTCTGGTATGGATCTCAAAGCATTTGTCAGCGGTGAGACGCCAGTGATCGAAGGGCGCGGCTTTGCAGGCCTCTGTGAGCATACGCTCTCTAAACCCCTGATCGCGGCAGTAGAGGGCTACGCGCTGGCAGGAGGCTTCGAAATTGCAATCAGTAGCGATCTGATTGTCGCCGCTGAAGATGCCACCTTCGGCATCCCAGAAACCAAACGCGGACTGGTTGCGGGCGCAGGCGGTCTGGTCAAACTCCCCAAACAGGTGTCACCCCGGATCGCAAAGGAACTCGCTCTTACCGGAGACTTCTTTACGTCCAGCCGCGCCTACGAATTGGGCTTGATCAACCGGGTTGTTCCCTCGGGCACTGCGCTCGAGGAAGCGACAGTCTTGGCCAGGAAAATCGCCAACAACGGGCCATTGGCTGTATCTGTCAGTAAGCAGGTGATCGATGGAGCACAAGACTGGTCCAACGCGACAATGTTTGCCGAACAAGCTGTTTTGATGGAGCCCATATTTAATAGCGAGGACGCCATTGAGGGTGCAACCGCTTTTGCGGAGAAAAGAGCACCTGTTTGGAAGGGGCGTTAACCAGTCAGCTCACCTTTGTATTTGCCGGATCGCAGGTTGCAGACCTGAAAAAGCCCCCTCCCCTTTTGTAGATGAAAGCGCCTTGATGATCTGTGATGTACCTCTATTCGAACTTCGCGTAGGGCCCGAGCGTGAGGAACAACGAGGCCCCGACTGCCGCCAGCCCGATACAGATAAAGAGCAAACTGTCATAGTTTCCCGCGCCGTCAATTAGAGGGCCGAATAAAAGAGGGGACATGCCGCTGCCTAAGGCTACCGTGCCTGACACCGTGCCAAACACCTTGGCATACGATCGCAAGCCAAAATATCGTGACACTAAATAAGCGAGAATATCGAACTCTGCCCCGGCTGCTAAGCCAACCAAAACGGTTGCCAACACCATCAGCGCCACATGCGGGGGCGCAACAAGAAACAAGATGCATCCAAATGAAGGCAGCATCAGCGCGCAAAACGCGATGAATGGACCCCAGAATTGATCGAGGAGAAACCCTGCGCCCAGCCGCCCAGCGACCAGTGCCAAACCAAACGCACTGAATACCAGCGTTGCATCGGACTGCGACAAGCCTTTCTGAACTAACATCGGAACGATATTGGTAATCATCGAGACAATGACGAAAACAATCAAAATGAGTGCAATGGTGATCGTCCAGAACTGGCGGGTACGCAGCGTCTCTTGATAGCTCACCCCCGAGACCTGCTTAGAGGCTTCGTCGGCCCCAGTCGTCGCTGAGTCACGGGACGGATCGCCGCATTGGCTTAAGTTGGTATTGCCCGCAGGCAAGGCCAGGAAACAGACCATCAGGGTCGCTAACGGCAATATACCCATGACAAAAAAGCCTTGCTGCCAGTCAGGGGTGCCGACATAACTTGCCAGTAGCAGTGGGGCGACAGTGCTGACTAAACCCGAACCGGACAGCAGGATGGCCAGTGCGATACCGCGCTGGCGCTCAAATTTTGCGCAGACGATCGTTGTCCAAGTGACCAGCAGAGTGCCGCTCCCCGCAATCGGCAGCAAAAAATAGAAGGCGTAAAGAAGATTTTGGCTCAGTGGCACTGAGCCCATCATGATGTATGTGATCGCATACAGCACTAGGGAACACAGCGTGGCGTAGCGAAGGGAAAATCTATCGATCAGCCAGCCCGCTAACTGAGACCCGACAGCGATACCCGCAAAGTTGAAGGTGATACAGCGCTGCAGCTCTCCCAGCGGAATATCCAGCGCTCGGGAAAGGTCAGGCGCCATCGGCCCAAAGCTGTATAAAGGGAGGAAGTGCGCTGACGTGACAACGCCGCTCAGTGCAATCAACAGCGTGGTCCAGCCGTCGCGGAACTCCGAGTGTTTAGAGTTACTCACTAATACTTGTGACTTGAGTGGTACCGCCCATTCGACTCACTAGGCCTTTACCCTTAATGCCGGGACCGGATTTCTAGCAAATCGATGGTCGCATCTGCAGGAAGTGTCAGAAGATGAATGGCTGCAGAGGTAACGGTGTCAAGCTGCATGCCTTCTCCGGTCGACGCCATAAAGCCCGTTTCCTCGAAGGTCTTGATCATCAGCTCATAAGTCTCGTCATCTAAAGGAGAGGGGTCCTCTCGAAGCAAGTGACCCACCCGTAAAGCTGCCACACGAACACCTGAGGGCGCTAGTTCCACCCTCAAGCTCTGCGAAAAAGCCTCCAGCGCCGACTTTGAGGCAGTGTACACACTCAACAAAGGAGGATAGAAACGAACGGCCTCAGACGACACATTGATGATATCGCCCCTAGACTTTTTCAAAAGGGGTATTGCCTCGCGGCAAGCGTACATGGCCCCGAGCAAATTGGTGTTGATGACTGAACGCAGCTGCTCATCACTCGCCGTTTCGAGTTTAAATATCGGGTATATCCCGGCGTTGTTTACAAGGGCATCCAGTCCACCCATTTGGGCTTCAATTTTCTTAAAGGTGTTACTCACCTCGACAGAGTCGCCAATATCACACGGGAAACAGACTACTCTCTCGCCGATCTCCTTTCGAACCGACTCTAGTTTGTGAAAATCGCGTCCAATGATGGCAACCCGGGCACCTTCCCTACAGCACGCCTTAGCCAGCGCCCTCCCCAGGCCCTGGCTTCCCCCGGTAATTGCTATGACCTTCGAATCCAAACGCATGCCAATAACTTAGTCAGATTAATGGAACTGATATTTGAAAAACTGGACGCCAGAAGAGTTAGGCCGAGACAGACGCCCCACACACCGCTCGCACTTTTCCGATCCAAGGAGTGTATTTATTTGTTTACAGGTCTGTCAATTTTAAAATGGGGCTTGGAGTTCCCCCCCATTTGGTCTTGGGCTAATGATTAACTCAATCCTCTAACGGGAATCAAAGCACCGTTGACCGCTCGCGCTGCCGAGGATGATAAAAAACAGATCACGGCAGCCAGGTCATCAGACGATGCCCAGGCGGTAGCGTCCGCCTCTGGCATCGCGGCACGATTGGCGGGCGTATCGATCACGGTAGGAAGCACCCCATTTACATTAATTCCCTTGGTTTTGAGTTCCTCTGCAAGCGTTTCGGTGAGACGCATGACCACACTTTTTGAAGCACAGTAAGCGCCCATATGGCCCTGCCCTTCGCGCGCCCCGTAAGCGCCAACATTAACGATACTGGCCATCGGTTGCTCGAGCAGCACAGGAACCGCCGCCTTGATGGCATTGCGCATGGTGGCAACATTAAGACTGAACATCAGATCCCATTGGTCGTCGCTCGGGTCCCAGCTTTCGGAACCCATGGCAAAGCCACCAGCGAGATTAATCAGGCCGTCGAAAGGCCCGAGACTTTGTATCAATTCAAGGGTAGCCTCGGCATTCGTGAGATCCACCGAGTGACTATCAGCAAGGCTCTCGTCGCGGGCAATATCCAAGCGAACGACTCGGGCGCCCTGAGATTCAGCCACCGCGCATACCGATGTGCCCAGACCGCCCAATGCCCCCGTAATAACAACAGTGCGATTATCCAATGGTTTCACTTGTTGGCTCCCACCGTGATGAAAGTAATGTTGCCAATGCTAACGGGCATGCGTTTCACTCCCGCAGGTCCGGGCAAGGAACGCCAGAATGGCCGCATTAAACTCGTCATTCTGATCGCCTGCCACCATGTGCCCCGCCGCCGCAACATCTACATGGCTCGCGTGGGGTATGAGCTTTGCCAGCTGCGCCACACCCTCCGCACTCACCACCCGGCTTTGCGCTCCTCGCACTACCAGCGTAGGCAAATCGATTTGCTTGGCGGCCTTCTCCATTCGCCGCGCCATAGCTTCCATGTGATCGGTCGACCCTCCATGGGCGTGTATCGCAGGATCCCAATGCCAGTAGTAGCGCCCGTCGTCACGCTGCCGCAGATTCTTGAGCAGGCCCTGCGTACCCGAGCGTCGGGGTCGATCCGGTAGATACTCCGCCACCGCATCGGCTGCCGCATCGACAGACGCGAACCCGTCAGGATTGGCGGACATAAAATTGAAAATCTCCTGAATCCCTTCGGCCTCCATCCGCGGCACAACATCGACCAGCACGAGAGCGCTTGCGCGGGGCAGCCGCTGTTCTCCCTGACCCACTAGCGACACCACGCCGCCCAGTGATGCGCCCACCAATACCGGGGCCGAGCGCAAAGAGTCTATGACGACGTTCAAATCGGCAATATGATCATCAAGCGAGTATCGGCCCTCTGGGCACCACTGGCTCTCCCCATGCCCTCGCAAATCAAGAGAGATCACCCTGTATCCCTCCCCTGCCAATTCCAGTGCGGCTTTCCGCCAGGAATGGCGCGTCTGGCCTCCCCCATGTAGCAGAATGACCGGTTGACCGGATTCGGGCCCGCCAATGTCTGCCACGAGTGTCAGGCCAGTCGAAGTGTTGAATCTCGCTTCCTGCAAGTGATCTGTAGATTTCAAGCTCGAGCCCTACTCTATTAGGGAAATAGCACCTTCGGGACACCAGGAAGCGCCCCGCTTGGCGGCTTCTTCCTGCCCTTGGACAACAGTGAAACTACCCATGCTGTTATAGCCGGTGTCGTCCAATTCGTAAACTTCAGGCGCCTGAGAGGCGCATAGCGCGTGGCCCTGACACTTCTCACAATCGACCTGGATCTTCACTGATTCACTCCTGACCGCAGCCTCGAGACAGCTGGCGGCGACGTCAATATACTATACAGATATGTAAAGTTTATTTATCATGGGACTGAGTGTCAATGTGTCCAGCGCTAGTGATCAGCGGACGTGACGATAAAAGACGGATAACAACCTATGGCCTTACCGACTCATTTTGACTCACTGTACATCGGCGGAAGCTGGGTAAAGCCAATAGGCGGTGAAACCTCCGCGGTGATAAACCCCGCTACCGAGGAAGTCATCGGCAAGGCGCCGGTGGGAACCGCGGCCGACGCCGATGCAGCCATCGCCGCAGCAAGGGACGCGTTCGACCACGGTCCATGGCCGAAAATGGAATGGCGGGAGCGCGCTGGTGTCTTGCAGCAATTCCATGACGCCCTGATGATGCGGAAAGAGGAGATTGTGCAGCTTTGCGTTGCTGAGGCCGGCTCGATCGTGCCCGTTGCCTCGATCATGCAATTCGACATGGCGATGGATGGCCTGCAGTACTACATCCACCAGATCGAACGCCGCGAATTCGTAATACCGAGCTCTGTATCGGCGCACACTAACTGGGCCACCGGCGGCGAGACCCTCGGTAGCACCGTCAAGGTCTACGAGCCATTGGGTGTATCGGTGGGCATTACCGCCTACAACTACCCGTTTTTTCTCAACCTCGCCAAGCTGGGCCCCGCCCTCGCATCTGGCTGCACCTTTATCCTAAAACCTGCGCCGCAGACGCCCCTGGAAGCCCTGATTCTGGGCGACATTGCCAGCGAAGTCGGGCTCCCCCCGGGGGTCTTCAGTATTGTCACCGGCGGGGCTGATGTGGGCGAAAAACTGACCACCGACCCGAGGGTAGACCAGATATCGTTTACCGGGTCTGACAAAATCGGGGCGATGATTCAGGCACAGGCGGCGCCTACGCTGAAGCGAGTGACTCTCGAGCTCGGCGGTAAATCCGCCATGATTGTCTGCGAGGACGCCGACCTCGAGCAGGCGGCCTTCGCTGGCTTGATCAACCTTACCAATCAATGCGGCCAGGGCTGTGTGCTGCAGACCCGGCAGCTGGTGCACAACGCCATCAAGGGTCAATACATTGAGATGCTCAAGGCGATGGCAAGTCAGGTCAAACTGGGCAATCCTGCGGACCCAGACACGGGCATGGGCCCTCTGATCAGCGCCGCGCAGCGTGAGCGCGTGCTCGCCTTCATTGAGCAAGGCAAAGCAGACGGCAATACTCTGGTGTGCGGCGGCAGTATCCCATCGGGTATGGATAGCGGTTTTTTTATCGAACCCACGATCTTCGACTGCCCCAATAACAGCACTGCGATTGCGCAGGAGGAAATTTTTGGGCCGGTAGTCTGTGTCATTGGCTTTGACACCGAGGAGGAAGCCATCGCCATCGCCAACGATTCTCAATATGGCTTGAGCGGCGGCGTCTTCTCGCAGGACCCGGGCAAGGCCTATCGTATTGGGATGAAGATGCGCACTGGCGGCGTGTTGATCAACGGGGGTGGTGGCCGACTGAATCCCAGCGTACCCTTTGGCGGTTATAAGCGATCTGGTATTGGCCGTGAATACGGTGAAGAGGGATTGAACGAGTACCTCGAAATCAAGGTCATTGATTTTCGGGCCGCCTGAGCCGCCGAGACGCCCCAATGAAGACGCATCAGCAGAAACCCGAGGAATAGACGAGTAATGGGGACAGACTCACCCAGAACACTACCTGACCTCGAGCCCCACACTGAGGCATTCTGGACGGGCGGTCAGTCGGGGCGCTTGATGATCAACCGGTGCCAGGCCTGTCATCGATACGTTCACCCCCCCGTGCCCATGTGCCCTACCTGTCATAGCCGGGACGTCACGCCGGAAGCGGTGTCGGGCAAGGCCACCGTAGCATCCTTTACCGTCAACCATGTGCCTTGGGTACCAAATCTGCCCGTACCTTATGTTTTCGCCGCCGTGGAACTCGAGGAGCAACCGGGCCTGCGACTCAGCACAGAGATCGTCAATATCGATCCCGAGGCCGTGTCCATCGGCATGGCGGTACAGGTGGTGTTTAAACAGCAAGAAGAGATTTACCTTCCGCTGTTTGAACCGCAAGAACGCTAACGCGTCTTTCCCCCTCTCACCGCGCCCGGATTAAACGCTCTACCTAATCGTAGAGGATCGGAATAGCGCTAGAGCATAATTTTTGTCACAACTGTAAAGTCAATATATAATGTCCGGCTGCAGATAGGAGCCGGGTCAGTGAGCGAAAAGCAAAGCGAGGACGCCGAAGTTGGCAAAATTACAGACGCCACGCTGCGCAGGATGCAGGAGCGTGTTGGCGTAGAGGTACCGGAACCCCGACGCTACCACAACGACGTGGTCACTCAGGACGGCTCGCGTCATTTCTGCTGGGGCTACGGTGATGACAATCCTCTTTACTGTGATGCCCACTATGCCAACGATACCCGCTGGGGCGGCTTGATCACCGCACCAGGGTTTACCTACACCATGGGCGAAAATGACGTCCCGCCCCTACCCCCAGAGCTCAAACAAAAGCTAAAAGGCGATCCGCTGACTGGATTAGGCGCCTACCAGGCAGAAATGACCTTCGAGTGGTGGAAGCCCTTACGCGAAGGGGATCGCTGCTACTTACGCAAGGCCTTGGTGGGCACCCGGCTGGCGGAAGGCCGCATGGGCGGCAAGTCGATTCACGAGGTGCGCGGGATCTTCCAGCGCAACCAAGATGGGGAGCCGGTCGCCGCGCGTCGCGGACTGTTCATCGCTAACGAGCGCCAGGACAAAGGTGATAAAAAGACCGAGAAGAAAAAGAAACCGATGTCGCTCCCTGAGCCTTATACCGATGAAGAGCTGGCCGAAATTGATGCCTGCTACGAAGCAGAAAATGGGATTCGCAGAGGCGCAACCCCGCGCTACTGGGAAGATGTGTCAGTAGGTGACGTCCTGCCAAAAATGGTCAAGGGCCCGCTAAAACTCACCGATCTGATTCTCTGGCATATGGGCTGGGGCCTGCAGATCTCGCCCCCCGGAGCATTCAAACTAACCTATGACGTTCGCAAAAAAGTACCCGGCCTGTTCCCCAAGGATCACCTCGGAGTGCCTGATACCGTTCAGCGCTGCCACTGGCAGGAAGACTGGGCACAGCAACTTGGGTTCCCCGGACCATACGACTACGGCGGCCAGCGCGAGGTCTGGCTCACGCATCTGCTGACCAACTGGATGGGTGATGACGGCTGGCTATGGAAGCTCTCGGTGCAGCACCGCAAGTTCAACTTTCTTGGTGACACCTCATGGCTACATGGCGAGGTCACCGACAAGCGCGAACGAGACGGCCGATTCGAGGTTCATCTGGATGTGTGGTGCCTGAACCGCGCAGACGAAAAATCAAGTCTGGGTAACGCCGTCATTCTGCTGCCATCAAAGGAGAGCGGTGAGGTGTTACTCCCCGAGCCACCCGCAGACAACCTCACCGATCTGATTCAGGTCGAGGTCGAAAAATACAATCAGGAACACGCCTGACACCGATTCGCAATCAGGCAGCAACGCACGGAGAAAAACATGGATTTACAAAACAAAGTCACCATTATCACGGGCGGCTCTGGCGGTCTGGGCATGGCAGCGGCCAAAGCGTTTCTCGCCAAAGGCGCGAGGGTGGCGGTGTTTGACTTACAAGAGGGTGAGGCTAAAGCGCTGACCGAGGCGCATGCCGGAAAGGTCAAATATTACGAGACCAACGTGACCAGCGAGGAGAATGTCGCGACCAACATCAATCAAGTTGTGGCAGATTTTGGCTCGATCGACGTCTGCATCAACTGCGCCGGTTTCGGCCCCAGCGCGAAGACGTACAGTAGTCGCAAGGGTCCCCACCCGCTGGACCAGTTCCAAAACGTGATTAACGTGAACCTCGTGGGCACCTTCAACGTCTTGCGTCTCGCGGTGGAAAAGATGAGCACCAACGAGGGCGAAGAAAAAGGAGTCGTGATCAATACCGCCTCCGTGGCGTACATGGATGGCCAGAAGGGCCAAGCTGCCTATAGCGCCAGCAAGGCCGGCATTGTAGGCATGACGTTACCCATCGCCCGGGATCTGGCGGAGCTGGGCGTCCGCGTCAATGTGATTGCCCCGGGGCTGATGGGCACACCGGCAATGATGGCGATGCCAGAAGATTTTCGCCAAGGCTTGGAACGCCTCGTGCAGTATCCCAAGCGCCTGGGGCAACCAGAAGAATTCGCGTTGCTGGCTACCCAGATCGTAGAAAACCCGTATCTAAACGGTGAAACGATCCGTCTGGATGGCGCCATACGGATGTAGCGCAATACGTGTTACTGATCATTGAGCTACCCGCTCAGGCGGGTGTTAGTCTGTCCTGAGAAGAAAACAGGACCCCAGCGGCCCACCGCCATTGGCGACGACAGCAACGCGTGGCTGATGGGCTAACTGCCGCTCGCCCGCCTCTCCCTTCATTTGCAAGATCGCCTCATAGAAGTAGCCAAATCCGTGGGTTCGGCCCCCGGACAGCTGACCGCCATTGGTATTGAGTGGCAGCAGGCCATCACGGGATATATTGCCGCCGCCCATCAGAAAATCTTTGGCTTCCCCTTTACCGCAGAACCCCAGAGCCTCTATCCAGGAAAGCGTTAACATCGAAAAGCCGTCGTATAGCTGCGCTGTTTCGACATCGGCCGGCGTCAAATCCGTTTGCGACCACATCGCGGCGGCAGCATCGTGGGCTGCCATTTCAGTGAGATCTGGCGAAAAGTTGTCCCAAGAATCCTGGCCATGAAGCGCACTGCCCAAGGCCTCAAGATAAATGGGGTCGCTCACCTCCTTGGCTGCTTCAGCTCGAGATACGACAATCGCCGTACTCGCATCTACCGGGACATCACAATCGAACAAACACAGCGGCGAACTGATCATACGGGCCTCCAGGTAGTCCCCCATATCCAGCGGCTCCGTAAACACCGCCTTTGGATTCAGTGCCGCATTGCGACGATTGTTCGTCGCGATTTCCCCCAGTGTTTGCCGGGTAGTGCCAAAGTCGTGAAAGTGTCGCTGAGCGTAGAGCGCCACAGTATTAACAGCCGAGTAACCCTTGAAGGGCACCATCCATTGAAACGGACCTGAGATGCGATCGCCGCCGGTGCCCGACACACTCGCTTTGCGATCTCCCGTGACCGAGGAAGCTTCCGTCACCGTGCGAAATACCAGCACGTGGTTACACAGCCCACTGGCGACGGCAGCACAGGCGTTGACGATTGCTCCGGCCTGCGCCGGCCCCTCCCATCCCGCCGAATGCCAATTCAACTGCAGCCCCAGCGCATTCTTAACATCGGCTAACGCGACAGGGCCAAACCCGGGAGAGATATCCTTGCGCACGCCAGGGTAGGACGAGAGACCGTCGATCTCCGAACTGTCTAGACCCGCATGGGCTATCGCCTCCAGAGCGGCATCCAAAGTGAGGTCGATTGCAGACCGTGACTCCCTCCGCGTGATTTCCGACTGGCCTACACCACTGAAGATGACCTGTTTGGCGTTCAGCACATCAGCTCCTCTGTCTCCTTACACAAGAGCACCCTGGCACTCCTGTTGCGTCTAGCTGAGATCCTGGGTGACAAGCAACCTTGGTTGCCCAAGCAAGGAATTACCGCCACTGCAGCGGATATACTGCCCCGTCTCAAAAAACTCCGGGTGCAGTAACAAACACACCATGCCGGCAATGCCCTCGGCGCTGGAAATGCGTCCCATCGGCGTGAGCTCCTTGCACAAGCCAACAAATTCATCAAACTCATTACCCCTTTCCTCAATGCCTTTGCGCAGCACATCGTTACCGTTTCTGGCACTAGCGGCAAAACCCCTTAAGGAGCGCCGCGACATTTTCGCCGAGTGCTGCGACAGCATACCCCCCCTCAAATACAAACACCGTAGGCAATCCTATGGCTTCGATCTGCACGCCAACGCTAACGTAATCCTCGGTCTGCAAACAGAACGAAGAAATCGGATCATCAACAAAAGTGTCCATCCCAACCGATACCATGAGGTAATCGGGTTCGCATCGACCGACAAATTCAATGGCCCTGGATAAGGTCTCATTCCACTTCGCATACGCGGTGCCCGCAGGCAAAGGCAGATTCAAATTGAACCCGTGCCCTTCCCCTTCTCCGACTTCGTCGGCGTGTCCGGCATAAAACGGGTACTCAAACTGCGGGTCTCCGTGAATGGAGGCAAAGACCACATCACTGCGGTCAAAAAAGATCTCCTGAGTACCGTTACCATGGTGGTAATCGATATCCAGAATGCCCACGCGTTTCGCGCCAGCATCCCTCAACCATTGTGTGGCGATCGCTGCGTTATTCAGAAAACAATAGCCGCCCGCGTAATTGGGGCCAGCATGATGGCCGGGCGGTCGGCACAGCGCGAAGGCTGCACGATCGCCCTCATAGACCAGCTTGGCGGCAGACAGCGCGATATCCCGGGAGGCGGCCACCGCCTCAAAGGTCGTTTCGGTAATCGGCACACAACCATCGAAGCAGTAGCGTCCCAACTTGGCCACGATCGAATCGGAGCTATCTGCCCGCATCCTGCCACGGGGCCATACACAGGGCGTGGGGTCGCCCTCCACACCCAGCTCGTTACAGGCAGCGTAGGCCGTTTTAAGGAAGGCGAGATAATCAGCGTCGTGCACCGCCAGCGTCGTCTCGTCGCCAAAAGATGATGGAGTGATTGTCGGGCCGCACTCCTCCGCCTCAAGGCTGCTCAGTACAATATCGACCCGCTCGGGTTTTTCAAAGATCGGTAGAAACTGGCCCGGGCTGAGTTCCTGCTGTGGAGCGTGTAGCCGATGCGCCTCGGACGTCACGATTTTCATTTTCGAGGAGATCCTCACCAAGACAACCGATTACTCAGTCGCTGCACGTTAAGGACGGGCAAAGACCTGTGTCCATGCCCATGGCTTTGCATCATTATCAATCCAGTGTATGCAACTCTCTACGCATGATCTTTCCCGTACTGGTTTTGGGTAAGTCATCGACAAACTGTACTGCGCGAGGCACTTTATAAGCCGCAAGATGCTCTCTGCAGTAGTCAATGATGTCATCCGCATCAGGTTGCGCACCGGTTTTGGGCACGATGTAAGCCTTCGCCAGCTCACCCTTCTCCTCATCCGGGACGCTCCCGACCGCAACGAGAGCCACATCCTGATGACCCGCCACGACCCGCTCAATCTCCGCCGGGTACACGTTATAACCTGCCGTCAGGATCATGTCTTTTTTTCGGTCTACGATGAAAATACAGCCGTCCTCGTCCATGGAGGCGACATCGCCCGTGTGCAGCCAGCCGTCTGCCTCGATGGTCTCCTGAGTGGCCTGCTCGTTGCCGTAGTAACCCTGCATGACCGCGCCACCCTTAATCATCAGTTCGCCGACGTCTCCTGCGGGTAGTGTCACAGTGGCGTCTTCAGTGGACGCTATTCTTGCGTCAACATAAGGAAGCGCAACACCAATTGAGCCATGCTTGACCGGTCCATTGGATGCGAAGGTGGTGCCCAATCCACCGAGCTCTGTCATGCCCCACAGTTCAATGAGCGGGCAGCCGAACCTAGCCTCAACCTCCTCCATCTTTGGGACCGGCATCGTTTGTCCACCCACGGTGCAACAGCGGAGGCTGGATAAATCATAGGAATCCAGATCGGGGTAATTCAGCAGAAACATGAACATGGTGGGTACGCCCTCGAACAGGGTCGCCCGATGCTCCTGAATGCTCTGCAATATGGTTTTCTCGTCAAACGATGGGTGCAGCACTAAAGTCATGCCCGATTGCACAGCACCACTCATCACCACATTGCCATAAACATGGGGACACGGCAGTGCCGTCACAACAGTATCTCTGTCGCATCTCTGGTGCATCAAAGCCGTCATCGCTACATTCAGCAAAATACTATGATGCGATAAACAAGCCCCTTTAGGGTGCCCCGTCGTGCCCGACGTATATCCTATTGTCGAGAGTGACAGTGGATCGATATCCGGTATCTCGAAGTTGTCATTGGCTGCATCGAGCACCGCGTTGAATGACAACATGCCGTCCGGCAATGGATCGTCCCCAAAGGCAATCAGCTCTCGAACATTGGCGCTTTCCTTGACGTTCTGGATCGACATGGCTTTTTCATGCGAGGCGATCACTACCGAGGCGCCGCAATCGTTAGCGATGAACTCTACCTCTGCAGGGGTCAACATAACGTTGATCGGATTGACCACGGCGCCTGTTTTCAAAATCCCGTAGTAGCTGACAACCCATTCCCAACAGTTGGGAGAGTAGAGTGTGACGCGGTCTCCTATTTGAACACCCAGCTCGATTAATGCGCTGGCGAGCTTGTTCGAGAGTGCGTCAAGCTGACTAAAGCTGAGGCTGCGATCCTCACAAACAAGCACCGTCTTATCGCCATAAAGCTGCGCAGCAGCGCTGGGAATCGCTCCGATTGATTTAATCATAGGTGGAATGCCTCGATATTAGGGAGTGGTTGTCTCGGGGGGTGGCTCAATCACCAGAGCCGATCGTTTCTTCAAATAAGCCGCACAACGCAGGGTGAGCACGAGGAGACCTGCGACGACAAAGACGATAGCAATGACTCGGGTATCGCCCACCATGACGGTGTAGGCATAGGACACCCAGGTCGATGCCCAGAAATACCAGATCCCGACCCGATGCAAGAGCCGCCAGTGCCTGGGATCCATTGCTCGACGAACGGGAAAGAACGAGGTCACCGTCAAGGCTAGCAGTAACGCATAGGCAAGCATACGCGTAATGAACTCACCGGTATCGTGCAGAACCGTCGCGTAATAATCCCCATGCAAGCCTAGAAGTACTGCGATAAACACTGCCTGCCAGCCGAAACCCGCCGCAAAAGAGAGCCCCACATAACGACGGTTGCGCAACAGCCAGCTCGAAAAGCTGCTGGGGAATAGCTGCACCAACGCCGTTGCCACAAACGCGAGATAGATCCAAGGCGAGGCCAACTGCACCGATAAGCGGATCATGGCCACTGTCGCTTCCGGAGTAGAGGTGCCTGTAATGGCGAGGCCCGCAAGGATGATCGCAAAGCTCAGCCCGGCGATAACAACAAAAAGCGGCCACCCATTCAGCAATGGGTGCCGAAGCAGCCTGTCACCTCTAGCATCCACTCTGCGTTCGCCCGATAGGCATCCTCAAAAAGTAGTCTTCTTGCCCAATCAACCCGCGTTTTTGTTCATCGTGATGGTTTGCCAATTGGTGTATTCCATCAGTCCGTGCAAGGAGTTCTCACACCCAAGGCCAGATTGCTTATGGCCACCAAAAGCCTGAAACGGCGAATACTGGTGAACCTCGTTGAGCCATACGGTGCCCGCCTCTAATTGCCTGCCAATACGCTCGATCGCCTCCTGATCCGCGCCCCATACCGACGCACCCAATCCGTAGATCGTATCGTTTGCCCGAGCAACCACGTCGGCCTCGTCAGACCATTTGAGCAGCGGCAAAATAGGCCCAAAGGGCTCTTCTTGTACGATGCGCGAGTCCTCGGGGGGGTTATCGACCAGGGTTACCGGGACAAACCACCCCGCTGCCGAGTCATCGATCTCGCCGCCCACCGCAAAGGCGTGGCCATTGTCCTGGCAGTCCTTAAAGTAATCCTGAACCTTGCCGTACTGCATGGAATTTTGAATTGGCCCAAGGTCAGTATCGACCTCTGCACCATTACCGACCTTCACGTTCTGCTCTATAAACTCTACCAATGCGTCACGGACTTCGTCGTAAACATCCTCATGTATGTACAAACGCTTGGTGGAGTTGCAGAACTGAGCATTATTTTGAAATGCAGCCCAAAAAATTTCGGGAGCCAGCGCCTTCGCGTCCACGTCTGGCAACACGATTGCCGGGTCGTTACCCCCCAACTCAAGCGTCACCCTCTTGATGGTTTCTGATGCAGACCTCATAACGTGTCGACCGGTTTCCGTCGAACCGGTAAAGGCGATCTTATTGATGCGGGGGTGTGTGGTCATCCAAATACCCAGGTCGTCACCGCCGCTCAGACCATTAACCACCCCAGGCGGAAAAGCCTGCTGTGCAAGCTCTGCTAATTTTAGATCGCAAAGCGGCGTATAAGGCGATGGCTTGAGAATCATCGTACAACCGGACATCACGGCCGGTGCGATCTTCCAGATCGCAAGCAGGATGGGAAAATTCCATGGAACAATAGCGCCAACCACACCCACCGGGGTGTACCGAGTCACGACGCGACGCTCTTCTGTATCTTCGACCACCTCATCAGGCAGTCTCTGGGACGCCACCGCCCTCAGCCAGGCGACCGACCCAAGCACTTCCCATTCTGATCCAGCTCTCGGCTTACCCTGCTCAGCGGTCAACAACGACATCAGCTCTTCAGCATGCGACTCGATCAGATCCGCATAGGCCTCGAGTGCTGCCTGCCTATCATCAGCAGGCGTCGCTGACCAAATTTTTAAGGCGCGGTGCGCTGCGTCGACCGTTTGATCGAGCTGCTCCTTGGAGGCGTCAGGCACCTGCGCAAAAACCGATCGGGTCGCAGGATTAAAAACGGGTTGCGTCTGCTCGGTCGTGACTGCTTCGCCGTTAATGCTCATCACAAAATCAGTATTTATTTTCATTTTTGCTCCAATAATTTCTAGTTCAGTTATTGAGTGTTCTGCGCGAGTTCACTACGTAAGTAACTCATTGACTGCGCGCTGGGCAGCTCTCATCGCGGCCTGCACGTACGCGTAGGCCTCAGCGTCAGAGTTGGCGATCGCTATTCGACCAATCGGCTTCCTTCCCAGTTCGTGGGGCGCCTGCCCCTCTGACCAATCAGGGTCATAGAGGCCCATATACTCATAAGCGTAACCATGAGCCCAACGGTTCGCTGTAATGGCCTCGACATCCCGGCTCGCATCGAAACCGCTCGCGCCGAACATACCCGTGAGCTGCTCGAGCGTGGCCGTTTCTATTTCTTCAAAGGACATCGAGAGCAATTTGTGCCGGCCAACTCGATACACATCTCGCGCGGACTGGCTGCCCACTGTTGGAGGTGCAGGAGCGTGCAGCATCCACACGACAAGCGGATCGCCCGCATCAGACGGCATGCTGTAATCCCCCAAATTAACGGGGGGTGCGGTGGCAACCAGGCTGTAGAAACTGCCGGGGCATTGAAAACCCGATACTCCGGTCTTTCGCACGGAGGCACTCGAGCGCAGCAGCACATTCGTGCAGACGAAGGGTGTTTTTACCCCATAGGACAAATGCGCTTTTTGGGACGCGGGTAGCTCCGGGCAGAGGTGAGGCACCATGCCTCCATAGCCCGCGAGAATCGCATGCTTTGCGCGCACCGCTCTTGCTTGGCCCGATGCAATATAAGAGGCTTCCACAAAGTCGTTGTCTACATTCCTGACATTCACAACTGTGCTGTTCAAACGCAAACGAACCAGAGCGCCATCGAGATCGAGCCGCGAATAATCGAATCGACTGGTCACGATATTCTGTTCCAGATTACCCGCCACTACCTCAGGTATTAATTGACGCACCAGTAGTCGCGCCACCGACGCATTGCCATCGGGGAACATGGGGTAGCGATACTGATCAGGATCCAGTGGCTCAGCGTCGGGTGCTTCTCCAGAGGGTGGCATAAACGTATTGATACCCGGCGCACCGGCATTGAGTGCTTCAAGGATCGTTACACTTTCAGCGCCAACGCCGGAGAGGGCCTTAATCCATGGCTCAGTGAGCTTGATTGCTTGTGCCGATAGCCCAACCCGCCCAGAGAGGAATCCGGCATAAGCTGTTTTTTGCAGATAATGCTCGCGCTCGGCGAGCGGGATATCTGCGAGGAAGTCGTTTTCTCCGCTTACTAACGCAATGAGTCCTTTCTCATCGGTACCAGAGAGCTGCAGCGAACGAATCGCGGCCTTGAAATCTCCCACGCCAGCCCAGATCAAATTCCAGTGTGCGGGGGCAGCCCGGTTACTGCCATACATTGATTCGGATAAGTAAATCCCATGCTCCGACATGGGATCGTGCACAAGATAACCCGGCTCGATCGCACTTCGGAGCGCGGCGAAGTCAACGCCGATCTCCTCAAGTAGGGACCGCTCCACTTCACCCATAGCAGCCTGTTCCAGATTCAAGCTACCGCCTACGCCCAGCAAAGTATGACCCTGAGAAGTGAACTCATTACGTTTGGCGTGACCGCCAAAGTCGTCGTGGTTGTCGAGGATCAGGATTTTGGCGTCAGGCCCGTATTCCTTGCGAAATAGGTAAGCAGCCGTTAAACCGCTGATACCCCCACCGACCACTACGAGGTCGTAGACCTCATCGGTCATATCAAATGTCGCAGGGCGCTCCCCCTCTCTGGCCAGAGCATGAGCGACCTCGAAGGATCCAGGGTGATTGCCTCGCATACCCGTCAACGACGGCGGGTAGACCTGCGATGGCTGGCTGCCGGGTCGAGGTTCAGCCAAAATTTGCTGAGGCGACAGCGCCAGCGCGCCTCCCGCAAGGGCTATGCCGTCGAGAAAATCGCGTCGTGTAATCTTAAGGCGATGCTTTTTGTTCACCGTGGGTCCACCAGTGCTAGGGATTTATATAGTCGGCGCCTGCTTGAGATCGCGCCAAAAAGCGAACGGCAGAATGAGGACCAGCAATAGCAATGGAATGAATGACACGCCAAAACTGATCTCGATGTCAGGAGCCTGAATGACACCGAGAAGAAGACAGGCCAACGCTACATGGAAACCAACACCGAATAACCCCACTAAAACGGCAATGACCCTGGATAACCCATCACTGGCATACAGCGACCTCATGGTCAGCACCGCAAAGAGCGCGTAAAGCCAGAAACCCATATAGTCAAAGGACGTGTACAAAGAAAACGGAATAGACACGTTCAAAAGGGGCAATAGCATCGCCGCCATCTCGGCGCCTGTTCCTCCTGTCGCCTCCGCATTTGCTAGCAGCGGAATGGTCCATATGGCCATGAACTTGGGAACCACAAATGCCATGGTGGCCATGGCGACGGCTCCGGCAGCCAACAGCGCGCTCAATGGGCCATTCAAACGGCCTCGCCAGCACAGCGCCCAAAATAACCCTGACAGGCTCAACATCGCCACGATCTGATTCACCCAGGCGGCAACGAATGCGTCTCTGTTTTCGCTCAGCCATTGCAGACGCTCAGCGTGAGTTGCGCTATAGCCCTCTGGCACGTCGAGCGGCAGGAACGCGGCGATAATCGCGGTCAGAATACAGAGCATGGCGCACCACAACCCCAGTCGGCTCACTTGGCGATCAAAAGATTCTGAATCTATTGGATGACGAGTCATATGCAGTCGGTGCCTCTCCGCACGCAGTGCTGACCAGTGCCAAATCATTTACAGGTCAGACGACAGGCTATAACCTGTCGACTGACATGTAAAGTGGTGGTGATAGTGACCAAGCAGATCAAGCGAAGGGACTTTGTTAGCGGTGTGGCGATCGGTGCAGGTGGGTTACTCCTTGCGGGGTGCACAGACGACCGTCCGGTCAGTTTTGCCAACGAGGTGCCGCGGGGAGGGCTCGCACCCTCATCGGGAAGCTACTATCCACCGACCCTGACCGGTATGCGGGGTAGCCACGATGGATCTTACGAAGTGGCTCACGCCCTCAGTTGGCGGGGCGAAAAGCCCGCTGATTACCAACTTCTGGAAGAGCACTATGATCTGGTCGTAGTGGGCGCGGGTATGAGCGGGCTGGCCGCTGCTCATTTCTACCGCGAGAAAATGGGGCCAGAAGCACGGATTCTGATACTCGATAACCACGACGACTTCGGCGGTCACGCCAAGCGGAATGAGTTCCATCGAGACGGCCGAATGATGGTGAGCCTCGGTGCGGAGCGCAGAATATCGAATCCGTCACTGGCTACAGCGATGCCGCTGCAAAGCTGATGGAAGACATTGGCCTCAATGAGGACTTTCTGAATTTCATGGATGCCAGCACCAGCGAGGACCTGGCGCTAGTGGGTAATTTTGATGCCAACAACGGCGTTGCGCTGCCCGGGTCTCAAGCTCACTTCATCTATGCGGGCAACTGGAATGCGGTCATGTATGGTGGTGAG
>CALSVI010000003.1 GCA_943840615.1 uncultured Luminiphilus sp. | reverse complement strand
CCACTCCCACGGCGGCATGGGGTCGGACTTGTGAAGGCTTTGGTGGCCGATTGAAAAAGTAAGGGCGTGTGGAGTACTGTGGTGTAGCCTCCGGATTGGGCATTTTCATGGATTGGTTTAAGCCGCTAGACGAGTACTGTGAAAGAGTGGGCCCCGCCTTTTGGGCCGAACCGCTAAATGCCGTTTCAAATTTCGCTTTTTTATTTGCTGCCTTACTCGCATTTCAAATGTGCCGACGACAGTCAGCTGGGCGCGGTGGTTTTTGGTTGACGGGACTGCTGGCGGCGGTCGGAATTGGCAGTTTTCTCTACCATACCGTCGCCAACCTGTGGAGCATGTTTGCCGACATCATCCCCATCTATATTTTCCAGATTAGCTTGGTCGTACTTTACGGTGCAGCCTTCGCTGATCATCACGGCAAGCCCAAAAGCGCTGGCATCACACTTGTATTATCGTTTTTCATCGTAGCGACCGTTGCTTTTCTTAAAGTGCCACGAGAGATTGCAAATGGATCCTTTGCGTATGCGAGCTCTTTACTAACCATTACGTTGCTGGCTATTGGTCAATATTATTTGGGTGGTCGCCGCAGCACCACTCTATTGCTAGCGTCTGCATTGTTTGCGGTGGCAATCGTGTTCAGAACGATGGACGATGCCATCTGCCAACACTTTCAACTGGGTACCCATTTTCTCTGGCATGGCATCAATGCCGCAGTGTTATTTTTAGCGGTATGTGCCTACCTACAGATGGCTCGACCAGTGAATCGAGACGCCAGACTCTGATAATAGAAGAAGGCCCGTCTTTAAACCAAAACGGCGCAGAGATCTCAGCAGACAGAGCATCGATCAGATATGTCATCAAAAGCCCTCGCGAAGAAGAACAATAATAGGAATTTCACTGACGGTAGTGTTACTTGCGGCCACTTCATTTAGGGAAACACTTCAAGACAGTGCTTTACTCGAGGTCAACGCTCACCTGAACGATTTGATGACATCGCCCCACTCATTTCTATTAGCCGCGCCTGCGCCCATTGCAGGAAGGGCGCTGAGAGAGGACGCAAAAGAGGGAGCGTCATTTAAAAAAGCCACCATCGCTAACGGCTCATTAGATTCCTGGTTTGACCGCAGTCAAACTCAGGCACTAATCGTCCAAAAAGAGGGTCGAATTGTTTATCAGCGTTACAGTTCAGACGCGGCGTATGGGCGCAATATCAATGCAATGTCTATGGCCAAAGCCATCATTGCCATTCTTGTTGGTGTCGCAATTGATGACGGTTTTATAGATTCTGAATATGACTCTGTTTCTCAATATCTGCCTGAAATAGCAGAACGCACCGGGGATGCGGTTACGCTTCGAGATTTGCTGAGGCATACATCGGGTGTTGAGACCGTAGCTAAAGACATTAGGGCTACCTTGAAAGGCCATCCCTTAAGCACACCCTTATCGGAAATCTCCTTCAACGGTGATCGATCATTTAACTATAACAATATTAATTACCACCTATTGAGCCTTGCGCTGACAGAGATCTATAAGCAGCCACTTAACCAACTCATTGAGGATAAGCTTTGGAAGCCCTTAGGGCTTGAAGGCGCCTCGATCATCAACACGGCTGGTTACTGCTGTCTATTTGCTACGGCAAGATCATGGCTGGAGATAGGCACTTTATTTCTCAACCAAAAACGTCAGGTAGTCTCGGCAAGCTGGCTCGAGAAAATGACTGAAGACTCGGTTATTCCGGAGTGGTTTTTCGTTCAGGCAACTGGCAAGTCGAAGGGCAATACTTACGGGTACCACGTTTATGCTGGCTTGCCTAACTTCCCAGACGTTTTCTGGATTGAAGGAATGGGCTTACAACTGGTTATGGTCAACCCACACACCAAAACCGTGATCGTTAGGCTCGGTGGCATTCCTTCCGTACTCAATATTTTTTCAAATCGCTATGATGATTCGATTATCTCGCCACTACTCAATATTTTGATGGCTGATAGTGGGTTATCGGGCGATGACATGACTCTTTAAGACGTGCGAATCTTCCACCGGCATCCGTCACTTATTTGTCACTAGAACCCTACCCCGGGGAGGGGGTCGGGCCTGTTCATTCGCGGGAGGTGCCACTCCCGCTTACAAGAGATGAAATTGGGCTTTGCCTTGATAGAAGGCAGTGCTGTCTCAGCGCAAATCCGAAAACATTTGTGTGCCATCCGTGGTCCAGCTGGGAGCCGCCACTCCAATGCTACTCTCCTGATACAGTACTCGTCCTGTTTCTACGAACATGGACCTCCCGGCGTAAAAGTGAATTGATACGACGGCGCATTCTCAAGAAGCGCGCCCCTTGCGTATTTAAAACGCCGTTTGAACCCAAACATCGCCCATATTCTGCCCGGAGTCCTATTGTCGCCGGTGCAGTCTAGAGTGGTAATAGATCTCTGCCACGTAGCTTGGTAAACACGTCCTCCACCTGCCCTATACCTAAGCTCATCCGTCACCCTCCAGAGAACGCGTGTGCTCGTCACGGCCAGTCAGCACTGTTCCACTTGGAGTCCACCCATACCGGTGACCCGTAGACGCGCCATCTTATGCGGCATGGCTCGCTACAGATGGCATCCCCTTTTTTAAGGCGGTGAAGTTCTCGTTAAAGCGCGCCAGCAGTCAATCGTTTCGCCGTCCTCAAACACATGCAGGTTCTGCGCGCCAACCTGCGCACTCAAAACAAGAAACGTTACAGCCAGTAATCGAATCATCTCAACTCTCCTTAGAGCGCATCAGATAGGCCACAACCCACAGCGCGACTGCAAGCAGGATGATTGCCCATAGGGGCATGAAAGGGAACGGGTAGCGCATCAGCGCCAGTGGAAGCCTGACCGAAAACAGCCTCACCAAATCGTGCAGTGCCAAACCTCGGCAGACCTTGAGCGACAGCTAAGCCCAGAAAAGAATACAGCGGTTACAACAACGAGCTTTCTCATAGCGGTACCTCCAACCAAAGGCTACCGGCTACGGGGAACTTACTCGCCGTCTTATTACTGGTTGTTTGTTGGCTTTACTGCGCGCAGAGGGCTGAGATTAACTACCGCCTTCTCCACTCCCAAGGCGGCATGGGAATAGCCCCTAACCCGCAACAGCGGGGCTACGGCATGTTCATTCGCGGGAGGTGCCACTCCCGCTTACTAAGAGATTATTTTGAGGCTCTGACTCTTGAGAACCCAAAGAGCGCGAGCAAGCCGGTGAGGCCCAAAAGGAAAAATGTCGGCAATGTGGCCACCGGCTGTGGTGGTGGGATTTTTCCGGTTACGATAGGGCAACTCTCACTAAGCGGCTTTGCGGTGGGCACTCCCCCACTCTCTACAACGCCCGCCCCATCAAATGTACCCGCCCCCAGCACTGAGAACACTCCTGTGGGTGTCTGAATTCTTCCATTGTTGGTAATGGTTCCCTCATTAATGTGCGACCCATTGAACGCCGACGCGATAACGCCATCGTTAATGAGCAGAGCATCTGGGTCGTCCACATCAAAAAACAGGGGCCCGTCCAGGTTGATGATTCCACAATCCTCGTTTTGTAAGACGCTATAGTCATCCGCGAACTCAAAGGCCGCCACCTCATCTGCTCCTTGAAAATTCACCACGCCAGTATTCAAAAATGCGTTCTCACTGTTTATGTCGACGTACTCAGCACCTTCGAAGTCGTTGACGATATTCAGCACCCCGTAATTTTGAAATATCACAGGCTCACGGGCCTCGTACGCGTCTAATTCAATAGCCTTAAATTCAAAACCTTCTATATTAATTATCCCCTCGTTGATGACGGGGCCATCGTTTTGAATAGCAATAAAGTCTGTCCCAGATATATCTAGCCTAGCCCCCAGATGATTCCTAAACGTGGTGTTTTCGTCATCAGTTTGCAGACCGATGAAAAGGCCCCCCTGCCCAATACACTCAATAGTGCCAAAATTGTCGAAACTAGATTCATCTTCTAGGTCAATGCAGATAAACATATCGGGATTGTCAAAAATCACGGTGCCATAATTCAACACGGAAGACGCGTCGTCCAACTCCAGAATGTCTGCGTTCTCCACGACACCTTCGAGCCTTAGGGTTGCTCCAGCGTTGATTGTTAAAGTGGCTTCGCTTAGTAACTCTATGGCGTCTACCGTTACGGCGCCAGAAATGACTACATCGGCGTTAACAGAGTCAATTTCGGCAACGTCGGTGGCTGTAGGCACGTTGTCAACATCCCAGTTCGCCGGATCACTAAACGACGAGCCATCTCCGCCTCCGTCCCACTTTATCTCGGCCGCCTCAGCGAGGCCGGAAAGGGCCAGATGGACCATAAACAAGCAGACAAGTAGACGGCTACCCTTATTCATATGCGCTCAACCATTGCGAAACATTAGAGAACTGAAAAATTATATCTCGATATGAAGACTAGATCTCAATTTTTTGCACATAAGTAAATCCCTCCCAAGGAGGGGGTCGGGCCTGTTCATTCGCGGGAGGTGCCACTCCCGCTTACAAGAGATGAATTGGGGCTCTAGGCTTTGAGAGCGTAAGTGACTCGCAAGGTGCTTGTGAGCAAAATGCTAATTCGCAAAAAGGTTAGGCTCTGGGGGAGTGCATCCTAACGGCACCAAAGCAACGGTATCGTCAACGCTAAAAGGAAGAATCACGATCGCGTTACCAGCTTGCTCAATGGCAAGAACACTTGCACCCCCCGAAGAAGAGGCGAATGCGCTACTGGCCCGCCAGAACGCTAGACTGGCGACATCGGTTATGTCCACCAAATAAGTGTCATATATGTAGTCGTCGTTCCCAATGCAATTGCTGATCACGTTCCACAGCCCATATGCGGCATCCGTATAATCGAACTGCAAATAAGGGCCATTGTTCCCAAGGGTTTGGCAGAATCGTCCGGAAGCCAAGTTGTCGCAGGAATCGGAGTATTGCCAAACAAATGGGGAGCCTAGCCCGTTGGCGCCATCGACCCCATTTGCACCGGGCGCCCCATCTGCGCCATCTGCCCCATCTGCACCATCTGCCGGTATATCCACACAAACCCAAGCCGAGCCATCCCACTTGATGATTTGGTCTGTGGTGCAAGTTCGAGGAGGAACAGCGCCAGCAATGGCCTCGAGGTTAGTATTCAGCTCATCAGCATGAATGACCTCGCCATCTACGTAAGACTTCGGCACCGCTACTTGCGCGAGAGGCTTGAGTAGTAACCAGAGCAAAGCCAATAGTCATCAATAACCGAATCATCTCAACTCTCCTTAGAACGCATCAGATAGGCCACAACCCACAGCGCGACTGCGAGGGTGATGGTTGCCCATAGGGGCATGAAGGGAACGGGTAAGGCATCAGCGCCACACAGTGTGCCTACCGATGCCTCACCAAATACAGCTTGCCCAAACTTGGCGGTGCCAAAAGTCGGCAGGCTCTGGGCAATCGCCAATAGACTGGCGGTAACGGCTAAGGAAAAAACGCAGGTGCGCGCCAAAAGGTGCTTCATAGCTCTGACTCCAGTGGTGATGAACACCATCCGCACGAAGAGAGTCAGATAGAGCGTCTATAGTAAGCATGATTGGCTTTAAAGAGTAAACAGACGCCACTGGGGTCTCTGGCATTAATACCGCCTTCTCCACTCCCAAGGCGGCATGAGGTCGGGCCTGTTCATTCGCGGGAGGTACCACTCCCGCTTACTAGAGGTTATTTTGAGGCTCTGAAGAACCCAAAGAGAGCGAGCAGTCCGCTGAGAGCGAACAGCATGAATGCTGGTAACGCGGGTACCGCCACTGATGAAGATTCACCAGAACCCGAATCCTCAGCCCCAGCAATCTCAAAAATACCGCCCGCAACTGGCTTCTGATAATCAAATCTCAACTGACCACCGTCGGTATCAATTCCGGAGTCTTGGGTAAAAAACTCATCGTTGTATAGCGGGCCTACGGGGCTGGATAAGTCCCAATTTGCGAGGCCCGGCATGTTCCCAGTCTGAAATCCCCCGGTAACAGAGTAAGTCCCATAGGTCGGGTAGACGTCCACGAGGTTTCTAGCACCACCTACGGCTCAGTCGCCTCGAGTTGCGTGTCCCCAAGCAAAATGGACATGCTACTCCACATGGACCTCATATTGGATTACTCCCGGAGGTGCGGGCGATGCCACGATGTCATCGGAATCGACCTGAATAGTGAAGGCTATGGGTAGGTCGGTGTAATCCACCCCATCTAGCGAGCCAGACACACTTGGCACTGACATTGTGATGATCAGCGGCACAGCCATAGAGTGCGTAGCCAGAGACGACCCACCGACCACCAACGCAAGAAGAATAAAAAACTTTTTCATATCTCCACCTCCAGAGCCAATTAAAGCGTAACGCGCTGAAATTTCAACCACCCGCCTTCTCCACTCCCAAGGCGGCATGGGGTCATCATCAACGAGTGGTGCCCGGGGCCGGACTTGAACCGGCACGATCGCAATGATCGGGGGATTTTAAGTCCCCTGTGTCTACCAATTTCACCACCCGGGCAAAGTGCGGATTTGGCCGGCGCGAAGGATACCATGCAGGCCGAGAATCCCAAGCGTCGACGGGTCAAATGGACGCGTTTTTTCAGCACACGCCTGCGCCCTTTGGCGTACCATCCCACCCACGATAAAAAAAGGAGCGGCGCTTGGCTTCACCACGGGGCGAATTTCGATCTCGCATGGGGTTCATTCTCGCGGCGGCAGGCTCCGCCGTTGGTCTGGGCAATATCTGGGGCTTTCCTACGCAAGCCGCTAGTAATGGCGGGGCTGCGTTTCTACTGACCTATCTGCTTTTGGCGTTCGTGCTCGCCTACCCCGCGCTGATGGCCGAACTGTTAATTGGTCGCCATACGCACCGCAACATGGTGATGGCACTGGGCTCTCTCCCACAAAGCAGAACTCTTGCCGCGCTCGGAAGGCTGACCGGTATGGGCGGCTTGCTGACAGCCAGCATGATCCTGAGCTTCTATGCCATCGTTGCGGGATGGATGCTCGGGTTTGCCGCCTCCTATCCACTCGACGCGGTGGGGCTTACAGCGGCTAGTGAGTGGCTCGTGACCTTCACGGTGCCGCGCAACCTATCGCTGATGCTGATCTTTATGGCGCTCACCATGGCTGTGGTACTGGGCGGAGTTGAAGACGGCATTGAGCGCTGGTCTCGTCGGCTCATGCCGTTATTAATCGCAACACTCATCGCTCTCGCCCTATATGTTCTCACCCTGGAGGGTGCGCTGACGGGGCTGTCGATTTATCTCCTGCCAGACTTCGGCAAGGTACTCTCGAGCGACCTCCTCATCGACGCTCTGGGCAGCGCCTTTTTCTCGCTGTCACTCGGCGTGGGTACCATGCTGATTTATGGGTCCTACCTCAGCGACACCGAAAATGTGCCTCGTGTCGGCGCGCAGGTCGCGCTATTAGATGTGGGGATCGCCGTGCTGGCCGGATTTCTGATCTTGCCTGCGATGTACGTTGCAGATGCTCGCGGTGTCGCCATCTTTAACGAGGCGGGCGGGCTACTCTCAGAAGACACGCTGATCTTTACCGTGCTGCCGGCACTGTTCGAGACCATCGACACCGCGGGCATTTTTCTCGCCACCGCTTTTTTCATTTTGATGAGCATTGCCGCCCTCACCTCTTCTATTTCCATGCTTGAGGTTCCGGTCGCGTATTTGATCGAACGTCATCATCTTCCCCGGGGCAAGGCCACCCTGCTCGCGGGCGGATTCATCGCGGGGTTCAGTGCGCTGGTGGTACTGAATTTTGGCACGCTGTTTGGGGCGGTCATCACGATTTCCACGCGTTATAGCCAACCCTTACTTGGACTACTCATCTGTATCTTCGCGGGATGGCTTTGGCAGCGGGATGCACTACTACAGGAGCTCAGAAAAAATGACGCCGACGCTGAGAATCGACTCTTTTGGCGTATATGGCCGGTGTATGTGAAATGGCTCTGCCCAGTTATCATAGGCATCATTCTGGTTCAGTCGGTGATCTGATTAGCGATGTTGCGCTTTCTACTTCTGTTTTGTGGCGTACTTGGCAGCTTGTTTGCTATCGAGATGCTAAAGCCCGTGCAAGAGGCGCTGATTCAGCCCTTTACGGGACTGCTCGCCGCCTTGAGCACCGCCATCATTTTGCCCTTCGACGATAACGTCATCGCACAAGGCCGCATTCTGCGTGATGCCACTACGGGTTTTGCCGTATCGATCGAAGCTGGCTGTAACGGGGTTGAGGCCGCTATCGTGCTCATCGCCGGTATCGTCGCCTTTCCCGCGACGCTCAGTCACAAAGTGGTTGCCATTCTCGCCGGTTTCTTGTTTGTGCAGATTCTCAATATCGTTCGCATCATTTCGCTGTTCTACCTGGGTCAATGGAATTACACCGTCTTTGAGTGGTTCCACCTCTACCTTTGGCCCGTGCTTATCATGCTCGATGTGTTGGTTGTGTTTGCCATTTACTTACAGTGGCTCGGCAAGAAGCATCCCGAAGTCGAGCCCGCCTGATGCTCATGCGCCGCCAATTCGTCCTGACCCTGATACTGATGCCTATCACGTTTGGCATTTGGTACGCAGCGGGCACGCTGTTTGCCGCTCCCGCCGTTTGGCTGTGTGATTTGTTCCTCAGCAACTTATACCCGGGCATTGTCGAGACAGCGGGACTGCAAGGGGCGGAGATGACAGTCCGAACCCAGTTCGGAGAGATTGGGGGAGAAATCTTACCCGCCAAGGAGGCCGGCAATCAGATCGCGCTGCAGACCAATACGCGCCTGGTGTCTTACTCCATTGCCTTTTACGCAGCGCTGCTTCTGGCGTCGAATCTTCAAGACGGCATCTACAAGTTTTGTATAGGGCTTTTTTGGCTCTGGGTCATCATGGCTTTCGGTCTGGCGTCGATCGTCGGCAAAGACCTGCTGCTCATAGTAGGCGGCCCCTTCTTAAACACGGCTGGGGTGCCGCCCGCAGACTTTCTGGCACTCACTTATCAATTCAACGTGCTGCTCATGCCCACACTGGCGCCTGTCTGCCTGTGGTTTTGGCAACTCAGAGGGTCACCTCTGTGGGAGGCGCTCGCCGAGAACATCAGACGCGCTTCAGCTACGAAGTAGCCTCCACGTTCAGGGTGCGGCCCTCAAGCGCCGACTGCAGCGCTTTTTCCATCAGATGACGCGCCTGACACGTGTAGGCGTAAATACTGGCGTGGATTGCTGCGTCCTTCCAGTTGTCTACCGAGCAAGCGCTTGAGTAGGCCTCGAACTCATTCAGCGAGCGGATCAAGTCCGACAAGTGCCGCGGGCACTCGCAATCCAGCACAATCTTCTCTTCTGCGGCTGCGCGTAACGCCGCGTCGTTGAAAAGTCGCGGCTTCGCCGGCATAAGATCAGAGAGATTGCCAAGCCCCACCGCCGTTTCTTTTTCGACCTGACTACGGCCAATCTCAAACGCCAGACGCGACGGCTCGATCGGGTACTCAAACGCCGAATGGCCAAGCCGTTCCAGCTCTGCCAGCCACTGATCGTTGCCGAACTGGTAAAGCACAATGGTGCGCCTCACTTCGAGGCGCTCGGCAAGTGCTTCCACCCCTTTAATTTGCTGCAGCGTCAAAGACGGGCAGTGAGCCACCAGCACATCGGCTGTCTGATCGGTCTGCAACGACGGAACCGCCTCATCAACCGGTATGCGGGCCAATAACGCCGACACGCCCGAAACACATCCCTGATGCGTGTCCAGCCACTGGCACAAATCAGCGCCGACAAACACCACCCTTGGTTTCGGGGGGGGAAGCGGACGTGATGTGGCCATGTGTCCCTGCTGCTCCAAAAGCACTTCGAGTGTCTTTCGGTCAGAAGCGGCGATCTCACCAATCCGCACACCTTGCTTCACCAAAGCAGACACCAACTGAAGATGATCAAGATCGGATTGCGTGTACTGACGCCGACCCGTTGCCGACTTATAACTAGCGCCCAACCCATACCGCCTCTCCCAAACCCGCAAAGTATCGGATTTCAAATCGGTCAGGCGTGCCACCGTGCCAATGCCGTAAAGCGGCCGAGGCTCTAAGGTTTGTGTGGTCTTTGCCGGTGCGTTCATGACGCGCTCCTGTTCCTTATTTGTCCAGCTTTACGCGACAAAACCCGGGTTGGATTGCTGCTGCAAGCATTCTTGTCCACGTTCTGTTCACCTTGAACATGGACAAACGGTGTATCAGACAGAACCTTCGGAGGGTTTTCGCCCGTATACCCCGCGTCAATAGGGGGATAACATGCAAACATTAGACAGTAGCGAAGACGCCGATCTCGAACTGATGTTCGCGGAAATTCGGCGGTACCCACTCTTAACCGCTGATGAAGAGAAAGTCATAGACGGTAAAAAGTGGGCCGCTGTGGCAGCGCTATCCAGCGTCTTTGCCGAGGTGGACGATTTACGTGCCACGCTGGCAGACCTGCTTACCAACGCGCTCGAATGTCCGCCAGAGGTAAAACGGTTTCCGAGTCGAGAGCAGCACTTTACATTACGACGAGAGCTCGCCCCCTACTTTTCTGATGGCGATCTGGCAGAGAGCGCCACTGCAGCGGCACGTAGCCTGCGTAAGCGGGCAAGCTCAAAGCGCCATGAAAAAGCTGTTCAGGACCTCGCTATTCCCGCCAGCCTGACCGTGGGCATTGCGGTATTTATGCTTCGACGAGCGGGAGGGCAGTTTTCAGACGCGGTGGCCGATGCCATCGGACACTGGTCCCGGCATTGGCTAGCTCCGCCAGCTCCGTTTGCGCTGGAGCCCGAGGTGTTAAAAACGATTCGGCGCGCCTTACGTGAGTACACCGAAGCGAGAGATGCCCTGGTCATGCATAACCTTAGGCTCGTGCACTCGATTGCGGGGCGGTACCGCGGACGCGGGGTCGGCTACCTCGATCTGGTTCAGGAAGGCACCCTGGGCTTGATTCGCGCTGCAGAAAAGTTTGAGTACGCCAAAGGCTTCCGCTTCAGCACCTACTGCTTTAACTGGATCACGCAAGCGGTGCGCCGTTATGTGGGCGACACGGGCAGCCTGATTCGTCTGCCGACCCACGTTCAAGATCAGGTCAATAAAGTCTATCGCGAGCGAGCGATCGAGCAGGCCAAGACCGGCATGGAACCCGACGCGGCCCAGCTGGCCAAGAAGCTCGGTATGGACAAGCAAAAGACCAAGGAAATTCTCGAGGTTCGTAATCTCGCGGTATCCCTTGACGCCCCGCGATACGATGACGATGAAGGGTCGATGGTGGATACACTGACCACCGACCAGTACGGTGATACCACGGGTAACGCAGAACGCGACTCGTTACATCGATTTCTGGGAGAGGCAGTCGACCAGCTCGAATCCAACGAGCAGGCCGTTGTCGTTGCCCGCTGGGGCCTTCACGATGGGCCCCCGCTGTCTCGGTCTGAGATCGCCGACCGACTCGGGGTTAGCCGCGAATGGGTAAGGCAGCTCGAGCGGTCAGCACTGCGTAAGCTAAAGAATCAAGATGGCGTGCACGAAGTCTTTCAAGATTATCAGCAGGTGAGCTCAGCCTGAGGGCTAGCGAGCCTGCAGATGATCCAAAGCGGCGGCGAGGGTCGGGTAATGAAACTGAAAGCCCTCCCCGAGCAATGCCTGAGGCAACACTCGCTGCCCACTGAGCAAAAGCTCCTCCGCCATTTGGCCAGCAAGTACTCTCGCAGCAAACGCAGGCACCCCGAGCTTAATCCAGGAACCCGAATGATGACCCACCTCGCGGGCCAACTCGCGATGGCGGGTGGGCTCGGGCGCAGTCGCGTTATAGACCAGTGCTGGAGAGGGTGCGATCAGTGCGTGCTCGATAATCCTCACCGCATCATCAAGATGAATCCAGCTCAACCATTGTGTACCGGAACCCAACCACGACTCCACGCCCACCTGAAAAGACTGCGTCATCTTGCCCAACGCGCCGCCTTGTTTAGCCAGCACCACGCCAAAACGCAGCGTGACCACCTGCACCCCCGCAGACGAAGCCTTACCGGCCTCCTGCTCCCAGCGTTGGCACAGCGTCGCCGAAAAGCCTTCGCCTGCGGCAGACGCCTCGGTAAAGACCGCCTCATCCGAGGCCCCGTAGTAGCCAATGGCACTGGCGCTAATCAATCTCTTGGGAGGCTCGGGCTGCTTGGCCATCCACTCAACCAGGTCGCGCGTGAGATCAATACGGCTCGCGACAATTTCGCGCTTGTAAGTAGCGGTCCATCGCTTGTCAGCCAATCCGGCACCGGCCAAATTGATCACAGCATCAACCGCACCGGCGCAGTCTTGCAAAGCCGTCACAAAGGTGGCCTCCGTCTCTTTGGCCCGCGGCTGCCGGGTCAACACGGTCAGCTGATGGCCCCGGGCATGCAAGGCCCGGCAAACAGCAGTGCCGATCAACCCGGTCCCTCCTGTGATCAATATATGCAAGATGTGCCTCCTTTGGCGATCCGCGGGAATCCGCGCCGCTCCAGAGACGTATACGCTGTATGAGCAAATCGGTTGACTCTCTGTTAGCAACACTCACAGGGCATGCGCCCTGGGTAGCGCTCACTGGCGCCGGCGTCAGCGAGGCCTCGGGCATTCCCACCTATCGCGACCACGGCGGCAAGTGGCTGGGAAGTCAGCCCATACAGCATGATGAGTTTGTCCGCGACGCTGCAAGGCGACGACGATACTGGAGCCGGTCCGCACTGGGTTGGCCCAGGGTCGCTACAGCCCTCCCCAATAGCACGCATAGCGCACTGGTCGACCTTGAGCGGTCCGGCATTCTTTCTGGCGTGATCACTCAGAACGTTGACCGGCTTCACCAGCAAGCGGGCTCCAAACAGGTGATCGACCTGCACGGACGTCTCGATCAGGTTCGGTGCCTCGGCTGCTCAGCCATTGAAGCGCGCCCCGCCATTCAGACCTGGCTAGAAACGCATAACAGGCTGCCGAGTGCTGCCTCTTTGCACATTCGTCCCGATGGCGACGCTGACCTGCCCGAACAAACCATCAGTGACTTCCGCATTCCCCACTGCAGCCAATGCAGCGGCACACTGATGCCCGATGTGGTTTTCTTCGGCGGCACGGTTCCCAAGCCAACGGTTGAGGCTTGCTATCAATTAATCGACGCCTCGCAGGGTATGATGGTCCTCGGCAGCTCCCTGTCAGTGTATTCGGGGCTACGATTCTGTCGATATGCCGCCGAACAGGGAAAACCACTGATTATTCTTAACGAAGGCCAGACCCGCGCAGACGACCTGTGCCTGCACAAGTACAATACGCAACCCTTCTCGCTGCTCGCCGAGTGTGCCGATCACCTGCGACATTCCGCTCAGGAGCAATTTCATGGCTGACGTATCCATCTATTGGTTTCGCGATGACCTTCGGCTTGCTGATCTGCCTGGTTTGGCCGCCGCAGCGCAGGCGGGCCCGGTCGTCCCAGTGTTTATACGAGACCCTGATCTCGGTGGTGAGTGGGCGCCCGGTGGGGCGAGTCGCTGGTGGCTACACCACAGTTTGATGGCGTTACAAACCAGCCTTGCAGATCAGGGAATCGACCTGACCCTGCGCTCTGGCGCAACAGCAGAGGTGCTCGCCGAGCTGTCTTCGGAAATAGGCGCTGAGGCAGTGTACTGCAGTCGGCACTACCAACCCTGGTCTGAGATGCTCGAAAAATCTGTTCTCGACCGACTCTCCGCAATCGGCGCCACACTCAAGCGCTATCCAGGCACGCTACTGTTCGAACCCGAGGACGTTGCCACGGGCGGCGGCACGCCCTTCAAGGTGTTCACGCCCTTCTGGCGTGCCTGCAACCGGCGTCCGGAGCCTCATTATCCCCTGCCAACACCGACACTCTCCGCCCATGGCAAAACACCGCGTTCGGAAGCTATAACCGACTGGCAACTCACGCCCTCTGCGCCTAATTGGGCCTCGGGATGGAACGACTTGTGGCAACCGGGGCAGTTGGGCGCCCAAGAAGCCCTTGCACGGTTTTTGAATGACCACGTACCGGATTACGGCGACGGTCGAGACATTCCCTCAGAACCCAATACGTCCAGACTGTCTCCCTACCTCCGCCATGGCAACCTCTCACCCCGGCAGGTGTGGCACGCCGCTCAATCGGCGAAACGCGAGCAGGGCGAGGCTGTTGGATCGATCGACAAATTCTTGAGCGAGATTGGCTGGCGAGAGTTTTGTTATCACCTGCTGTTCCATTTTCCGACCATGCCCGACGAGGCGTTTAATCCAAAGTTCGGCCTTTTCCCCTGGACAGACAACGCTGAACGCCTCGCGGCTTGGCAAACAGGCCAAACCGGTTACCCCATTGTCGATGCAGGCATGCGTGAGCTGTGGCAAACCGGATTTATGCATAACCGGGTCCGGATGGTTGTTGCCTCGTTTCTGACCAAGCACCTGCTGCTCAATTGGCGGCAGGGAGAAGCCTGGTTTTGGGATTGTCTGTTAGATGCAGATCTCGCCTCGAACGCCTGCGGCTGGCAGTGGGTCGGCGGGTCAGGCGCCGATGCATCGCCCTACTTTCGAATCTTTAACCCCATTGCGCAGGGAGAGAAGTTCGATAAGACCGGCGGCTATACCCGCCGATGGGTCCCCGAGGTCGCGGGCCTCCCTGACAAGTACTTGCACAAACCCTGGGAAGCACCTGCCGACGTGCTTGCCGAAGCCGGAGTTGCGCTCGGTGAAACCTACCCTTCGCCCATGGTGGATCATAAAACCGCTCGGGAGGCCGCGCTGGAGGCTTACGCCACGCTGAAGGCGCTTGCCTGAGCGCTACTCGTCTATGATCGCCACGGCTCTGGTCCAGCCCGCAGACGCGCCCCGAATTTTGTGCGGAAAGCAGCTGACGGTAAAGCCGCTAGCAGGTAAGGCCTCAAGGTTGTGCAGCTTTTCGAGATGGCAGTAACCAATATGGCGCCCTGCCTTGTGCCCCTCCCAGATCAGACTGGCGTCGCCGCTCTCGGCATAGCGCGCTGCGGTCTGGTCAAAAGGAGCGTCCCAGCTCCAGGCATCCGTACCGGTGACACGAATACCCTGCTCCAGCAGAAACATCGTCGCCTCATACCCCATACCACAACCTTTGCTGACAAAGTTGTCTTGTCCGTAAGCACCGCCAGCGGCGGTATTCACCACCACAATCTCCAGTGGCGCGAGGGTGTGGCCAATCCGCTTTAGCGCTTCCTCAACATCGGCCGCCGTCACTACATAGCCGTCTGAAAAAGAACGAAAATCGAGTTTTACCCCGGGCTGAAAACACCACTCCAAGGGCACCTCGTCAATGGTGATCGCCCGCTCTTTCCCGCCGGCCTGCTCGTTCATCGTTGGATGAAAGTGGTAGGGCGCATCGAGATGCGTGCCATTATGCGTGCACAACTGGACGAACTCGATCGCCCAGCCCTCTCCGTCCGGAAGCTCCTCAGGCGCTAGCCCCGGAAAAAACCCCGCCATCTGCTGCGCGCCAATATCATGCGTGATGTAGTCGATATTCGGCTTCATGGCGGGCGGGTCACTCAACACCTCGTTTTCAAGGTAAATCGACAAATCTACAAAACGTCGCACCCAAGGCTCCTTGCACTGACAGGCAGCGCTGATCGTGAGAAAGCGCCGAGAGTAGCGCATTTTGCGGGGAGGATTGGCAAAACCCGTTGTTGGGGGTATCGTCCCGCCACTGCCTAGGGAATCTCTTTTATGGAACGGATACTCCCCTTTTTGGCCGGTTTACTGGCCTGTCTGGCGTTAAAAGCATACGCCGAAGCCTTTCCGTCCACCTATCAGGCACCCACCGGCCCGCCCATACTGCTGCAAAACGCGACTGTGCTCACCGGCGACGGTCAGCGGCTTGATAACGCCAGCGTCTATCTCGCTGACGGCAAGGTGGCCTGGGTAGGCAAAGGTGATGTGGCGGCCCATGCAAGGGTCGTCGACGCAACCGATCAATGGGTCACGCCCGGGCTCATCGACGTGCACTCCCACCTGGGTGTCTATCCCTCACCCGGCGTTGCTGCACACAGCGACGGCAACGAGGCGACTGCGCCGGTGACTGCCGAAGTCTGGGCAGAGCACAGCGTCTGGCCACAGGATCCCGGTTTTACGCGGGCCCTTGCTGGCGGCGTGACCGCCCTGCAGATCCTGCCTGGCTCTGCCAACCTGTTTGGCGGGCGCGGTGTGACTTTGAAAAACGTGCCCTCCATTAGCTATCAGGGCATGAAATTTCCAGACGCCCCTTACGGTTTAAAAATGGCTTGTGGCGAAAATCCCAAGCGGGTTTATGGCGGTCGTAATCAAGCACCCTCGACCCGAATGGGCAATGTGGCTGCCTATCGAAGCGCTTGGATTCGGGCACAGCGGTATCAAGCAGACTGGGATCGCTACAACGAGGCCGTTACCGATGCCGCAGCGGCAGCTGAAGGCGACAGCAGCGGCGCATCGGTTGCCTCTGCGCTGCTCACCAACACGCCCCCACGACGTAACCTCGAACTTGACACGCTCGCCGGGGCACTCCGCGGAGACATTCTGGTGCATATGCACTGCTATCGCGCCGACGAGATGCTGACCATTCTCGATATGGCCGAGGAATTCGGTTATCGGGTCGGCACCTTCCACCACGGGGTCGAGGCCTACAAAGTCGCTGACGAATTAGCTTCAAACGGTGTCTGCGGCGCGTTGTGGGCTGACTGGTGGGGATTCAAGATAGAGGCGTACGACGGGATTCAAGAGAATATCGCGTTGGTAGATCGTCCCGAGGGCGGTTGCGCTATCGTTCACTCAGATTCGGATGAAGGCATACAGCGACTCAACCAAGAAGCCGCCAAAGCGATGTTGCGTGGCAATCGCGCCGGTCTCGACATTCCCCCTGAGCGCGCGATTCGCTGGATCACCTCTAACGCGGCTAAATCGCTCGGAATTGACGATCAAACCGGTTCTCTCGCAGCCGGAAAAATGGCCGATGTCGTGCTGTGGAATCAGGATCCCTTCAGCGTCTATGCCAAGCCGCTTCAGGTTTATATTGACGGCGTATTGCGCTTTGAGTTGGGTAACCCCGCGCTCAATCCCCAGTCAGATTTTGAGCTCGGGCAGCTACTGGGGGCCACGCAATGAAATCGACACTGAAGCAGTGGCTTATGGTCGCCACGTTGCTGGCAACGATGACCGTTCAGGCTGAATCTCTTCTGATTACTCATGGCAGCGTGCACATTGGCGACGAGTCGGCGGCCACCGTTCAGGATATCTATATTGAAGACGGGGTAATCGAAGCGGTGTCGGCAGATCTGAGCGCGCTCACGGCAGACCGCATAATCGACGCAGGCGGGCGTCCGGTGACGCCCGCGCTGTTTGCCGGCATCACTGCGCTAGGCTTGAGCGAAATTGGTATGGTCTACGAGGCTGTAGATTCGCGCTTAAACGAGCTCTATACCGGCCTCATGCACCCGGAGTTTGATGTGCGCGCAGCCTACAACCCCCATTCGAGTGTTGTGCCCATCACTCGGGTCGAAGGCTACGGCTATACCCTACTGGTGGCGGCGCCCGGAGATCGCACACTCTCCGGTCAGGGCTCATTGGTGCGCTTCGACGGAGGCTTTGACAGCTTCGAGGGTGACACCTCCCTCTTCGTCAACGTCGATGGATACAGCGGCAATAAAATAGGCGGCTCCAGGGCTGCTCACTGGATGCTTCTGAACTCGGCTTTTGCCGAGCTATCCGTGGCTGATGATGATCTCACACTCATCAGTGCCCGCGGCAAAGCTGCACTCAAATCGGCCCGCCGAGACGGCATTTTTGTATTCCGGGCTAATCGGGCCAGCGACATTCTTCAAACGCTGGCCTTCGTCAAAGAGCATGAGCTGCGCGCCGTCATCAGCGGTGCGCAGGAGGCTTGGCTCGTAAAAGAAGCGCTCGCTGGCACCGGTGTGCCCGTGATGATCAATGCGCTCGACAACTTGCCCGGCAGCTTCGACGCGCTGGGCGCCCGACTCGATAACGCTGCGCTGCTCAACGAAGCCGGCGTGACGCTGCTATTCACCAGTGGTGAGACGCACAACGCTCGCAAACTGCGTCAGGTAGCCGGCAGCGCCGTAGCCAATGGCCTGCCCCATGGAGTGGCGATGGCCGCAATGACCAGCTTACCCGCAGAAATTTTCGGTGGTCAGCCCAGAATGATTGCCCCGGGACTCAGAGCCGACCTGGTGATCTGGAGCGGTGATCCCCTCGACGTGAACGCCGCGGCTGACCAGGTCATCATCGACGGCAGACTCGACTCAATGAAGAGCCGCCAGACACAGTTACTCGAACGATACCTACCTTCAGAAACCGGGCTTGGGAGAGCTTATATCAACCCCTGAGCAGGCTGACTGAGGTGGCGAACCAATTACCGCCAGCGCGGTAAACAACCGAAACAGTATTCAGTCTTGAAGGCGCTCAATCAAACCGGTGGTGGAGTGCCCAGCAAAAAAGTCTAATATGCGCACCTCACCCCCTCGCTCGAGCACAGATTTGTGCCCTGCAATCTGCTCCACGCGGTAATCGCCACCCTTGACCAGCACATCGGGTGCCAGGGCCTCGATCACACGTTCAGGGGTGTCTTCTGAAAACGGCACGACAAAATCGATCGCTTCCAACGCCGCGAGCACAGCCATTCGATCGCCCACCGTATTCAGGGGGCGGGATGCACCCTTCAACCGACGCACCGAGTCGTCATCGTTGACCGCCACCACCAGCACGTCACCCAGTGCGGCTGCCTGCCGCAGGTAGCGAATGTGCCCGGGATGAATCAAGTCGAAACACCCATTGGTCATGACCACACGCTTACCGGCGGCACGCAGGCCGGCCAGCGCACTGGCCAGCTCTGACTCGCTCATACTCTCTTGCTCGGTATCGACGAGCGGTACCGACACGGCACTCTGAAGCTCCGCCGGGGTCACGCTCGCCGTGCCCAGTTTCGCCACCACAACGCCGGCGGCGTGATTGGCAAAATGCGCTGCGTCGCGCATCGACAGGCCAGCGCTGAGGCAGCCAGCCATCACTGCAATGACGGTATCTCCGGCGCCGGTCACATCAAACACCTCCCGCGCGCTGGCGGTGAAGTGCTGCGGCGCTTCGCCCGATTGAATCAATGTCATACCGGCTTCACTGCGAGTCACCAGTATCGCCTCAATGTCGAGCGACGCCCTGACCGCATGGGCTTTCTCTATCAGTATCGCCTCGCTGTCGCAGCGACCCACAATGGCCTCCAGCTCTGCAAGGTTCGGTGTCAGCACGGTCGCACCGCGATATCTTTCAAAATCGAGGCCCTTGGGATCAACTAGCGTAGGCTTACCCAGCTCACGGCAATGCGCTAATAGTGGCTGGACCAGCTCGAGCGACCCTTTGGCATAGTCGCTAAATATCACCAAATCCGCATCGGCCAGATGCTGCTGCGCGTATCTCACAAACAGATCGTTCGCGTAATCCGCCAAAGACTCCTCGAAGTCCATCCGCAGTAACTGCTGATTACGGCTTAGCACCCGCAGCTTTACAATCGTCTCGGCCGCACACGGCATGACGTTCCAGCGCACGCCCGCCGCCTCCACACAGGCCCGCAGTGCACGAGCGTGCTCGTCCTCGCCACACAGCCCCACCAAGGAAACTGACAAACCCAATTCGGCCAAGTTCACCGCTACGTTGCCCGCACCGCCGGCGCGATCCTGCTGTTCTTTGACATTGACAACGGGCACCGGCGCCTCGGGGCTCATGCGCCTGCTGGCGCCGCTCCAGAAGCGATCAAGCATTACGTCACCGATCACGGTGATGTTTCCGTTGCGCATGTCAGGCAATGCAGACATCAAACAGCCTCTTCCCGATTCGCGGCAGATGCTAACACGCGGCCTGCAGAAGACCTTGTGGACAAATAGCCCTGCGCGACGTGCAGAACACCACTCGGTGTTAAGGCACTCATACACTCGAACGATCCGCCGCAAGTAGGCTTGCGTTTGCAAGGCGAGCAGGAGAGGCCCTCATATAGAATCGAACCGGTGAGATCGCCGATATCGAGATAGGGGCAGGTCGAACCAAACAGCGCCACTGTCGGCACCGAAAAAGCCCAGCCCATGTGGGTAAGACCCGTATCCACACCGATCACCAGGCTAGCGCGACTGACTAAGGCTGCACTCTCTAACAGTGCGCTCCTGCCCACCATGAGCTCAATGTTGTGCGCGCTAAATATTCGTTCGGCCGCAGCCTCATCTGAGGGCGCGCCCAGCACGACAACGCGCCAGCCCTGCTCAACCATGCGCCCTGCGAGATCTCGCCAATGAGCCTCCGGCCAGTGCTTCTGTGGCCGAGTCGTGAAGGGACACAAAACCGTGTAAGGCCGGTCCCCGTGAAATTTTTCAGCGTAATCATGCTCAGCGGGTGACAGTGACACCCGCATCGAAAAATCGCTGGCATCGAACCCCATATAGGTAGCAAGCCCTCGATATTCAGAACTGATAGTCGGCGTCAGATCCTTTTCAATCCGTTCCGTCAGAAAAAACGACGTTGGCTCTTTCGAGCGAAATCCCACACGAACGCGCGCCCCGGACAGCCATGCCAAAAACGCGCTTTTCAGCAGCCCTTGCGCATCGAGTACGACATCAAAATGCTGTGACCGAAGCGCTTGTCGAAACGCGCGCACCTCGCGGATCAGACGCAGCCATCGCCCCCGCACAAGCCACTCACGCCACTCACGCCGCTGCCAAATCAGCACGGCCTTGAGGTCCGGATGGTGCATCAACAGCGGCGCCACCATCGATTCTGCCAGCCAGCAAATCTCTGCGTCGGGATGGCGACGCCGAATAGCGCTCACCAAGGGCGAAGCAAAGACCACGTCTCCGATGGCGCTCAACCGGATAATCAATACGCGGAGCGGTCGATCCCCACCGGCGTCGTGCTCAGCCCGGCTGGGTTTCATGAACCGGATCCAACTGCGGTAGCGGCTTCAGGTCGCGATCTACAGCGATGAGCAGCGCCAAGGTCAGAAAAAGAATGTTGCCGTTAAAGTAGGAATAAAAAGACACAGAGCTGTTAAGCGGAAACAGAGCCAAAATCACCACCAAAGAGCTCAGCGCCACTTCGGGTCTCGCATCGAACAACCGACGTCCCAGAAAAACAAAGAATAAGCCATATCCCAGCAGACCAGGAATGCCGGTATCGACGGCGACTTCGAGTGCGTACAGGTGCGGATGCCATCGCTCGGACACGGGCAACACGTTGATGCTCTCCATCGACACCACCATGGAGCCCCACCCACGAATGCCCACACCATTCACCCAGTGATCGGTAAATCCCTGCCAAGCTGACTCCCAGAATATGGGTAGGTAGTCAAACGCCCTGTACGCGTCAGACGCCGCCTGTCCCGCCGCCGAGGCACTAAAGGTATCACTGAGAATGAGCCCGAATAGTGCCGCAAGAGCAAAGATGAACAGCAGAGACAGTAGCCAGGGGGTCACCTGAGCATCGGATTCCAGGCGACGCAGAATAAACGCGTAGCCGGCCAAGGCGACCAATGCATGAATCATGGAGGCCTCGTTTCCGCTCATCATAATCGCGGCAAACAGGGGCAACGCCAAAATGCTGTTAAAGGGACCAGCACCTGTTCGTCGCAACGCCTCCAAATAGAACGGTGACAAGATCGCCAGAGTCGAGCCATACCCCATGCGCAGGCTGCCGGTAACCAGGGTGTCACCCGAATCGAGCTCAATCAGCGGATTGCCAAACACGCTGTATCCCGTGAGTAGCTGCACCAAGCCATCAACCACCCATAGCATCATGACCGCCCCCACCAGCGACATCAGTCGATGGCTTTCAGAGCGATCTAACTTGATCTGCAACAACACCCAAACGGCAAAACCATAGGACAAGAAACGAACGGCCCCAGACAAGGAGCGCTCGAAGTTGATCGCATCAAACAGTGAAAACACAGCGGGCAACAAAAAACAGCCCAGCACAATCCAAAATTTGCGAACGCCATCAGTGGAGAGAAACTCCCGGGGGCCGCGGGCAAACACAATTAACCCAACCAGCGCCATGAGCCAGATGAACTGTCTCGTCGCCGAAGATAGAGAGAGGGTAAAAAACAAGAACACCCAAATAATAGAGGGCGAAAGGTCGGAGAGTCGCTGCATCAATGCCACCGTGCATCTCACTGGATACCCGGCGCCCGTTACCGTAACGGGGCCAGTGTATTGATTCGAAGCGGCCTTCACCAGCGCAGATGTGAATACTACAGGCTCCCGGTACCAACGCCTCGCCTAGGCTTTGCCCCTAAAGTAAACGCCCAGCGCTAACGCCAAAGCCGGCCAGGTCAATGAACCCGTGGGAAAGGAATACATTGATAACGCACTGGAGAGCGGAAACATCGCCAATAACGCAATCGTCAGAAAGGTGGTAACCGCGCCCTGCTGCGCCCGGTTTGCAGTCCGCATCCATTTAATAATCAGCGCGACAAATACCAGATAGCACATCACGCCGATCAGACCCGAGTCAGTGGCAATTTCCAGAACGCCTAAATGGGGGTGCCATGGCCTGGTTAACATGGCCTCTGGAAACAATGCAGATGAGGCCAAGATAGGATTGACCGCAGCAGCGGAGCCTCTAAGACCCACACCGTTTATCCAATGATCTGAAAAAACCAGCCAATTCGCTTTCCACAACTCCGGACGAAACGCGAGCGCGATATTCAGCTCTTCCTGACTGGCATTCAGACTGCCGCCGAGTAGCGCGAGCCGCTCGGCGAGGTGTGGCGCTAAGGCAATGGGTATAAGCAAGCCGGACAGCGATAGCAATACAACCAGCACGGGCGTCCAATAGCTGCGAGAAGTGCGCCCGCGCACCCACAATACGGCACAGACGCCCGCGCTCACCAGCAGCAACATTGCCGAGTAGCGACTCGCGCTAAGTGAAACTGCCACCGCCAACAGCGGGACTGCCAGCCAAAGCAAGGGCAGTCGCCGGCCATGAAGCCGCAGGGCTTCAAATAGAAAGGGCGATAACACCGCCAGCTTGGGCCCATAGTCTAGGCCCATGGAGCCCGTCACTTTGTGGCCCTCCGGCAAACCGGTAAACAGGGGGTAACCGCTCAGACTGATGCCCCGCCATTCTTGAACAATGCCGTCGATGCTCCAGACAACCAGTAACGCCGTCAACCAAAGTACCGTTAACGGCCACTGCTGCTCAGTCGGCCCAATCCTGAGAAATAGCAGGCCGGCCAGCCCATAGGCAAGCAACCTGGCATTAGTAGACACCGCCCGGTTCAGATCGACTGCATCGGCAAGCGACACCAAGCCGGGAAATAAAAAACACGCCAGCAGCAGCCCATAGGCTCCGGCGCCCGGCGTATTCATCCACTGACCTCGGGTGAACACCAGCAGCCCGATGGAGCTGACCGCTGCCAGCCAAATCACCAGCTGTGTTGCTGAGAGCACCCCGAACAGCGCAACCCACCCGATCACCCACCAGGCTGAATGCAGGCCTCTACTGCGCTGAAACCAGTTCTCCAGCGATGACTCCTGATGTGGCAAGGTGGGCATGAAAAGCTCTTAACAACGGCCAGTGTGCTAGTTTAGCATCGCCTACGCCCGCTCGACGTGCCCGTTGCGTCGAAGCACCGCGGTTTGAATGTAGCACCCGTGACGAAACACGCACAGGAAACCCGAGCGAATCATGCTGCTATCCCGACGCTACCAGTTTTTATTTGTTCACATCGCCAAAACAGGTGGCACCAGCGTTCGTAACGCGTTGCAGCGATATCGCTGGCGCGACCCTTACTATCTCCCCCAGTGGATAGCGAGCAAAATGAGCGGTGCGACCGGGCACGGCCTTGGTATTAAACTCCCCCGACATTGCAAAGCGATCACGGCGCAGGAAATGCTGCCAAGAGAGGTCTTTGAAGGACTCTTCAAATTTGCCTTTGTCCGCAACCCCTGGGACCTTCAGGTCAGCTCTTACCACCACATCAAGCGCGAGCGACCTCAGCTACTGCAAGGCGATGAATCCTTCGCTGACTTTCTGCATCGAAAACTCGACCCGGAGCAACCGTGGCAGTACCACATCAACACCTCGATCACGCCACAGCTGCACTATTTGGTTGACCTGAACGGAGAGCAGATCGTTGACTACGTCGGCCGCTACGAATCACTCCAGACTGACTTTGATGAATGCTGCGAACGGATCGGTTTACCGAGACAATCTCTGCCCCATCGCCGCCGTGCTGCGGAACGAAGCGACTATCGCGACTATTACGACGACGTTACCAACGCACTGGTCGCGCGGCACTTTGCTGCCGACATTGAGGCGTTTGGTTACCGGTTCTAGCGCACCACGTTAGCTGAGTCGATTACACCGGCCGCTCATACTAAAAGAGCGGGTCACACTAACCGCGGCACATCCTTCAGCCCAGCGACAAGACTGACGCCTGCCTCGTCGGCGACCACCGTTCCGGGCGGCACCACTCGAAACAGTCGAGCAACGCGAGCCGCCTTGCCTGCCTCAATATCAGAGCGCTTGTCCCCCACCAACAAAGAACGCTCTACATCGATGCCATGCTCTCGAACTGCCCGCGTAATCATTCCGGGGGCGGGCTTTCGGCAATCACACTGCGTCAGAAACTCTCCCTGCGCCTCGGTGGGATGATGAGGGCAGTGATAGAACCCAGCGATGTCGGCGCCCACTGTCTGCTTGAGGTGGCCGCTTATTTGCTCGTTCAACCTATTCAGATCAGCCTCGGTATAGAGGCCCCGGCCAATGCCCGACTGATTGCTCACTACAATCAAGCGATAGCCCGCGTCCTGCAATTGCCGCAACGCCGCCGGCACCCCCGGCAGAAACTCAAATTGCGCCCAGGCGCTGACGTAACCATGATCAACGTTGATGACCCCGTCACGATCGAGGAAGGCGGCGGGGCTCATCGGACTGAATGAGTAGCGCTATCGCCGGACGATCTCAAGCGAGCCCCAACCCTTTTTCGATCAAGGCGCACAGCAGATGAACCACCACAATATGGCATTCTTGAATATGCGCAGTCTCGTCGGCCGGCGCCACGACGACCGCGTCACACTGCGTCCTCAATGCGCCCCCATCCCGGCCCGTGAGACCCAGCACATCACAACCCATTGATCGAGCCGTCTCGCAGGCAGCAAGGACACTGGCACTCTGTCCAGAGGTTGAAATACCGAGCAACACGTCGCCCTTTTGAGCCAGGCCCGCGACTTGTCGACTGAATACCGCGTCGTATCCGTAATCGTTGGCAATAGCCGTTAGCGCGGAGGTATCTGTTGTCAACGCAACGGCGGCCAGGGCCGGCCGATCCGCGACGAAACGCCCAACCAGCTCTGCCGCCAAATGTTGGGCATCAGCTGCAGAGCCTCCATTACCGCAGATCAACAGCTTATTACCGCGAGAAAGTGCTGCCACACAACGCTGCGCCAAATGCTCAATGTCATCTGCACAAGCAGCTAACTGCGTGAGCACCGTCTGATGCCGATCGAGATACTCATCAATAAATTGCCGCACACTGCCTCCGGTACCGCCTGCGATTACCCGTCACCAAGATCCCTTTCTCGCCCTTGCTAACCCCTTTTAGCACTATACATCGCCCAACCGCTCCGATGGCGAGCATGCAGAATCTGCCTGCGACACCCTTACTTGGTGTAGCTGGCCGCCAGTCGCCGCGCAAACGGCTGTGCGGTGATGCCGTGAATGACCAGACTGATTCCGACGGTAACAATCGTGACGGCCATCAGGGTTCCCGATGCCGGTAATTGCTCTGACCAGACGATCGTTGCAAAGGCGAGGCTGGCCAGCCCACGGGGCCCAAACCAGGCGAGAAACGCCCGGCTCGACAACGGCTCTCCGGTTCCGGAAAGCGATAGCATAATGGGCAACATACGAATCACCGTGAGGCTGAGCACCGCATAGAGCAGCTCTGCCCAACCGATAAAGGGCAGCGCAGCTGGCACCAGCATCATGCCAAACGTCATCCACGCAAACATCGCCAATAATTCGGCTGCACTCTCGGCAGGCAGTAACATTGAGTGCACGTCTTGCTTCATGGCACCTCGGAAACAAAGCCCGCCGACAAACGCTGCAATATACCCACTGCCATGCAGCGCCTGAGCAACCGCAAAAATCAAAATGGCCAGCGCAGGCACACTCATTCGCTGCCAAATAGGCCCCAGCCATCCCGCTGCCCTCGCCATAAGTACCGCTCTTGCAGCAATCAGTGAAAGTACGGCGCCCACCAGCACTCCGATGCCGATTTCTTCACTCAACAGCGCTAGCGCCAGCCCCTCGCCCCGTGTCGCCGCACCCTGCTCCAGCGCAATAAAAAACAGCAACACGGGCACACACAAGCCGTCATTTAACCCACTCTCGGCGCTCAACCCCTCTCTCAGATGGGAGGGCACGTTCTGATTGGTTACGACCGCCTTGCCTAATGCCGCGTCGGTAGCAGCCAAAATGGTGCCGAGGATAGCGGCTTCGTAAAGTGACAGCGTGGGAAACAATAACGCCGCGCAGGCGCCGCCGATAAAAATGCTCCCCGGTAGGCCCAGTAGCAGCATTCTGCCCGGCAACCGCCAGTTACCTCTGAGCACCCTTAGATTTGCATTGGCGGCATCCACAAATAGGAACAAGGCCAGTGTAATATCAATAATGGCCTTACCGTTAAACGCGTCTCCCGTCGGGCTGAACCACTCCAGTCCGAGCGGCCCCAGCGCCACACCGAGGGCAACGAATACGATCGGGCCAGACAGCGAGAGTCGCTCAATGCGATCAGAAATCAGGCTATAAGTGAAGACAACAAAGGCGAGGCAAGCGAGCGTAAAGTACATCCAGGTTCCCTGCGGCTAGGCTGAAAGCCGCTAGGGTGATCCGCAATGATCAGGCGGTCAACCAACAAAAGTTACGGGATAGTTAACGCCACCCGCAAAGCGCCCGCATGCTGTGCAGCGACGAACGCACGGCCACTCGCGCCGCTGTTGGCCCTATCGCAGCGGGTCTATTGCTCGGCGCCGCTTCGCAGCTCGCGCTCGCCCAATTCAATCAGCAGGTGCGTGACGGCATAGTCGGGAATTTCGTCTACGGGGATCTCGCGCTGGTGGCGAACCAGCATCTCCTCTGACACGATGCCTTTAGCTCTGAGGATAAGGCCCTGTAAGCGATGCTCGACCTCCTGCTCAAGGGTCATTCCCGTACGATGACGATCTTCAGAGGTAGCTTTACCCCCGAGCATTGCCTCCCTGCCCGCATCACGCAGCAGCGATTCAAGTTTGTCGCGCTGCGCCTGAAACTCGCTACGGCTGCACTGCCCGTCAGGGATGACACTCTCGATAGATGTAGGTTTGGGCATGAGCCAGCTCCGTTCTGCTTACAGGCGTATGTACGCCAGACCCCAACAACCGGTTTTCAGAGCCCTGCATAAAACGTGACACAATCTGCCACTCATTTATTAGAAAACAATGGACATGTAATTCATAAAATACTGTTTATACTCTATATTTTTTAGTTTTTTACTGTCCCTAGTCAAGCCAAATAGAGTCTGCGACACTGACCACCGTGCTAACACCTGGCCTTGCGTATGACAGATGAACCTCCCATGCACCCCCTAAAAACAAGCCCCCACAAGCTCAAACTGGGGGTTTTCGGGCTCAATGTGAGCAGCGGCTGCTCCATGACCGATCGCTCGGACACGCTCAAAGTCGAATGGGATGAATCGGTCAGGGTAGCCCAGCTGGCCGAACAAGCAGGCATTGAGGCCGTGATACCGGTGGCGCGCTGGAAAGGCATGGGTGGCAAGGTCAATTTTAATCACCGCAATTTCGAAACCTTCACTTGGGCGGCGGGACTTGCGGCGAAAACCGAAGAAATAGGCGTTTTCGCCACGTTTCATGTGCCGACCGTTCACCCGGTCCGGGCCGCCAAAGAGGTAGCAACGATTGACCATATCTCGGGCGGACGCTTTGGCTTGAATATTGTCGCTGGATGGAATGAGCGAGAGATCGCGATGTTTGGCGTCCCCCAAAAAGAGCATGACGTGCGCTATGACGTAGCCGACGACTGGATTTCGTTGTGCAAAGAGCTATGGACCGTTGATGGCGAGTTCGATTACGAGGGACCGCACTTCACCTCTCCCGGTTGTTACTCTGAGCCCAAGCCCCTGCAGCGCCCATGGCCTGCGCTGATGAGTGCAGGTAATAGTCAAAGGGGCCAGGAATTTGCAGCCGCCCACGCCGACTTTAACTTTGTGGTCGCACAAGACATGGAGAAAGCAGGCCAGGTCGCGACCAGCGGGCGGCGGCTGGCCAAGGAAAAATACGGCCGCGACATGCAGATTTTTGGGCAGGCCTACATCGTGTGCCGGGAGACCGAAAAAGAAGCCCAGGACTTTGTCCGCGAATATGTCTATGACCGAGGCGACTGGGAAGGTGTGCGCAATCTACTCGACGTACTCGTTCCCAATTCCCAGAGTGCTCTGGGAGACGGCTGGGAAGCCATGGCAGCTAACCTGATCGCGGGCTACGGTGCCATTCCGCTGGTTGGAACACCCGAACAAATTATTGACGGCATGCTGGCTTTCTCTGCGGCTGGCCTCGACGGAATTACGCTGAGCTGGGTCAATTATGAAGAGGGCCTGACCCAGTTTCGCGACACGCTGTTACCCATGATGCGGCAGGCAGGCTTGAGGGAATAGCCTGCTGAGGTGAAATATGGGGTTGATCCCACACCAAGCGACCCGCAAACAAAAAGGTTGAGTCAATGAAAAGCATGAGGGAAATGTCTATCTTGGTTACTGGCGGTGGATCAGGCATCGGCACCGACTGTGCCCGACGTTTTTGTCAGGAGGGGGCGCGGGTTACGATCAGCGGCCGCAGGCTCGAGAAGCTCGAGGCCGTTCAAGCGGAGCTCGGCGAGCATTGCCACATTATTCAGGGCGACGTGACAGAACAGGGTGACAGAGAACGCATGGTGGCCGCAGCCGTAGCGCACGGGGGGGGCAAACTCGACGCCCTGGTCAACAATGCTGCGAACATGTACCGGCAGCCCGTCGACGGCTACACAGAGGCCTTTCTCCAGGAGGCTTTTAACACCAACGTCATCTCAGCGATGATGCTTTCAAGCATGGTCGTGCCTCATCTCGAGATGACTCAAGGCGCTATCGTATTCATCGGGTCAACCCACACACGACGGGCGTTTCCCGGAGCCTCGCCCTATGCCACTACTAAGGCAGCGCTCGAGGGATTAACCAAAGTGATGGCCGCGGAGCTCGGCCCCAAACAAATTCGCACGGGGTGCATTTTACCGGGCGCCGTTTCTACAGAGCTCAATCTGCGTGCGGGCATATTCAGCGCTGAAGAAGCCCCAGATCGCTACGACGCCGTGGCGGGACTGCACGCGCTAGGGCGAATCGGAACCGGAACAGAGGTGGCCGAGGGCGTTGAGTACTTAATTTGTGCCGAGTGGGTAACCGGGGTCGCACTGGAGGTCGATGGCGGCATCGGGCTCGGTGCATCGAACTTTTGAGAACTTGACTGTGACCAACAACCTGAGAGGCGCGCGACGCGCGGCGCTGCTTCTAGTGGCCTGCGCCACTCTCACATCGCTGCCTGGCTGCGACATGGGTCAACTGATCCTCAATAGCGATCCCTGGGATCCAGCTCCGGAACCCGCCACCGCCCGCGAACCCATTCTGAGAGAAGCCTGCAGCAATGCAATAAAGGATCGGCAACCGCTCTTCGGAGACCTGCACCTGCACACCTCGCTATCAATGGATGCCAACTCGCTGGGTACACACACCCTTCCCGATGATGCGTATGCTTTTGCCAAGGGCACCCCGGTTGATATTTTTGGCGGCTCAGCAACAGCTGGCGCCAGAACGATCCGCATCGACCGACCTCTCGACTTCGCCGCGGTGACCGATCACGCGGAGTGGATGGCAGAAGTCTCACTGTGCACCACCCCCGGATCGCCCTCCTACGACAGCACGGGATGCGCCATCTATCGTGGTGAACAGGAATCGTTGCTGGCGAAACTATTAGGCGCCAAGGGCTTTCGAGCCCGAATCGGCGGACTCGTCGAGATTGGTGGTCGCCGCGACGATGTCTGCGGAGACGATCAATCGACCTGCCGCAAGGAACTGGCGAACGTTTGGCAGGCGACGCAGGCCGCCGCCGAGCGCTGGTACGATCGTTCTGCAGACTGCAGCTTCACCACCTTCCACGCCTGGGAGTACAGCCGCGCTCCGCAGTCGACGAAAATTCATCGCAACATCATCTTACGAAATGAGATCGTCCCCGAGCTACCCATCTCGTCACTCGAGACGCCTGCTGAGATAGACATGCGGCGACAACTTCTGGCGCAATGCAACGACTCGGGGACCGGCTGTGACGCCATCGCAATACCGCACAATCCCAATCTCTCTAATGGACAGTTATTCCGCGCCGAGTATGCGGACCTGCCGCTTGAAGCACAGCAACAGGCGGCTGCCGTTCGGGCGCGGTTAGAGCCCGTTGTAGAGATGATGCAAATCAAAGGAGAAAGCGAGTGCCGTAACGGCATGTATCGCGTGATGGGCGGTGAGGACGAACTCTGCGACTTTGAAAAAATTCGAGACTTTGGACAACCGGACCTTGAAGATTGCCAAGAAGGGGCAGGCAACGGTGCACAGGCGGGCAAAGGCTGCACCAGCCGCAACGACTACGTGCGCTACGCCTTGATCGATGGTCTCAGAGAAAAACAAAGACTCGGGGTAAATCCGTATCAGTTCGGCCTGATCGGTAGCACTGATTCTCATACTGCCGCACCGGGCGCGGTCAGCGAATACGAACGGCCTTATAAATTTGGTATGACGACGGCGCAGGCGCTTACCGTAAACGACCGCCCCCGCGCTGCGGTGTTCCAGAATCCGGGCGGCCTGGCCGGCGTGTGGGCCGAGGAAAACAGCCGCGACGCCATCTTCGCGGCGTTAAAACGACGGGAGACCTTCGCCACGAGCGGCCCTCGCATCGCACCACGCTTCTTCGGAGGCTGGGACTTGCCCAAAGACCTTTGTGAGCGCCCCCATCTGGCAGAGGCGGGTTATCGTGCAGGCGTGCCAATGGGCGACACCCTGCCAACCCGATCTGACAATGAAGCCAGCCCTCGATTTGTTGTTGCGGCAAATGCCGACCCCGGCACTGCCGCAGCTCCAGGTCATCCCCTTCAGCGCCTGCAGATCATCAAAGGCTGGATCGGAGAGCACGGCGCTTTTCATCAAGCCGTCATAGACGTAGCAGGCAACCCGTACAATGGCGCTAGTGTCGACACGCTCAGCTGCAAGGCTACCGGGGCAGGCTTTTCGACGCTCTGCGGCGTTTGGGAAGATCCCGACTTCGACCCGACACGCGACGCGGTCTACTACGCCCGAGCGATCGAGAATCCCAGCTGTCGCTGGTCCACCCGGCTCTGCCAGTCCCTACCCGAATCAGAGCGGCCCGATGGCTGCTACAACGAGCGAATCCCAAAAACCATCCAGGAACGAGCCTGGACGGCCCCTATTTGGTTTGATGCAGGCCGCTCAATTCAAGCGGCGCAAGTAGCGGATTCGTCAGACTAGACGTCCTCGCACTCAGGAACATCAGGTTCAGCGTTGAGCACGTCGCAGGACAACTGGATGACCGCAAGGTAGCACCCCTTCATGGCGTCTATTTTCTCCGCATGTGGCCCGAGCGCGGCCTGCGCCTCAATCGATTCCATGGTGCTCACCTGAGCTTCACATTGACCCTGCATTCGGCTCTCGATCATATCGAGCATGGCCGGATCCATATCGCTCCCGCGCATTTTCTCCATGGCACACGACTGTGTGTGCTTACACTGAGCCAGGAATGCGTCACCCAATGAGCCTTCGCTATCAGCGACCACTCCATGGGAGAAAACTGCCGCTACCATAACCCCTAAAAGGACTTTTATTTGCATGATTGGTCTCCTGAGGTTGATCACCGCTACACTGCCTCTATACAAAAGACGATTGAGGCAGGATAACTACTCCCCCGCATTCACTGGTGATAATCCCAAAGGCACGGTGCGCGAGGCGCTTTGAAACGGGCGCTGCGGCGTGGTTAGATGCTCGGACTCATCTTTAGGGGAACTCAACATGCAGCTGTCCAATGAACTGTTTTTTGGTTTATTCAGCCTCGTAATGATCGTCGCAGTGATCTGGTTCATGCGCAGTGCCAGCCGCTATAAAGCCTGGATCAAAAGTCGCTACGAAAAGGACGACCGGAATTAGCGAGGTTGCCGCAGGTGAGGTCTTGGTTCTTTGTATTCCTCTCTTTGACGATCAACTCGTTCGGTGCTGCCGCGCAAATACCGGCTGCCGGCGACTGGGAAACAGCCGATCCAGAAGAAGTCGGGCTTTCAGCGGACGCGCTCGCGCTGATCCATGAAGATCTGCTCGCCGGAAAATACGGCTACATCGACTCCTTCCTCGTCGCGCGCCATGGGAAGATCGTCTTCGAAGCCTATTACGAACACGACTACACGTTGCTCTATAAAGAAGAGGCCGCCACGCCTGGCCCTCTGGTGGTGAATGACCCCAGCGGCCCCTATAACTACTTTAACGCCTGGTGGCACCCTTATTACCGACATACCACTCTTCACTCGATGCAGTCGGTTACCAAGTCAGTCGTCTCGGCCATCATCGGCATCGCCATAGCGCAAGAGGTGTTTCCCGATCTGGAGACGCCCGTCTTGTCTTTTTTTGATGCCGACGCAGTTGCCAATATCGACGACCGCAAGCGGGCCATGACACTGCGCCACCTACTGACAATGAGCGACGGCTTGCTATGGGACGAAAATCTGCCCTACACCGATCCGGAGAATTCATTTGCGATCATGGCCAAGGCCCATGACTGGGTGCAATACACCATCGATCTGCCCATGCGCCAAGAACCGGGCGTCAGCTTTAATTACAACAGCGGCGCCACACTGATTTTGGGTCATATCTTCCGGCAAGCGACCGGCATTGATATTGAGGAGTTCGCGGTACAGCACCTCTTTGGCCCGCTCGGCATAGAGCACTATTACTGGGACCGGACGCCTTTTGGGCTCACAGACGCTCAAGAGGGCCTCTACCTCTCGACTCGCGACCTCGCAAAGATCACCCAGCTTTTTTTGCAAAACGGGCGCTGGAAAACAGGTCAGATCATCCCTGAAGCCTGGGCGCAGGCCTCGCTGGTACCCCGCTACCCTAGCGGCGCCGAAGGCGAAGGATATGGTGACGCATGGTGGTCACAGTCTTACTCCTTTCGCGGCGCTACCCAGCAAGCGTATTTTGGAAAAGGCTTTGGCGGACAGCGACCCATCCTGCTTCCAGAGCTGGAGCTGGTGATCGTGCTAACAGGCTGGAATATCCTCCCCGGGCAACCCTTTTTTTACGCAACTGAGGCCATTAATCGGGTTACCGGAGCCTTGGCGAACTAACCGCCCTCTTCAGACGCAACGGTTTCCTCGGGGAGCTTTTTCATTGCCTCAAACAGCGCATCCATTATGTCGTCGACCTCTGCGCCCAGCTCTTCCGTGGCGCTTCCGGAATCGATGGATCCCTGAAGTCTACGCAGCATATTCATCACGTCCTGAAGTTCGGCTCTCATACTCATCAGATCCTTTTGGTCTTATGCATAGTGGTAACCCTTTCCCGCCGGATTCTGGATTAGAGCATAAGGGAGTAGCTTGAGGCATCTTTGCGGCGCACGGGAAGGCTGGACAGCAGCAACAGGTTAGGCCGTTACTGGTCGCGGGACTATATGGCGGAGAGCGAGGGATTCGAACCCTCGATACCTTACGGTATACACACTTTCCAGGCGTGCGCCTTCGACCACTCGGCCAGCTCTCCGTGGGCGCGGAGTTTAGCACAGCCCCTCGCGGCGACTACGCCTTCCGGCGACTAAAACGAGGTGCCGATCTCGATACTGAAATGGTACTTCTGCGACGATTGCGGACCATTCAGATCGAGGTAGATGGGTTGAGCATAGGTAGCCTCTGCATACCAACCGGCGGCAAAGGGCAACCTCGCAAATAGCGTTACATCGACCTGCTCACCCCCAAATGCATTGGGGTTTGTCACCGGCGCGGGGTAAGGGAAGGCCGGTATCGGCACCCGCAGCGAGGCATCCTCGCCGTGGATCTCATCCCGCCAACGATAATCCAGTCGCACACCCGGCCGCAGCGCAGACGCGCCCTTCCATACCAGCCAGCCTCCCAGAGCGCCCTTGTTTCCAAGCCGATAATCTCGATCATTTTCGCCGGTCCGCATCGTAAAGCTCGCATCCACGCCCCAGTCCCAGCCGGCCTCATATTTCCTAAAACTCAAAAACAGCGGAACATCCCAGGTTCCGGAGCCCAGCTGCATGGTGTAAGGCAGCTGCTGATTTCCAGGGGCGCGCGGCGTATCGCCCTCCTCGTCAATGGAGCCCGTCGGCATGCTGAGGCCCGCACCAATCTTCCAGCTGCTGTTCAGCGTCTGACGGATCGTGGAATCCAGCACCAACGCAATATCCCCCACCCCCTCCGAGCTGATATTGAACGCGTCGTAACCGGAGGATGATGGAGATGTGATCGGTACTTTGCATGACAAAGGGCAGCTGCGCTCTGACGGTCAGCGCCTCGGTGAGATCGTAGCCGAGCCTGAGGGCATGAACCTCCTGCGTGATTTCAGTCGGCACCACGGGATAGTTATTGTCCGTTCTCGCGTCGACGCCCGGAGAAAATAATACGTCGTCGTAGGAAACACGATTGGTACCGAGGTAATACTCCTCGTACTCTGAAATCGCATAAGTGTATGACAGGTGCCACTTGCGCCTTGTCTCGGCCCGGTCTGCCTCACTCACCACATTGGCGTCAAACAAATCCTCAATGGATAGATCCAACAAATCAGTGGGCACAGTTTGCGCCAGAGCGCTGTGCTCCACGACCAGGCTAATGGCAAGGACGGCGCCAATCTCTGCGTAACTTAGTCGACTCAACACTTTGGTTCCCATCTTCCACCTCCCATCCTTAGACTCACAACCTTGTCTTCTTTTGGTCGAGGCATGCGTCCAGCACCCCTCGCAGCGCTTCCGTGCGAATCGGTTTGGTCAGGTAATCGACCATGCCCTCAGCCAAGTAACGCTCGCGGTCACCGCTCATGGCATGGGCAGATAATCCGACGATCTCGCAGTGCGGGTGCAGGCCCTCATCACGTTGCAGCCGGCAAATCTGACGCGTCGCCTCCAGCCCATCCATCTCTGGCATCTGAATATCCATCAGGATCAAGTCGAACTCACGCTCTCTGAAGGCGTTAACGGCCTCCAGCCCATCGGCAGTCACCTCGATTTCGATACCCCATTTCGCCAATAACTCGCGAATAATGAACTGGTTGACCTCGGAATCCTCCGCAACCAGAACCTGCAGATCGTAGGAGACAGGAAGCGGATATTCCGTCGCACCGGCAGTCGGCGCCGACGCAGATGCCGACGGGTTGGTAAGGCGCTGAAGGCGCGCTGACTCATTGCCGCGCGACGCCCCCATTTGCTCTGACTGAGGCGCCTCGCTCGTCGTCACCTCACCGGGGGTTGGCATAGGCAGCTCTACCCAAAACGAGGATCCTTTACCCCAACTTGAATCAAAGCCGATACGCCCGCCCATTAGTTGAACCAATTGCTCTGTGATCGCAAGCCCCAGACCCGTGCCGCCATGAGCACGGGTAAGGCTGACATCGGCCTGATAAAACTCACCAAATATCCGGGTCTGGTCATCAGGGTGAATCCCCGGACCAGTGTCTGTCACAGTGAATCGCACTTGCGGACCGTCACCGCCCTCGCTGATGCCTGCCTGTACTCGGATATCACCGGCATCGGTGAATTTCACTGCGTTACCGATAAGATTCAACAGGATCTGCCTTATCCTTCCGGCATCACCCACAATGAATTCAGGTATCGCTTTATCCACCGCAAACGTGAGGGTGAGGCCTTTTTGTGACGCCGGCTCGGAAAATAACGCCTCAATCGAACTCAAACTGTCGCGCAGCCTAAACGCCGACTTGCCCAGCTCGAGCCGTCCGGCCTCGATCTTGGTGAAATCGAGAATGTCATCAATAATCAGAAGCAGCGCATCAGCGGAACGCTCGATCGTTTCGAAATATGCGCGCTGCTGCTCAGTCAACTCCCCCTGTTTCAAGAGGGCGATCATGCCCATCACGCCGTTCATGGGCGTGCGGATCTCATGCGACATATTGGCCAGAAAGCTCGATTTTGAACGAGCCGCTGACTCCGCCTGGTCGCGGGCCTCCTCCAACTCAACAATCATCTTCCGCAGGCGCTGCTCGCGGTCACCGATCCTCTCAAGCATCTCGTTAAAGGCATCGACAACAGACCCCAACTCATTTTGCACCGCGTAACGAAAGCGCTGGCTATAGTCCTCGCGGTCGGTTACCTCAGACATCATATCTGCAAGGTCGGACAGCGGCTCGGTAATGCGCGCATTAAAGACTTGGGACAACACATAAGCCGCGACCATCCCCAGCAACCACAACACCAATGCAACGCCCGAAATCCAGGCCAGCTGCTGGTAGACGGGCCATAAATCCACTCGCAGCTCGAGAGAGGCGATCTGCTCCTCATCGAGCAACACCGGCACCGTCAGCGACTCCGAGTACACGTCGAAACTCTCCGAGCTGTCGTCAATAAGCGAGCGCCGATACGTCACGAAAGCGTCGCCCCCGGGGAGCGTCAGCTGCGCTTGGATAACATCCTCGACAGTCCGCAGCCCGTTGAGCAACTCTGCCGCCGTGGCTGGATCCTGAAACACAATAGAGGCGGTGAGGTTAGAAGCCAGCACGCTGCCTAGCGCCGTACTTCGCTCCAGCACCTGACTACGAGAGGTCTCCAGTGTCACCCCGACCAACACCAGCAGGAACAATCCCCCTACGACACCGGTGATGAATGCCCCCACCCCAGCAAGGTGGCGATGTATAGACGTTGTTCGCGGTCGCTTAATCATTTGTGCCCGCTCCTACCACCTCAGAGAGCTGCAACAATTTACTGCTGGCTTTGAGTCCGGCAGACTCCAGTGCCGCGAGGTTTACTACCAGCCCCATGCGGGCTCCCCGGCGCTTGAGCTCAACCATGCCGCCACCTTTGGCAAACCCAGGCTCGTCACTCACCCATAGAGCAACCGCACTGCCCTGATGAGCCGCGGTCGCTGCGCCATACACAACATCACAACCCTCAATATCGCCGGTACTGATGGAACGCACCGTGCGGCCTCGCGGGGCTGACGCCACCATATCGGTCAGTAGGGTGGAGACGTCGGAGGCGTCGGTAATACAAAACGTCGACGCAGGACGCTGATCAGGCCAGCTGACGAACTGGGGCAAGCGCAGAAGAAAGACCGCCTTTAGCTCCACCTCTGTGAGACCCGGAGCACTGCGTGAAGGCTCCGACGGAAATACGGCACACACACACACTAACGCGCCCAGAAGGGCACCTACGCTAATTCGCCTGAGAGGCATGGTGGCTACTGGCGCCCCAAACGCTGGGGATTAGGGAAAAGCGGCTCTGTGCTCCGCCAGGGCGTAATGTCGACTCCACCGCGGCGCTGGTAAAACGCGACAACTTGAAGCGATGCCGGTGTCAGCGTCATAAGATCCGTGTAGATCTGATCAACACACTGCTCATGAAAACCCTGATGAGAGCGATAAGCACTGAGATAGGCCGACACGCTAGCGTGATCGATCGATTGGCCGGTATAGCGAATGGAAAGACTGCCCCAATCCGGCTGAGCCGTGACGGGACATAAAGAGCGCAAGCTATGGCTTATGAGATGTTCAGACACGACGTTCCCCTTCCCTGGTGAATGCGTCAACGTATTAGCACAGATTGTCTCAGGCCCTGCGCCTAGGTTGCAACCGGGAAGATTGATGCCCTCGAGCTCCTCGGTAACACCCGACAACTCCGACACCGGCAAACAGTGCAATAACACCTCGGCCCCGACACGCGCCGAAATGTCTCTCGAAATGGTTTCCAGCGCCTCGGAATGATGCGAGAAACGATGATGATTTAGGGAGTTGAGGTAGAGCTTTAACGACTTAGACTCGACCGTCGCAGGAGAGTCAGCTGGAATCCCGAACCATCCTACCCAATGCGCGACGGCATCCTCGATGCACCAGGATAATTCATAGACATGCCAAATATCCCAGCCAAACCGGGTTACTGCGGAGGCCGGGGGGCGAATAATTCGCTCAAGAACGTCGGGCGCATAAGCCTCAGGCGCGGCGACCTTCTTACCCAGCACACCGGACATCGCCTTTAGGTTCTCAGTCGCTTGCCCGTTCTGAGCAGATGGGCTGCATAAAGGTAAGCGACCAGCGTAAAGGAGCCAATCATGGCAAACGCAAATCCGACGCTGACATCACTCACACCCAGCACGCCGAACCGAAAGGCGTTCACCACATAGACCAGAGGGTTGGCCTGAGAAACCGTTGCCCAAAAATCGGGCAGCAGCTCCAGCGAATAAAAGACCCCTCCAAGATAGGTTAGCGGCGTGAGCACAAAGGTCGGCACGATGGAGATGTCGTCGAAAGTATTGGCGAAGACGGCGTTGATCAGTCCACAAAGCGAAAACAGAACAGAGGTGAGCGCCACCACGGCCACGACCACTGCATAACTATGAATGTTGAGCTCAACGAACAGAGAGGCAACCGTGGTGACAATAACCGCGACCAGCATGCCCCGACTCACGCCGCCAGACACAAAGCCCAATAAGATAATGTGGTTGGGTGTGGGCGATACGAGCAACTCTTCGATGCTGTTATTAAATTTTGAACCAAAGAAAGACGACACCACGTTCGCATAAGAATTGGTGACAATCGCCATCATAATGAGGCCCGGCACCACAAACTCCATGTAGCTGACACCTCCCATTTGACCGATTCGCGAGCCGATGAGGCTGCCGAAAATCAAGAAGTAGAGCGACATGGTAATCGCGGAGGGCAGCAGCGTTTGGGTCCAGATGCGTGTGTAACGGCGAATCTCCTTTCGCAGCAACGTTAACAGTGCAATGTATTGCTCGTAGGGAGTCATGCGCCCTGCTCCAATAGCGACACAAACATTTGCTCCAGCCGATTTTCACGATTGCGCATGCTAATGATGCCGACACCCCGGTCATGCAAGCGCGACATCAACTCTGCGATATCTTGCCCCTGCTCTATGTGTGCCTGGAGACAAAAATCATCGACGCGTGTCAGTTCAAAGCCCTCCACCACCAAGTCCTCAGGCAACTGTTCACGCGCATCGAGAATAAAGGTCTCCCGGTGCAGCTCTCGAAGCAAGTTTTTCATCGAGGTATTGGTCACGATCTCGCCGTGGTTAATGATCGCAATGTTACGGCAGAGGCTCTCGGCCTCCTCAAGATAATGCGTCGTCAGAATGATCGTGGTACCCGCCGCATTGATCTCTTTGAGAAAATCATACATCGCGCGACGCATCTCGATATCCACGCCCGCGGTGGGCTCATCGAGAATCAGTACGCTAGGCTCATGAATCAGTGCCCGCGCAATCATTAGCCGGCGCTTCATGCCGCCAGAGAGCATCCTGGCGCGAGTATGGCGCTTGTCCGTTAAACCTAGCTTTGCGAGGTAGGTGTCGATGCGTTCGCGGGCCGTCTTCAACGGAATACCGTAATAACCCGCCTGATGAATGAGAATATCCTCGACACTCTCGAAAACGTTGAAATTAAATTCCTGGGGCACGACACCAAGATGACGCTTAGCGCCTGGGAAAATCAGCGTCAATATCAACGCCCTTAACCCTTACGGTACCCGCGGTCTTGTTGACGAGGGAGCAGATCACGCCGATGGTGGTGGATTTACCCGCGCCGTTGGGACCTAACAGCGCGAAGAAATCTCCTTGGGCGACTTTGAGGATCAATGCCTTTGAGCGCCTGTAGGCCGTTGGCATAGATTTTCTCCAGGCCCTCAATTTCGAGCGCATAAGACATGTGTGATGCTTCCTTGAGACGACTCTCCGAAGTGCGGCGTAGTGTAACCAATCGCGGTACGCATCAGAAGGAACACGAAATTCGCCTTGACGCGCCAACGGGGGGTCACTAACATGCGCGCCTTCTGTTGTAAGGATCACTGTCCCCTTCGTCTAGTGGCCTAGGACACCGCCCTTTCACGGCGGGAACAGGGGTTCGAACCCCCTAGGGGACGCCATTTTAGCGGGTGTAGCTCAGTTGGTAGAGCGCGACCTTGCCAAGGTCGAGGTCACGAGTTCGAACCTCGTTACCCGCTCCAAATTTTCCAAAACGCACCTTCAATCTAATCGGAGGGCGTTTCCTCCGCCTCTAGCTTGATAGACAAGCTGTTAATACAGTAGCGCTGTCCCGTCTCCGTGGGCCCGTCGGGAAAAACGTGGCCCAGGTGACCACCGCATCGCTGGCATAGCACCTCAGTTCTGAGCATGCCGTGACTGGTGTCTTGAAGCTCAACCACGGCGGCCCCTGCCACAGGTCTGTCAAAGCTGGGCCAACCGCATCCCGCATCAAATTTTGTGTCCGACTGAAACAACGTTTCGCCACAACCTCGACAGCGATAGGCGCCCTTATCCCAAGCGTTCCAGTACTCACCTGTGAAGGCCCTCTCGGTGCCTTTCTGACGCAGGACATAAAACTCGTCTGCCGTGAGCTGCTCGCGCCATGCCGCTTCGTCCTTATCCTGCTCAGACATCACTTTCCTCCTGTTTCACTGTGTCACCTTCAACCCGAGATCTGCCGCCAATTGACGCACAGCACTCGAGGCATGGGTCATTTTAATCGCTCTCCCGGACCACTCATCCGGCTGCTGGTAACTTTTGCGCAGCGTGTCGAAACCCACGGCACTGAGCCCAGCAGATCCACCCGCGCGGATGCGCGCATCTTCGCGGGCCAACACTGCCCTGGCGGTCAGAAATTGCGTAGCCCAATTAACAGGGTCGTCGGGCACATGAGCGGTACTGGATTCGTCAAAAAAAACGGCATCCCTTAATTCAGGCTTTTGACTCGATGGCTCCACATGCTCGCTCAACCCCGACCACTGAGAAATCGCCACTGCGAGCATATCGCTCCCCCTTGCTCTTGCCTGAGCAGAGTGGCCGGCAATGTGAGGCGATACCCAGTCACAACGACTTAAATCTTTGGCACCCAGCACCGGCTCACCCGGCCAGGTATCGAGCACTACCGACCAAGCACTCTCTCCGAGGATCTCCAGCGCGTCCCCCGTCATCAGTTCACCCCTCCCCGCGTTAATGAACAGCCCCCCTTCTTGGCGGTTCTGAAGCGCATGTACCATCAGCTCGGCTTGCGCGATATCAATCATTGCCCGCGATCCATAGGGCGGTTTGTCGTGGAGACTGGCATGCAATGAGACCACAGGCTGCCGAAGCACCTCATTGAGATCAGCCTTGAGCACACCCCGCGGCCAGCGTTGACAGAGCGGATCGTAGGCAACGACTGAGCAACCCAGATTAATCAATCGCTGGGCGAGTCGCGCACCCACCTCCCCCAAGCCGACAAGACCGATGCCGGTCCCTGTCATCAGGGGCCGAATCCAATCGGCCAGCGCCAATGCCGACAGCACATATTCAACCACCGACAGGGCATTTGAACCGGGCGCCGCGGCCCAATGAATGCCAAGGCTCTCGACTGCCTCGACATCAACATGATCTATGCCCGCCGTCGCCGTACCGACAAAGCGAACCGAACTCCCTGCGAGGAGTGACTCGTCTACTCGCGTGATCGATCGGACCAACAAAATATCCGCGTCGCGAATCAGCGACGGACTGATATCGCGTCCGGGCACAACACTCACCTGGCCCAGGAGTCTTTTTAATAAGGCGGTATGGGGAATCACATCGTCTACTACCCAGCGAAGACCCGTCGGCGATCGCATTACTGAACAGCCCCCGCAGACAGTCGCTCGGGAGTCGCCCTCAGGCGCTCCAATCCGCTCAAGAATCGCCCTGCACGAGAGGGTAACCCCCTGTCGCGAAATACCTTAGACCAGCCTGCGATGCGCATCTCAAAAGCGCTGAGCTGCTCAGCAGGAATATCTGCCCCCACATTGTCAACGCTCGGCGAAAAGTCGACGCCACAAGCCTCACAGAAAGCCGCTTCAATCGCCTGTGGCCTCGCCTCTACCGCAAAAAAGGCTGCCTGATGCGCTGCATCACGGCCATCCGGGGAGTACCAATAGCCATAATCGGAAAAGCACCTCCGCCGGGCACCTGCAACGCACCAATGAGCAACTTCATGGAGCGCACTGCGCGCGTAGTCGGCGCGAAAATAAATACAGCTGGGCTGCCCAGGAACATAATACGGCTCGTCAGCACCGCCTTGAAGCACCGTATTGTCGGTCGCCTCGAAAGTGCGGTTGAACAGGGCAACCACTTGCGCCGCGTCGAGAGGATACCTCAAGGACATCGCGATGATGGATCAGCCATCGACTTTGCGGATGCGATACAAAAATTGATCGCCCTCGCGGCGGGCACACAACAGCGTATGACCCAAAAATTCGCAGAAGCTGGCCACATCTCGCTCAGTAGAAGGATCCGTCGCGCGCAGCGTCAGTTCCTGTCCGGGGGCAAGCCGCCGCATTGCTGCATGGAGCAGCATCACCGGCTCAGGGCATTTCAAGCCTATTGCGTCAATGGCCTCTTGCGGCGCAGCTTCCGCCATCGGTCACTCAGCGGGTTTCACAAACCGTAATGTCATGCGGTCACTTTCGCCCATCGCCAGAAAGCGCTCCGGATCCGCGGCACCCTCTGCGAGCGTTGGCGGCAAGCTCCACACGCCGCTCGGATGGTCCTTGGTGTCTTTGGGGTTTGCGTTGATCTCACTGCGCGCATCCAGCTCCAAGCCAGCCAATTCGGCCAGCTCGATCACTTTATCTTCGCTGACATAAGCCGTGTTCTTCATTTGATCCAGAGACAGGCCCGCGTCCCCACGGTGCTGAACAATTCCCAACACACCACCAGGCTTTAAGGCATCGGCAATAACCGCGAACATGACTTCAGCTTGATCCGCGCGCAGCCAGGAGTGTACGTTGCGAAACGCCAGCGCCAGGTCTACAGAACCGGGAGCCGCAGGTGCCACCGCACTCGGCGGTTGCAATGTCGCAATCTCCACTGACGCGTAAACGTCTCCGTTTTCTCCCAATTTCTTCAGGAAACCACCGAGAGAGCGACGGGCGTAGTTACCGCCGTTAACGCTGGAATGCGCTGCAATTAGCGAACCGTTGTCCTTCATTAAGGGTGCCAAAACCTCTGTGTACCAGCCGCCGCCGGGTGAGATCTCCATCACAGTCATTCCGGGCGCGATGCCGAAAAACGAAAGCGTCTCCTGCGGGTGGCGATAAACATCGCGAGCATGGTTCTTCTCAGAGCGATGCTCCCCGGAAAGGGCGCCATTCCAGTTCAGGTCAGCCTTTGCGACTGCCGCACAAAGGATGAAGGACGCGAATACAAGCCATTGCCGATTTACCATTGTTTTCTCCCTGTTTGCTGACATGTTGCGCACGGCACTATACCGTGTTCTCAGTGGGCGGGACCCGCGCTATCAATGAGATGGAGAGCACTAGCCTCGTTTTTTAGCTTGTCGGAACCGATTGAGTAACCAGCCAGCTCCCGCTGACAGCACTACCACGACAGCGACACCCAAGCTTACCCAAAGCGACTGAACCATGAGCCTTTCGGCGGACACGCCGACAATATCAACCGCTCCCCAGAACAACGCCGCACAGGCCGCGAGCGCGAGCACTACTGTTCTGGTCCGCTGACGCCGCCGCATTAGGGCGAGAGATCTCCTGGCACGGGTGGCACGGCATGCTCAACGTCGGCGTTTTGACCGCGATGCCGCAGTGCATGGTCGATCAAAACTAGCGCCAACATGGCCTCTGCAATCGGAGTCGCCCGGATGCCGACACAGGGGTCATGGCGGCCGGTCGTCACCACTTCGGCTGCTTCACCGCTAGTATCGACTGTGCGGCCGGGAATCCGGATGCTTGAGGTCGGCTTTAAGGCCAAGCTCACCCGCAACGGCTGTCCCGAGGAGATCCCTCCCAGGGTGCCTCCCGAATGATTACTTAGAAAACCCTCGCTGCTCATCAGGTCACGGTGCTCACTACCCAGCTGCGCCACGGAGGCAAAGCCGTCACCGACCTCGACTCCCTTCACTGCGTTGATGCCCATCATGGCGTGAGCGATATCGGCATCGAGGCGGTCAAAAACTGGCTCACCCCAGCCTGCCGGGACGCCCTCTGCCACCACATTAATGCGCGCACCCACAGAATCGCCCTGTTTTATCAGGTCCTGCATATAAGCCTCGAGCTGAGGCACCAGTGCCGCATCTCCGCAGAAGAAGGGATTATTTTCGACCAGATCCCAGTCATGATCAGACGCCATCAGCGGGCCCAATTGACTCAAATACCCTCGGATGTGAACGCCATAGCGCTCGGAGAGCCATTTCTTAGCAACGGCGCCGGCGGCGACGCGCATGGTGGTTTCGCGCGCCGAAGACCGACCGCCGCCGCGATAATCCCGGATACCGAATTTACGATCGTACGCATAATCAGCGTGAGCAGGCCGGTACAAATCCTTGATTTTTGTATAGTCTTTAGATTTTTGGTCCTGATTGCGCACCATTAATCCGATTGGCGTGCCCGTGGTGACTCCCTCAAACACACCGGAGAGAATCTCAACTTCGTCGTCTTCCTTGCGCTGCGTGGTGTAACGCGACTGACCCGGTTTGCGACGATTGAGATCGTGCTGCAGATCGCCCGCCGACAACGACAGGCCAGGCGGGCAGCCATCAATGATGCACCCCAACGCCACACCGTGGCTTTCGCCAAAGGTGGTCACAGAAAATAGCTTGCCAAAAGTATTGCCCGACATCATCGCCTCCGGGCGTAATTATAGGACGCCTGCGGCACTCCAGTCCCGTAATTCCTGCGCACTGATTGCCGTGACCCCCGATCCGCCCTGAGGTAAATCCAGCCACAAAAACGGCACTCTGGGCAGGGCCTCCTCAAGCGTCGAGGCGGTCTCTCCCACCTCTAGCACCATGAGTCCACGGGGTGAGAGCACGCTAGACGCCTCACGCAACAACCTCACCGCTAGCGCCGTGCCCTCTGCCTCAGCCTCCAGCGCCATACCCGGCTCGTGCGCATACTCCCGAGGCAGTTCTGCCATTTCTTGAGCTGATACATAGGGTGGGTTCGCCAACACGATATCGACACTCCCCGGCGCCAGGGCTCCCAGTAGGTCGGCGCGCAGGCACCGTACTTGAGCGCTCTGGCTGTGCGCCTCAATATTCTCTACTGCGAGAGACAGCGCTGAGTGATCAAAGTCAGACATCAGGATCATCGCATCAGGGAACATTCGGGCTGCTATCAGCCCAAGGCTGCCCCCACCGCAGCAAACGTCGACGATCGTGTTGGGCAGCGCGTCTTCTGGCCACCATGGCGCGAGCCGCTCTCGAGTCAAGTGGGCGATGGGTGAACGAGGCACTAACGCTCGGGAATCGGCAATAAAACGCTCCCCAGCGAGGTAAGCCTCACCCAGACAATACGCAACAGGCAGTCGTTGCTGGCAGCGCTTATCCAACAGCTCGTTAAGTCGCGTGTTGGCGACATCCGGGAACGGCGCGTCCAGTAGCGACGCACGCTGGTCTGGGGGCAGCCCCACGGAGCCCAGCAGTAGTGCCACCGATTCGTCATCGACAGACTCGTAGCCATGACCACAGAAAACCCCCGCAGACGTGAGCGCGGATTTAATTTGACGAAGTTTTGTCCGGAAAGTCTGCATCCGATGTGTCTAGTTTTTTTGACGGCTCATGATACTCTGTATTGTGACATCGTGGCGGCAATGAGACTCCCTCCACGCAGGGAAAAACGCCGTAGATTGGAGACTTAGCAGCCCTTGGGTTTGATTGCAGCGAGACGGCGCGATGCCGGCGAAAAGAGTCAAGTTGCCGATCCGCGCACGACGGCGCGGTCAAACATCGCGGCTGACACCAATCTGAACCGCCATTGGGGCAGTAGTAACTATACGTAACCACATTGGGTAGAGGTAGACATGTCAATCAAACCTGTAACACCCCAAATCGCCACGACCCTGCCCGGGTCCCTTACTACGGAAGCGATCGCCGTGCGAGGGGCGCTGTTGAAGCGCGGCCTGGAAACGCCGATGACCGCAAATGATCTCTCTAGGGATCAACGCTATACCGTCATACGCGACGCCTTTAGCGACATTATGGGTGCGCTGGGATTAGATTTGCGTGATGACAGCCTAGAGGAAACGCCCCACCGGATCGCTAAAATGTATGTCGACGAGGTATTCAGCGGCCTCGATTACTCTCAATTTCCGAAGATCACCGTCATCGAGAACAAAATGAACGTCGAAGAGATGGTCTGCGTCGAAGACATCGACCTGACCAGCACCTGCGAGCATCATTTTGTGACGATCGACGGCTCGGCGAAGGTGGCCTACATTCCCAAAGAGAAAGTCATCGGACTCAGCAAGATCAATCGTCTGGTCCGATTTTTCGCCCAGAGGCCACAGGTACAGGAACGGCTAACACAACAGGTGCTGGTGGCGATGCAAACCCTCCTAGGCACCGAAGACGTGGCCGTGACGATCTCAGCAGTCCATTACTGCGTCAAAGCCAGAGGGGTCAAAGACGGCAACAGCAGCACAAGAACCACCTCATTGGGTGGCGTATTCAAGTCTGATCCTGCCTCAAGAGCTGAATTTTTGAGCTAAGCCTCCTGCGCAGCCCCGTTCCGCTTTTATGGATCAAGAAATCACGACTACGCTGGCTGCGCAATAAACTGAATGATGTGGCCTGCGATCGCCGTAGCACCCTCCTCCATGTGGGTATGGTGTGACCCCGGCACGGTCCGCAGGTCACAATCAGGTATACCCGATAGTGCCTGAATAGCCGATTCCAGTTCACCCTTTTGGCGCAAGCCCTGCTCAGCCATGAGTGTCAACGTTGGGGTGTTCAGCGCAGCGTAGAACGCTGCGCACATCGCGGAGCTCATCTTGACCGCGGAGGCGTGGTTGAGGCGGGGATCGTGAACCAGCGCTAAACCATTGGCGTCGCGCCTCAAGGCACGGGACGCCAGAATTCGCGCACTCTGCTCAGAAAATCCCAGTCTCACCCGGGCCTCGACGAACTCACCAACATCAGCGAATACGCGAGGGCGGTGCTTTGCCAGGCGCTGATGGTCCCGCTGGGCCTGCAAAAACTGCGCTGGCGCCTGATCGTCAGCGACCGGACGCGGCAACATGCCGTCGAGCAATACCAGCTGGGAGCAGCGATCCTCCAGCGCAGCCGCCAGCAGCACCGCGATGGCGGCACCCCGGCTGTGCCCCAGCACAGCAAGCCTGTCGAGACGCATTGCGTCGATCACCGTTAAAAGCTGCGGGATATCATCCCAGATATGATAGGTCGAATCTGAAGATCGATGATCACTCAGCCCCTGACCGGATAAATCAACTGCGATCAGTCGGTACCGATCGAGCAGCGGCGCCAGGATCGAAAACGACAGCGCATTATCCAGCCAGCCATGCAGAGCAATGATGGGATACCCGTCCGGATTACCCCATTCGAGCCCGGCATAACAAAGTCCGTCTGCCGTCATCGCCCACTCTTTAGCGTCGGTCATGAGAACACCATCTGGCCGGCGCTGCGAGGATCCGGTCGATGTCGTAGCACCGTTGCCCCCCCGCGCTCCAAGGACGTCACCTGCAAGGTCGTGTAGCCCGCGGGTGCCAGCGGCGCCAGTGTCGCATCGTCACTCCAAAACGCGATCGCATGGGATACAAACGGTTGATGGGTAACCGCCACTACATGCGTGTCGTCGTCAAATACGCGATCGGCGAAACTTTCGGGGATCGCCTCCGACACGAGCTCCGCGCAAATTTCCGGACGCTCTGCACACCCTTGCTGTGCAAGCAATGCCGCCGTTTGCTGCGCGCGAATAAGCGGGCTGCAGTACAGCTTCGCAACCACCGGAAGGCCCGCCGCATCGAGCCACGCGCTAAAGTCAGACGCCATGGCGCTCACCTCAACGCTTCCTCGATCGGTCAATTCACGCGCGGCATCATTGGTGGCCGAACCGGCCTCACCATGCCGCCACAAGGTGAGTAACACCTTAGCTGTCACTCATCTCCACCAGCAGTTTGTTAAGCCTGGCAACATAGTCAGCCGGATCTTCCAGCGCAGAGCCCTCGGCGAGCACCGCCTGATCCAGCAGGATCTGCGCGAGGTCGGCAAAGCGGTCCTCGTCTGCCTCCGCATCCAGACGCTGTAACAGTGGATGCCCTACGTTGATCTCCATGGTCGGCTTGGTTTCGGGCATTTCCTGTCCCGCCGCCTCCATAATTCGCCGCATTTGAGCACCCATTTCATGCTCTGCAACGGTTAGGCAGGCAGGCGAAGAGGTCAACCTGACGGTCGGACGAATAGTCGCCACACGCTCAGATAACACTGCCTGCATTCGCTCAATGAGCGATTCACTCGCTTTTTCGGCCTCTTCTAACGCTTCCTTGGCAGTGTCGTCCTCAGCGTCCTCCCACTCGCCCTTCGCGCAGTCTCTGAAGGCTTTGCCGTCATATTCGCCCAGATGACTCATTAACCACTCATCGACACGGTCCGACAGCAAGAGCACTTCTATACCCTGCTTGCGCAATGCCTCAATATGCGGGCTGTTTTTGGCGGTAGCGTGGTTTTCGGCGACGACATAGTAGATGGTTTGCTGGCCTTCCTTCATCGCTTCGACGTATTGCTTAAGGGAAAGACGCTGCACCGGGAGATCGTCGCGGGTAGAGGCAAAGCGCAACAACTCTGCGATCTTCTCTCGGTTGGCGAAGTCTTCACCCGGGCCCTCTTTAAGCACCACTCCAAAGGTGTCCCAGAAGCGCTCGTAGCGCTCGGACTCCTTGCTCGCCATCTTGGACAACATATCCAGCACGCGCTTAGTCAATGCACTGCGCATTGAATCAACCTGATGATTCTGCTGCAGCAGCTCTCGCGAAACGTTGAGCGGCAGATCGCTTGAATCCAGAACGCCCTTCACAAATCGCAGATACATGGGCAGAAACTGCTCTGCCTCATCCATAATAAAGGTGCGCTGTATATAAAGCTTTAGCCCCCTCGCGCCTTCGCGATGCCAAAGATCAAACGGGGCGCGCTGCGGAAGGTACAGCAAAGAGGTGTACTCCAACTTGCCCTCCACCGCGTTGTGGCTCCAGGTCAGCGCATCCTCGAAGTCGCTGGAGACGTGTTTGTAAAACGACTGATACTCCTCGTCACTGATCTCCGATCGACTGCGGGTCCAGAGCGCCTTGGCTTCGTTCACTGGCTGCCATTCGACCTCGCCAGACGGCGACTCGTCCGCTTCTTCGTCAGCGGGCGCAGGCGGCTCTGGCATCATTACGGGCACCGAAATATGGTCAGAATACTTCTTGATCACCGAGCGGACCCGCCAGCTGTCGGCAAACTCGTCTGCATCCGCTTTCAGATGCAATGTAACGGTAGTCCCCGCCTCCTCTCTGTCGGCTCCAGAAATCGTGAACTCGTCCTCGCCCTCTGACTCCCACCGCGTCGCACTCGCATCGCCAGCCTTACGCGTCACGACCACCACCCGGTCAGCGACAATAAAAGAAGAGTAAAAACCGACTCCGAACTGGCCGATTAACTGACTGTCTGCCTTTTGATCGCCGCTGAGCTGCTCCATAAAAGCCGCCGTACCCGACTTGGCGATCGTGCCAAGATTATCGATCACCTCATCGCGAGACATACCGATACCATTGTCATCAATGGTGATGGTCTTGTTTTCGCCGTCGGCCTCTACTCGCACCCGATAACCACTTGTTTGCGCGCCCAGATCGGGGTCGCTGATCACGGCGAAGCGATGCTTGTCGATCGCATCAGATGCATTGGAGATCAACTCCCGGAGAAAAATCTCGCGATTGGAGTACAGCGAGTGAATCATGAGGTGAAGCAATCGCTTCGCCTCGGTCTGAAAACCCATGGTTTGGGCGGCTTCAGCGGTCATGGCGTGGTCCCTTTTAATTACCGGTGCACTGTAGATGGGGATTGAGGCACGATTTTCAAGTGATCGTGCGTTTCTCATCATAAAAAAGCCCGCATGGCGCGGGCTCGGAGATCTTGCAATGGGCCGTTACCAGCCCGTGACCTCAGTCAGCGCGGCGCCAATATCCGCGAGTGAGCGCACCGTGCGCACGCCCGCTGTCTCCAGCGCAGCGAATTTCTCATCAGCAGTGCCCTTACCCCCCGAAATAATGGCCCCTGCATGACCCATTCGCTTGCCCTTTGGCGCCGTCACACCGGCGATATAAGACACGACCGGCTTGGTGACGTTGGCGCGGATAAATTCAGCCGCCTCTTCTTCTGCCGTGCCGCCGATCTCACCGATCATCACGATTGCCTCAGTCGCGTCGTCGTCCTGAAACAGACCGAGGATATCGATAAAGTGCGAGCCTGGAATCGGATCTCCGCCAATACCGACGCAGGTCGACTGGCCGTAACCGACGTCAGTCGTCTGCTTGACTGCCTCATAGGTCAGCGTGCCCGATCGGGACACGATTCCGACCCGGCCTGGCAGATGAATGTCCGCCGGCATAATGCCGATCTTGCACTCACCGGGCGTGATCACTCCCGGGCAGTTCGGACCAATCAGTCGAACCCCCAATTCGTCACATTTCACCTTGGCATCAAGCATGTCGAGAGTCGGCACGCCCTCGGTGATGCACACGATCAACTCGATACCTGCGAAAGCCGCCTCGAGGATCGAATCTTTACAAAATGGAGCCGGTACGTAGATGACCGAGGCGGATGCGCCAGTCTCTACAACGGCTTCAGAAACCGTGTTAAATACAGGCAGATCTAGATGGGTTTGGCCGCCTTTACCGGGCGTAACGCCGCCAACCATTTTCGTGCCGTAAGCAATAGCCTGCTCAGAGTGAAATGTGCCCTGAGAGCCGGTAAAGCCCTGACAGATCACGCGGGTATCCGCGTTAATCAGAATACTCATGACTCACCCCCTGCAGCCGCCACAACTTTTTGTGCAGCGTCGGTCAAACTCTCTGCCGCCTGAATGTTGAGTCCGCTGGCAGCCAGCACCTCGCGACCCAAAGCCGCGTTATTACCTTCGAGGCGGACCACCACCGGGAGGGCAACACCCACCTCCTCTACAGCACCAATCACCCCTTCGGCGATCAGATCACACCGCACAATCCCGCCGAAGATATTGATCAGCACAGCCTTCACATTCTCGTCGGACAGGATAATTTTGAACGCTTCTGTCACGCGCTCCTTCGTTGCGCCGCCCCCGACGTCAAGAAAATTGGCGGGCGCGCCGCCGTGGAGCTTCACGATGTCCATGGTGCCCATCGCCAGACCGGCACCATTCACCATACAGCCGATACTGCCATCCAGTGCCACATAGTTGAGCTCCCATTGAGCCGCATGGGCCTCCCGCTCATCTTCCTGAGACGGGTCATGCATCGCCTCGAGATCAGGATGTCGGTAAAGGGCGTTGGAATCCGCCACCACTTTGGCGTCGAGGCAGTGCAGATTGCCTTCATCGGTGATGACCAACGGATTGACTTCGATCAGCGCCAGGTCTTTATCTGCAAACAGCTGTGCGAGCCCCATAAAGATCGTCACGAATTGCTTGATCTGCACGCCGGACAGCCCCAGCTTGAACGCCAAATCGCGGCCCTGAAAGGGCTGCGCACCGGCCAGCGGGTCAATTTCAGCCCTGAGAATCTTCTCCGGCGTTTCCTCCGCCACCTTCTCTATTTCGACACCACCCTCAGTGGAAGCCATAAAAACGATGCGGCGACTGGCGCGGTCGACCACCGCGCCCAAATACAACTCATCGGCAATATCCGTGCACGACTCGACCAAAATACGGGACACGGGCTGGCCTGCAGCATCCGTTTGATAGGTGATCAGTCTTTGATCCAACCACAACGCGGCGAACTCACCGGCGGCTTCAGGGCTATCCACCAGCTTCACACCGCCGGCTTTACCGCGACCACCGGCATGAACCTGTGCCTTAACCACCCAGCGCTCGCCGCCTATATCGTTGGCGGCTTTTACCGCCGCCTCAGGCGAGTCTACCGCGTGGCCAGTGGATACCGGCAGCCCATAATCAGCAAACAGGGATTTCCCCTGGTACTCATGCAGATTCATAAAAACCCCTTGGGTTGAGCCCGATTAACATCCGGCGGCTCCGGCATCGGGCAGCCGGAGCAGCGCTACTGAGTTCCTATCGTTTAGCGCGGTTAACCATATGAATCGCCCTGCCGTCGGCGGCAAGCGCCGCCTCATGAACCGCTTCTGACAAGGTCGGATGACCGAACACCATGAGCTGCAGATCCTCGGTACTCGCGGCCATTTCTATTGCGATGACAATCTGCTGAACCAAATCGGCGGCAGAAGGACCGACAACATGTGCGCCCAGGATCTGATCGGAGTCCGCGTCAGAGAGAATTTTGACTAGGCCGTCTGTTTCGCCCGACGCCAGCGCGCGGCCAATGGCGGCAAACGGGAAGGTTCCCGACTTGTACTCAATACCCTCTGACTTGAGCTCTTGCTCTGTCTTCCCCACCGCTGCCACCTCAGGGTGGGTATAAATAATGGAGGGAATGACCTCGTAATTCAGCTGCGCCGCTTTACCGTGTATGCGCTCGGCCACCATGACACCTTCCTCGGAGCCTTTATGCGCCAGCATGGGGCCTCTGACAATGTCACCGATGGCGTACACCCCGGGCGCCTCTGTCGCGCAGTGATCGTTGACGAAAACGAACCCGCGCTCATCCACCGTCACTCCCGAATCAGCAGAGAAAAGCCCTTCGGTTCGTGGTGCTCTACCCACAGCCACGATCAGACGATCGAACCTCTCAGTCGCAGCGCTGTCGTTGTGGGTGTAGCTGACCGATACCCCATCCGCGTCGACCTCTGCCCCGGTCACTCGGGCACCGAGCCGGATGTCGAGGCCCTGCTTGGCAAAAATTTTGGCAGACTCTGCGGCAATCTGCTCGTCCATATTAGGGAGGAACTGATCCATGGCTTCGAGCATAACCACCTCTGCGCCCAATCTTGCCCAGACGCTACCAAGCTCCAACCCAATGACACCCGCGCCGATCACGCCCAATCGCTCGGGCACTGCGTCGAAGCACAGCGCTCCCGTTGAATCAACCACTCGCTCACCGTCAATGGGCGCTGGAGGGATCGCAGCTGGCTCAGAGCCTGCTGCCAGCACCACATGATCAGCAGTGTAATGCGCCACTTCACCCTCACCGTCGGTCACTGCGACCTCTCGTCCGGCCATCAGCATCGCTGCACCGGTAATTACAGTCACACCGTTGTGCTTTAACAGGCCCGAGACACCCCCGGTCAACTGAGAAACAATCTTTTCCTTGCGCGCCATCATGCCGGCAATGTCGAGCGAGACCTCGCCGACTCCGATACCGTGCTCGGAAAGATGACCGGCCGCATCGGCGTATCGCTGGGAACTGTCCAGTAGCGCCTTCGAGGGGATACAGCCAACGTTCAGGCAGGTACCGCCCAATAACGGCTGGCTATTGTCGCCCGTGCTCTGCTCTATGACAGCGGTAGATAGTCCAAGCTGCGCACACCGAATGGCGCAGACATAGCCCGCTGGTCCGGAGCCAATAATGATCACATCGAATGGGTTAGACACCGTTTACTCCCCTGTTAAATCTGCAACAGAATCCGCGCAGGATCCTCTATCAGGCCCTTGATGGTCACAAGAAACTGGACCGCCGTTTTGCCATCGACCAGTCGATGATCATAGGACAACGCCAGATACATCATTGGCTGGATAACCACCTCACCGTCCAGCGCGATCGGCCGCTCCTGAATCGTATGCATCCCTAAAATACCGGTCTGCGGCGGATTAAGAATAGGCGTGGACAGCAACGAACCAAAAACACCACCATTTGAGACCGTGAAAGTACCACCGGTCATCTCTTCAATGGTTAACTTTTTATCCCGAGCCTTGGCGCCAAAATTGAAAATGGCCGCCTCGACATCTGCAATGCTCATGAAATCTGCGTCCCGAAGTACCGGGACCACCAGTCCCTCATCCATCGAGACGGCTACGCCAATATCCTGGTAGCCGTGGTACACCACGTCATTGCCATCGATCGACGCATTCACTTCAGGAAATCGCTTCAGTGCCTCGCAAGCCGCCTTCACAAAAAACCCCATGTATCCGAGGCGGGTTCCGTTGTGAACCGATTCGAACTCATCCCGATACTGCTTACGCAGCTTCATCAATGGCGCCATATTGACTTCGTTAAACGTGGTGAGCATCGCCGTCTGCTGGGTCGCCCCCAACAGCCGCTCAGCGATGCGTGCCCGCATACGCGTCATCGGGACTCGCTTCTCAATCCGCTCGCTGGTCGGGCCACTCACATCGAGATCGGCCGATCGCGCCTGCGGCGCCTGAGCGGCTGGTACCGCCGACGCCTCTGTTTGCTTGAGGTGCGCCAATATATCCTCTTTTAACAGGCGACCTCCCTTACCCGACGCCACCACCGCCTCGGGGGTGAGGCCATGCTCATCCAGCAGCGCCCGCACCGCCGGACCCATCGGAATGGCATCAGCTACCGGCTCACCGGTCGCTGTACCTTGCTCCGGACCAGAAGCGTCTTCACTCGTCTGAGCAGTCGGGGCCACACTATCGCCACCAGGGGCCAATGTCGCCAGCAGCAACTCGCTGGTGATCGTCTCTCCCTCTTGCACCAAGATCGATTCGATTACGCCCGGCTCAGGCGCCACCACTTCCATCACGACCTTGTCCGTCTCAATTTCGACAAGCAATTCATCTCGCGCCACGCGCTCGCCCGGCTGCTTGTGCCAAGCCGACACGACCCCGTCTGCAACGGATTCGGGAAAGGTTGGCGCCTTGATCTCCACTGTCATGACAGCGTCCTCATATTAAAACCCCCAGGGCATCGGCCCCAAAGCTTCGTCGATAAACTTCTCCTGCTCCCGTAGGTGCAAAGCAGAATAACCCGCGGCCGCGGACGCCGAAGGCTCTCTCCCAACATAGCGGAGATACACATCGACCTTTTCGCGCCGCACGACCGTCGCTAATCGGCTTTGCATTGCGTACCAGGTCCCCTGATTTTTTGGCTCTTCCTGGACCCAAACCGCGTCCTCTAAATTGGGGTATCGTGCGAGCACCGCCTGCAGATCGAAACGCGGAAAAGGATACATCTGCTCGATACGGATGATGGCAATGTCGTCGATATCACGCGCGCGCCGCGCCGCCCGAAGGTCATAAAAAACCTTGCCCGCACACAGGACCACTCTCTTCACCGCTTCCGGTGCCAGATCATCGGTTTCGTCAATGACTGTTTGAAACGCACCCTCGGCCAAATCCTCCAACTGGGAGACCGCTTCCTTGTGACGCAACAGGCTTTTTGGCGTCATCACAACGAGCGGGATCCTCAAGGGTCGGATTGCCTGGCGGCGCAGCAGATGAAACACCTGAGCCGGCGTACTGGGAATACACACCTGAATGTTGTCCTCGGCGCACAGCTGCAAAAAGCGCTCGAGTCGCGCAGAAGAGTGCTCAGGGCCCTGGCCCTCGTATCCGTGAGGCAGGAGCATGGTCAGCCCACACAGACGATTCCACTTATTCTCGCCACTGGAAATAAACTGATCGATGACCACCTGCGCGCCGTTGGCAAAATCGCCAAATTGCGCTTCCCATACCACCAAACCTCCCGGCGAGGTCGTGGCATAGCCATATTCAAAGGCGAGCACCGCTTCCTCTGATAACAAAGAATCGTAAATCCGGAAAGGCGCCTGAGCTTCACCGAGGTGCATCAGCGGGGCATAGGATTCACCGCCCCGCTGGCTGTGCAGTACCGCGTGCCGGTGACTGAACGTGCCGCGTCCCACGTCCTGTCCAGTAAGACGGACGGGATACCCTGCGTCCAGCAGCGAAGCGTACGCCATCGTCTCGGCAAATCCCCAGTTCACCTCCTGTGCCCCCGCCCCCATTTTCAGCCGGTCGGACATGAGTTTCTTCACCACACGGTGAATCGAGAAGCCCTCTGGCAGCTCATTCGAGCGCTCCGACAAGGCCTTGAGCTCAGCGAGCGGCACCGAGGTATCGGCTGCAACATCCCAACGGTGACCGATGTAAGGTGACCAATCGACGAAGAGGGCTTTATTGGGCTCTGACACCAAGGAGCTCACCAGTGGCTCGTTCCGCTCCAGTGCTTCACGATAGTGCTCGACCCACTCGGCGTCAGTCTGCTCCGTGAGCAATCCGCCATCGATTAGACGCTTGGCATAGAGTGCTCGCGTTGTCGGATGCGATTTAATCTTTTCGTACATGTCCGGTTGAGTGACCGAAGGCTCATCGGCCTCGTTGTGTCCACGTCGCCGGTAAGACACAAGATCAATCACCGCGTCTTTCTTAAATTGATTGCGATAATCCACCGCGAGCTGCGTGACAAAAACGACCGCTTCGGGGTCGTCACCATTCACGTGGAAGATCGGCGCCTGAACCATCTTGGCGATATCCGTGCAGTACTCGGTGGAGCGCGCATCTGCAGGTTCGCTTGTGGTAAAACCAATCTGATTATTGAGCACAATGTGTAGCGTGCCGCCGGTCCGGTAGGCGCGCGTCTGGGACATCTGAAAGGTCTCCATCACCACACCCTGTCCGGCAAACGCCGCGTCCCCATGAAGCACTATGGGAACCACCGAATCGCCCACCGAGTCCTCTCGCCGATCCTGCCGGGCGCGAACGGATCCCTCGACCACCGGCGAGACGATTTCAAGGTGTGACGGATTAAAGGCCAGCGCGAGATGTACTTCGCCCCCCGGGGTCATCATATTGGAGGAAAAACCCTGATGGTATTTCACGTCCCCCGAGCCAATGTGGTTAACCCTTCCCTCAAACTCGTCAAACAAATCAACCGGGTTTTTGCCGAGGATATTCACCAGCACGTTCAGTCGGCCACGGTGGGCCATTCCGATGCAAATCTCCTTGCCGCCATACCCGCCGATTCTCTGAATCGCCTCGGCCATCATGGGTATGAGACTCTCCCCGCCCTCAAGCCCGAATCGTTTGGTGCCCGGATATTTTGACCCCAGCGACCGCTCGAGCCCCTCAGCGCCATTGAGCTGCCGGAGAATATTGAGTCGCTGCTCGGCTGCGAAGTCGGGCGCACTCCGCACCGCCTCCATGCGACTCATAATCCAGTGCCGCTCCTCCGTATCGACAATATGCATAAACTCGGCGCCAACGGTCCCGCAATAGGTCGCCTCAAGGTCTGCACGGATTTGGGCCAGCGTGGCCTCCGGTCGGCCAAAATAGACTGTGCCGACTTGAAAGGTGGTGTCGAGATCCGCCTCACTGAGCTCGTGAAAAGACAGCGTCAGGTCGGGAACCGTGGGCCGTTCCGACAGTCCGAGCGGGTCAAGTTGCGCCTGCTGATGGCCTCGTTGCCGGTAGGCTGAAATAAGCTGGACGACACGAACCTGCTTGCGCTCGTATTCGGTCGCGTGGGAGTCATGTGGAGCGGTCGCGTCAGTTCTGACCCGCATCTTCGAAATCCGCGCAAATCGGTCCCGTAATACCGAATGGGGCACGTCGTGCACCAGGCTCGTTTCGCTGGGCACGCGGGGTAACTGATCGAAGTAATCACGCCACTCGGGCGCAACGCCGTTCGGGTCCGTTAGATAGACCTCGTACAACGCGTCAACGTATTCGGCATTACCGCCCGAAATATGCGAGGTCGCCCAGCGGGCCAGCATATCGGGTATGGGTGTTGCCTGTGTCACGTTCGCCCCCTTCTCACCCGGCGGCAGACTGATGGCAACAAACGTCACTATCAGGCCCAGAGTGAACAGAGAGTGTAGGGAAAAGAGTAGAGGTTGGGGCGTTAAATTAACCGCTCAGCGGCGGCAATACTGACAATTCGTCCCCACCGAGCCCAATACATAACGCTTAGTTATATATAATATGCCAACTTATTTTCAGCTGTCATGAATGTAGGCTATGCATAACGGTGCTGCGACCGGCACGCATTAGCGTTAGCCTACCCGGATCAGGTCGCGCGGTTAAGCAACATCGTGCGGATGTGACCGATCGCCTTGGTCGGGTTTAGCCCCTTCGGGCAGACATTCACGCAGTTCTGGATACCATGACAGCGGAACACGCTGAAGGGGTCGTCTAACTTACCGAGACGCTCCTCTGTGGCAGTGTCCCGGCTGTCTGCCAGAAACCGATAGGCCTGCAGCAGCCCCGCGGGTCCGATAAAACGATCCGGATTCCACCAAAAAGAGGGACAACTGGTTGAGCAACACGCGCACAAAATGCACTCATAAAGCCCGTCGAGCTGCGCCCGCTCTTCAGGCGACTGCAGTCGTTCAATCGCAGGGGCAGGTGAGGGGTTTTGCAGGTAAGGCTGCACCTTCTCGTATTGCGCGTAAAAAAGACTCATGTCAACGACAAGATCACGGATGACCGGCAGACCAGGCAAGGGTCGAATCACCAATTTCTCGCCCTTGACCGTCTCGGACAGCGGCGTCACGCAAGCGAGGCCATTTTTGCCGTTCATGTTAAGGCCATCGGAACCGCATACGCCCTCTCGGCAGCTACGACGATAGGTCACGCTGCCGTCATAGTCCGCCTTAATCAGCTCCAACACGTCGAGCACCATTAAGTCCCGCCCACTCGTATCGACAGAAAAATCCTGCATGTAAGGGGCTTCGTCAGTCTCTGGGTTATAGCGGTAAAGGCTAACCTCTAGCATTTGCGGTCGCTCCTAAAAAATCAGTAACTTCTAGCCATGGGCTGGAAGGTTTCAACAGTCTGCGGGGTGAAGTTCACACTGCGCTTCGACACTTTTTTGCTCTCACCCTGATACAGCGAGTGGCACAGCCAATTCTCGTCGTCCCGCTCGGTGAAATCCTCGCGAGCATGCGCACCTCGGCTCTCGTCACGCGCCTCGGCCACTATAGCCGTCGCTTCGGCCGTCTCAAACAGGTTTTGCAGCTCCAGACACTCGATACGCGAGGTATTAAATGCATTCGATCGATCTGCCAGCGCGACATTTTCGACTCGCGTCCTCAGGTCGTCCAGCTTGGCGATCCCTTCACGCATGAACTCCCCTGTTCGGAACACCCCGAAATGATTCTGCATGATCTCCTGGAGTTCGTGACGTAGCGGCGCCACCTGTTCGCCACTTGCGCGCGCATTCAGGGCCTCCAGACGACTGCCCGCTGCATCGATGTCGGTCTGCGACGCGTCGCGTAATTCGATCCCATCGCGCAGGGATTTTTCAATAAACAATCCGGAAGCGCGGCCAAACACCACGAGATCCAGCAGCGAATTGCCGCCCAGTCGATTAGCGCCATGCACCGATACGCACGCGACCTCACCACAGGCATACAGTCCCGGGATCACCGTGTCGTTGCCGCTCGCATCCACTGTCAGTGCCTGCCCATGAACGTTAGTCGGTATGCCGCCCATCATGTAATGACAGGTCGGCACGACAGGAATGGGCTCTTTTACCGGGTCGACATGAGCAAAAGTGCGGCTGAGTTCGCAAATACCTGGCAGTCGCGACTCCAGCACGTCCTCACCAAGGTGATCGAGCTTGAGCTTCACGTGATCACCATTGGGGCCGCATCCCCTACCCTCAAGAATTTCCAAAACCATTGATCGAGCCACGACATCTCGACCCGCCAGGTCCTTGGCGTTCGGCGCATAACGCTCCATAAAGCGCTCGCCGTCTTTATTCACCAGATAACCGCCCTCTCCACGACAGCCCTCAGTCACCAGCGTGCCGGCGCCGTAAATGCCTGTGGGGTGAAACTGCCACATCTCCATGTCTTGCGCAGGAACGCCCGCCCGCAAGGCCATACCCATCCCGTCACCGGTATTGATGTGGGCGTTCGTGGTTGAAGCATAAATTCTACCGGCGCCCCCAGTCGCAAAAACGGTCGCCTTGGATTTAACGTAGACCGTCTCGCCGGTTTCGATGCAAATGGCAATCACACCGACCACTGCTCCGTCCTGATTCTTCACCAGGTCTACTGCAAACCACTCATTAAAGAACACGGTCTCATTTTTAATATTGTTCTGGTACAGCGTATGCAGCAGTGCGTGCCCGGTACGATCAGCGGCCGCGCAAGTTCGCGCCGCCTGACCACCCTCGCCAAAGTTTTTCGACTGGCCTCCAAAAGGCCGCTGGTAAATTCTGCCTTCTTCCGTTCGCGAAAACGGCAGTCCCATATGCTCCAACTCGAAAATGGCCTCGGGGCCTACAGAGCACATGTACTCGATCGCGTCTTGATCGCCGATATAGTCTGAGCCCTTTACCGTGTCATACATGTGCCAACGCCAATCGTCTTCAGGATCCGCACTAGCGATCGCACAGGTAATCCCACCCTGAGCCGACACCGTGTGGGACCGCGTTGGAAAGACTTTGGAGATAACCGCGGTCTTATATCCGGACTGCGCCAACTGCAATGCAGCACGCATACCAGCACCACCACCGCCAACAATGACTCCATCAAAAGAAATCGTTCTCATAACACTCACTTATCCCATGCAGTTCGCTTGCTCGTATCAACCCGTCGTCTTGATCGGGCCAAGCAGTCTCAACTCCAGATGATGACCACCACCCAAATCACATAACCGAACAGCGCCAGCGACGCCCCCAGCTGACTGAGCAGTCTGATGATATTTCCCTTTGGCCCCAACATCCTCTCGGTCAGGTAGTCGGTAAAAACAGACCACAATCCGATCCAGCTGTGTGCCACAAGAGACAACGCAGCCATGAGGGTAAACACCTTCATCCACGTCTGATCGAACAACAAGCGCCACGAAGTGTAGTCAACTGAACCCACTAACTGGTAGGCGATCACAATAAAATATGCCAGGAGCACCAGTGAGGTCACACGCTGAATGAGCCAATCTGATAGCCCGGTGCGACTAAAGCTTGTTACCGAGGTCACCATATCAGCAACCCCCATACCACTGCGCTAATGGCCGCCAACACAAACACGATGCGCGCGCCCATCACGCCCCCGCGCATGGTTTCTCCGATTCCCGCGTCCATGATGAGGTGCTTGATACCGGCCAGCGCATGATAGGTAAGGATCGAGGCGATCGCCCAACTCACTCCCTTCGCCAACGGTGATGACAGCAGATCACCCAAGCTGTTGAAAGAGGTCTCGGAAGTGAGGCTCAGATCGAGCGCCCACAGCAGCAGGAAACTGGCAAAAAACATCAGCACGCCCGTCACCCGGTGGGCGATGGAGGCATAGGCTGTTACCGGCAGGTCAATGGTGCCGAGGTCCAGATTCACTGGACGCGTATCTCTTGAAGTCGGTCTCACGTTTACTCTCAGGTATTGTTAGTCACTACACATTGATCGGGTCGCTGATGCTGACCGGTCGCGGCCAGAAGTATAGGTGTGCTCACAATCGATTACAATTTCTCCGCACGCCACCCTTATCTCCGAGCGCCGGAACACGCCTCAAAGCGCCTTTCAAATTGACATGGCACGCGCTCAGCATTAGTTTGGCACCCTCTTTATTTCTGCGGTAGAAGACCTCATGTCTGAAAAACAAGCGACCCTAAGCCTCACGCATGAGGACGGATCCCAAAAGACGATCGATCTGGCGGTGCACTCCGGCACGTTGGGCCCGGATGTGGTGGACGTAGGAAAACTCACCGCAAACGGCTATTTCACCTACGATCCGGGCTTTACGTCGACTGCCGCATGCGAGTCACAAATCACGTTTATCGATGGCGAGAACGGTATTTTACTGCACCGCGGTTACCCGATTGAGCAACTGGCCGAGCATTCCGACTACCTCGAGACCTGCTATCTGCTGCTGAACGGAGAGTTACCGACCGCTGACCAGAAGGACGAGTTCGTTGGCATCATGACGCGTCATACGATGGTTCATGAGCAAATCAGGACGTTTTTCAACGGCTTCCGACGCGACGCGCATCCCATGGCGATCATGTGTGGGGTAGTCGGCGCGCTCTCTGCGTTTTACCATGATTCCACTGACATATCGGATCCGTGGCACCGAGAAGTCGCGGCCTTTCGATTAATCGCCAAAATGCCGACGATCGCCGCCATGAGTTATAAGTTCTCGATCGGCCAACCCTTTATGTATCCGGACAACAACCTCGATTACGCAGCCAACTTCCTGCACATGATGTTTGGCAATCCCTGCGAGTCCACCACAGTCTCTCCGACGATTGCACGTGCAATGGACCGCGTCTTCCTGCTTCACGCCGATCATGAACAAAACGCCTCAACCTCAACGGTACGTCTCGCCGGCTCCTCGCAGGCGAACCCGTTTGCCTGTATTGCAGCCGGCATCGCCGCACTGTGGGGACCCTCCCACGGCGGCGCTAACGAAGCCGTAGTGAAAATGCTGGAAGAAATCGGCACGGTGGACCGCATCGACGAATTTATTGCGCGAGCCAAGGACAAGGACGATCCGTTCCGGCTGATGGGTTTTGGTCACAGGGTTTACAAAAACTTCGACCCGCGCGCCAAGGTGATGAAGCAGGCAGCAGACGAAGTGCTCGCTGAGCTCGGCATCGAAGATGAGAATCTTGAAATTGCCAAGCGGCTTGAAGAGATTGCTCTGCAGGATGAGTATTTCATCGAGAAAAAGCTGTATCCCAATGTCGACTTCTACTCGGGCATTATTTTGAAAGCCCTCGGTATTCCGACCTCGATGTTCACGGTTATTTTTGCCATTGGCCGCACCGTTGGCTGGATTGCGCACTGGAACGAAATGATTGGTGGCGCTTACCGAATCGGTCGACCGCGTCAGCTTTATACGGGTGAAACGCAAAGGGACTTCATCCCAGTGGATAAGCGGTAACACGCAATGTCCGCCTCCGCAGTCATCACAGGCTCTGGGCTCTATACTCCAAAGGAGGCCATCAGCAACGAAGAGCTCGTCGCCTCCTTCAACGCCTGGGTAGACCTCTTCAACACGGAGCACAGTCAAGGCATTGCCGAGGGAGCGATTGAGGCCAAGACGCATTCTTCGGCTGAATTTATTGAGAAAGCATCTGGCATCAAATCGCGCTACGTCATTAATAAAGCGGGCATCCTTGATCCGCATCGCATGGTGCCGGAGATTCCGGAGCGATCGAACGAAGAACCGTCTGTAATGTGCGAAATCGCCTGTCAGGCAGCAGAGCAGGCGCTCGCGCAGGCCGACATTGGCGCTGACCAGCTAGACGCGGTGATCCTCGCCGCTTCCAACATGCAACGGGCTTATCCCGCGATGGCCGTTGAGGTGCAGGCGGCGCTCGGTGCCGGCGGCTTTGCGTTTGACATGAACGTAGCCTGTTCCTCAGCCACCTTTGGCATCCAGCAGGCTAGCGATGCGGTCAAGTCTGGCAGTGCGCGACGCGTCCTAGTCGTCAACCCGGAAATCTGCACGGGCCATCTGAACTTTCGCGATCGCGATTCGCATTTTATTTTCGGCGATGTCGCCACCGCGGTGGTAATCGAGAGCAGTGAAACCGCTCGTGCGGACACTGGCTGGGACATATTGGACACTCGCCTGCAGACCCTCTTCTCTAATAACATCCGCAACAATTTTGGCTTCCTGAACCGCGCGGATGAGCGTGGCATTGGGCAAACGGACAAGCTGTTTATTCAAGAAGGCCGAAAGGTCTTCAAGGAAGTCTGCCCCGCGGTCGCAGAGCAGATTACGGCTCAACTCGCCGCGATGGATATCTCACCCGACGACCTCAAGCGGATCTGGCTCCATCAGGCGAACCAGAACATGAACGACCTGATCGCGCGCAAAGTGTTCGGACGAGACCCGTCCGCTCTCGAGTCGCCCACTATCCTTGATGAATATGCGAACACCTCATCTGCCGGCTCAATCATTGCTTTCCACAAACATAGCGCGGATCTTGTATCAGGAGATCTCGCGGTGCTGTGTTCTTTTGGCGCGGGATACAGCATTGGGTCTATCGTACTGCGCCGCCGTTAACCAACGCAGAATCAGGGCGCATTGGCCTGCAGGATCTCTCGCACACCATGCAGTAACTGATCTGCCTGTGCCCGTGTACCCACGGAGATTCTCAGCCACTCCGAGATCCGCGCATGATCCCACCGGCGAACCAGCATGTCTCTCACGCGAAGCTCGTCAAAAAGGCGCGCACCCGAGAGCTGCTGGTGGCGAACGAATATAAAATTTGCGAGGGAGGGCAGCACTTCAAACCCAAGCTCGATCAACCCATCGGCCATAACCTGCCGGCTTTCGGCCACCACAGCAGAGGCGTGAAGCAACCAATCCGAATCGTCGATAGCCGCCGCAGCGGCGGCCTGGGCGACTGCATCGAGGGGGTAAGAGTTGAAGGAGTCTTTTACTCGATTCAGCCCCTCAATCAGCTCGGGTTGCGCAAGCGCATACCCCACCCGCAAGCCGGCCAATGCATGACTTTTCGAGAGGCTACGGGTGATGATTAAGTTGTCGTATTCAGGCACCAAAGGCGCTGCTGACTCGGCGCCAAACCCATAATAGGCCTCATCGATCACAACGAGCCTATCCCGGTTTGTCGCGACCAACGCTTCGATTTCTTTTCTACTGAGCGCCAGACCCGTCGGCGCATTGGGATTTGCCAACACAATCGCATTAGCCGACCCGGTGAGCGATTCAAGATCGGCAGAAAAATCCGAGTGTACGGGTACTTCAATCAGCTCAGACCCATAAAGGCGCGCCCACACCGGGTAAAAACCGTAGGTCGTATCGAGCGTCTGGACCGGGCGTCCGGATAGAAAACCAAACCAGAGGTGCGCCAGAACCTCATCGGAACCATTGCCGACAAACACGTGCTCTGGAGACAGTGACTCAGCGCTGCCGATCATAGATCGAAGCTTTGCCGCGGCGGGATCAGGATAGCGACGCAGGTCATCCCCTTCGATCGCCCGAATGGCATCGAGAACCGCTGCGGACGGCGGCAAAGCATGCTCATTGGTATTGAGCTTAACCAGGCTGACCGAAGCCGGCTGCTCGCCTGGCACATACGGCTTGAGCCCTGCCACTGTCTCGACCCAGAATCGACTCATTGTAGCTGTCCAGTATCAAAGACAGGTCATGCTAACCGGTACATGACGCAAAGTCAGGGGGAAAGCGCCGCTCAGGCGCTAGTCGCCGCGGCGGGGCTGTTGCCCGCAATCACCGCGCGATCAGCGGGAAACACCAGACGGAACGTGCTGCCGCGACCGGGCTGGCTGTCGACAAAAAGCTTCGCATCGTGGGACACCGCCACATGCTTAACGATAGCGAGACCGAGCCCGGTTCCTCCGGTGGCCTGACTGCGGCTTTTCTCAACGCGATAAAACCGCTCAGTCAAACGCGGGATATGTTTTGCGTCAATACCCTGCCCTTGATCCTCCACCAGTAACGCCGGACCCACCACCGTGTCAGTCCACTTGACCGTCACCACTGCCTCGCTGTACTTCAGGGCGTTGATGACCAGATTACTAATGGCGCTGCGCAACTCTGCAGCGTCACCCAGTATGTGCTGACTTGAAGGCGTCAGTAACTCGATATCGCGATCAACCCAAGCAGGAGTGAGCTCTCCGCAAAGATCCGCGAGGAGCTCTACCATATTGATCTGATCGTCTTTGCGCTCGCCCTCGACGCTTTCGATTCGAGACAGCCACAGCAGATCGGAAATCAAGCTTTCCATCCGCGAAGCCTGAGTATCCATTGAAAGCAACGACTTTTTTAAAGCCGCGTCAGATCCCGCAACCAATGATTGGAGAGTTTCGATATAGCCCTTTATTACCGTTAATGGTGTGCGCAGCTCGTGGGACACGTTCCCGACGAAATCACGGCGCATGCGTTCTAGCTTATCCTGCTCTGTCGCGTCTTTTACGAATACGAGACGGTCATTGGCACCAAATCGCGAGAATTCGAATTGCAAACAAAACTCTGGATCGGGCCCAGGCTTAAGCCGCAGCGGCTTCTGAAAGTTCTCCTCGCGCAGGTATTTCCTCAGTGACTTGCCCGGTAGGATTTTTGACAGCAGCTTTCCTTCCTCTTCCGCGAAGCTTATGCCCAAGAGATATTCTGCAGCGTCATTACACCAGACCAGATTTCCAGGGCCGTCAATGATCAGCGCAGCATCCCTCATTGAGGCAAGAGACTCTTTCAAATAGGGCTGGGACCGCTGCGTGGCTGGTGCATTGTGTGGTTGCCGGCTGCGCAACACATAGACATCGTGAAGAATACTGCGCACGCCCGCGCCACCAATGGGCGGCAAGTCCTCCGGATGCGCAAACCAGCGGTAAACGCGCACCAGTTGCCAACCCCAGCTCGCAGCGAGTACTGAAGCCGCTATGAGCAGCGATAGCATCCAGTCCTTCGTAAAGAGCCAACAGACACCCCCCCCTGCCAGCGAGAGCAGAAACCGACGAGACTCGAGCAGAAAAAAGTTGCGTTCGATCACGCCACCGCCAGATCGCGAGGCGAGAAACGATAACCCGTTCCGCGTACGGTCTGAATCAAGTCTGCATACACGGGATCACCTGCCTGTAACGCTTTTCTCAGGCGACGAATGTGTACGTCAACAGTCCGCTCCTCCACATACACGTTGGCCCCCCACACCCTATCTAGCACCTGAGATCGTGAGTAGGCTCGCTCCGGATGGGACATAAAGAAATGCAGCAGCTTAAACTCCGTGGGACCCATTTCGAGTGCTTTGTTAGCCAGAATCACTCGCCGGCTGTCGATCTCCAAAACCAACTCGCCGACCCGAAGCTCGCTGCTCGCACTTTCACCACCCGAACGCCGCAATATCGCCTTCATGCGTGCGATCAGCTCCTTGGGAGCGAATGGCTTGGTGATGTAATCATCGGCCCCAACCTCAAGGCCCTGAATGACATTGTCCTCGTGGGTTTTTGCCGTCAGCATAATGACCGGAAGCGCCTGAGTGGCCTCCTCCTTCTTCAATCGCCGAAGTAGCTCGATACCGGTACCACCGGGCAGCATCCAGTCGAGCAACACAATATCGGGAGCGTTATCCGTGATCAGCCGATAAGCCTCGTGGATATCTGCCGCCTCGACGCACTCGAAGTCGGCGATTTCAAGCGCCAGTCGGAGCATTTCACGAATACTCGACTCATCATCCACCACCAGCACTTTCTTTGCGGTCATGTCGCCTCCCTCTCAGATCCGCGCGCTCACCCAGCCTATTAAAGTCGAGCTCTGTGACATTCCGATGACAGCTCTACAATGCAAAATCACGCGTTTAATCACCGTCACCACCAGTCAAACCAGCCCCGTGGCTCAAGCTCCTCAGAGCACTCCTGCAATTGCGCGTTATAACGCTGGGCCTGCCGGTCTACCTTACGCGCCACATCGACCAACCAATCCTTGTCTCGGTAGCTCTGCTTCCTGTAACCGCCATGCCCTTCATGATAGGCGAGGTAGAGACGAAAGCTATCCTGCTTATCGAGACCCAGCTCCCTGTGAGAGACGTTGTTGTACCAGCCAATAAAATCAATGGCATCACCGAAATCATCGCGATCAGCCCCGTAGTTCCCGGTACTGCGCTGGTACCACTCCCAGGTACTGTCTTTCGCCTGCGAGTAGCCGTAAGCATCAGAAGGCCTTGGACCGGGAATCACCCCCCACCATTTTTTTCGCGGCGGCTTGGCCGTGGCCACGAACCGTGACTCCTGATACATAAACGCCATCGAGACGGAAACGGGAACCCCCCAGCGCGCTCGGGATTCTTTGGCATCTTTGTACCAGCCCGATTTCTCTCGAAAAATGTCACAGACATTATCCACCTCCTCCGGAGGTGAGGTTGCACAGCCCATCATGAGCGTCACCGCGAAGACGACCAAGCCGTATCGGATGAGGTTTGCAGTTGTCATTCGAGCTCCTCCAGCATGGCCAGCCATTCGGCTTCATCAATAATCGACACGCCCAACCCCTCTGCCTTTTTCCGCTTACTACCCGCCCCGGGGCCCGCCAGTACCGTACTTGTTTTGCTCGAAACGCTGCTGGCCGTTTTGGCGCCCAAGGCCCGAAGGCGCTGCTCGGCGTCGTCGCGCCCCGTGGTTTCGAGCTTTCCCGTCACAACCCATACTGTGCCGGCCAGCGGGCCATCACCGTCAGCAACTGATACCGCCGGCCAATTAACACCCGCGGCCATTAGATCCGAGAGCACCTGCCGGTTGCGCTCATCGCAAGCAAACGCGCGAATATGGCGCGCCACGACAGGACCCACATCGTCCACTCCCTCCAGTACATCGGCGGGTGCAGCCAGTAAGTCTTCCAGTGTCAAAAAATGCTGTGCTAGCGCCCGAGCAGTGGCTTCGCCCACTTCCCTGATGCCCAGTGCATAGATAAATCGTGGCAAGGTAGTGACCTGCGAGTTCGCCAGCGAAGTCAACAGATTCTCACTCGACCTCTCCCCCATTCTCTCCAATGACGCCAGCTGCTCCTTACCCAGTCGAAAAAGGTCGGCGACCGTCGTAACCAGACCGTCGTCGACCAACTGGTCGATTAATTTGTCTCCCAGCCCTTCGATGTCCAGCGCCTTGCGCGAAGCAAAGTGACGAATCACCGCCTTGAGCTGTGCCGCGCAGGCCATACCGCCCACGCAGCGCACCACCGCTTCGCCTTCCTCGCGAAAGACGTCTGACCCGCAGTCGGGACAGTGCGCGGGAAACTGAATGACCTTCCGCTCCGTTACCGAGTTCGCTCTGCCAGACTCAACCACAGAAACTATCTGCGGAATAACATCGCCTGCGCGGCGAACAATAATCGTGTCACCGATCTGCACGCCCAAACGCTCGATTTCGTCCGCGTTATGAAGCGTGGCATTACTGACGGTTACCCCCCCCACAAAAACAGGATCCAGTCGCGCCACGGGTGTAATGGCGCCCGTTCGCCCCACCTGAAAATCGACACCCAGCAAACGCGTACTCACCTCTTGTGCAGGAAATTTGCGTGCGATGGCCCACCGTGGCGCCCGTGATACAAAGCCCAGCTTTTCCTGCTCCGCGATGCCATTGACCTTGAACACAATGCCATCGATGTCAAAAGGTAGTGCCTCTCTCTTCGCAGCGATGGCCTCGTAGTAGGTCTCGCAGGCGGCAATCCCTGTCACGGTTTCCATGTACTTGGAAATCGGCAGCCCCCACTCGCCGAGACGCTGCAATGTGGCATCGTGAAACGGTGGCAATTCCCCTTCCACCACCCCCACAGAATAGGCCGTGAACGCCAACGGCCTTTTCGACGTGATGCTTGAGTCCAATTGCCGAAGGCTGCCTGCCGCGGCGTTCCGCGGATTGACGAAGACCTTTTCACCCACCGCTGTGGCGCGCGCATTCATTCTCTCGAACGCCTCGCGCGGGATGACCACCTCTCCCCGTACTTCGAGATAAGACGGAATCGCGTCTCCCACTAACGTCAGCGGCACATTTTTTATCGTGCGAACGTTAGCCGTAACGTTTTCGCCCGACGTGCCGTCGCCGCGGGTGGCGGCAAGCGTCATCTTTCCCTGCTCATACACAATGCTCACGGCGACCCCATCGAGCTTGGGTTCGCAGCAGTACGACATCTCCGTCAAGCCCAGTCGCTCCGTCGCTCGACGGTGGAAGTCCTTCAGCTCCTCAGCCGAAAACGCATTATCGAGGGACAGCATCGGCAAGCGGTGGTCGACGGAATCGAAGCTGCTTAACGGCGCAGACCCGACGCGCCGTGTGGGCGAGTCAGGTGTCTGAAGAGCGGGGTGCTCGGCCTCCAGCGCCTCCAAACGTCGCATCGATGCATCGTAATCCGCATCGGGGACGATCGGGGCGTCCAGTTCAAAGTATGCCACTGACCAACGCGAGAGCTGGTCTCTTAAGGCCGCGGCTTCCTCTGCTGGTGAGGTCGTCACCGGTCAGTTCCGACGTACAAGTAAGCGGCGCTCGAGCTCCCGGATTTGCTGACGCATGTGCTCAAGGCTCTGCCTGGTAATGACGCTGCGGGTCTCATCCTGAATATCAGCGTCTAGCGCTTTTGCGACGACCTTGACCGTTTCATACATATAGTCGAATGCCTTCAGCATGTCAGCGGGCCCGGGCAGCGTGACGAAAAACATCAAGCCCCTGGTCTGCAGCGGCTCCATATTGTCGATATCAAACACACCCGGCTTCATCATGTTTGCCACGCTGAACTCAATGGCGCCGCGACCGGATGCCCTCTCATGTCGATGGAAAAAATCCATATCACCAAACCGGAGGTCGCAAGCCAGCAGGGTCTCAAGAATGTCCATTCCGGAGAAACTCTCCTCAGAGCGCGCCACCGCGTAGAGAATAAAAACGTGGGTGTTTGCGCCTCTCGGGAGCCGGCCATGCTCCGGACCGTCCGTCTCGCCCTCCTGCTCCGGTTCCAGCGTATCCAACCAATCCACTGTGCCGGCGTCATTGCTTGGCACTTCAGACGGGGCCGGCGGAGCATCCGATGGAGGCTTGATCGTTCTGCGTCGCGTCGCAGAGTCGACGGGGCGTTCACCCTCCGTAGCCGAGCTGGAACCGGGCTCTGCCGCTTCGAAATGGCTCACCGGGTCCGACACGGGGGCCTGCGCCTCAACGGCAACGTCAATCGGGTCAGGCATCGCCGCCGGCGAGGGCGCTTCTGTCGCACTGGCCTCATCACCAGGTAAAGACGCAACGTCTTGCTCCATCGAGCCCGGCGTCGCCTCAGAGACCTGACCGGGCTCATCGATCTGCAGGTCATCCCGCTGAACGATGCGCGCTCCACCATTGGGCAACTCGGTCAGCAGATTGAAGGCATCATCATCGTTTGAAAGGGGGCCCGATTTTTCAATCCGGGCGTTCAGCTTGAGCTCCGCGCGTCGCTCCCGCCAGTATCGCCGCACCGCATCGATCAATACCGCTGCGATCATCATCCCACCTATGAGGATCATCCAGTCTCGTATCGACAGTTGTTCCATTCGGAAATCCCTAGCTGGCGGCCAGCTGAGCGGCCTCTTCCACGTCCACCGTCACCAAGCGCGACACTCCCGGCTCTTGCATGGTGACTCCCATAAGCTGATCTGCGGCTTCCATCGTGATCTTGTTGTGAGTAATGAAGACAAACTGCACCTTTTCAGCCATCTCCCGAACCATTCTGGCGTAGCGGCCCACATTGGCATCATCCAGCGGCGCATCGACCTCATCCAGCATACAAAACGGTGCCGGATTGAGCTGGAATATCGAGAACACCAGCGCGATGGCCGTCATCGCTTTCTCACCGCCTGACAACAAGTGAATTGTCGAGTTCTTTTTGCCCGGCGGTCGCGCGAAAATCGCCACCCCAGTGTCCAGCAAATCATCTCCTGTCATTTCAAGGCAGGCGGTGCCGCCACCAAAGACCCTTGGGAACAGCTCCGCAAACCCGGTGTTGATTTGGTCGAACGTATCCTTGAATCGCTGCCGGGTCTCTTTGTCGATTTTTCGAATCGCGGATCTCAGCGTCTCTAATGCCGCCTCAAGATCACTATTTTGCGCATCGAGATACTGTTTTCGCTCCGACGCTTTGGCGTGCTCATCAATCGCAGCCAGGTTGATCGGCCCAAGCCGGTTTATGCGGGCGGCGGCGCGATCTACTTTGGTTTGCCACTCCGCCTCGGTGGCCTCCTCGGGGAGCGCTGCCGCAATCTCCTGCGGCACGGCATCCCGTTTAGCGATCTCCTCGGACAGGGTCTCCAGTCGCACCGCCGTCTCCGCCTCCTGCAAACGGAAACGTTCGATGTCTGACTGGATCTCCTGCGCCGCTTGCTCCTGATTCATCCGTAACGTATCCAGGTCGCGCAACTTACCTTCGATATCACTCACTCGGGCCCGCTGGCTATTGAGCTCAGCCTCTGCGACCACGCGTTGCTCCAGCAGCTCGGCCAATCGCGCCTTATTCTCGGCATCTGGATCATCGCCAATGGGCAATGTACCTGTCAGCTCTGTCTCGCGAGATTCCAGGTCGCGCAATTGGGTCTCCATTCGGCTGATGCTCTGTTTCAACGTGGCAACCTGAGCCTGCAGGTTCTGGCTCTGAAGGTCACCGCGCATCAGAGCAGCTGACGCCTCACGCGACGCGTCACGTTTCTGAGTCAATGCCTCAGTCACCGACACGCGCTCAGTTTGCAGCCGCTCGCGCTCAATTCGATCGACCTCCATTTGATCCAGCGAGGCAGACAGTAATTTCCGCGCCTCACCAAGATGAGTCTGCTCCAGTTGGTATTGCTTCTCGGTATCCTCTATCTCCGCTTTAAGTCGATTGCGACGCTGCAGCTGTTGCTCGACCTTGGTGGCAGCAGCGCGCTGCTCGGCAATCCACTCGGCACGCTCATTCACTCCGGCCTGCTGCGCCTGCTGCGCCTGCGAAGCCTGCTTCTCAAGGTCAACCCGGGCTTTGATCAACTCACTGATGGTCTTTTCCACCTGGTCAGCCTCGGCTCGGGCTTTGTCCAACTCCTCCTTCAGGCTATCTAGCTGCCCCTGCCGCGCGATCATCCCTGCGGCAGTATCCGCACCCGATCGACGCCGATGCCATCCGGGCCCCAGCCAATGTCCGTCGGGAGTCACGACAGACTGACCAGCCGTCAAATTCCGGCACAGTCGCTGAGCCTCATCAAGGTCCTCAGCCACCAAGACAGCCTGCAGCCAGCTCATCACGCGAGCGGGGCCTTTTACATGCGAAGCCAGCGTTCCCAGCACCTCAGCGGGCGACTCAATACTGTTATCCACCACAAAGGCGCCCGATGGCAATGCCTCGACGCCGGGTAATCCGCGCACGTCGACCTCGGACAGCAGCTGCGCCGATAACGCCTCGCCCAACACCTGTTCTATCGCCGTCTCCCAGCCCGCCGCTACCTCTAGCGAGGCATACACGGTGCCGTCGGAATGTAGCGACTCCGTTTCAATCCAGTCGCTCAATGAAGCGCGCTCCCGATCATCGGAAGCCGCCTCCTGCAGCGCAGTGAGGGAGGCCATATGGCCCCGCGCTTCCTGAATCGCAGATCGGATGTCGTCCTGCTGTCGTCGAGCCTGCTCAATCGCCGCATGGGATCCAGCGAGATCCTCCTTGAGCTCAACCAATTCGGCCTCCCGCTTCGCCATGGCCAGGTCGGCTTGCTCGATTTTTTTCGCCAACGGTGATGTCTTCGCATCAGTGGGGGTTGAGGATAGAGACTCCCACTCCGACTGCTGCTGCTGCAGACGCTCCTGCAACTTGGTCAGGACCTGCTCGAGATAAGCAATGCGGCTCTGCTGGACTTCAGCGGTTTGACTGGGCTCGCGAGCACGCTCATTAAAGCCGTCCCAATTCTGAGACCAAGCTTGCACTGCACTGTCTGCCGCAGTCAGCGCCTCAGACGCAAGCCGTGAAGATGCCGAGAGCTCCGTCAGCGCTGGCTCCGATCGCTCCAGCTCTTCCTGCCAACCGCTGAGTCTTTGCCGGTCGGTCTCGAGATCCTGCCGCGTCTGCTCAAGGCTGGATCGAGTCTGCTCCAGATCTCGCTGCAGCTCTCCTCTCCGCTCTTGCGCAAAGCGCAAGGCCTGCTCAACACGGGTAACCTCTCCGCCGACGCCGTAAAACTGCTCCTGAGCTGCATTCAAGGCGTCTGATGCCGCGCTCTGTTCTGTTCGCGACGACTCAATCTCGCTCATCGTGTGCGTAACTTCGGCTTTGGCGGCCTCCCGCTTAACATCGAGTGCGCCGATTTCTCCGGCGACCTCACCTCGCGAGGCACTGAGCTGCCGCCATTGAATCGCAAACAGCTCGCTTTGAACCGTTCGCTCCTCAGCTTTCAGCTCCGCGTACTTCTCTGCCGCCCTGGCCTGCCGATCCAAATGCGAGAGGTTTCGCTGCAATTCATCGCGCAAATCCGTGAGGCGCTCAAGATTCTCGGTGGTGCGTCGCATCCGACTCTCAGTTTCCCGTCGACGCTCCTTGTATTTCGAAATACCCGCCGCCTCTTCGATAAAGACACGCAACTCCTCGGGCTTTGATTCAATTAGCCTGGAGACCACTCCCTGCTCAATAATCGCGTAACTCCGGGGCCCCAGCCCGGTTCCCAAAAACAAGTCGGTGATATCACGCCGGCGACACTTTGCCCCATTAAGGTAATACTCTGATTGCGCCTGCCTGGTGACGACGCGCCTCACAGAGATCTCGTTGTAAGCGGCGAACTCTCCAGCCACCCTGCCCTGAGTATTATCGAATATGAGCTCGATCGACGCCTGACTCACTGGCTGCCGACTGGTCGTGCCATTAAAAATGACGTCAGTCATGGACTCGCCGCGCAGCGTTTTTGCTGAGCTCTCGCCCATCACCCATCTGACTGCATCAATGATGTTGGACTTACCACAGCCGTTAGGCCCCACTACTGCACACATGTTGCCGGGAAAATGCACCGTGGTGGGGTCAACGAAAGACTTAAAGCCGGCCAATTTGATGGATTTGAGGCGCATTATTGTTTCCGGATAGCGATGGCGTCGCTTTGAGGCTCATATTGCCCCAGCAACGCGCAAAAAACACAACATGTAGTGTATCGACTTCCGGCCAACAACACTATGTTTGATGGCGAATTTCGTGGATTAATCGGCGGCCAGCTGCACTAAAACAGGGTCATCGCTGCCCACCGGAACCGACTCGAGCGCACTCCATAGCAGCGCATTGTCACGGCCGGGCTGGCCATTTTGGGAGATCTGCACTTCGATCGACACCCGGGCAAAATCCGACAGCCGCTGCCCCGCCATCGAAGAACCGTCGTCAAGGCGCACTGTGAGTGGCCACTCAACTGCAGTGGTGCGGACCACCGCGATAGGCATCCCTGCGTTAGCGCCCTCAGGGCGAGCCAAAATGAAGATCACCGAGCCCTCCGGTGGCGACTGACGCTCGGGAACTGACACCTTCACCACCACACCCGGCGCGACAACGATCGGCTCAATCGGTTCGCCCAGCTCCCGACGTGATCGCTCAATCACCTGCCCCAGCATCTCATGCCCCGGCGATCCGGGCGCTTCAAGATCACGGAGCCGCTGCCAGTAAACGATTGCCTGCCGATAGTCCGCCGCCTCGAAAGCGGCCATGCCCAATGTGGCCAGCGCGGCAGCCTGTGTGGGATCAACCGCCAGCGCCTGCTCGGCCCATGCACGAGCGCGGCGACTCAGTACTCGATTAGAGGCTAGAAACTCAGCTTGTGCCGACTTGCCGAGAATCTCAGGTGCTGTGGCGCCCGCTGCGATCAGGCGTTCGTAATAGCGGAGCGCCTCGGCCGGCTCATTACCCGACAGGTAATACTCTCCCAACAGCAAGGCGTAGTCAGCATTGGTCGGTCGCGCCTCAGCCCGCTCCGTGATCCGCTCGATCAGTGCCCGCACCGCCTCGGGCTCTGACTGCTCGATACGCCCAAGTTCCTGCGCGATCTGCACGTCTTCCCAGCTGCCGAGCTGCCCATAAAGCAGCCAGACACTGACTGTGAGTCCCAGCACACCCAGCAGCTGTCCCCGCCCCGAGTAAACGGCCCGGTGGGCTGTCAGGGTGGGCTCGCTCACGCCACCCTCTTCGATCAGCCGAAGCGCTGCCTCTTCACGAAGCTGCGGTGTTTCCTCTATTAACTCACTCTGCCGAAGTCGCAGCCAGTCCGCGTTTGTCTCCGGGGTGCTCCCTCGCTGCCATAGCCTCGGCAACAGCACCACTAGCGTGCCTGCACTCAGCAATAGAAGCGTCGCGACCAGCCGAAAAGTGTCGCTCAAGCGCGAGGCTCCCTGAGCAACTGCTCGATTTGATCTTGCTCCGCATCCGTCAGGAGCCCGAGTGTCCGGTCCCTCCGCTGCCTAAAGTGCCTTATCAGGCCCGCCGCCCCCAGCACCAAAAGCAGTCCGGGCGAGGCCCAGAGTAATAAAGTCTGCCGGTCTACACCGGGTCGATATCGCACAAACTCTCCGTACCGGGCGACCATAAAGGCGAGGATTTCATCGTCTGTGGCGCCCGCCTCTAACTGCTCGAAAAGCACCACCCGCAGATCACGCGCAATCGGCGCGTTAGAGTCTGCAATATTCTGATTTTGACACTTAGGGCAGCGCAGCTCTTGACTCAAAAGATGATAGCGCGCTTCCAGATCTTGAGAGGAAAACTCGTAGGTCTCGACCACCGCCCGAGCGCCCGAGGACGCCGCCAGAAGGCACCATAGGGCACTGAGGATCAGCACCGTCTCGAATCGGCTCATAATCCCACTCCTATGGCAGGCATCCGTTTTGGCAGTGCGTCGACTGGAAACCAGCGACTGAAATCGCGGGTAAACACCGCCTCATCAAGCACTCCGACATGACGATGGACAATGTATCCATCGGCATCCAGCACATAGGTTTCGGGTGCCCCATAGACTCCCAGATCCAGGCCTACCGAACCTTCCACATCAACGATATTCAGTCGGTATGGATCACCGAGCTGCTCGAGCCAATCCCGCGCCTTGGCGGAATCGTCCTTGTAATTTAATCCGTAAATGGGAATGCCCTGTTCGGCAAGAGACAATAGATAAGGATGCTCCACACGGCACGAGTAGCACCAGGTTGCCCAAACGTTGACCAATGCGGGCTTTGGGGTGAGCGCCGCGTCTGAAATCTCATCTCCGCTCAATAACTCAGGCTGCGCGAAGGGGGGAAAAGGCTGCCCCAAGCGCGCTGCCGGCAGCGCCGTCGGATCGATGGACAATCCGCGGAACAGTAATCCGGTTAAGAGCACAAACGCGACTAGCGGAATAAATTTTTTAGCTCGCAAGCCCTGCGACTCCGGCTGTCGGCACAGACTTGCGCGCCGTTTGCGATCGATAACGACGATCCAAGACAGTGACCAAGGCACCCAGACCGATCATCAGCGACCCCAACCACAACCAGCGAACCATGGGCTTGTATTGCAGACGCACTGCCCAGGCATCCTCACCGATTGGCTCACCCAATGCGATATAAAGATCTCGCCACAAGCTTGCGTCGATCGCGGCCTCGGTCATGATCTGACCGCTGGCAAAATAACGCCGCTTTTCTGGCACCAGCCCGGCGATGATCTGTCCGTCGCGCGTGACCTCAAATACCGCCTGATCCGCAAGGTAGTTCGGGCCGGCCTGCTGCCCCAGGCGCAGAAGTTCAAACCGATAACCGCCCAACTCTTCAACGTCCCCCACGGCCATGCGCAGATCCCGTTCCTGGTTTTCCTGCGTCACAACAACCGCACCCAGCACTACCGCTGCAAAACCCAAATGTGCCAACGTCATGCCCATAAAACTGGGCGATAGCCGCCGCCACTTCAGCTCACCATCTGGCGCGCTGGCAATGCGGCGCCAGAGATCCTTGATCACACCCAGTGCCACCCATCCGGCGAGCAGCACCGCGAGGGCTATCCAAATATTGAAGCCGTCGCTACCCAGCGACGCAAGAACCAGCGCTGCCACCAGAACCCCAACCCCTGGCATCAGCAGCTCATGCAGCCAGCGCTTCGCCGAGTCCTCTCGCCAGCGCGAGAGCGGTCCGACTGTCATAAACGGCATCACCAGCGCCATCAACGGCACGAATACGGCGTTGAAATAAGGCGGCCCAACCGAATATTTGCCCAGAGAGAAAGCGTCCATCACCAATGGGAAAAGAGTGCCCAGCAACACTACAACGGTCGCGACCGTGAACACCAGATTATTGATCATCAGCAGCGACTCACGGGAGACCCCGGTGTAACTTACCCGGCTCGCCACCGACGGCGCCCGCAAGGCGTACAGCAGTAAAGACCCTCCTACCACCAGGGCGAGAAAAATCAGAATAAACAAGCCGCGCTCGGGATCAGCCGCGAACGCATGCACGCTCGTGAGCACGCCGGAGCGCACGAGAAAGGTACCGAGCAATGACAATGAAAAAGCAAAGATGGCCAGCAGCACGGTCCACGAGCGGAAGACGCCGCGCTTTTCTGTGGCCGCAAGGCTGTGAACCAGAGCCGTGCCCATTAACCATGGCATGAACGACGCATTTTCAACGGGGTCCCAGAACCACCAGCCTCCCCACCCCAACTCGTAATACGCCCACCAGCTACCGAGCATAATGCCGAGCGACAGAAACCCCCACGCCACGTTAGTCCAAGGCCGGGACCAGCGCGCCCAGGACGCGTCCAAACGGCCGCCCAACAGCGCAGCGATTGCAAAGGCAAAGGGCACAGACAAGCCGACATATCCCATGTACAGCAGCGGCGGATGAATGATCAATCCCGGATCCTGCAGCAGCGGATTAAGATCGTTGCCATCGAGCGGAGTGTTGGGCAAAAGGCGCTCAAAAGGATTGGATGTCAGCAGCGAAAAGGCGAGAAACCCGACTGCTATCATGCCCATTACGCTTAATACCCGCGCCACCATTTCCAGCGGCAGACCACGGCTAAAGTAGGCGACTGCGGTCATCCAGCCCGAGAGGATGAGCACCCATAACAGCAGCGAGCCCTCGTGGTTACCCCATAGCGCCGAAAACTTGAATATCGGTGGCAACAAGCTGTTCGAGTTAGCGGCGACGACCGCGACTGAAAAATCGTCTTGTAAAAAACTGGTCGCCAGCAGCGCAAACGCCATACCGACAAATATAGTGACCCCGAGCGCCAAAGACGGCGCCATGTTCATGGCCGCAATATCGTGTCGCAGGGTGCCCCATAGCGGCACGACAGCGAGCCCCATCGCCAAAACAAAGGCGATAATCAACGCAACATGGCCTAGCTCGGGAATCATGGCAATGCAGCCCTGTCGGCAGGTGCGATCTTCCCTTCAAGCGCCGCGGCTACCTCGGGAGGCATATAGTTCTCGTCGTGCTTGGCCAGCACCTGCGTCGCAACCAGCGTACCGGCGCCGTCGAGCATGCCCTCCGCGACCACACCCTCTCCCTCGGCAAACAAGTCGGGGAGGATGCCGCTGTAACGGACCGCGACGGAGGCCTCGTAATCTGTGACCCAAAAAGTGGTATCGAGCTCGGTCTCACTGCGCTCAATACTGCCCTCTACAACCATCCCCCCCAGACGAATCGTTCTGTCTGTCGGCGCTTTACCCGCAATCACATCTGCGGGCGGGTAGAACAGGTTGATGTTATCTCGGAGCGCAAACGCCACGAGTCCGATCGCCACGCTGGAGAGCACGACCATCAGACTGACCAGAACCAGCCGCTGTTTTCGAATGGGATGCATGCCTCGTTAAACCCCTGCCTCATTAACAGTGCGTGAAGCGGCCGGAGCCACTCGCCTTTGCTCCGCTTCCAGCCAGCGCCAATGTTGCCGAATCCGCTTGATGGGCAACCACACTGTGAGCGCCAGGGGGATCGCGGTGAGCGCATAGGCCAGCCATACATAAATGCCATGTCCGTCCATATGCCACATCGCCGAGAGCGACTCGAAATACATCAAGCACCCCCCGCCAACTGCTTTAACCAGCTCGATTCGCGGTGAGCCCACACCAGCTCAGCGCGCATGTTCAGCAATACCGTGAGGGCAAAAAGGCAATAAAACGCCAAGATCATCAGCAACAGCGGGTACAGCATGCTCGAGTCAATGGCGGACTCCCCCGTCAATTTTAGCGAAGCGGGCTGATGCAAGGAGTACCACCAATCGACCGATTTATAGATGATCGGAATATTGACCGTTCCGACCAGGCTCAACACCGCACAAGCGCGCGCTGCCGCGGTCTTATTCTCGTAGGCCTCAAATAAAGCCACCACGCCAAGATACAGAAAGAACAAAATCAGCATAGAAGTAATCCGCGCATCCCAGACCCACCAGGCACCCCAGGTCGGCTTGCCCCAGATCGCGCCCGTTACCAGCGCTATCGCCGTTAACACGGCCCCTACCGGCGCGGCTGCCCGCATCGTGATGTCAGCCATCTTGATCCGCCAGATCAGACTGACCGCGCCCGCAAGGGCCATCACGTAATACCCGGCCAGCGCCACCACCGCTGCCGGGACGTGGATATAAATAATACGGTAGGAATTACCCTGTCGAAAATCTGGCGGCGCGACTAACAAGCCCCAAACCGCACCCACCAGCAGCAAAGCGATGGTGATGGGTAAGAGCCAGCGCACGAGCGTTCCACTGAACCGGAAGAACCAAGGCGGCGAGCCCATTTTATGAATGATGGTCCACATGAGCCCTAGTATAGCGCCTAACCAATGCCGTTGACGCGTCTACCGCCCGGCTTGAGACCCTGAACAACTGACCCGCTCAACTGTCCAACGACACTCGTAGTGCAGCACCAATGGCCAACGGAGTCAGCGCTAGCGAACCCAGCGCAAGACCAGCCAGTAACGCTAGCCAGCTCTCTGGGTTACCGCCAATCACCGCCTCAGTCACTGCCGTCGTGCCAAAAATGAGCACAGGAACATTGAGCGGAATAATGAGCAGCGAGAGCAGGAGCCCCCCTCGACGAATACTAACCGTCAGCGCACTACCCACCGCACCAATGAGCGTCAGGCATAGGGTACCGAACAGCAAACTGGCCACCAGCGTGGACAGGCCCTGCTCGGGCAGACCCAGCATGATCGCGAACAGCGGCGATACCAACGCCAGTAAAAACCCGGTCGTCAGCCAATGCGCTGCCACCTCTGCCAGTACCAGCACCGCAAGCGGGTAAGGCGCCAGCGCCAGCTGCTCCAAACTGCCATCCTCAAAGTCAGAGGCAAATAATTTGGCGCTGACCATAAGGCTTGCCAACAGTGCGACCACCCACAGAATGCCAGGGGCGATCGTAGCGAGGCGGTCGGGGTCGGGTCCCAGGCCGAGGGGAAACAGCGTGACCACCATAAAGAAAAACAACAACGGGTTGGCAACGTCGGCCGGACTGGCCATGAGTGACCGCATATGCCGGACAAACTGCCGGGTAAAGGCGGCGTGTAACGAGAGTAACGGGCTATCAGGCAACATACTGTGTCAGATCCAGGTCCTGTTGCAGCGCGCCGAAGCGGCTGGGCTGATGGCTGGTGAAAACGGTCGCCCCACCCGCCTCCACATGCTCTCGAATACGCGCTTCCAGCCAATCACATCCCGCTGCGTCCAGCGCGGTGAAGGGTTCGTCAAGCAACCACAAAGGCGCCTCGCTGAGAAGTAGTCTCGCGAGGGCGACGCGGCGCTGCTGTCCCGCCGACAAGGCTCCGACCGGGCGATCCTCATAACCGGCAAGACTCACCTTCTCCAGAGCCGAGGCGATCCGCTCCTGCGACGCCGTGACATCGCAAGCCGGATGACACCGCAGATTATCTAACGCGCTTAAACTGAGTTTCAGCGCCGAGGCATGTCCCAGGTAAAGCACACTGGCGTGGCGTTGAATATCGCCCGCCACGCCCAATCGCGCCAACCCAGCCAGCGCTCTGAGAAGACTCGTCTTCCCGACCCCGTTTGCACCCACGAGCTGCCAGATTTCCCCCCCGCGCACGGAAAAACTGACCTCGATCAGAAGCTGGCGATCTCCTCGCTCAATACCAACCTGACTGGCCTGAAGAAGCGTCACAGATTGACAACCCGGATATCGGGCAGACCCAGAGTGTCATCAACCTCGACGCTAAGACTCTGAAAGTCGAACAGCTCGTGATCAAGAAGGTGTGAGGGGGCAACATTCCCCAGGGCCCGGAAAATTGTCTCTGTTCGACCGGGGTACGCCCGCTCCCAGCCCTTGAGCATTTGCTTAATCTCCTGGCGCTGCAGATTCTCCTGAGTACCACATAGATTGCAGGGAATGATGGGGAACTCCATCACCCTCGCATAGGCTTCAAGGTCGGATTCCCGGCAGTAAGCGAGTGGCCGGATCACAACGTGCCGGCCATCATCACTTTTCAGCTTTGCCGGCATCGCCTTCAGCTTACCGCCGAAAAACAGATTGAGAAATAAGGTCTCGACGATATCGTCTCGGTGGTGTCCCAGGGCGATCTTGCTCGCACCAATCTGCTCTGCAAACCCATACAGCGTGCCGCGCCGCAGGCGGGAGCACAAACCACAGGTCGTTTTCCCCTCCGGGATGACTGATCGGACCACGCTATACGTATCGCGCTCGAGAATATAAAACGGAATACCGAGAGTCTCGAGATACTGAGGCAATACCTCCTCCGGATATCCGGGCTGCTTTTGATCGAGCGTTACCGCAACGAGCTCGAAGTCGATCGGCGCGCTGTCTCGCAGCGCCATCAGCAACTCGAGCATCGCGTAAGAATCCTTACCCCCCGAGATACACACCATAATGCGATCGTCGGGCTCTATCATGTTGAAGTCGGCAATCGCCTTACCCGCTTGTCGCCGCAGCCGCTTACGCAGCTTGTTGAATTCATGCCGATCCTTGCGCGGGTCCTTGCCCTGCCCTGCGGATAGTGTCTGGTGATCTGTTTGCGTCATATGTCTGTCCTGATGCGCTGACCCGATTGACGCAGGTCAGCACAGGCCTGCTGAGTGCGGATGATAGGAGAGACAACCCCTCCGCGCAAAAGCCTATCGGGGTAGGATCTACGCCAGACTTGAGTTTTATCTCGTCTGACAGGACAATCCGACCCGCTTTGAGTCCGCTTTACCTTTCTCTGACCGCAAAGGAACACCATCATGAAAGCACCCGTTCGCGTCACTGTCACCGGAGCAGCCGGACAAATTGGTTACGCCCTGCTTTTCCGAATCGCCTCGGGATCCATGCTGGGTGACGATCAACCCGTCATTTTACAGCTGCTTGATATCACCCCCGCGATGGACGCGTTGGGCGGCGTCAAAATGGAGCTGGATGACTGTGCATTCCCCTTACTGGCCGACGTCATCTGTACCGATGACCCAGAAGTCGCCTTCAAGGATTCGGATTATGCCCTGCTGGTAGGGGCTCGACCGCGGGGCCCGGGCATGGAGCGCAAGGATTTGCTGGAAGCCAACGCCGCTATTTTTGGTGTTCAAGGCAAAGCCATCAACGATGTTGCCAGCCGCGACATCAAAGTGCTGGTGGTCGGCAATCCGGCTAACACCAACGCGCTGATCACACAGCGCAATGCGCCGGATGTCGATCCGAGGCAGTTTACCGCCATGATGCGACTGGATCACAACCGCGCCAAAACCCAACTCGCCCAAAAGACCGGCACAACGGTGAACGACATTCGTCACATGATTATCTGGGGAAACCACTCTGCCACGCAGTACCCTGATCTTCATCATGCACTGGTGGCCGAGCAGGCGGCGATGCAGGGGCTGGATATGAACTGGTATAGCGAGACCTTTATTCCGACGGTCCAGCAACGGGGCGCGGCCATAATCGAAGCGCGGGGCGCGTCCTCTGCGGCGTCGGCGGCGAACGCTGCGGTGGACCATATGCGGAGTTGGGCTCTGGGCACCCCGGACGATGACTGGGTGTCGATGGGTGTCATCTCTGACGGCTCCTACGGCATCGAACCCGGTCTGATTTACTCCTTTCCCTGTCGCTGTCAGGCGGGGCAGTGGGAGATCGTCCAAGGGCTCGACATCGCCGAATTCAGCCGGGGCAAAATGGACGCCACGGCGCAGGAACTGGCAGAAGAGCGGGACGCGGTCGCCCACCTGCTCGGATAGCGGCCTTGGACGACGATTAAGCAGACAGCGACGGGCAATCGCCGCGGAAGGCGCCTGAGCCGGCTAAACCTCTCTGAGCAGCACGATCGGGGGCACACTGACCACGCGGCGACAGGACCAGACGCCCAGGGCACCCACGATTACGGCACCCGCCAACGGACCTAACCACCACATCAAGGGGGTCGGTGCCCAGGTCATCTCAAATACCTGGGTCTGCAACCCCCAGGCAGCCACTTCGGCGCCGACGCTGGCGAGGCCCCCCGCCAAGCCTCCTAAGACGAGAAACTCGATCCAGAGCGCGCCAAGCACCAGCCCACGACGCGCACCCACGGCGCGCAACAATGCGCTTTCCCGAAGCCGCCCGTCCAAGCTGGATCGCACTCCCGAAATCAGCACCAGCCCCCCCGCCATCAGAATAACGCCCAACACCAACTCCAGTGCGCGCGCAACCTGATCCACCACCGAACGCATTTCCTTGATGACGATGTCGAGCTCAATCACTGTGACGGTTGGCAGGACATTGACCAACTGATTGAGCAATGGCTTCTGCTCCGGCAGCAGACGAAAACTGGTCATGTACATGCCGGGGAAGCGCTCAAGTACAGCGCGCGGGAAGACCATAAAAAAGTTCGGCCGCATGGACTGCCAATCTACCGATCGAATGCTGTGCACGGTTACCTCAAGGGTGTCCGCTCCAATACGCACCGCCAATCGATCGCCGACCCTCGCCCCAAGATCCTCAGCAAAGTCTTCTTCGACAGAAACCCAGGGTTGCTCCGCGTCAGCGGGCCACCAATCGCCTTCCACGAGCACATTGCCGCGGGGCAGCTGATCTGACCAGGTGAAGTTGGCCTCTCTCTGGCGAGGGACACCCTGTACTTCTACCTCCTGCCATTTAGGCAACTCCGCGTCATTGACGCTAACTACACGACCCCGGGTCATAGGGTAGAGGGTCTCGGAAGCAATCTCGTTATCACCAAAAAACCCTTCGAGTGCGGGTCGCTCCTCGGGCGCGAGATTTAACAGAAAATGGTTGGGCGCATCGGCAGGAAGCTGGGACTGCCACTGACCGATCAGCGACGAGCGCACCACCGATAGCAGCAACATGAGCATAATCGCCATCGCGAAGATCACCATTTGCAGTGCATTCGCGCGGCCGCGCCGCTGCAAACCGGCCAAAGCGACACGCCAGATGCTGCCAGCGAAGCCCCCTACTGACCTGCCACCCGAGAGCAGCAAACGAGCGGCAAAAAATCCAAGACCGATCACCACGCCTAGACCGGTGATGACCGCCCCGGTCACCACCGCACTGCCGCTGTACCACCACATGAGCGCAACAATCGACAGGCCACCAAGCAAGAAATCTCGAAAACGCTGCACGTCCGCCACGCCAATGTCAGCGCGTAATACGCGAAGCGGAGAGGCCTGCCCAAGACGTCGGAGGGGCGGCCAAGCAAAAAAGAAAAGACAAACCCCCGCTGTTACCGCACCGATCAAAGCCGGCTGCCACCCGGCAGCACCGGGCGCAACGGGAAGCAAAGCGCCCAATAACCGAATAAAAAGCTCCTGAAGCCCCCATCCGATGCCGCATCCGATGGCGGTCCCACCCAGCCCCATCCAAAACAAACTGCGACCGTAGAGCTGCGCAATTTCACGAGACTGGGCGCCGAGACTTTTCAGAATAGCCACGTATTGGGTATGCCGTTCGGCGAAGCGGCGACTCGCCAATGTGATCGCTGCGGCCGCTAGCACCACAGCGAGACTGCCCGCGAGGAGCAAAAATCCCTGGGCGCGATCGAGTGTGGTGGCAATGCCGGGCTGTGCTCCCTCCACCGAGTCAAGCCGCTGGCCCTGCCCCAAGCTGCGGTGTCACCCACTCTGTGAACTCAGCAATCGCGTTAGACGCGCCCCCGAGCAACAAACGATACTCAACCCGGCTACCGGGCTGCACAACACCGGTCGCCTCTATATCGGCCGCATTCATCAGCAATCTTGGCCCAAAGCCAAACACTGCGGTAGTGGCGTCGGGTTCACTCCGCACCGCACCGGAGACCTTCAGTCTCGTCTCGCCAACGATAACCTCATCGCCCAATCCCACATCGAGTAACGCGAACAAGCGCGGCGCCAGCCAGACTTCACCACTTTGAGGGATCGCACCGTCGGAACGCAGAGCGCCGTAAGGCTCGGCAGACCACTGCAGCGCTCCTCGCAAAGGATAACCAGCAGAAATCGCTTTGATCGACACCAGCGCCATATGATCCACGTCGGCGACAGCCATCGAGGGGAAGCCCACACCCTCCGTCGTTGCCAGTCCCATCTGTCCCGCTTCGGCCAACCATTCCATTGGCAGCGGCGTTCGACTGACCACCACCATATCGGCGGCGAGAAAGCGCGCACTTTCCGACAACAAGGCCGACTGCAATCTCGTCACGAAACTACTGACCCCCACGACCACGGATACGGCCAGCACCAAGGCCAGCAGCAAAATGCCTAACTCGCCGCTACGCCACTCCCGCGCCAGCAGTTTCCAGGTCAGTGTCTGCCTCACAGATCAGCGCTCACGGCCCGCTCAGCTCCCCTGCTGTCATGGCAAAACGCTGGTCACAGCGCTCGGCGAGCCGCTCATCATGGGTGACCAGCACCAGCGTGGTGCTCGCCCTATCGTTGAGATCGAATAGCAGGTCGATGACCCGCTCACCGGTGCGGGTATCCAGATTACCGGTTGGCTCGTCGGCAAACAAAATGCTGGGCTCGCGCGCAAAAGCCCTCGCAATCGCGACACGCTGCTGCTCGCCCCCCGAGAGCGTTGTGGGGTAATGCTCTAGTCGGCTCTCCAGCCCGACCTCGGCGAGGAACCGCTCTGCAATGCCGCCAGCGTCGGGCACTCCGGCCAATTCTAGCGGGAGCATGACGTTTTCTTTGGCTGTCAGCGCGGGCAGCAATTGAAAGCTCTGGAACACAAAGCCGATTTTTTCAGCGCGCAGCCTGGCTCGCTCATCTTCGTTCAGGGTACCGAGGCACTCACCATCGAGCCAAATCTCGCCTGCCGACGCGACATCCATGCCCGCTAGAAGCCCCAGCAGGGTAGACTTACCCGATCCAGACGCACCGACAATAGCGGCAGAAGCGCCGGCTGCGATCTCGAGATTCACCCCGTGCAAGATGGTGAGGTCACCATCGGCGGTGGGTACGGTTTTAAGGAGCTGACTAACTTTGATCATACTGCGGGTCCTCGCTCGACGCTTACGAGTCATGGCTTGGCTTGGATCGCTATTACTGGCTATCCCAACCACGGCAGGCGCCCAAAGCGCGCAGCCCATCCTGGTATTGGGAGACAGCATTAGTGCGGCTTACGGCATGTCGTTGGAGCAAGGCTGGGTGGCGCTCCTGGAAACCCGCCTGAGCGAAGAAGGCAGGCCCTATCGCACCGTTAACGCGAGTATATCAGGCGATACGTCAGCCGGCGGCTTGCGCAGACTCCCTAATCTGCTAACACACATAAACCCCGAGTCGTCATCATCGAACTGGGCGGCAACGACGGATTGCGGGGGTATCCGGTTGGCCAGCTACGGGACAATTTAAGCAAAATGATTGGGCTGGCCGAGGACGCCAATGCCAAGGTGCTGATACTACCCATGGAAATCCCGCCGAACTTTGGAAAATTTTATACCGACGCATTCCGCGCCAGCTTTCCTGGCGCGATCGAAGGGACGGACGCCGTATTGGCTGACTTCCCGTTAGCGTCCGTCGCCCTCAATCGCGACCTCATGCAGGCAGATGGCATTCACCCAACGGTAGCGGCACAGCCACTGATACTCACTAGCGTTTGGCGCAGCCTAGAAGGTCTTTTGTGATCATGCAGCCCAATCCACTCAGCGACAGTCCTGAGCCCGGGCAAAGCGCGCTGCAGCGCAAGCTGGAGGTCATTATTTTTGGCACCGGCACCTTGGCGGGGCGTCGCCTCGATATGGCACTCATTGCGCTCATTTTGATGAGCGTCACGGTGGTGGTGCTCGATTCGGTGCCCGAGCTCGACGGATTGTTTGGCGCCGGCTTCTGGTACGCCGAAGTTTTTTTTACCGCGCTATTTACACTTGAATACGCGACCCGCACTTGGTGCACCCACAATAGACCCGCCTACCTGTTTAGCTTCTGGGGCATCATTGACCTACTCGCCATTGTGCCGACCTACATCGCCTTCCTATATCCCGAGGCGGCCCCGCTTGTGGTCATCAGACTGCTGCGTGTGCTGCGGGTATTTCGCGTGTTTCGCCTGGTGTCACTGTTCGCTGAACTCAACGAGATCCTGGGCGTTCTTCGCAGCACGTCCCGTTCCATTTTTGTATTTCTGGTCTTGGTGATGCTGGTGGTGGTGGTGTTCGCATGCGTCATCTACGTCATCGAGGGCCCGGCTCATGGCTTCACCAGCATCCCTCTTAGCATTTACTGGGCAGTGGTCACCATTACTACGGTGGGATACGGTGATCTTGTTCCGCAGACCGCCGCGGGGCGCTTTGTGGCGAGCTTTGGCATGCTGGTAGGCTATTCAATCATTGCTGTTCCCACTGCCATCATCACGCGAAAGCTCTGGGAGCGTATTAACGATCAACGACCGTCCCATCCGACCTTGCCCTGGAACTGTCCCGTCTGTGCCAAGCAAGGACACAGTTTAGATGCACTCCATTGCTATCACTGCGGGGGGGAGCTCGATGTTCCCAGCGACGTCCGAGAGCAGGTACAACGATATGAGCGATAATCCGACCGTACTCTATGACTATCGCAAATTCTGGGCGGAATGCCTGGGCCCCGCTCCTTGGCTGCCCGTTTCGCGCGAAGAAATGGAGCAACTCGGCTGGGACAGTTGCGACATCATCATCGTGTCGGGTGACGGCTATGTAGACCATCCCAGTTTCGGCATGGCGGTGATCGGTCGCGTGCTTGAAGCGCAGGGGTTCAGGGTCGGCATGATCGCGCAACCCGATTGGCAGTCTGCCGAACCCTTCACCGTCCTCGGCCGTCCCAATCTCTTTTTCGGCGTGACCGCCGGCAACATGGACTCCATGATTAACCACTACACCGCAGACAAAAAGCGGCGTAATGATGATGCCTACACGCCCGGCAATGTCGCCGGCAGACGGCCAGACCGGGCCGTGACGGTCTACAGCCAGAGACTCCGGGAGGCCTTTCGAGACGTACCGATTATCATCGGCGGCATCGAAGCCAGCCTGCGCCGTATTGCCCACTACGACTACTGGAGTGATCGGGTGAGGCGCTCTGTTTTGCTCGACAGTCGCGCCGATCTGCTCCTGTTCGGCAATGCCGAACGGGCCATTGTAGAGATTGCGCACGGCCTGGCCGAAGGCCGAGCGATTGATACCCTCACGCATATCCGGGGCACCGCTTTTACCACCCGCACGCCGCCGGCCGATCGCATACTGATCGATTCGACATCGGTGGATCAGCCGGGGAAAATTGACGCGCACCCCAACCCCTATCAAGGCATGGACCCCGAGCCCTGCAGCGACGCTCAGACTGACGCGGCAGGCGTCTCCGAACCCACACCCGTTCGCCTGATGGCGAGTCCCAAATGCGACACCCATGCGATCCGGCTGCCGTCAGCCGAGGCGGTTGCAGAAGATCCTGTTCTCTATGCGCACGCCTCGCGGGTGTTCCATAAAGAAACCAACCCACATAACGCACTGCCCATGGTGCAGGCGCACGGCGATCGCGAAGTCTGGCTCAATCCGCCACCCATCCCGCTGGAAACGGATGAATTGGACTGGGTATTTGAACTGCCGTATCAGAGACTCCCCCATCCTTCCTATAACGGCGCCGCCGTGCCTGCGATGGACATGATCCAGCATTCAGTGAATATCATGCGCGGCTGTTTCGGCGGCTGTACCTTTTGCTCCATTACCGAACACGAGGGGCGCATCATCCAGAGCCGCTCGGAAGCCTCCATCATTCGCGAAGTCGAGCGGATACGTGATACCAGCCCCGCCTTTACCGGGGTCATCTCGGATTTGGGCGGTCCCACCGCCAACATGTGGCGCATCGCCTGCAAAGACAAGGAAACTGAAGCCGCCTGCCGCAAAGCTGAGCTGCGTTTACCCCGGCATCTGTAAAAACCTGAATACGGACCACACTCCGCTGATCAACCTCTACCGCAAGGCGCGCGAGACAGAGGGCGTGAAAAAAGTGCTGATTGCCTCAGGGCTTCGCTACGACCTCGCCGTCGAAAGCCCCGAATACGTCCGTGAATTGGTGACCCATCACGTAGGTGGCTACCTGAAAATTGCGCCAGAACATACTGAATCGGGGCCACTTTCTAAAATGATGAAGCCCGGCATGGGCAGCTATGACCGCTTTGCAGAGATGTTTGAGCGCTTTTCGCGTGAGGCCGGTAAAAAACAGTACTTGATCCCCTATTTCATTGCCGCCCACCCAGGCACCACCGACGAGGACATGATGGCACTCGCCCTATGGCTTAAGCAGCATCGCTTCCGCGCTGATCAGGTGCAAACCTTCTATCCCTCCCCCATGGCGACCGCCACAGCGATGTACCACACGGGGCGCAATCCTCTGCAGCGGGTCAAGCGCAATGGCGACACCCTGAGCACCGTCAAAAAACTCACCCAGAGGCGCCTGCACAAAGCCTTTCTTCGCTATCACGACCCCGACAACTGGCCACTGCTGCGCAAAGCACTCAAAAGAATGGGACGTCGCGATCTGATCGGCAATGGCGCAGACCACCTAATACCCGCCCGCCAACCGCCAAAGCGACACCGCATTGTCAAACCCGGCAGTGGTTCGTTTCGCACCCAACATACTGGGGAGCACCGCGGCAAAGGTCGTCGACGCTAACGACGCACTGCTAGCCTCAACGGTTGACCAGCTCCGCAGATGAGCTCGCCTAGCTGACGGAACTCCACGCGCTAGGCGTCTTCTTGCGCCACATCAAACCAATCTGCCGGGTGACATTGGTCTGATCGAATGGCCTGACCGCGAGCGAAGTATTGATCGCAATACCGGACTCGACGGCCATGCCGGGCAGCAGCGTAATACCAATGCCGTTGGCCACCATCTGCACAATGGTCGCCAAGCTCGTCGCCTGATAGGGCACTGTAATTTGTGAATCTCGGAGCTTACAGGCCTCCAGTGCATGCTCGCGCAGGCAGTGCCCCTCCTCCAACAGCAACAGCGGCTCGCCTCTCAGATCAGCGCTCCGCAGCGTGGAGCGCGTTGCGAGCGGATGTCTCGTGAGGACACGCGAGAAAGAAATCATCCTCAAATAGCGTCATCGTCTCCACCTGTTCCGCGGGAAATGGCAGGGCGAGCAGCAATACGTCCAATTCTCCCGCCAGCAAGCCGTCGACAGAGGGGCTGACTCAGATCCTCGCGAATAAAGAGCTTGAAATCGGGATGCTGCTGCCGAACCTGCCCGAGCAGGCCTGGCAGGAGGTAAGGCGCCACGGTCGGAATAACACCCATCCTCATGCGGCCCTGAAAAGGGGTACCCGCCCCGGCACACAGTGACACGAGATCTTCGACGTCGACCAGCAAGTCCCGAGCGCGCCCGACGACCTCTTCGCCCAACGAGGTCAGAAACACCTTGCGGTTATTGCGCTCAACCAAACTGATCCCCAGAGATTCCTCCAGCTCCAGAATGCCGGCGCTCAGCGTGCTCTGGCTGACATGACAGGCCGAGGCGGCTTGGCCGAAGTGCTGATGTTCCGCAACGGCGCAGAGATAACGAAGCTGTTTTAGCGTGGGTTGCCGCATAGCGATCCCCTCGAATGACTAAAACCGTGTCGGTGAAGCGGGCGAACCGACGGTTCCGATACTGATGTGGTGTAAACGCCGGGACAATCCTTCATGGGAGCTGTCGGCCTGAATAATACTAATCGCTTTTATCGATCGATTTTTTTTAAATTTTCAGTAAGCCAAATTCTCACAACCTCGGTATATTACGTCGACGGTGAGGCTCAGGCGGTATCAAAGGGCCCGCTTTTTGATCAAAGAAACCCAAGGAGTAGGAAATGGAACTGAAAGGCAGTGCTACAGAGCAGAATTTGAAGGACGCTTTCGCAGGGGAGTCTCAGGCGAACCGGCGCTACCTTTATTTCGCCTCCAAGGCGGACGTAGAGGGCTATAACGACGTGGCCGCGGTATTCCGCTCTACCGCAGAGGGCGAAACAGGACACGCCCACGGGCACCTCGAATATCTTGAAGAGGTCGGCGATCCGGCTACCGGCATGCCGATGGGCGACACGAAGAAGAATCTCGAGGCATCGATCGCTGGCGAAACCCACGAGTACACTGATATGTACCCGGGAATGGCCAAGATGGCGCGAGACGAAGGCTTCGATGAAATCGCTGATTGGTTTGAAACGCTGGCGAAGGCCGAGCGCAGCCATGCAAATCGCTTCCAGAAAGCGCTGGATAATCTTGACGATTAATCCCCGCGCTTAGGCTAACGCCAACACCAAGGGGAGCTAAAGGGCTCCCCTTGTTTTTTCCGCCCCACACCCCGACGCAGTGATGCCTCGGCGGGAAGTTCGGGCGCATCTTTTAACGATATGGGCTACGACGAGATCATACCGCCATGAGAGAAGGCAGCATCGACGCACCCACTCGCCATCCGCTGGATTGGAAGAGTGAGGATTTCTGGGACAAATCCGCGCTCAACCAAGAGCTTGAGCGCGTGTTTGATGTCTGCCACGGCTGCCGGCGTTGCGTCAGTCTGTGTGATGCCTTCCCAACCCTTTTCGACCTTATTGACGAGTCAGACACGCTGGAAGTGGATGGCGTGGATACCGCGGACTACCCAAAAGTAGCAGAGCAGTGCTACCTCTGCGATCTCTGTTACTTAACAAAATGCCCCTATGTGCCGCCGCATGAATTCAATGTGGATTTCCCGCACTTGATGCTGCGCGCTAAGGCGCAGCGCTTCAAGGACCAGGGCGCGTCACTCAGAGACCGCACGCTCACCAGCACTGACCGCTTGCTCTCTTCGACTTCGATACCGCTCGTGGACGTCACGGTGAATGCCCTCAACAAGACGAACGTGTTCCGAAAAGCGCTGTCGGCCGGGCTCGATATTCATCACGAGGCACCACTGCCAAAGCTGCACAGCAAAACCCTGCGCAAGCGCGTCAAACCCCTATTGAAGCCCCTTGACCCAATGCCGGTGGGCAACACGACTGGCAAGGTCGCGCTCTACGCAACGTGCTACGGCAACTACAACAGCCCCGAGGTGGGCGAAGATTTTGTAAAAGTGTTTCAGCACAACGGCATTCACATCGATATTGTTCCAAAGGAGCAGTGTTGCGGCATGCCAAAGCTCGAGCTCGGTGATCTGGACAGTGTCGACGCATTAAAGCAGGCCAACATCCCTGTGCTTGCCAAGCTGGTTGACGATGGCTACGACCTGACCGCACCCATTCCCTCCTGCGTGCTGATGTACAAGCAGGAGCTGCCACTGATGTACCCGGACGACCCCGATGTCATCAAAGTACAGCAGGCTTTTTACGACCCCTTCGAATACCTGTGGGCACGTCATAAGGGTGACGCGTTCAATACTGATTTCTCCTCGGCCCTCGGTAGCGTGGCCTATCAGGTCGCCTGTCACCAACGGGTGCAGAATATCGGACTGAAAACCCGAGACGTATTAAATTTGGTAGGCGAGAGTGACATCACGGCTTATGAGCGATGCTCTGGGCACGACGGAACCTATGCGGTCAAAAAGGAGACTCGGGACAAGTCAGTTAAAATCGCTAGACCGACGGTACGAAAAGTCGACGAACAGGCACCCGACCGGTTTATCAGCGACTGCCCGATGGCCGGTGAGCACATTGCGCATCTGTCAGACAAGGTCTCCAAAGCAGAGCACCCCATGACACTGCTCCGTGAAGCCTATGGGCTCTAATGCCCTAGAATATTAAATTGATCTAAGCGAATCCGAGGAAGCGAACATGACACATCTGACACGTGATGACTTGTGGAGCCTTGAGGAGTATGCCAGCAAGCGCGCCGATTTCCGCGCCGAGGTAATGGCCCACAAAAAGACCCGACAGCTCGCCTTGGGGGATTACGCCCGCCTCTATTTCGAGGATGCCACCACCGTGCGCTACCAGATACAGGAAATGCTGCGAATCGAGCGGGTGTTTGAGTCGGAAGGCATTGAGGAAGAGCTGAGTGCCTACAATCCTCTGATCCCTGACGGCCATAACTGGAAAGCGACGTTTATGATCGAGATCCCCGACCCCGTGCAGCGTGCGGTGCGGCTGGGTGAAATGATCGGCATTGAGGATCAGGTATGGCTTCAGGTCGGCGACATGGATCGGAATGTGCCGATTGCAGATGAGGACCTGGATCGAACCACCGCTGATAAAACCGCCTCGGTTCACTTCCTCCGGTTTGAGGTGACCCCCGAGCAGATCAACGCCCTAAAAGACGGTGCACCGTTGTTTGCGGGGATTGATCACCCAGGCTATCCGGTAGATCGATACACCGTGCCCCCCGCCATCCGTGACTCACTGACTGCCGACTTAGTGCTGACAGAACATTGACGGCAAGCCGACCGATGGTTGCGGTAGCGCACGTATTTGGAGCCAGCACATGACGCTGGTCGTGTTCGATCTCGATGGCACACTGCTTAACAAGGGCTCGCAGGTCTCTGCCTATACGGCGGAGACGCTCGCGATGATGCGGGCCCGGAATATCCCTTACACCGTTGCAACAGGGCGAACGTTGCAGGCCGCCGCCGCGCCTCTGAAGGATCATTACTTCACGCTACCGATGATTCTCAAGAACGGCGCCATCATCTGGTCACCCGACGAGGAACGCTACAGTCACCATCATCTTCTGACACGGGAAGAAGTGTGGCATGTCATGGCAGCCTTCACTCTCAACGACTTGACGCCGTTCGTATTTTCTCTCCAGCCGGGTCAAAAGCATGCGCTCTATCATGGCCCACTGAAAAGTCGCAGTGAGCACAAGCTAGCGGATCTATTCGAAGCCGAACGGCATCTGCCTCTGGCCCCTCTCTCAGCAATGCCCGATGAGATCAGCGTGATCAACGTCTTCTCCCTGGGAGGTGCCCAAGCGGTGCAGCGGGTCAGCGACAGTATCGCCGACGAGCACCATCTCGTCGCTTATTCGGGGGTTGCCATTCACGAACGCGAGATGGGCAATGCAGAGATGGAGCCGGCGCTGCACTGGGTGGACATTCACCACAGCGCGGGCAGTAAGGGCAACGCAATCAATCACCTCAGAAAAGAGTTAAAGATTGAGCATGTCATTGCCTTTGGCGACGGCGACAATGATCTCAGCATGTTTGAGTGCGCGAGCGAATGTTACGCCCCCGCTAACGCCGACACGATGATTCTCGAGGCCGCAGACGAAGTCATTGGCCATCACGACGAGGACGGTGTGGCCCGCTTTCTGCGCGAGCGTTTCGAGCTTGGGTAATCAGACGGCTCGGCGTACCTGAATCAATCCCACTCCCATCAAGATCAGCAGCAGCGCGAGCAAATGCTCCCAGCCCCAGGGTTCGGCCAGCAGTACCGTGCCGGCCGCGAAGGCAACGGCCGGGATCAGATAATTGATGGTCGAGAGAAAGCCCGGTCCCCGTTCGGTCACCACAACAAAATAGCACCAGGTTGCCACGCCGGTGGCCATCACCCCCAAAATTGCGAGCACCCCCACCGCCGACGCCGTCACGGCCCATCCCGGGCCGCTCAGCTGAAACCATACGGCTGGTATGGCGAGCAACAAACTTCCAACCACTAGCGTACCCACGGCCAGGTCGACCGGGCTCCGCGAAGGAATCCGTTTCGCGTAAACACCATTGAACGCGTAGCTCACCGTTGCCAGCAAAGCGGCCAGTTGTCCAGGCCAATGCCCGCTCGCGCCACCGGAGAGCAGACCATCCCCCACTAACAGCCCGACCCCAACAAACCCCATGACCACTCCTAGAGAGCGTCGCCAGGTCAGGGGCTCATGCTCGAGTAACCAATGCGCCAGCAGCAAGGTCGCAATGGGCATCAGCGCCATTAGAATACCCACCTCGGCAGACGGCACAGATTGTTCCGCCCAAGCGATCAGGGAAAACGGGATAATATTGCCGGTGACGCTGAGCAAGGTCAGTCTCGGCCACCACTCCCGGCCCATGGTCCAGGCGCGCCCGCGCCAACGCCAGACGCACCACACAACCACCGCACCCATCCACAGACGGCACCAAACAATGAACACCGGATGAAAGGACTCCAGCGCCACCGCAATCAAAGAGAAGGCGAAACCCCAAACGAGAATTAAATATCCGAGCAATGCCCAGTGTTTGAATATGGGTTGTGACATGCGACTCACGACAATAGAGAAAACAGCTGACACGCAATAGTGCCGCTAAAATATAGCCGAACTTTTGCTAAGCTCCGCCGACGATGAAGAGTGTAAACCATGGCTGATCGTGCACCCTGCCCTGAAACAGATCCCGATGCCTACGTCGAGTTTGTCTCGCAGTTCGGCATGCCGACCGCGCCACAGGTGGCCGCAGCGGCAGGGTTAGCCCGCGCCTGGTTCAAGCCTAGCTTCGTAGGACTAGAAAACCTGCCTGACAGGCCGGCGCTTTTTATCGGCAATCATGCTTTTATGGCGATTGACGCTGCCCTGTTCCATCTCTACCTCTATTACGATCATGGACGCTATATCAAGGCCCTCGGCGACAAGACCCTGTTTGCCAATCCCCACTACTCGGCCATCGCCCACGCAATGGGCGGCGTGGCCGGCCAGGCACCGATCGTTGAACGCTTAATGGCCCGGGGAGACGACCTATTGCTGTATCCCGGTGGCGCGTACGAGTCGGTCAAACCACCCGAAGCGCGCTATCAGCTGCAGTGGAAGCAACGCTACGGCTTTGTCAGGCTTGCCGCGGCGGCCGGTTATACCGTAGTGCCCATCGCCTCGGTGGGCCCCGACGAATATTATGATCATGCGATCTCATCGCAGGCGCTTTTTCAATCTGCACCGGTGCGCATGCTCATGAAGGCCGGCGTTTTACCTGAGGATATGCGCCCGGACTTAATGCCACCGCTTCCTGCGGGCCTGCTGGGCGGACTGCTACCCAAACCCAAGACCACTTATTTTGCCATTGGCCAGCCGATCGATCTTGCACAATACAAAGGCGTCACACTCTCGACCAATAAATTGAGCGCACTGCGACGTAAGTTTGCCGCCGCGGTTGAGCACGAAATTAAGGATCTATTGCTGCTCCGCGAGCAGGAGCGCCACCGGGATAGCTGGTTGCGCCGCCTACTGTCTGCCTAGATGCTGGTGACTCACAAAATCTTGATCAGGGTGGGGCTGGCCGGTGTCGCGAGCTGTTTCATCGCATGGGCAGCACTCTCTGCGCTTTGGCTGCCACCGCACATGGTGTCGACCACACCTTACCGGGTGGACCAACATCCCGGTAGTCGCGGACTGATTTTCGACGACATCCAAATCCCCAGCCATAATTTGCTGCTTGAGGGATGGTGGATACCCGCCAAACAGGCCGACGCTGAACTGATCTTCGTGCACGGCGCAGGTTCGAACCGTATTTCCCAATACATCGGCTCCCTCGATTTCTACCGCACCTTGCATGAACTCAACGTGTCAGTCGTCACCATGGATCTCCGCAACCATGGCAACTCCCCCGTCACCGATGGCATATTGCGAATGGGGGCGGCGGAATGGCCTGATGTGAAGGCAGCCGCTCGCTGGCTCGACCAGCACCATCCGAGCGACCTTCCGCGCATTGCACTGGGCGCATCGATGGGCGGGAGCACCGTGATCCACGCACTGGCTAATGGCCTTGAGGTCGACGCGGTCATTTTGCTCGATCCACAGCTCGATATTCTCGATAGCCTCATGGAAGGCGGTCAGATCACGACCGGCATCCCCGCCCCACTATTTGTGATCGCTGCGCACGCCGCGATCCAGCAGTACGATTTGCCGCATGGCCCCGAGAGCCCACTTTCGCTGGCCAAAACACTGAATCTGCCCCTATTACTGATTCAGGATTGGGATGATCCGGTGACGAGATCTCCCTTCGCTGCCGAGCTTGCTCGGGACAACCCGAGCGTCATGTTGCAACGGGTACCGGCTATCGATATCGATGACGCCTGTCTCGATGGCAAGGAAGAATGGGGCTCGCACGTTGCAGCGCACCCTTGTCATCCTGACTGGACAAGAGAGACGCTCTCCGCTTTTATCGACTCAGTCGTGAAATAGATCACGCCCACCGGCGTCTGTGCTGCCTTGCCTAGCTGGGCCTCCACGGACATCTCTTCTGATTGGCAAAGCCCATTCATCTGCGAGCAGTTATGTGGCGTATAAAGTGCATACTCCAAGGATTTAGCCCCCATGAAGCGCTTTGCACTGACCAATTTCATTCTACTGGCGACCCTATCGCCTGCCGTGTCCGCGTCTTGTCCGGATTTTCTGAATCATTCCATGCGACAGCTCGCTTCTACCGAGACTATTCAGTTTTGTGAGGCTTACGAAGGCAAAGCGCTGTTGATCGTCAATACGGCAAGCTACTGCGGCTATACGTCGCAATTTGAGGGTCTCGAGCAGATTCATCAAACCTATGAGGACGATGGTCTTGTCGTGCTGGGGTTTTCCAGCGATGACTTCTTTCAGGAAGACAACGATGAGGGCGATGCCGCAGAGGTCTGCTTTGACAAATACGAGGTGAGCTTTCCGGTCATTGCCACCTCTCCCGTGCGAGGCGATGACGCAAACCCCGTTTTTCGCGGCCTCGGCGAAGCAGCCGGATACCCTCGATGGAATTTCAATAAATACCTGGTGACTCCTGACGGCGATGTGTTGGACCATTTTGCAAGCGGCGTAAAGCCTGACAGTGAGGAAATGCGTACCGCGATCGAATCGGTACTTCCCGGCATCAGCAGCTGACTCAGCGCGATCAGTCGCCCTGCGCATGCTGTCAGCGCCTGGTGCCCCTGACCTTCCATCACTTAATACCGAAGAAGGTCCACCGCCGAGCACACTTTAAACGGCACTTCAGCAAAACCGAGCTACAGCAGGGCATACACGTGTGTCGAGCCTGCCATCAGGGCATTCATCGGGAGTACGACGAAATGACCCTGGCGAGCAAACTCAACTCTCTAGCGGCGCTAATGCAGGATTCGTCGCTGGCTCGACACTTCGACTGGGTCGCCAAGCAGCGTGAGCGATGAACCCCCCTGCGTCAGCGAAGGTCAGTGTAAGCCAGTAGCTCAGCAACCATTTGCTCGGGCTGTTGATCACCTTTGATAATGAGGTCGGCAGCGCCAAGCGCCTTTGAACCCCATTGTGCAAACGTGTTTTCGGCGCGCGCCCAGAACACGTCGATCGATGCCCTGTCTCTCCCGCGGTCGCGCTGATCGCGCTCCAGACGCCGCTCCCACCGCAGATCGGTGGGTGTATCGACGAAAACGAGCTCGTCATAAAGTGACCGCAAATGGCTGTGCGCGGCGACCAAAATCCCCTCCACGAGAATCGTTTTGCGAGGCGCTATAGTGAGCGTGGCAGTCTGACGACAGTGCGTGGTGAAATCATAGGTCGGACAGTCGACAGACTGTCCTGCTCGCAGCGCCTCCACGTGGCGGGAAAAGAGCTGCAGATCTAGCGCGTCCGGATGATCAAAATTGACCTCCTCCCGCGCGCCGGCATCAAGATGAGACAAGTCATGGTAGTACGCATCGATGGGTAAAACGGCCAAGCGCTCTGGGCCACAGGCCGCCAGAAGTGCTTTGGCGAGCGTAGACTTTCCACTCCCCGAGCCGCCGGCTACGGCACAGACCCGATTCATCGACCGGCCGTCATCACGGCCTTCGTACTCTCAACCCGAGAAGTAAACACTGCCGTATTCTGCTTCCAGCGCCTCCCGGATCCGACGCTTTTCACCGGGGGCGTCGACGGTCGCGCAGCGGCCATCTTGCCAGAGACGGTAAGATTCATAGTTGGGAATGCCCACGGCAGTGACCAACTCCCAAACGAGCAGACATCGCTCAAGCTCTGATACCGCCTGACTCTTCGCAACACGGCCCAGCAGCTCATCCCGCGAGGGGACATCTTCGCTGATGCCCAACTGACCACCCACGTCGAGCCGCATAAATGACGGCGCATCGGAATCGTAACGCGGCCAGGGCATTCCACTGGGCAGCTGTGGCGATCCCTCCCGGGCGAATGCACCCCAGGCCGTCATCATGACCTCGGTCATCTCCCTCGCCGAATCGGTGTCAGGATACATAAAGTCACCGATCGCACCGTACATGGGCGCCCCCATAATAAAAGCGATCTCGCTGGCGTGAGCTGCACCCAAAACTTCGGAAAATGGCACAAAATAATTGTCCGCCTGCTCATCCCAGTCGTAGCGATACGAATACAAATCGGCATATCCCGCGCGCTGCATTGCAGCAAAGGGAATATCCACTGCGCCCAACTTCCAGCCACGGGAGCGCGTATCCACCCAGAAGTGATACAGGTCCGGATCTTTGATGCGGATTTTGGCGGGAAGGGCTCGAGTCAACGGATAACTGACATCAACAAAATAGCGACTCAAACCCAGCCAAAGCGTCACTTCATCGCGGGTTGTTCCCGACATCACCGGCACATTCTTGGCATACCGAGGATCCGCCAGCGCCGCCAGAAAGCCCGCCTTCAGGGATCACCACGCCGTCACTAATCACCGCAGGTTGGATGTGGTCTTCGTCGAGGTCGAAGTATGCCGTGATCAAATCAGCCGTCGACACGGCACGCAATTCGTCCGCGTCCACATTATCGTCATCAAAGCCCAGTGCCTGCACAACTTCCCAGCTCCCACGATCCACCATTGGGAACTGCCGCCGCTCATTGTGCGCCTCGGCGAGCGTCAGACTCCTGACATGCCCCGACTGGGCAATGGCCCGATGAAACAAACCTTCGGTCAGCGGTGAGGCAAGTAAGCTGAAGACATTTCTGCCCCCTGCACTCTCGCCAAAAATCGTCACATTGTTGGGATCCCCGCCAAACTGAGCGATGTTCCGCTGGGTCCAATGCAGGGCTTCAACCATATCCAGCGTGCCAAAGTTAGCCAGCGTGGGCGCTGTGACATCGCGGCCATTCAAGGCAGGATGAACGAACCAACCCAAAGGACCCAATCGGTAATTGATCACGACCACCACCACCTGTTGTCGCGCGGCAAATCGTGAAAAATCATAAGTGCCTTTATGGCCCGTCAGATTACTCCCCCCGTGAATCCACAGCATGACGGGCGCGGGCGCGCTTTCTGCTGTGCCGGGCGGGGTATAGATATCAAGATATAAACAGTCTTCAGATCCGAGGTAATCGCCCTCGGCACCCCCGGAAGCCATACTCTGGGGCTGCGGGCACATGACAGGGTCAGAGCGAGTGGCAATCACGCGCTCTGGCGAGGTGAGCGGGGCCGGCGCTGCCCACCGGCCCGCCCCTGCAGGCGGCTCCGCGAAGGGGATATCTTTGAAAACGATCGAGCCTTCCGGCCCGGGCTCAGGCGAAACCACGCCGCTAGTCGTGACGATCAGGTAATCGGGAGCGGGGTCAGGATCTGGCACAGTGCAACCCACGATGGCCGCACCGAGAGTCAAAATCGCGATCTGGTATACGAATAACTTGCGCATAATGAAAACGGCTACTTCAACGACCTCGAGTCATGCATACGAATGCTTACCGACGCCGGACCAATGCCATGCACGCTGCATACACCGCGCTTAGCCTTCCGACTGCGGTCCCGCGTCCTCACGCGATTCATGCTCGGTCACGCTGTGATCGACCCAAGACATCAGCAGTTTGTAACTCACAGAGAGCATCACGGCGCCCAAAAACAATCCAATCAAGCCCTCGGCGGCCATCCCGCCCAACGCACCGATCAATACGATGGGCATTGGCGTCTCCACGCCGCGACCCAGCAAATAGGGTTTGAGCAATCCATCTGCCATACCCGCTGCACCCAGATAAAGCGTACCGATGACATTGCCAAGCGTAGATCCCTCGACTTCCAAGCCACATCCAGGCCAAAACTGGAAAAACCACCAACGAAGACGGTAATTGCAAAACTCCCAGAAACAGCACCGCGAGCGCCAATACACCCGCGGCAGGCACATCGAGCACTAGAAAACCGATGCCCAGCGCCAGAGCCTGAAGAAATGCCACGCCCACCACGCCGTTCGAAACAGAGCGAATGGTGGCTACGACTAGCTCATGAATTTCCTCGCCCCGATCGTGATCCGCAAACGTCCCAATGAGGCGACGTATCTGCTCCCCGCCCTGAGTCGCCTTGGCCATCATGAAGCCTGCAATCAATAATGCGATGAAAAATAACGCCAGCGCCAGGAGCGTGTTACCCACGGCCCCAATAAGAACACGACCGCCCGAAATCAATTGCGGCTGAATCATCTGTGCGGCGGAAACGAGGTCTTCATGAGCACGCTGCCACAAATCGAACAGGGCAGGACCCACTAGCGGCCACTCCGCAACCGCCGGATTCGCCTCGGGGACTTCAAAATCATGCTCGCTAAGTATCAGCACCCACTCCCCCACGTGCTCCGCCAGCGACACGCCGAGTAAAACCATGGGGATACCAATGATTAACAGCGCAACAAGCATCAGGACTGACAGCGGCCTTGCCCTCACCTAGGCTGAGGCGCCCTGATAGCCATTGATTAAGAGGATTCAATGATACGGCGAGTATCAGCGACCACAGCACCAGCACTAGAAACGGGGCGAAGGTCTCCACAGAAAACCAGACAACCGTCAGCAGCAGAAACAGGCGCACATAGACCTGCATCAGATCGTGCGCCAACATCTTGCGAATCACACTGAGATCACCGGTATTCATTTCATCGTCCTTAGACACGCTGTCATCTCGCTATTCATTTCAAGCCGAGACTGAACAGGTCAGCACACTGATTGCAACTATCAGCGACCCTTCCACTCCGGCTTCCGCTTCTCAGCAAACGCCGTCGCGCCCTCGATCGCGTCTTCGCTCGTGAACACGGGCTGGGTCAGCGCATTCTGCTTCGAGAACGCTTCGTCCTCATCCCAGTCGCGCGATGCCTTGATAATGGCCTTGCTGGTCTTCACGGCCATGGGCCCGTTCTCGGCGATCTGCTGGGCCAATGCCTTGGCGGTCGCCAGCGCTTCGCCAGGCTGGGTCAGCTGATTGATCAGCCCCATCGCCATCGCCCGATCGGCAGCCATAAACTCACCCGTCAAAGCCAGCTCCATTGCCACGCGGTAAGGGATTTGAGACGGCAAGCGCACTAGCCCCCCCGCGGCGGCCACCAGACCCCGCTTGACCTCGGGTATGCCGAACTTGGCATTTTCAGCTGCAACAATCAGATCACAGGCAATCGCCAGCTCACAACCACCGGCGAGGGCATAGCCTTCGACTGCGGCGATCAATGGCTTATCGGCGGAACGCTCTGTCATGCCGCCAAAACCTCGCCCCTCGATCTGCGGGAATTCACCCGAGACGAAAGCTTTTAAGTCCATGCCGGCACAAAAGGTACCGCCTGCTCCGGTGAGCACCCCGACGCGCAAAGCATCATCGCTGTCGAGCCGGTCCAGAGCCGCTGCGACGCCCTGCGCCACAGAGAGATTCACCGCATTCTTCGCCTTCGGCCGGTTGATCGTGATGACCAGAACGCCGTCTGCATCGTCCGTCAGTACCGTTGCTTCTTCTGTCATGTTAGTGCTCCTGTTATCGCGGCTGCATTCGGATGCCACCATCCATACGAATGCACTCACCGTTAATGTAATCGTTGTCAATAATTGCGGCCGCAAGTTGCGCAATTTCCTCGGGCCGGCCCAGTCGCTTGGGGTACAGCACCGATTGCGACAGCGACTCGACAAATTCAGGCGTCAAGCCGTTAAAAAGCGGCGTATTAATCAAGCCGGGGACAATCGTATTGACGCGAATGCCCACATTGGAGAGGTCTCGCGCGATGGGAAGCGTCATACCCACAATACCGCCCTTACTAGCACTGTAGGCGGCCTGGCCCATCTGGCCCTCGTAGGCGGCGACAGATGCGGTATTGATGATCGCACCGCGGGATCCGTCATCCGTCACGGGATCATTTTTCGCCATCACCTCGGCACAGAGACGCAAGACATTAAAAGTACCCGTTAAGTTGACGGCAATGACCTTACTCCAGACATCCATCGGGAAGGGGCCGTCACGACCCAGTGTTTTCGCGGCATTGCCAATCCCCGCGCAGTTGACGTTGACATGGATCGTGCCAAAAGCGGCCACTGCAGCATCAATACCGGCCTTGGCTGAGGCTTCGTCGACCACATTCACGTTGGCAAACACGCAGTTGTCCGCGCCCAGCTCAGCCACCATCGCCTGTCCGGCCTCTTCATTCAGGTCAAACACCACCACCTTGCCGCCGGCCGCTGCAATACGTCGCGACACGGCTTGTCCAATTCCCGAAGCACCGCCCGTAACGACCGCAACTTTTCCATTAATATCCATGTGTTAACTCCCTTTTCTCAGTCAAATTAAGATCAATTTATTCCGCTATCCGGCGCACAACGTTACGCTCTCCGGCTACCACCTCTACCCGTGCCCCGAGCGGGTCTTCTGCCTCAAACCAGGCGAGCAAGTCCACGTCATCGGGATCCGCCACACCCACCCAGCGGCGGCCATCGGACGCTTGGCGGCCCACTACAATCGCACGGGACTTGTCGGCCTGACGCTGAAAGGTATAACTCTCGATCACACCCTCTGATTCTGGATCCGCCACCACTGCGACAGCCTCCTCTGCGGAAACCTCCGGAGCCGGCGCCGGGAAATCAACCGGGATGTTGGCATAAACGCCCACCGCATGCTTGGACAGATAACCCCCATTCGCCCCCACAATGCCGGTTGTGGGCTCGGCTTGCTGGCGCAGCCAGTGCACCATCTCGGCAATGCCATGGGTAGAGTAATTGTTACCGGGGCCCCCAAAAAAAGGTAGACCGCCCGTCAGGGTCAGTGGCCTTGGATCCCCCAACTCAATGCCCAGAGCATCCATCGCCGCCCATACTGCGATGGGAAAGCAGGAATACAGGTCAGCGGCCGCAATCTGGTCTGCCGTCACGCCCGCGCTAGCAAGCGCGTTGTGATACGCCTGTGTCATGGAAGCCGCCTGCCCCAGCGAGGGCCGAGCCAATACCTGAGGCTCAGAGCCCGTTGCATGACCCTGAAGATAAATGGCCCGATCAGCCACCCCCAATGACACTGCGGTCTCGTAGCGGGTGATCACCAGCGCTGCCGCCTGATTTACGCCATCCTTTGCCACCATAGACTTGAGATGCGGATCCCCCATTAAACGATTTTTGGGTGATTCCTCACCAATCTCATCAGCCGACATCGGCTCGCGAAACATCGCAAAGGGATTATCTGACGCCACGTTCGCGAAATGCGCCATCAGCTGCGCCAACTGCTGACGATACGCCGTTTTACTCAGACCAAGCTCACTGCGCCGAACCTGCTCCTGTAGGGGGTAAATATCGACCGGTGCGAAGGCACCGTGGCGATTCAGTTCCGTATCAAACAACAGGTCGATACCGGCACCACGGTCGTCCGTCTCCCCCTCCGGGTCGTCACTCCAATCGGCAGAAAGGCCCTGCCGCTGCAAACGTCGCGAGGTTGCAAGCGCCTCGGCTCCGCAGATCACGGCCCCACGGATCTCACCCCGCAGGATCGCGCCACCCATCTCAAACACCAGTCGCTGGGGCTCGTCACCGCAGGCTCTAGAATAGATCGCCGTCGCGTTGGGTAACGACAAACGGCGCAAAATCGAAAGAGGCGGGCTGCTACTGCGACCAAACGGCGCAATGATCGGTACGATCGGCTCGGGCACCGAATGCGCGAATAACCGGACACATGCCAAGCGGTCAATCTGCGCGGCAAGCTCCGTCCCGGCGCCTGTGTCGCTTAAGGCTGCTTCGCAGGCTTTGGCGGCCAGCTCTTCCGGGGTGCAACCCACAAAGTCATCATCAAGATGCTCTGTGAACTGGCCAGCCCCCAGCAGAACCGGCGTATTGGGATCTATCGACATATTAATGACTCAAACTATTTAGGGCAGATCGCGCTATATCGGCAAATGCGCCCGGGTCTAGTGACGCTCCACCCACCAGCGCACCATCGACTTGGGGGCAACCCAACAATGCCTCGGCCGTTTCGGGATTGACGCTACCCCCGTAGAGAACAGGAATATCGCTGTTCCGCCCAAACGGCGTTAACCTCGGCTTTGATCACTGCATGCATGTCATTGACTTGATCAGGCGTTGCCGTCAGTCCGGTCCCGATCGCCCACACTGGCTCGTAGGCAATCAACAACCTTGACGTGATTCCCAGCAAGGCACCCCGAAGCTGCGCCCGCACTGCGCGATTCTGATCTCCAGCCTCGCGCGTCGCACTATCTTCGCCAACGCACAGCACCGGGGTCAGTCCCGCGGCCTGCGCGGCAGCCAACTTGCGTGCAATCAATTCATGGGTCTCACCGTGATGCGCGCGTCGCTCAGAGTGCCCCACTAAAACAAATCGGCACCCCACATCCGCAAGCATCCCCGCAGACACCTCACCCGTATGCGCTCCCTGCTCATGAATCGAACAATCCTGAGCCGCCAGCAGGCAATCCGGCAGTGCCGCCCCCACCTCGGCGACATACGGAAAAGGGGGGGCAATAGCGACGGCTAGCTGCTCATGGCCCTCAAACGACCACTGACTGGCAAAGTCTGCGATCGATGCCCGGCTACCGTGCTGCTTCCAATTGCCAATAAGATATAAAGTTGTCATAGCTTACGCATGATTTTCTAAGCGCGGCAAGATAACAGAGAGTGCAGCGCTTCTCATCCCCCCGCCACCGGACAATCCGCGCGAGAACCCCATTCTGCCCAGGAGCCGTCATAAACGGCTACCGGTGAGCGCCCCAGCTCGTGCAGCGCCAACGCTAACAAACACGCCGAAATACCGGACCCACAGGTGGTGACGACTGTCTTGCCCGCTACTGCGCCCACTGAATCGAATAGCGCCTCTAGCTGCGGGGCCGATTTAAGGCGTGTTGGATCATCAGTGAGCATCTGCGCGTAATGAAGGTTTTGCGATCCCGGAATGTGGCCGGGTCGAACCCCCGGCCGCGGCTCAGGCTCTTGGCCGAGAAACCGGGTGGCGGAGCGCGCGTCGAGCACCACGCTGGCGTCATCGAGTAGCGCGGCCTTGACGACCTTCCACGTCGGCCAACCACCCTCGCTGACGCGTCGCGACGAAATCTCTCCGCGCAGGCTGGCTCGCTGCGCTGCCGCGCTCGGTACGATATCCCGCAGCGATCCAGCCCGGCAATCCACCCTCCAGAATCTGGACCTCAGTGTGACCAAAAACGCGAAACATCCACCAGGCTCGGGCCGCCGAGAACAAACCTTTTCCGTCATAAACGACGACGCGAGTATCAGCCTCAATTCCCAACGAACGAACAACCGCTGTAAAAAGCGCCTCGCTGGGCAGCATATGAGGGCATTCGTGGTCAGCGTCGGCTATCGTTTCAATGTCAAAAAATTGTGCGCCCGGAATCCGCGCGGCTAAAAATTCCGCTCCCGGGTCGCGGCCGTCGGCCGGCAGGTACCACGAGGCATCGAGCACTACCGCGCCCTGCTTCTCGACAAGCGAGGCCACATCAGCGCTGGAGATCATGGTGTTCATTGCAGACATATCGGAAAGCCGTCGGTGGGCGGATCATGCGGAATAGACCCCGCGCAACCAGTGCCAAGCGTCTACCGGAGAATCCGAGAGACCTGATTGTAGAGGCTGACCCTATCGATGGAAACCGTCGAGCCCCTCATCAGATCCGATTATTGCTGTTTGATGACGACAGGGTTTTCAATCAGGCGTTCACTTTGTTCACAATACCGGTCCGCTCACACAATGACTCGTTCGCGGGTCGCCAAGGAGACCACGATGACCGTGACAACCATTCACTGCGCAGATGGATTTGAGTTAGGTGCCTACGAGGCCAGCCCCTCGACGACAGCCAAAGGTGCGGTTGTCGTGATTCAGGAGATCTTCGGTGTGAACTCTCACATTCGCTCGGTCGTGGACGGCTACGCCGCCGAGGGCTTTTACGCCATTGCACCGGCCATTTTTGATCGGCTGGAACGGGACGTGCAGCTGGGTTACACCGAGGACGACATGAACACGGGCATTGAGCTGGCATTTCAAAAGCTCGACATGAGCCAGACATTGAGCGACCTGCAGGCCACCGTCGATCACGCGGCAGCACACGGCAGCGTCGGCGTGGTCGGCTACTGTTTCGGCGGATTGCTCACCTGGCTCTCCAGCTGCAACCTGAGCAACGTCTCGGCCGCGTCGGCCTACTATGGCGGCGGCATTCCCGACAATGCGGACATGACACCAGGCTGCCCGATTATCTTGCACTTCGGCGAGCAGGACGCCCACATTCCGATGGACTCCGTCGCCGCCTTTCAAGAGAAACAGCCAAACCTGTCGGTGCATGTTTACGCCGCTGATCACGGTTTCAACTGCGATCAGCGCGACGCCTTCGATGCGCCGTCTGCAGCGCAGGCCAAGGAACGAACGCTGGCATTATTCAACGACGCCCTGTCGGCCTGACCGGTAACACGATGAAGATCGGCCTGATTGTCGGGAGTCACCGCAAGGACTCCCAGAGCGCCAAAGTAGGGCGATTCCTCGAGACCGCACTGACATCGAGAGAGTGGCTTACACACCTGGACCCTGGATCTGGGCAAAACGCCCTGCCCCTGTGGGATGAGAGCCTGTGGAGCAACGGCCCTCAATGGTCTGACCATTCCCGCACTCAAAGCAGAACTCGATGCCTGTGACGGCTTTATTCGTGATTGCACCGGAATGGCATGGCATGGTTCCAGCGGCCCTGAAAAATTTCTTTCTTCTGTGGGCCGCAACCGGGGAGCTCTCGCATAAACCGGCGCTGCCCTGCGCTGTGTCCGCAGCCGAAGGGCGGCGCCTATGTGATCTCCGAGCTGAGAATGAGCAGTTATAAAAACAATCGACTGTGCTGGTTACCTGAGCAACTAATCGCCAGACACGTAAAATCCCTGTGCAACGACGACAATTCACAAAACGATGGCTCACTGCATGACGCCTTTAGTCAGCGCTGTGACTACGCGCTCGAGCTGCTGCTCGCCTACGCGAATGCACTCAAGCCTATCCGAGACGGTGGCTTAATCGACCACGACACCTATATGAACGGGATGTAAAACCCGACCGCAGCGAGCACGCGAAGCCGCCAGTTAATCGGCACGCGATAAACCGGGCGAGATATGCGGATCAGGAAAGCGCGCGATAGCCGCCGCTGTAGAAGACGAGGGGGTCGGCTTCACCTCGACTCAAAATGCAACACCTTCACCGACGATGATTTGGTGGTCGCCGCCGGGGTGGACGGCGTGGGTCGCGCAGGAGAAATGCGCCAAGCGCATCGATCAGCTTGGGCTCCCCCGCCGACCCGGTATGTAAGATGTTCTGGCGCGTTGTGCTCCATGACCACCGCGCTGCGCGTATTGCCCGGACAGCGCTGCCTGATCCGCAGCTGAGGACGCTGATCCCAAAGTGCTGGCAGTCGGTGTAGATCGCCAGATGGTCAGAGGAGTTCTGGATACTCCACAGCACCAGCGGCGGGATCCAACGAGACCGACGAGAAAGAGTTCACCGTGGTAGCGAGCGGCCCCAGCTCGGGGTCGTCCACCGTCACCAGGCACACCCCCGTCGCGAACCGTCCGAGCGTCTGCCGAAAATCTCCTGTATCCGTGGTCATCACCTCTCCTTCCGTGACGCACACAATAATCGCGCCGTCATTACCGATGTATTCATGCTGCTCAGCATCATTTTCTGCCCGTCTCGATCTGCCTCATCAACGATCGAGACCGCCCATCAGGATGTACTTAATTTCGAGATAATCATCGATGCCGTATTTGGAACCCTCTCGACCTGAGCCGGACGCCTTTCACGCCACCAAATGGCGCCATCTCGTTGGAAATGATGCCCTCGTTAACGCCCACCATGCCGTAATCCAGCGCCTCGGAAACGCGCCACACCCGACCAATATCGCGGGTGTAAAAATACGAAGCGAGACCAAATTCGGTGTCGTTGGCCAAGGCGATCGCCTCTGCCTCGTCGGCAAACGACATCACCGGCGCAACCGGGCCAAAAATTTCATTTCGGAAAACCGCCATATCTGAGGTGATGCCGGTGAGCACGGTGGGCTGGTAGTAGCAGGGCCCCAAATCCGAGCGCGCGGCGCCAAGCGCAACCTGCGCCCCCGCCTCAGTCGACAAGCGCACCAAGCGGTCAACATCTTCTACCGCCTGCTCATTCACCAGAGGACCCTGCTGCACGCCCTCCTCGAGGCCGTTGCCCATTTTGAGCTCAGCGGTGGCCGCAACCAACTTTATCGACGAAAACATCGTGAATACTGTCCTGCACAAGGATCCGATTGGTGCAGACACAGGTTTGCCCGCTGTTGCGGTACTTCGATATCAGGGCGCCCTGAACTGCTGCGTCGATATCAGCATCCTCAAAGACAATGAACGGCGCGTTGCCGCCCAATTCCATGGAAGTCCGCTTGAGCGTCGCCGCACAGGCCTGCTCCAGTCGCCGGCCCACCTCTGTTGAGCCCGTAAAGGTCAGCTTTGCGTACCAGCGGGCTGTCAGTCAGCGCCGGCCCGATTTCCGCGGAAGCACCCGACCACGACGTTCAAAACGCCTGCCGGCACACCTGCTCGCTCAGCCAAGCTCCGCCATCGCCAGGGCCGACAAGGGCGTCTCGGAGGCGGGCTTGATCACAATGCTGCAGCCGGCGGCCAGCGCCGGCGCGGCCTTGCGTGCGATCATGGCATTGGGAAAGTTCCAGGGCGTAATCGCCGCGACGACGCCAATCGGCTGCTTGATGCAGACGACCCGCTTGTCACTGGAGGGCGCGGGGATCACATCACCGTCGATACGCTTGGCCTGCTCGCCGAACCACTCCATGAATGCGGCTCCGTAGGCGACTTCGCCTCGGCTCTCGGCCAGGGTTTTCCCCTGCTCGGTGGTCATGATGATGGCGAGGTCTTCCTGGTGCGCCGTCATGAGGTCGAACCAGCGCCGGAGGACCTGTGCGCGGGCCTTGGCTGGCACTTCTCGCCATGACTGCATGGCATCGTGGGCCGCCGCAATGGCTTTGAGTGTGCCGGACGCGTCGGTCGTCGCAACCTCGGCGATGACCTCACCCGTAGCAGGGTTGGTCACTGCAAGCCGATGAGATGAGCTGGGCATCCACTCACCCCCCACGTAGGAAGATGTCTTGAACAAGTCCGAATCAGA
>CALSVI010000002.1 GCA_943840615.1 uncultured Luminiphilus sp. | reverse complement strand
GTATCGCCGGGCGTGACGAGTCGCGGCAATACAAAAAATACAAAAATAAGTAACAGGGCCGCAGTCGCGAGGGCGATCAACACCGCGCGAGATTGCGGACCCCTTTCAGCCGGAGCAGTCGACTCACTTACAGTCGGCGCGGGCTCGAAAGTGGTGGCGGAGAGGGGCTGCTCTGTATTGTCTGTCACGAGTCCTGCGTGTCAGCCGTCGGGGGGACAGTACTTGCCGGCGCGGCAGGAGGCTCCAGCGCAGCGAGTTCAGCGGCATATATATCGGCCAGCAGCTCGCGCCATTGATCGTACTGGTCTTCGACGTTACCGGTTAGTCGGACCGTGCGGTCCTCTAGTTCGATGACTCTGGGCGTGATCTCGGCGTCCAGCGACTGCCCGAGTTCTTCCAGCGCCAGAGAGTGAATATTGGATTCGGCGCGCTTTTCAAGGCCGCGTTTCAGCAGCGCTCCGCCGCCGATCACGCCGACTGCTCCGGCGCTTCGTGTGGTGCGGCTACCCGAGGTTTGCGCGAGGACCCCTGCGATGATCGCCGCCCCACCGGCAATCATCTCTCGCTGGGATTCAGCCTCGAGTTCACGCAGCGCGACGGTCTCTTCGTAGCTGGCTTTGCGCCACTCCTGGTAGGGCGTATACATATTTTCCGCGAAGCCGGTGTAATGGCCTTGCAGGGTGTCGACAAACACATAATGTCGCTGGCGCAGGCCGCGAACGCGATTCAGCATGGGATCATCCTCTGCCGGCAATCGGCGCAGGCTGATGTGCCCCGATGCATCTTCCTCCAGGTAATCCGCGAAGGCACCGTTGGCGAAATCCCGGGCGAAGCGCATTTCGGCCACCTGTCGAATGGCTACCCGATCTGCGGCCGGCAGACGGTCGAACAGGGCAAGCATGTCGTTGGCGATCATGCGATATACCGCAAGGAAAGGATCCTGCTTGACCCGCGTGCCCTGCTCGTAAGCGTAACGGCTGGTAATACCTTGATAGCGTTTATCGAGCCAAAGGGTGCCGCGCGCGTCACTGACCAAAATCTTGATCTCCAGTGCTTCGCCATCCGACTGGAGGATCGTGCCGCGCACTAACAGATCAGAGAACTGGCGATCGTCCGGCACTACTCTGACTGCACCCCACCCACCTTGCTCGGTCAGGACCTCGGCGAGTTCGGCCGCCATAAAGGTAGCCTCTGCTTTTCGCACCTCCGGATAAACCTGCTCCTCGTCTTCGACACTGCTGATACCCGGGTCCAGAATGACCACACCCACGTCCAGCAGTTCCGTTTCCGGCGTCAAGGTGTTGGGGGCGTCGAGCACGGGAACAGAGGTTGATTTAACCGTTTCCGATACGCAGCCGGAGAGCAGCGCCATCCCTAACATGACTGAACACAGCCAGCGGATCACGAGTCTGGTTCCTCAATACCTTTGTACTTACGGTATTCGGTCCATAGCTTTTCTCGCACCGCAGGATCCGGCTCTCGCATCGCTGCCTCACGCAATTGTCCGTGCAACGACATCATCGTCATTGCCGCTGGGAATATCGGTTGGCGGGGGGTATTTAGCACCATCGACAGGCGGCGCGCCACTGCGTCCACCGATTCCGCCACCGACAGAGCCGCTGCCGCCGCTCGCCATCCCGCCACCAAAGTCAGGTTCTTCGCCCTCAGCCGCGTCGGGAACGCCGGCCGTTTGCGGAGTCTGGGCGCTACGATCTCTGGATGCCTCCCGCTGGCGCTGTTCTTCGTCGTAAATGATGCCGTCGAAATCCCGGGTGCTTTCCTCAAGCTGTCGATCGAGGATGGCGACCTGCTCTGCGGCCGTCATCGGACCCTCCGGCCCCACTGTCTGACTCCATGCCGCCACTGAGCGCGCGTTCCCGGACCTGGCTTGACCATTGTATCACCTCGGCCTTGCCGGAGCGCTCAGCGCAGGGCCGGTCCCCCAGATGATGTGCTGTCTTCGCCGCCCCTCTCCGACTGCCTTCCGGGTGACCGACCTGACGCCCTGCCGTCACCTTCAGAGCCGTAGTCTTCATCAAAAGTGGGCAGGGTATCGACCATGGAGGGTAAATCAGCGCCACCGGCCATATCGCCAAAGCCGGGTTCACTCCCCCCCGCTTCGCCGTTACCGGCTGCGGTTCCATCGGCTTCTGATCCGGGCGCGTCGGCGCCATCGCCGGCGGTCTCTGTGCCTGCTGATCCAGAGCCGGGCATAGCGCCCCCTGAAGGAGCTGGGTTGCCGCTACTGGCACCGCCGGGGCTGGACGAGCTGGAGCCGGCACTGCCCGATGAGCTTGCACTGCTGGATCCTGAGCTTCCGCTACTTGAGCTAGGGGAGCTGGCGCCACTCGCTCCGCCCGAGGGGGGAGAGGATGCCCCGGAGCTTGAGGGCGAGGAGGGCGGCGTGGGCAGCGAGGGCGTGGTCGGTGTGCTGGCGGAAGGACAGCCCATTAATACAGCATGATGCTCACGATGGCGCCCGCCGCCAATGGGCGCAGCAGGGTCGTTGCATCACAGTGCAAAAGGGATCGAGTTTTCATCAGGGCTGCAGCGCCATCGCATCCGTGCCGGCAGGGTTCAAATCAAAGGACCACACAATCATACCAGTCTCCACTGCTTTACCCTCCTCGTAGCGAGGTCTAAACCGGGTGCGCCGCATTTTACGCAACAAGCGGTCTATTGCCGGGTCATTATTCACCTCGGATTCGACGGTGTCGTCGGCCTCTTCACTCGCTTCAGAATTTGTATTGTCTGAGACCGCGGTGACGGTGATGCGTTCCAGTAGTGTGATTTTTCCGGCCTCGTTGAGCTGAAACTGCACCACCAGCGACCCAGAGGCGTCGCGCTGAAAGGGGGGTAGCGGCCTGAGCGTGTCGATATCAGGCAGGGGTGTTGCCGTTTCAAAAAGCGCTGCGCGCATGACCGGATCGTCTTCGGGTGGTGGCTCCTCAATTTGCGCGATCGCACTGCTGTCCTCGGTGTCATCGTCGGCCGCTAAAGCTGCTGGCATGGCAGGGGCTTCTGCGGTCACTGTCTCTGGCTCGGTTCGCATGTCCGTTATCGCGGCCGATGGCGTCTCCTCGGGGTCTTCGTTGGCGGCGGCCTTCCCGTCCTCCGGGACTGCCTGCGTGTCATCGACGCCGGCCCCCGATTCGACCACTGCTGGAGGCGGTGGCGTGATGCGGCGCCAGGCCTTGTCGTAGTAGCTCTGGGCATCTGACCTGCGGCCCATCCAGCGGCCCCAATCACCGAGCCGAGTCAGGTCGTAGGCCTGCTCCCCAGCCGAGGACCCGTTGAGCAATTTGATGCCTAATATGGTGGACAGCACGGCCTCACCGCGCCGATAGGCCCCCCCGAGTGCCGAGGTCTGCCGATAACTGGACCCATTGAACGCACTGTTGCCGGCGTTCTCTCGCTGGAGCGCCGCGAACCGGTACTGCAGCCGCAACATGCCCTCCAGCGGCTTGATCAGCTCCAAAGACCGGTCACCATAGAGTTGGGTGCTCTGGTTGTAGGCAAGTCGGTAATACTCCCAGCTCCGCGCCAGATGCTCGGGATGCGCTTCCTGGTCACCGACACCTAAATCCCAAGCCTGTTCAGCCCAGGCGCCCTGATCGAGCAGCGCGGCGATCGAAGCAGGTGTGCCTGCCAGCGCTTCCGATTCGACCCGCGCGAGATAACGCTGGTGCTCATCCACTTCGTCGTACCGACCCAGTGCACTCAGGCTGCGAAGCTCGGCCTTGAGCAAGGGGATTTGGTCCGCGGCATAGAGTCCCGATTGAATCCGGCTCACATGAACGCCGCGTTTTAATACGGTGGCAGCCTCGGCGTGGCGATTAAGGGCCTGCAGATTAAGCCCCAATCCCAGCAGTTGCTCGGTCAGCCCGGGTGCAAAGGCGCCGGAGCTCTCCTCCATCGATGTGATGTAGCGACGATAAATCCCTAGCGTATCCGGCTCGGCGGGTGATGGTGCGGCGCGCTCGGGCTCCAATGGTGCTGCCATATCGATTACGATAGGCGCCGCCTCGGATCCGGCCGCTTCTTCGGCGGGGTTCTGGGCGCTAGCAAAGAAGGGCCCGACCCCAATGAAAATCAGGGCCAGTAGCGGCAATCCGTGCCTGTCTGACAGTGGGCGCGTATGAGCCAAGATCCCTCTCCGGCGCGTAATACGGCCAGCCAGTATAGAGCGATGTGGCAGAAAAAAGCAGGTGAGCGAGCCGGTTAACGCCAACCTTGCTGAACGGATACGGGACAAAAGCCGTCAAATAGGTCAAAGGAGCAGCATGAGTCAGTTCTTATCGCAAACCGCGGTGTCGCCGCTCGGCGAGTCGCGTTGGCAGGCAGCCGTGCATCGCGGCTGGCGTATTGGGTCAGTCGCCAATGGCGGCTATGTGTTGGCGCTCGTGGGCCGGGCCCTGTCTGAAGCGCTGAATCAGCCCGACCCGCTGAGCATCAATGCGTTTTATCTGGCGCCGGTGGCGCTGGGGGAGGTCGAGGTGGCCGTGGAGTCGCTCTCCGAGACCCGCAGCACCCATTTTGCCAGTGCTGATCTGCGCCAGGAGGGCGAGTTAAAGCTGCGCGCCACCGCGGCCTACACCGATCTCGATCGGCTCAGCGGCCCGGATTGGACCAACGTGGCGCCGCCCGAAGTGCCGGCCTTTGATGACGTCGCCGCGCCCGCCATGTCGCACCTCGAGATTCACCAGAGCATTGATCTCCGCATGGTGCAGGGCGCCGAAGTCTTTACCGAGGGTAAAACGAATGACACGGGAGAGTTTATTGCCTGGCTGGCACACACAGACGGCGCTGCGCCGGGGCCGATTGATCTGTTGATGTTTGCCGACATCATGCCGCCACCCATCTTCACCATTTATGGTGCCTTCGGATGGGTGCCGACGGTGGAGCTCACGGTACAGGTGCGGCGCAAGCCCGCAGCGGGCCCGCTCTTGGCGCGGCACAGGACACGGCAGGTGACACGCGGCGTGGCCGAGACCGATACCGAGATCTGGGATATCGAGGGCGCGCTGGTCGCGATGGCCCGTCAGACCTACAAGGTGCGGATGCCCAAGGGCGACTGATTTATTTTGAGCTAGGGAAGCGCGGCGGTTATTCGGTGGCCACATGCCCACCGGGCCGACGCATATCGGCAAAGCCCTGCATCCAGCCCTCATCAATCATCAACGAGTTGGAGCGACCAATGGTGCGGCGGGTCGGTGTGAGGTTGTGGCCCCACTCCTCCAATAGCCGCTGGGTGTCTGCGCTGATGCCGGGCTCAACCAGCGTGCGATCCGGCATCCATTGGTTGTGCACCCGAGGTGCAGCAACCGCGGTGGCAATATTCATGTCAAACACCATGGCGTTGAGGAGTGTTTGCAGCACGGTGGTGATAATCAGCGACCCACCTGGGCTGCCCGCAGCGAGCCAGGGCTGACCGTCTTTGAATACCAGTGTCGGGGTCATGGAGGATAGCGGCCGCCTGCCCGGCGCGATGGTGTTGGCCTCGCCCTGTACCAAGCCGTAGGCGTTGGCGGCGCCGGCTTTAGCGGCGAAGTCGTCCATCTCGTTGTTGAGCAGCATGCCGGTGCCCGGCACCACGATGTGCGAGCCGAAGCTGAAATTGAGTGTGTAGGTATTAGCCACCACGTTGCCGTCGGCATCGGTGACCGAGTAGTGAGTCGTGTCGGGGCTCTCACTCGGCACCGGGTTGCCGGGGCCGATCTCATCTGGGGTCTTGGCCTGATTGGCAGCAATCAATTCGCGGCGTTCGGCGGCGTAGTCTTTGCTGATCAGTGCCTCGATGGGAATCACCGTCTGGTCCGGATCACCGAGGTAGCGGCTACGGTCGGCGTAGGCGAGCTTCATGCTCTCGATCACCCGGTGCAGGTAGGCGGCACTGTTGTGGCCATAGGACTCCAGCGGGTAGGGCTCGAGGATATTGAGCATCTGCAGAATATGAATGCCGCCAGACGAGGGCGGTGCCGCCGAGACAATCTCGAAGTCGCGGAAGGTGCCCCTGACTGGCGGGCGCTCCAGCACGCGGTAGTTGGCGAGATCCTGAGTGGTGATCAGACCATCATTGGCCGCCATGTCGCCCGCGATGAGTGCGGCGGTCTCGCCGGTGTAAAAGCCGTCAGCCCCTTTGTCGCGGATACGCGTTAGCGTGCGCGCCAAGTCGGCCTGTTGGAATAGCGTGCCGGGGGAGGGCGCCGCATCACCGCCTTGCAGGTAGATGCGCTTGGCCTCCTCGTTTTTGGCAAGGCGCTCAGCGCGAGCGCTGAGGCTCATATGCAAAGCCAACGGCGTATCAAACCCTTTTTTGGCGAGATCGATCGCCGGTTGAATCACTTCCTTGAGTGAGAGCTTGCCGTAGCGCTCCTGCGCGTGAACGAGGCCCGCTACCGTGCCCGGTACGCCTGCGGCCTGATGGGAGAAGTAGGCTTTTGCCTCATCGACAGAGCCGTCTTCTTTCAGGAACATGTCTCGCGTTGCCGCGGCCGGTGCTGTCTCGCGGTAGTCAATAAAGACCTGCTCATCGGTTTCGGCGAGATGAATCAGCATGAAGCCGCCGCCGCCAATGTTGCCGGCCCGAGGTAGCGTGACGGCCAGCGCAAAACCTGTCGCCACGGCGGCATCGATAGCGTTACCGCCCTGCTTCAGCACGTTGAGACCAATCTCACCGGCGAGCGTCTCAGGGCTGACCACCATGCCTAGGCGACCATAGGCGGGCAGGAAGCGATTTTGATAATCGATGATCGGCGCCTCGCTGACGGGCACCGTGGGCAGCGTGCTTTGTGCGGCAGCGAGTGGGCTTAAGAGCAGTCCTACTAAGGAGCGATTTGATTAACATAGGGTGGTCTCGGCGTTGGATAACCGTTGTATACGCATAGCGGGCAAAAAGGGTGCGTGAGGCTATCACAGCAGGCGACCCCTCAGGCAAGCACCTGCGCTACACTTTAGGCAGTTTCACCTTTTTTGAGATGCCATGCGTTTTAGCGAACACCGACGTCAATACACTCTGGGGGGCCTCCGCCGCAGTGACCTAGCACCGAACCGGTTGCACAATTTATCCTCTGGCAAGAACAGGCCATCAGCGCGGAACTGGCTGACCCGACTGCCTGCGCGCTGGCAACCCGACAGGCCGACGGCACACTCCGCCAGCGCATGGTGTTAATGAAGGGGGTCGATGAGCGCGGCCTGGTGTTTTACACCAACTACGACAGCAGCAAGGCCGCGGCGCTGGACGCGTGTGAGCAGGCCTCCATGTTATTTCCCTGGAATGAACTGGATCGGCAGGTATCGGTCACCGGCTCGGTAACGCGGATCAGCGATGAGGAATCGGATGCGTACTTTGCGTCGCGGCCTCGCGACAGCCAGCTGGGTGCCTGGGCGTCTGCTCAGAGCCATCCCATTGAAGGTCGCGACGCCCTGATGCAGCAGCTCACTGACGTCACTGAGCGTTTTGGCGAGGATCCGATCCCGCGCCCGCCACACTGGGGGGGTTATCGATTGGTGCCTGCAGTCTGGGAGTTTTGGCAAGGTGGTGAAAATCGCCTGCACGACCGGTTTCGCTATCAGATCACGGTTGATGGGGGCTGGCAGATCTCCCGGCTACAACCCTGAATACGATTGCCGCGGGTGACGCTCAAATCGCCCGACGACTAAAGTAGTGGGGTAGTGTTGGTAGACCCAATAACTGCCGGCGGATCAGGTCGAGTCCGGCTGCCGCGACCAGCTTTTGGAACATGGCCCGATCGGTGGGCAAGATCGTTTTCAGTGTCTGCATGTCGGTCATGGTGCCCCAAGCCAACCACACGGTGCCCACCGGTTTATCGTCTGAGCCGCCGTCAGGGCCGGCGATCCCCGAGACCGCAATACCGATGTCTGCGCCCGATCGTGTCAGCGCGCCGCTCAACATCTGTCTCACTACCGGTTCACTGACGGCGCCCTCGTTCTCCAGCGTGGCGCGATCAACGCCGAGTACCGAATGCTTGATGGAATTGGCGTACGTCACGAAGCCGGCCTCAAATACGGCCGAGGCGCCCGGCTCAGCGGTCATCATGGCGGCAATCAGCCCACCGGTGCAGGACTCGGCTGCGACCATTTTTTTTCCCTGGGACCGAAGCGTTTCTTGCAGGGCTCCCGCGAGGGTAGTGTCGTCCTCGCCAAGGATGTGATCCCCGATCAGTCGCTCCAGCGTCGCCCGGCAATGCGCCACGTCGGGTGATAGCGAAGCGCTGGTGAGTTTGATTTCGAGTTGCGGTATGCCCGCGCGAAAGCCCAGCACCACACCCTCCGGCCACGGCGCGGGATCCTCGTCGATCAGAGCCTGCGCAGTTGACTCTCCAATGCCAAATGTCTGCAGACGCACTCGATGCACGGCCCCGCCACCGATCGCATCGGTAATACGCTCACAGACCTCGGGCAGCATGGCGCGGAGCTCTCCCGGTACGCCCGGAGTGGTCAGGACGAGCGTTTTGTTGACTTGAAGCGCAAAGCCAACCGCGCTACCGCGAGGGTTGTGGATGATGGCCGCGCCCTCTGGCAGCCAGGCCTGCTTGAGATTGGCGTCATTGGGTTCGATGCTGCGCGCAGCGCACCAGTCGCGAACGTGTTTTTCAGCCTGTGGGTTCAGCGCTAGCGGCACACCCGCTGCGGCTGCCACCAGTTCTGCGGTGAGGTCATCCTGTGTGGGCCCCAGTCCGCCGTTCATGACCATGACAGCGGCGTTGTGGGTTGTCCGTTTGAGCGCTGCTACCAGTCGTCCTCGGTCATCTCCCAGCGTGATCTTTTCAGCAATGGTCTGGCCTCGTGCGGCGAGCGCTTGCGCGATCATGGCTGAGTTGCTGTCGATGGTATCGCCGCTCATCAACTCGTCGCCGGTGAGGAGCAGGTGAATGTCGGTGTCGGTCATAGGCTTTGAGAGACGGTCGCGCTCGCGGAGTCGTCGGGCACCTCGGCGCCTGAATGGTCAGTATCCGGTTTGGGATCTTTCGGGGGTTTGAGTCCGCACCCCTTGGTCAATGAGAACAGCGCCAGGTAATCGCCGTCTGCTGGCGCATCGCCGAATTCGACCTCTACCGGCTGCAGCAACCCGAAGCGTCGAGTGGTGCTCGTCAGGCTCATGGTCCACTTGTCGAAACTGAATTTTTCTTCCTCGGGTCGCAAATCCACCAGACCCTCGAGTCCATTGCCGTCGAGCTTGACGGTAAAGCCCGAGCTTGTGATGTGACTGACTTTTCCTGCAAATCGAGTTTGGCCGTCGGCCTTCAACTTGTTGAGATAGCGCGCAGTCAGGCGTCGATTTGCCGCCGCGACGGCCTCCCGACTGCGGCCGATAGCGCGGGTAATAACCGGCAGCTGCTCCACCGGATAGTGGGCGGCTTTTTCACCTGCCAGGCAGGCCGAAATTTGCAGATGCACAAAAAAGTCGAGCGCTTTGCGCAGTGGCGATGTGAAGTTGGTGTAGGCCTCGGTAGCAAGACCCATATGCGGTCCCGCTTGATCGCTCAGTATGGCGCGAGACAGCAGGCGATTGACCATGCCTCTTAAAGGCAGCTCGTGCTCTTTTTGCCCGAGATCAGCCAATATGGCGCGATATCCTTCCAGGGTGTTCAGCGCTGTATCTTTCAGATCCGCGCGGTGTTTCTCCAAAAAGGTCGTCGCCTCTTCAGTGCGGTCTGCCCGAAACCCCTGATGAACCACAAAGGGACCGGGGGCCGCCGCATCACGGAGAAATCTTGCAGCGCATTTGTTAGCCGCGATCATGCATTCTTCAACCAGATGCTGTGAGGCCAGCTTGTCGTAGCCGTCGATTTCTGAGATTTGTTTGTCTTCACCGAGAATCCATCGGTATTCGCGGCGCTCTTCCATCACCAGCTCTTGCTGTTCGCGCCGCTCGCGCAGTGTGCGATACACCTGCACCAGAGCCTCTAGGGGGTTGGCGTGAGCGATCAGGTCGTCACTGTTACCCGTGACGTAGCGATCGACAGCTGAATAGGCAAGCTTTGCATGGGAGCGAATGATCGCTTTGTGAAATTCAAAGCGCTCGATTTCACCAGTTTCCGATATCTGCATCTGACACACCACAGCAGGCCGCGGCACGTCCTCGGCCAGCGCGCACAGTCCCTGAGTAATGGCCTCGGGTAGCATCGGAATGACGTCGCCGTGGAAATACACGGACGCGCCGCGATCGGCGAGGAGCGCGGGCAGACCCTCTACATCCGACAGATAGGCAGTGGGATCCGCGACCGCAACGGAGAGCTGCCAGCCGTTGGTTGTGACTTCGGCATGCAGCGCATCGTCGATGTCTACAGTCCGCGCGGCGTCAATCGAGACAAAGGGTAAAGCGCTCAGGTCGAGGCGTGAGCTGTCCTCCAATGGTTTTTGCGCTGACGCGGCATCGACTAGCGGTTGAGCCGACTTGTCGCTCCAAGCTTCGGCAAGTCCGGCGCGGGCGGCGCAATACTGATTCTCGATGCCGGGTGTGCGCTCGTTGCCTAGTTTCTTCAAGATCTTTGCTGAGGGTTTACCGTCTTTGATGGGGTGGCGTAACAGGGCGCAGGCAACCAAGTCTCCCGGGGCCACGCCGTTGCGGGCATGGGGTGGAATGAATAACCAACGGGAAAGCGCAGCGAGGTCGGGTACCACGAAGGTGGCTTTACCTTTCTGCACCACGTGCCCTACAAATTCATCAAGCCCCGATTCAATCAGGCGTTCGATTTCCGCGACGGTGCGCCCGGGCTTGTCCTGCTTGCCCTTTATTGGCGTTGCAGGCCTGATACAGATCGCGACTTTATCGCCCGGTAATACCTTGAGCATCTCATCGGGCGGGATAAATACTTCTCGGCCGTCGGCCGTCACCGCAAATCCGTAGCGGTGCTGGGTACCTTTTACAGTGGCTTCGACGTGCTCGTTCTGTGCCTCGAGTTCTTCTCGAAGATCTTTGAGCTGCGCCATCGCATTGCGATCGAGCATGGCCGGTATCGGCTCCTGGAGTATCGTTATTATCGCTTTGCTACTGAGACTGGTTAGCAGTCACCGCAACGTTCCTAAGTGCTACACGATGCTATCGAACTTCTGAGCCGCTGTCAGGACAAAGCGTAGCCCGGTTTTTTTCGCAGAGTCGTTGACAGAGCCTTGGCACATCGGTTTACTGAGGGTGCCCGAAATTTGGAGAGTAGGTCGCCGTCTGTGCCGATACAAGCTGGTCATCCGAGGCCGCTTCAGCAGACTCCCCCAAGCGCCGTCAGTGCGCCGAGGGCTTTTCACCCCGAAATTTTGCCTACAATGATGACATCATCGGAATCCGTAACCGCGATGTTGCGGCCGACCGATCTGGTTTTTAACTTGCCCTGCGAGGAGATTACATGCCGCTGACTGCAGCCGAGACCCCCGAAATCACTCAGCTTGAACCGGCACATCGCAAGATTTACGTACTCGACACCAACGTGCTGTTGCACGATCCAACCGCGATCACCGCGTTCGCCGAACATCAGGTCGTGATTCCCATGACGGTTCTTGAGGAACTCGATCACATCAAGGATCGCCGCGATAAAAGCGTCAGCCGTGAGGCGCGTATTGCTATTCAGCTGATTGACAAGGTGGTGGGAACGCCTCGCCGCAGCAGATCCAAAAAGGGGTGGATATCCCGGGGTCCAATCTGGATGAAAATCGTCTCGGCGCGTTAGCGATTTTCCCCGACCAGCTGATTGCCGATGACGCCGAGGTGCCGTTTCTCAATACCAATGAGGATCAGGCGAACGACAACCGCATCATTAATGTGGCGCTCCGTCTGAGTGCGGATCATCCCGGAGCCTTTGTGTGCCTCGTGACCAAAGACATCAATATGCGGATCAAGGCCAAGGGGTCCGGGCTGGAGCACGTCGAAGATTATCGCCATGACCGTGTGCTCGATGACATCGATTTGTTGTCGACCGGCTACGGCTGCTTTGCCGGAGATTTTTGGTCCAGCATCCAACAAGTCGATACGGTTCGTGAAGAGAATCTCACGCTACACCGGATACCGCGAAGCGAGCTGCCCGACGCTTATCCCAATCAATTTGTTTACGACGAGCAGGCATTTATTGCCTACGTGGATCATGTCGATGAGGACTATGTTTACTTGGCAGTCGACAGTCGCGATCATCTGATGAACCAGCGCTTTTGGGGCCTGGCGCCCCGCAATCTGGAGCAGGCGATGGCGATGCGCCTGCTGGATAGCGAAGATGTCGATATGACAGTCCTCACTGGACCTGCGGGCTCAGGAAAGACCCTGTTGGCCCTCGCCTATGGACTGCACGCTATTTTAGAACAGCGCAAGTACAACAAGCTCATTGTTGCGCGATCTACCCCGCCGATCGCCGAGGAAATTGGCTTTTTGCCCGGCACCGAAGAAGAAAAGATGGCGCCTTGGTTGGCGGCTTTCGACGACAACCTGGAGATTCTCCATGGCGCGGACGAATGTTCTAACGGCAGCATCGAATACGTGAAGGAGCGCGCCAATATTCAGTTTAAATCACTAAACTTTATGCGTGGTCGCTCGTTTAACGGCGCTTATATCGTGATCGATGAGGCTCAGGGACTGACCCAGTTCCAGCTGAAATCGATCATCAGCCGTGTGGGGGCAGATTCCAAATTGGTGGTGTTGGGAAACCTCGCACAGATCGATAACAAGTACATCTCGCCCCTGACATCGGGACTCACTTATCTGGTGGAAAAGGTTAAAAATTATCCCCACGCGGGCGTGATGCACGTGAACGGCATTGTGCGGTCGCGTCTGGCTGCCTTCGCTGAAGAGAATCTATAGCACTTATTGTGGCCCCTTCGCGGAGCTGCGCCATACGCTAGCGGATTTGCCGCTCGACCGTTTCGGTGGGATTGTCGAACAGCAGAAACTCGAGTCGTAACTCGATACGCCAGGCGCCCTCGCGGTCAAAATAGGGCTCATCGATCCGCCAGTTGTAGCTGGGCTCAACCTCCCAGAAATACGAAGTCTTGATAGGCCTGCCTGCGCAGTCTAAGGCCCACTTTGTAGTTCTTTACAAAATCGTAGGGTTCGGTCTGACCGTCGGCACCTAGATACAGCCAAGTCGCTCCGACGCGCCCGCTGTCTCCTTGCCAGCCGCGGGCGTAGGACAAGCTGGTCGACCACTCGGTGCCATCGGTTTTCTCTCCGTACAGGAAACGAGTGTAGGCGCGCACCAGTTCTCGCTCGCGCAGGGCTTTATCGAGTACGAAGCGCGAAGAGCCATAACCGCCTTCACCTAGATCATAGGTAAAGCGCTGGGTGAAGCGGAAGTTCAGGTCCTCGGCAAACGCATCCTGATAGACATATTTAGCGCCCGGCTTGGGGCCGGAGCTGCCGAATCCAACGGTCAGATCAAAACGATGCTTACGAATGTCTTTTGGGCCTACCTGTAACTGCAGTCCGATGCGATCCTCAGAGGGATCCTCAACGCCATCGTTACTCAAGTCGTCCATATCTTCGCCGCGGAAAACCAGATCGAGTCGCTTGGAAATCTGAGGCAGGCTGACCTTGCCGCCGAGCCGAAACTTCACCTCGTTATCCAGCCGTTCGTCCCAGTTGTAAATAGTTCGTAACCGTAGCCGGGAGTCCGCCTGTTCAAGATCACGCTCGTCGTTGCCGAAAAAGTTGTCCACCCATTGCGTCATTTCGTTGGCTTTGCGGGTAGCGTACTGGTGACCACCCTCGATCCAGTCTTCTTCAGACTCAATGACCTCATCGCCTAATGTGTCGTCGTCGGGCGCCGCTGCACTGGCGGCGTTCAGCTCCGCCTCCACAGGCGCGGCCTCCGCTCCCATGTCGTCTTGAGCGCGGCTAATAGTGGCGGACAAGGCGACTGCAAGGGCTGTTAATAGTGACAGCAGTAATGTACGGGGCTGGGTAGTCATAGCTGAATTCATCGCACTGGTAGGCCTAGGTTACACTACCGTTATGGAATCTGTAATGACTGCACTGCAGGCAATTTTGCCGCAGCACTTGCTTTCGCGTCTTGTTGGCAGACTGGCCCAACTTGAGCGACCGATGTGGCTCAAAGATTTTCTCATCCGCCGCTTTATGGCTCGATACGATATTGACCTTACCGAAGCGACCTGTTCTTCAAGTGAAGATTTTCCCCACTTCAACGCCTTTTTCACGCGATCGTTGCGCGAAGGCGTGCGGCCACTGGCGGACAGCCAATGGTGCCATCCCGCAGATGGCGTGCTGAGCCAGTGCGGCGCCCTTTCATCGTCGCAATTGGTACAAGCCAAAGGTCGGACCTATAGCGTGCGGGCGCTGCTGGCAGGGAGTGAGGAAGAGGCCGGCCGCTTTGCCAAGGGCTGTTTTGCCACCACCTACCTCTCCCCGCGGGATTATCACCGGGTTCACATGCCTATCCGGGGACATTTGGTCAGGACGCGCTACATTCCTGGAGACCTGTTCTCTGTCAATGCTGCGACGGTAGAACGCGTTGACGGCTTGCTGGCCCGCAACGAGCGACTGGTCTGTTTTTTTGAGACAGATCGGGGGAGCGTTGCGGTGGTCATGGTAGGCGCCATGATCGTCGCGGGTATCGCTACGGTCTGGGGAGGGCGGGAACCCCCCGGTGCTGGAGCGATTCGCGAACAGGTATGGAAGGTTGACGAAGCGCCCTTGCTGGAAGCGGGTCAGGAGATGGGGCGATTTTTTTTGGGCTCGACGGTGGTGCTGGTGACAGAAGCGGCGGATTTGCAGTGGGCCAATCAAGTGGGTGACGCCGTTAAGGTTCGCTCGGCGCTCACCATCGATGCGCCAGCGGGCCACCACTAACCGCTGGCGTCAAGACTGGCCACAATTTGGCAAAAACTCTCGAAGCGCTCGATACGGATCTCCCCGGCTTCGATGGCTGCTTTCACGGCGCAGCCCGGTTCACTCTGATGTTGGCAGTCACGGAATCGGCAGTGGCCAAGGTAAGGCCTGAACTCTGTGAAGCCAGTCGCAACCGCGTCGGGCGATACATGGGTCAGGCCAAAATCCCGAACACCGGGTGAATCGATCAGTCGGCCGCCCCCCGGGAGATGAAATACCTCCGCGGTGGTCGTGGTGTGGCGGCCTTTATGGGCGACCTCCGACAGTGCGCCGACACGAATAGAGGCGTCTGGCAGCAGTCTTTGTATTAATGACGATTTCCCCACACCGGACTGCCCCACTAACACCAAGCGTGCGATCAGCGATGACGGCGGTGAGCGCCTTTAGATCGGGTAGTTCGTGATGCGTGGTCAGCGTGCGGTAACCGAGGGAGGCATACCGTGCCAGTTGCTGCGGCAGTTGGTCGTCTTTGAGTAAGTCGGCCTTGTTGAGTATCAATAGGGCCTCCACCCCCATGTCTTCCGCAGCGACCAGATAGCGGTCCAGTAAATTCGCCTGCGGAGCGGGTTCCGGAGCGAACACGATCAGCATGAGGTCAATATTAGCGGCCACCGGCCGCAGCCGTCCTTGCACATCTGGCCGAGCAAGCACATTGCGTCGCGCAATCAATGCGTCGATGACGCCAGTTTCCTCTGCCGGCAGCCACAGCACTTCATCACCTGCCACCGGGGATTCGAGGTGTGCGCGAAGATGACACAGCATGCGCTCTCCCGAGCGAGCCTCGACCAGCGCTTGTTTGCCATAGCGGGCGATTACCAAGCCCGCCTGTCCTGTCTCAGGGGACTGTTGGCCCGAGTGGGAGCGCTGAGCCTGTATTCGGCGCGCTTGTTGATCGGTGAGGCGACGCTTTGTCATCGTGCTAGTGTATGTCACCCAACACGACTTGGCGCAGGTTCCTGAGAGGGCGACGCCGCAACGATGCAAATCGGGTCGCGCAAAAGAGGAGCAAACAGATGGCGGTCAGTAACCAGAACCTGATCTGGGTGGATATGGAAATGACCGGCTTGATCCCCGACGTGCACCGGGTCATCGAGATCGCGACCATCGTGACGGATTCCAATCTGACAGTGCTGGCCGAGGGCCCGGTAATTGCGATTCATCAGGCACCGGCAGAGCTTGATGCGATGGATGAATGGAATACCCGAACCCACATCGGCTCTGGATTGGCAGATCGTGTTAGAACGAGCGAGATTACGGAGCAGCTGGCCACTGACATGACGCTGGATTTTTTGCGCCGCTGGGTGCCCGAGGGTCACTCTCCCATGTGCGGGAATTCCATCTGTCAGGACCGCCGGTTTATGGCGCGCTATATGCCCGACCTCGAAAAATTCTTTCACTACCGCAATCTCGATGTCAGCACCCTGAAAATCTTGATGCAGCGCTGGCGACCGGATCTTCCCTTGGCACCCAAGCAAGGCATGCACCAGGCGCTTGCGGATATTCGGGAATCGATTGAGGAGCTGCGTCACTACCGCACGCATTTTTTGCGGGTGGAGTGAGTCTCCGGCACTTAGGGGTGCTGAGCCAGCGCCCACTGCACGTGTTCACGCACTATGTCGGATGGATCCTCGAGCGCTAACGTCAGCGCTGCTTTGATGGCGTCGCTGGATGCTGCGTTGCCCAGCGCGATGGCTACATTTCGCCGCCAGCGTTCGTAGCCAATCCGCCGAATCGCTGAGCCTTCAGTGCGTGCAAGAAAGGTCGACTCATCCCAGCCAAAGCAGTCGAGTAAATCAATGTCATCTAAGCCGTGTCGCGGTGCAAAGTCGGGCTCGGCGGTGCGCTGAGCAAATTTATTCCAAGGGCAAACCAGCTGACAGTCGTCACAGCCATAAATTCGGTTGCCCATTGCGGGCCGCAGCGCTTCAGGAATCACGCCGTCGTGCTCGATCGTCAGGTAGGAAATGCACTTGCGAGCGTCGAGCACCCAGGGCGCGATAAAGGCATTGGTCGGACAGATATCGAGGCAGGCGTGGCAACTCCCGCAGTGCTCGGTCTCTTGCGGCGAGTCAGCCGGAAGCGGAATATCGGTGTAGATCTCGCCTAGGAAGAACCAGGACCCCGCTTTGTCGTTCAGCAACATGGTGTTCTTGCCAATCCATCCCAGACCGGCATTTTCAGCCAAGGCGCGTTCCAGCACCGGAGCGCTGTCGACAAACGCCCGGTACTGGCCGCGTCCGAGCTGCGTTTCAATGTGTTTAGCGAGCTTGGCCAGCCTGGCGCGCATGAGCTTGTGATAGTCGCGACCCAGCGCGTAACGAGAGATATAAGCCTTGTCTGCAGACGCCAACACGGTCTCAGGGTCTTCGCCCTCGGGTAGATAATCCATTCGTGCGGTGATGACGGTACAGGTTCCCGGCACCAGCGCTTCGGGACGGCTTCGTTTATCACCGTGACGGGCCATCCAGTCCATCTGCCCGTGGTAACCCGCCGCCAACCATTTTGCGAGGTAGTCTTGGTGCTGGGAAAGTTCGATGCCGGTAAAGCCCACCGCCTGAAAACCGAGCTCGCCTCCCCAGGTGCGAATACGGTCCAGCAGCGCAGCGTCGGGCGCCGGTGACTGGTCGTTGGCGATAGTGGTGGGAACGGTCATGGTGAGATTGTGACAGATGCCCGGCCGAGCGCGTTACACTTGATGTATGACCCGGACTTTGACCCACCACTGTGAAATTGCCCTTCAAGACGAGGAGGCGACCCTAGCGCTGGGTGACCGACTCGCACGCTACGTGGCGGTGCCCCAAGTGGTGTTCCTGCGCGGTGAGCTGGGTGCGGGCAAGACCACATTCAGCCGCGGCTTTTTGCGCGGGAGAGGCCATACAGGCTCGGTAAAGAGCCCAACCTACACGCTGGTCGAGCCTTATGAAGCCATGCGGGATGGGCCGGTCTTTCATCTCGATTTATACCGGCTGGGCAATGCCCAGGAACTGACATATCTTGGAGTGGACGATTATCTCTCTGCGCAGGGCATTCTGTTGATCGAATGGCCAGAGCGCGCCGAAAATGAGCTGCCCCTGCCCACGCTGGATATTACGCTCACACCCGAGGGCTCCGGGCGGGTTGCCAGTCTGAGCGCTCACAGCAAGACATTACTTGAAGCGCTATCGGGCTGATATGGCGATGTGTCTGAAGCGCCCCGAGGACGATGAGATCGCGGACCCGCTGCGCGGCGTTCAACGCTTGCGGCGACTCGCGGGCATGGCTATCGCGGCAGTCGTGGTGGTGAGTTCAATGCCGGCAGCACGTGCTGCCGACGTGGAGGCGGTGAGACTGTGGCGAGCGCCCGATCACACCCGGGTAGTGCTCGATCTGTCCGGGTTGGCCGAGTTCAACACCCTGTCGCTGGCTAACCCCGACCGTTTTGTGGTGGATCTTGCCAGCAGCCAATTAGGCACAAGTTTGAAGCCACTGCCGCTTGAAGGTACGCCTATTCGCCAACTTCGCTCTGGTGTCCGCAAAGGTACCGATCTGCGGCTGGTCTTTGATCTCGCTGCAGCGGTGCGGACCTCGGTCTTTTTGTTGCCCCCGAACGAAACGACAGGGTATCGCGTGGTGATCGATTTATTCGATGACACCGAGTTGGTGGCGCCTCGACCCGTACTGTCCGTAGCGTCGTTAGAGAGTCGCCGCGATATCGTCATAGCGATCGATCCCGGGCATGGCGGTGAGGACCCGGGCGCCTCGGGTCCGGGCGGGCTTCGGGAGAAATCTGTGGTACTGCAAATTGCTCGCCGCTTGGAGGGTCAGCTGGCAAAGATACCCGGCTTCAAACCCGTGCTCGTGCGCACCGGCGATTACTATGTGAGCCTAAAAAGTCGTCGAGATCGTGCGCGTGCCCTCAAGGCTGACCTGTTTGTGTCGATTCATGCTGATGCGTTTCGGGAAAAGTCGGCGCATGGCGCCTCGGTGTATGCGCTCTCGACGCGGGGCGCCACCTCTACTACCGCGCAATATTTGGCTGACACCGAGAATGCCGCGGATCTGGTGGGGGGTGTCGAGCTGGGAGAGATGGATCCCATGTTGGCAGGCGTATTGGCGGATCTGTCGATGACCGGCACGCTGGATACCAGTCTGAATCTGGGCGCCCTCATTCTTGAGCAGATCGACGGTGTCGCGCGTCTTCACAAAAAGCGCGTCGAGCAGGCGGGATTTGCCGTGCTCAAATCCCCCGATGTGCCATCATTACTGATCGAGACCGGTTTTATTTCCAATCCCGGCGAGGCGGAGCGGTTGGCGACCCCTGCCTATCAGGACAAAATGGCGCGGGCAATCCGGCGAGGTATCCAGAGCTGGTTTGCACGCCAACCGCCACCGGGCACGCTACTTGCCTGGCAACGCGAGAAGGGGGGCAGCGAAGTGACTATCGTCGCGGGCGATACACTATCCGAAATAGCCGAGCGCTACGGTGTGACAGTTGCCTCGATCAAGCGAAGTAATGGCCTCGGCCGTGACGTAATCTTTGTGGGCCAGACTTTGCTGATTCCGGAGGGTTGAGCGTGATTCGTATTCTCGAACCTCGTCTTGCTAATCAGATCGCTGCCGGTGAGGTTGTGGAACGGCCGTCGTCCGTTGTGAAGGAGGCGGTTGAAAACAGCCTAGATGCTGGCGCAACCCGAATCGATATCGATGTCGAGGCGGGTGGTAGCAGACTGTTGAGAATTCGGGATAACGGAACGGGGATGGGTGAGAGCGATCTTGCGCTCTCGATGGCTCGTCACGCGACGAGCAAGATCGACTCTATCGAGGATCTTGAGGCGGTGGCTTCGCTGGGCTTTCGCGGCGAGGCGCTTGCCTCTATCGCGTCGGTGTCACGGTTGGCGTTGACTTCTAATACGAGGGGCGACTCGGCTCACGGTCAGCAGGCGCTGTGCGAAGGTCGTGAGATGTCGGTATCGGTTCGCCCCGCGCCGCACCCTCGAGGCACTACCGTCGAGGTGCGTGACCTGTTTTACAACACGCCAGCCCGACGCAAGTTCTTGCGCACCGAAAAAACCGAGTTTGGCCATGTCCATGAGGTGATCAAGCGTCAGGCGCTATCTCGACCCGATGTCGCATTCTCAGTGCGCCACAACGGCAAACAAACCCTGCAGCTCAACGCGGCGATGGCCGAGAGTGAGCGCACTCGAAGGATCGCAACTATCTGCGGCCGGGAATTCGCCGAGCACACCGTGGCTATCGAGCGACAGGCCGGGCCGCTGCGGCTTTGGGGGTGGGTGGCGGAACCCACGTTCTCACGCAGTCAGGCTGACCTGCAGTACTTTTTTGTCAACGGCCGGGTCATCCGCGACAAGCTGGTGTCCCATGCGATCAGACAAGCGTATCGCGATGTCTTGTTCCACGGACGGCACCCTGCTTTTGTTTTGTTTCTAGAGCTGGACCCGGCAGGGGTGGATGTGAATGTGCACCCGACGAAACACGAGGTGCGCTTCCGCGATAGCCGGGGCGTTCATGATTTTCTGTTCGGCACGCTCTCGCGTGCGCTGGCCGATGTCCGGCCGGGCCAGGCTGCCGCGGTGATGTCGCAGGCCGATAGCGACACGGGGGCGCTGCAGTCGAGTATGGGCTTGGCGGTAGGCGGTTCACCCTCTTTCGCCGCCGGGAATATGGGAGCCGCATCGGGGGGTGATCGGTCCTGGCCAGCCAGTGGCGCCGGTGGTTTTCAGTCTTCACCGTTTCAGCCCCACAGCACGGTCCCGCAGCCCGAGTTCACGGATGGCACAGCCGACATCCCGCCGTTAGGCTTTGCCGTAGCGCAACTCCACGGCGTCTATATTCTGGCGGAGAACCAGCAGGGCTTGGTCCTGGTCGACATGCATGCAGCCCATGAGCGGATCACCTACGAGCGACTCAAGCAGGCTCGAGACGGCAGCGGTATTACCCGCCAACCGCTGCTCGTGCCGTTGACGCTGGCGGTCTCTAACCGGGAAGCAGCGATCGCCACAGAGCAGGCAGAAGAGTTGGCAGCGCTAGGTGTACTCGTAGAGGCGGTGGGTGAGGAGTCCGTGATCTGCCGAGAGCTCCCCGCTGCGCTCAAAGACGCCGATGCCGAGCTGCTAGTGCGCGATGTCCTCTCTGACCTGCTTGAATTTGGGACTAGCGACCGGATTGCCAGTTCCCTCGATGAATTGTTGTCAACCATGGCTTGCCACGGATCGGTGCGGGCCAACCGTAGGCTCACCTTGCCCGAGATGAATGCGCTGTTGCGAGACATGGAGGAGACTGAGCGCTCCGGTCAGTGCAACCACGGTCGCCCGACCTGGGTGCAATTGGGAATGACCGATCTGGATAAACTGTTTCTGCGTGGCCGCTGACCGTGACCGACCCTGTATTGGCACTGATGGGCCCGACGGCGTCGGGTAAGTCAGCCTTGGCCGAAGCGCTTGCCGAGCGCTTTGATGCCGAGCTCATCAGCGTGGATTCAGCTTTGGTTTACCGGGGACTGTCGATCGGGGCCGCAAAACCGAACTACCCACATCATTTGGTGCACGTGCGTGACCCCATGGATCCCTACACCGCGGCCGACTTTGCCCGCGATGCGAAGCACTGCATGGAAGAGATCCGGGGTAGGGGGCGTCAACCGATTCTGGTCGGCGGCAGCCTGCTTTATTTTCGGGCGCTGATTGAGGGGCTCGATGATGTGCCCGCTATCGACCCGCAGGTGCGAGCAGACATTGAGGCCGAAGCTCGGAAGCAGGGTTGGCCAGCGCTCCACCAACAACTTGCAACGGTCGACCCGGTCACTGCCGAGCGCCTTCACCCCAACCACAGTCAGCGAATTTGCCGCGCGCTGGAGGTGTATCGGGGTACCGGTAAGCCGCTCAGTGATTGGCAGCAGGGTGTGTCTATGCGGGGCTCCGATGAATACGAGTGCATTGCCCTCTGCCCCCAGGAACGCAGTGTCTTGCATGCGCGAATCGCGACTCGCCTTGATGCGATGTTTGACGCAGGGCTGCTAGAGGAGGTCAGGAGTCTCTATGACCGCAATGGCTTGCATACCGATCTGCCGGCGATACGCGCCGTGGGTTATCGGCAGGTATGGTCTTTTTTTGACGGTGAAATTGACCTGGCGGAGTGCCGCGAAAAGATTTTGGCGGCAACCCGTCAGCTTGCAAAACGCCAACTGACCTGGCTCCGGAGTTGGCCAGATCTGACTTGGCTATTGACGGATGAAAGGGGTCGCCTAGTCCAAAGTCCCAGCAGCGCCGTAGAAGCCAAGATTCCGAGTGATACAGCGGCTTCTGACGGCCCCGGCACCCTCTGGCATGCCCGCGTTCAGGCGTTCATGCGGAACTTTTAGCTGACGTCCGGATCGTAGTAGAATATGGACACTCCACCTCGGTGGAGTTTTTTTGTCGCTAACGTCTTGGCGACCGTAACGCGCTTTCGTTAAGAGCGCCGTATTTTTGATTGTTAAAACTTTGATTGTGAAACCAAGGAGTAACCATGTCGAAAGGGCATACCTTACAAGACCCTTACCTCAACGCGCTGCGCAAGGAAAGAGTCCCCGTCTCGATTTACCTGGTCAACGGCATCAAGCTGCAGGGTCAGATCGAGTCCTTTGATCAATTTGTGGTGCTGTTGAAAAACACCGTCTCGCAGATGGTCTACAAGCACGCTATCTCTACCGTCGTGCCCGCGCGCAACGTGCGCCTGCCCGCTGCCGATGATGAGGCGTCAGCTGAAGATTGATGACCTAGCGCGCTCTTGCGGGCGCTCCTGACTTTTCATGTTCTTTGAGCGTCATCAGGGCGGTGAGCGTGCTGTGCTCGTGCAGTTGCAGCTGGCTGGAACCGATCGTGACCTGAGCCTCTTGGAGTTCGAGGAGCTGGTCGCTTCCGCTGGCGGAGAGCCCGTAGCGACCATTACCGGGTCACGGAGCGCCCCACACGCCCGCACGTTTGTGGGAGAGGGGAAACTTGAACAAATTGCGAGTGCCTGCCGTGAGCACGAGGCCGAGCTCGTGATTTTTAATCATCCGCTCAGCCCGAGTCAGGAGCGCAACCTGGAGGAGATCCTGTGCTGCAGGGTGCTTGCCAGAACAGGATTGATTCTGGACATCTTTGCGCAGCGTGCTCGCACACACGAGGGCAAGTTGCAGGTCGAGTTGGCTCAACTGACTCATATGAGTACCCGGCTGGTGCGCGGCTGGACACACCTGGAGCGGCAAAAGGGCGGCATTGGTTTGCGCGGGCCGGGTGAAACCCAGTTGGAAACCGACCGCCGGTTATTGCGAGCCAGAATTAAATCTATTCAGGGCCGGTTAGAGCGAGTGCGCAACCAGCGTGAACAGAGCCGCCGCGCGCGGCGGCGGGCAGAGCTGCCCGTACTGTCGCTGGTGGGCTATACCAATGCCGGCAAGTCAACGCTGTTTAATCGTATTACTGCATCAGAGGTTTACGCAGCAGATAAGTTGTTTGCCACGCTGGATCCGACGTTGGCCCGAGTCGATATCGAGCACCTCGGGCCAGTGTTGTTTGCGGATACGGTGGGGTTTATTTCGGATTTGCCCACCACATTGGTGGAAGCCTTTAAGGCCACCCTGGAAGAGACCGCTAACGCGAGTTTGTTGCTTCATGTGGTAGACGTCTCGGCCGCTAATCGCGACGAGTTAATGGCCGATGTCGAGGCAGTGCTGGGCGAGATCAAGGCCGATGGGCTGCCGCAGCTGATCGTGTTCAACAAGCTGGATTTGCTCGAACAGCCCGCGCGTATCGTGCGCGATGAGGCGGGCACACCGGTGGCGGTCTACCTGTCAGCAGTCACCGGCGAGGGGATTGATTTGCTGTTTGAGGCGGTAAGAGAGCGATTGTCACGCGCATTATTTGACGAGGAGATTACCCTCGATCCTCATCGAGCGCGGCTGCGCGCAGCGCTTTATGAAATGGGCGCGGTCTGTAAAGAAGAATGGGAGCCCGATGGCAGCAGCCGGCTACACGTGCGTCTACCGCTGGCTGACTGGCGCCGATTAAATCCCTGATCGGTGCCTTATCGGCAGGAAATGAATAGGCTTTAGGGTTTTCCTATCAAAACCCTAACTTGTGCTGGGGTTTGTTAGACTGTCCAGACTGTTAATGAGGAACACACTTATGTCATGGAATGAGCCCGGGGGCGGTAATAAAGGCCCACGTGACCCGTGGGGCGGAGGCAATCAGGGTCCGCCAGATCTTGACGAGGCCTTCAAAAAGCTTCAGCAACGCCTTGCCGGCATGTTTGGAGGCGGCCGGGGTGGCAGTGGCCCTGCCAAGGGCGGTGTTTCCAGCGCTCTATTGGGCATGGTCTTCGGCGGCATCTTGCTGGTGTGGGGGTTGATGGGGTTCTATCAGCTCGACGAGCAAGAACGCGCGGTCGTACTCCGGTTTGGTGAGTACCACTCTACGCTCACACCGGGTCTGCAGTGGAATCCGCCGCTCATTGATGAGGTGATTACGGTCAATACCACGAAAGTTCGTGCCTCCGGTCTGCGCGAGGTAATGCTCACCCAGGATGAGAATATTGTCGAAGTGAGTATGTCTGTGCAATACGTGATTGCCGACCCGCAGGCCTTCGTGCTTCAGGTTCGCGACCCGGAGGTCTCTTTGCAGCATGCCGCGCAAAGCGCGCTTCGGCATGTGGTCGGAGACACGACTATGGATCTTGCGCTCACTGAGGGCCGAGCAGCGATTGGTTTCGAGGTGCGAGACAGACTGCAACAGTATCTGAGGGATTACACCACCGGTATTCAGGTCTCCAAGATTAATATTGATGAGTCCAAGCCCCCCTCACAGGTTCAGGGCGCTTTCGATGACGTGATCAAGGCGCGTGAGGACGAGGAAAGGGTGAAGAACGAAGCGCAGTCTTACGCCAACGGCATTGTTCCCGAGGCACGCGGTGCCGCGCAGCGGGTATTAGAGGAATCCAATGCCTATCGAGATCAGGTGATCGCTCAGGCAACGGGTGAAGCGCAGCGTTTCACGCAGCTGCTCACCGAATACCGCAAGGCGCCAGAGGTCACCCGCGAGCGGCTGTATATCGATTCGGTGCAGTCAGTCTTTGCTAACACCAATAAGGTGATGGTCGACGTCGATGGTGGCAATAATGTGCTCTACCTTCCTCTCGATAAGATGGTCCCCAACGCGGGCCAAGCGCGCAGTGCGGCCGGCCGCGCCGGGGTGAACGAGCGTGATATGCGCGAGATTGTCGATCAGGTATCGGAGCAGCTGCGTCGCGATATTGACGCAGCAGCGGCTCGACGGGGAGGGCGTTGATCATGACCAAGCAAACACTGGTAGGGATTCTCGTTGCTGTAGTGGTGGTCGTGCTGTCAAACAGCTTGTACGTCATCAGAGAGACGCAGCGCGGCGTATTGCTCAAGTTCGGTGAAGTGGTGGATCCGGATCTGAGGCCGGGCCTGCACTTAAAAATTCCGTTCGTGAATAATGTGCGCAAATTCGATGGTCGCATCCTCACGGTAGATAGCAGCCCCGAGCGCTTTTTTACGCAGGAAAAGAAAGCGCTCATTGTTGATTCTTACGCCAAGTTTCGGGTGACGGATACCGCGAAGTATTACACCGCCACGAATGGTGAGGAGAACCGCGCAGCAGGGCTCCTTGCTCAGCGTATTAATGATGGCCTGCGTAACCAGGTGGCGGTTCGCACGGTCCAAGAGGTGGTATCGGGACAGCGTGACCAGCTAATGCTGGCTATCACCGCGCAGCTTAATGAAGTGGCGAACGAAGAACTGGGTGTCGAGGTCATTGACGTCAGGGTCAAGAAAATTGACCTGCCGCCCGATGTTTCGGAATCCGTTTATCGGAGAATGAATGCGGAACGTGAGAAAGAGGCCAGGGAACTCCGATCCGAGGGCAAGGAATTGGCGGAGGGTATTCGTGCAGCGGCTGACCGAGAGGTGACAGTGATCGAAGCGAACGCGTTCCGCGACGCTGAAATTGTGCGCGGTAACGGGGATGCAGAGGCGACCCGGATATACGCCGAAGCCTTTAATCAGGATCCCGAGTTTTACTCTTTCACTCGCAGCCTGCAGGCTTACCGTGACACCTTCAACGCGGGTAGTGACGTCATGCTGCTGCAGCCCGACAGTCGAGTTTTTCAAGTACCTTCGGAATCCTAATTCCGGCGACTGATCTGATCTGAAATAAGTCCGGGCGGCTGTTGCGCCCGGACTCAGCCCCGCTCCCCTGTGGTATTCTCTCGCCGAGCGCTTTCTGCGGCACTACATCCTGGCGGAATGACACGATGACCACTGAAAATCGCTGGCTGTTGCCAGAGGGTATAGAAGAGCTGTTGCCCGAGCGCGCGAGTCAGCTGGAGGCACTGCGCCGACGTTTGCTCGATCAGTGCGGGACCTGGGGGTATCGGTACGTTATTCCGCCGCTGGTGGAATTTACTGACTCACTGCTGATCGGCCTAGGCGCTGATTTGGACTTAGTGACCTGCAAGTTTACCGATCAGATGAGCGGACGCATGCTAGGCGTGAGGGCAGATATTACGCCTCAGGTGGCGCGGATGGATGCGCACAGCCTCGCCGAGAATGGTGTCACACGCCTGTGCTACGCGGGCTCGACATTGCAAAGTACGCCACAGTCAGTGATTGGTGGGCGAGCGCCGATTCAGTTGGGTGCAGAGTTATTCGGTTGTGATCTGATAGAGGCAGACAGCGAGATCATTTCGCTGATGCTTTCGACGTTCGCATGCGCTGGCGTCAGCCGAGCCCTGACGCTCGATATTGGTCATATCGGTATTTACGACGCGTTGTTTTCCGCTGCAAATCTCGACCCCGAAATCGAAAGCCAGATGTTTGATGCGCTGCAGCGTAAGTCCACTCCGGATATCGAGCGCTTGGCCAGCTCCCTGCCCGATGACGTGTCGCAGCGATTGCGGCAGTTGGCCTCGCTGCATGGTTCCCCTGAGGTGCTCATCAAGGCGCGGACGCTTTTTGCCGACGAGCCGGTGGTGTTGGCCGCACTGGATGACCTCGACACGGTGCTGGCACAGGCCCAGCAGGCGTTCCCCGATGTGGGCGTTTATGTCGATCTGACCGAACTTCGCGGGTTCCGGTATCACACGGGCTTGGTGTTTGCGGTCTATTTGGAGGGGCGCGGTTCTGCGGTCGCGAAAGGCGGCCGATACGACAATATCGGCGCCGTATTTGGCCGCGATCGACCTGCTACGGGCTTTGCGATTGATCTGAAAGCGCTGGTCGATGACATGACGCTGGTTGAGGATTCTCGCCCGCCTATTATTGCTCCGCCGTCTGATGACTCCGACCTGCGGGTTGCTATCGCGGCATTGCGGGCTAAGGGTCGAACCGTCGTGATTGATTTAGCTCCCGGTCTCGCCTTGCCCGGCGCGGAACGGTTGGTGTTGAGCAACGGCGAGTGGATCACCGAAACGGAGGCCACCTCGTGAGCCATAACGTGGTTATTTTGGGTACCCAGTGGGGGGACGAGGGCAAAGGTAAGATTGTTGACCTGCTGACCGAGCAGGCCGATGCGGTGGTGCGCTTTCAGGGCGGCCACAATGCAGGCCACACGCTCGTGATCGGCGGGCAGAAAACAGTACTCCATCTGATTCCTTCTGGCGTATTGCGCGCCGGCGTGCAATGTCTCATCGGCAACGGCGTTGTCCTGTCGCCCGAAGCGCTACTGAGGGAAATAGACACCCTCGAGGCAAGTGGCGTGCCGGTTCAGGACCGGTTGAAAATCTCGGCGGCCTGCCCCTTGATCCTGCCGTATCACGTGGCGCTCGATCAAGCGCGAGAGGCGCGACGCGGAGAGAACAAGATTGGTACGACTGGCCGCGGTATTGGCCCCTGTTATGAAGACAAAGCCGCGAGGCGTGCGCTGCGCCTTGGCGATCTGCGCGACCCGGTCCGATTCGCTCAGTCGCTTGAGGAAGTGCTCGACTATCATAATCATGTGCTGGCGCACTATTACGGGGTGGCAACACTGGAGCACTCGGCGGTGCTCGACGAGGCGCTTGCGCACGGCGAGCGCATGATGCCGATGATGGCAGATGTGACGTCTCTGCTGCATGAATACCGCAAAACTCAGGCGCGTCTGCTATTCGAGGGCGCTCAGGGCTCTTTGTTAGATATTGATCACGGCACCTATCCGTTTGTCACCAGCTCGAACACCACGGCAGGCGGCACGGCGACCGGCTCCGGTTTTGGTCCGTTGTTTCTGGATTATGTGCTCGGTATTACTAAGGCCTACACCACGCGAGTGGGATCGGGGCCGTTTCCCACCGAGCTGTTTGACGAGACCGGTCTGCGGCTCGCTGAGCGGGGCCACGAGTTTGGTGCCACTACAGGGCGGCCAAGACGATGCGGCTGGTTTGATGCAGTCGCCCTGCGTACCGCGGTGAATATTAATTCGATATCCGGTCTCTGTCTGACCAAGCTTGATGTGCTCGATGGGCTTGAAGAAATATCGGTGTGCGTGGGCTATACCAACGCTGCCGGTGAGACGGCTGCGAATCCTATCGATGCGGTCGACTACGAAAACCTTCAACCGGTTTACGAGACCCTGCCGGGCTGGAGCGACTCGACTGTGGGCATTAAGTCTCTCGATGCGTTACCCGACAATGCCCGAGCCTACATTGCTCGCCTGGAGGCGTTGGTGGGCGCGCCCATTGATATCGTTTCGACCGGACCTGATCGTGAGGAAACGATTCTTCTGCGCCACCCTTTTGGCGACTAAGAGATGCTGCTAGTCAGCAAGACGCTTTCACTGCTGATTTATCCCCTGTCGCTCAGCCTGTTTCTTCTGATAGTTGCGATGTTAATGCGGTTGCGTGGCGCGCGCGGCAGGGCGAATACGCTGACTTTGATAGCCACGCTATGGTTGTATTGCTGCGCCACGGAGTGGGGTGCGTCGGGTCTTTTAGGGCCGCTTGAGGCTGCCTACCCGGCGTTTGCCGATGAGGAGTTACCCCAGGCGGAGGCGATCGTGGTACTCGGTGGGGGGATCAACGGGGAATCGCGCTTTGGTCTCGGGGGCGACTTTAATCAGGCCGCCGATCGCCTCTGGCGAGGCGTAACACTCTACAGAGCTCAAAAGGCGCCATTGGTCGTGCTATCGGGTGGTACGACGCTTTCCGGAGGCCTCCCCGAGTCGGTGATGATGGCGCAGAAGTGGGGCAGCCTGGGTCTTCCCGCAGCGCCGTTGATACAGGAGCCCGACAGCCGCACGACGCGGGAGAACGCACAGTACACGCGGGCGCTACTGCAAGGTCGCGGTATCGAGCACATCTTGTTGGTCACCAGCGCCAGTCACATGCGCCGTGCCGCAGCCGCCTTTACCAGTCAGGGTTTCATTGTGACGGCCGTGGCAACCGATCACCAAACGCCCTCGATTATCGGCCCAGTTCCCGGCTGGTTACCCACGGCCGAGCGCCTCTCCCGCTCTACTCGTGCTATCCATGAGTGGGTCGGCTATCGGGTTTACGCTTGGCTCGGCTACTTCGCGTCCCCCGAGGGCGACAGTCAGGTATAGCCTTCGCTCCGAGGTATTGGGGTCGTCTGAATACCCGGTGCTGAAACGATGAAGGGCCGTATAGCTAGACGAACAGCTGCTTTAAGTCACTGTAGTTATGCCCGGTCCAGCGTCGAAACGCTCGATAGAAGCTATTCACTTCGGCGTAGCCGAGCTCCCACGCCACACACTTGCCGGGTAACCAGCGCTTTTCGAGCATGACGGTGCAACGATGCCGCCGCACATGGTCGAGAATACTTTGGTAGTTGGTACCGTCAGCACGAAGCCTTCGACGCAGTGTGGTTGGGCTGATGTGCAGGGTGTCAGCGACTTCTTCAGAGCGCAGCCGCAGCAGGTCGCCACAGAGCAGAAGGTCCGTGACATAGAGTGTGGTCCGCGATAGCTCGTGTGGGGCACGGCCCGAAATACGAACCGACAACTCTGCGGGTATCTCGGGTATGGGCCGGTGTGAGGCGCGCGTCAGCGAGTCCCAGGGATTGGCCAGCTGCGGCCGGTCTCGGCCGGGTACTTTGTGTAGGTAAAGGGGAAAATCCGAGTTGCTGTTGCTGTTGCTGTTGTTTCTGCTGAAGCTGGCGTTGGTGTGCGGTGTTGCAAAATCTTTCATCTCTACCTCCGTGTAAATCAATCTTCTAGCCCCTTTGGGCCCCTCGTGGGCAGTCCGTCGCCCCGGTCAATCAGAATACCCAAATCAAAAGCGAGAACCAGCTTGCCGACCGAAAAGGATGGTATTGGTCAGAACTGCTTTGCTGTTGTCGATATTCACGCAAGGTTAGCGCCGACGGCGCGGCGCATTAGTCGCGACTTAAAGGTCGCGATTCAGGAATGGAATGAGTGGCATATTCTTTGGGCAATAGAGAGGGTGTCGCGGCATGTTTTGCGCGGTGACGCCAAGGCACTGTAAAGCGCCGAGCAACGTGGCCACGGTATGGCCGCGGTTCTGGAGCATGCCCGCCGTTACCCCAGGCGGCAACGAGCAATTTTGACTCGTGCTTTGCGCGGCGCAGCCAGATGTTGGCCCGCGGGCCGATAGGGTCCGGCACCGTGGTCAGTGCGCGAGGGTCGGTCGCTCGCAGCGCAAAGAGATTCACGAGCAGCAGTGATCCGCACCCCCATTGCTTTGCAAAATCGACACAGCGCCGCAACGTAGGGTCGTCAGTATCGGCATCTGCGGTAGAAGGGTTCAGGCCGATAAAAGCACATTGGGGAAGGGTGGTGTCCCAACTTCTGCGGAGCCAATACCGGTAGCGTCGGCAGCGGGAAAATCCCGCAGCGCCTGCGGTTGAGATAGCACTGCCTGTCATTCTCGCACCACACATTCATCCGTCATAAGGCCTTCGTCGGGAGTCGGTTCTCGGTAGATATCGATGATCTGGTGCTTTTGTAGTTCGCGTTCGTGATAGGTGCCACCCACCCGGGCGGCAAAGGTTTTGAAATGGGGTTGCTGATTTTCGGGATAGAGCTGGGCTTGCGGGCTGTCGGGCTGCATCGCACAACCCGACAACGCCCAAGCGAGGTAAACGGGCAATAACCGAGCCTGGCGCAGTGTTTTGGAGCCGACCGCTGATGCGGTCGGTGAACAGCGAGACATGCTATGGTCCCCTGAGCGCTGTCGATGCGCGGGTGAGACGCATCTCGACATCGTTTTCTGCAACCTGTTTTCGTCAGCGCACAGCGTATCAAACTGCGCCGCCGGATGATGACCGCGAGGGGAATATGATCTTACTGACAGGTGCCACGGGGCGTGTCGGCACTGCCGCGGGTAAAGCACTGTCTCGGGCAGGAGTGCCCTTCCGGGCTCTGGTGCGTGACCCGGAGAAGATGGCGGTGGCAGGCCCGGATGTTCAGGTCGTGCAAGGTGATCTCGCCGACCCTGCCAGCATGGGTGAAGCCCTGCAGGGAATCAGCCGCGCCCTCATTGTTATGGGTAATCATCCCGATCAGGCCGGTCTGGAGCGTCAATTCGCCAGCCTGGCGGCCGATGCGGGGGTATCACATCTGGTGAAGGTGTCTTCTATGGAGGCGGCACCGGAGGCCACAGCGGCGCTGCCCAAAAACCATTACGACACTGAGCAACACATTATCGGTTTGGGCGTGGACTGGACGTTTCTGCGCCCTAACTATTACATGCAAAATATGCTGATGTACGCCGCATCGATCAGCCGTACTGGCAGTTTTTCTCTGCCGCTTGGCGGCGCGAAGACCGCCATGATTGACGCCCGGGACGTGGGAGAGGTGGCTGCCGTGGCGCTGACAGGGGCTGGTCACGCGGGGCAGGTGTACCGACTGACGGGACCTTCACTCATGGATTTTCACGAGGTGGCACAACGTATGGGTGGGGTACTGCAGCGCGAGATCCGCTACGTTGAACAAACCTCGGCTGCATTTCGAGCCGTGTTGGAGCAATTCATACAATCAGCCTGGCAGCTCGACGCCGTCTGCGAGCTGTTTGCCGAGATCGCTGCGGGATCTCTGGAGGAACAAAGCTCGACTACCGCCGATTTACTGGATCGCCCCGCCATGGATTTGGAATCCTTCGTGCAGCAATTTTCCCAGGCCTTTGCTCCACCCGACTGAAGCAGAGTGAACCCTTGCCACATCAGGGCGCGCTCAATAGACTCGAGTGCCCTTGCGTCATTCCTTGATGTCTTCCCGGCTATCAAGGTCATTGCAAACTGAAATAGGATATTACTGATGCCTCCAATGACTTTGCTCGGCTGGTTTCACACCATCACGGGTGTGATCGCGATCATTACGGCCGCCTCCGCGCTCTACCAGCATAAAATGATTCGATCATCAGATGCGTCGGGTCGCGCCTATCTTTTGATCACGCTGGTGGTCGCGGGTTCTGCGCTGGCCATTTATAACCAGGGCGGCTTCGGTGTAGGGCATATTTTGGCAGTGCTCACCCTGACGGCGCTTTTGGCGGGCTATGTGTTGGAGACGTTGAAGCCCTTTGGTAAGTGGTCCGTGTATTTACAGACCGGCGCCTACAGCGCCACCGTGCTGTTTCACATGTTGCCCGCCATTACCGATTTTCTGCGGCGCCTACCCGTGGGCGATCCCTTTGTGGATTCGCTTGATGCGCCGTTGGTGCAAAATTTTCACTCGGCATTTCTGGCCGCGTTTGTCGTCGGTGTGCTGGCACAGTGGATGTGGTTGAAACGCACCGTCGACTGAGGACAGATCACGATGCTATTTATGTTAATTACGTTGAGCTTCGTAGTGGTTGTCACGGGCTGCATGATTTTGATTAATCGCTGGATGGTGTCAAAACGCCCTGAGCCGCCGAGTCGCCCTGAGGATAGCGACCCGCCTGAGCAACCCTGATTTGACCTTGGCGGGCATGGACCTATTGTTCAGTCAGGCGAGGCCTATACCCAGCCATGCAGTGATGGCCATGATGGCTGTGATATTGGGTGGCATTCAGCTCGCGTCGGTAAAAGGCACCAGACGCCATCGCGTGCTCGGTTGGTCTTGGGTGGGCTTGATGGCCTATGTGGCCTGCTCCTCGTTTCTGATCAGTGAAATCCGGCTCTGGGGGGCATTCAGCCCCATCCATCTGCTCAGTGCCTGGACGCTATTTTCTTTGGCGATGGCAATCTACTTCGCCCGACAGGGGAATATCGTGCGGCATAAAATTTGGATGCAGCTTCTCTATGTGCTGGCTCTATTGGTGACGGGCTTATTGACGTTGTGGCCAGAACGCGTCATGCACGGGGTGCTCTTCGATGCCTAGTGTGTTGCTGAGCAAGCGGGGCGGCGGCTCGATAATGATCACCCAAAAGAGAACGAGATCGCGATGATAACGGGTAGGTGTTTTTGTAAAGCGGTGCAGTACGAGCTGCTCGCCGAGTCACAGATGCAGGGTTTATGTTACTGCACCGATTGTCAAACCGTTGGTGGCACTTCCCACTGGACCTCTTACGCGGTCGCGCCGTCAGATTTTCGGCTGGTGAGGGGAGAAATGACACTCTTTTCCTATGATCCGGGGTCGGGCCGGGAGGTGATTCGTCACTTTTGTAAGACCTGTGGCACTCAGATCATGGTGCAATCTGATGCCTTGGGTGTGGCCTCGGTGAACGCCATGACTTTCGATGACCAAACCCAGTTTGCACCGCAGGTAGCGTATTTTTCGGAGAGCGCGCCGCATTGGTGCGAGGTCGACGCTCGGCTGAGCGCGTTCGGCGGGGATTAAGAGCCCTAAATAAGGGTTGTCGGCGCGGGCATTCGGTGCGGGCTGCGGCTTTATCTTGTCGCAGGACGAGATCCGTATCGTCACAGCGTGTAGCGTCGAAAACACACGGGGGTCTGGTTACACTGTCGGCTTAACTGTTGCCAAGAGTAAGCGAGTGATCACGAGCGATTCGACAATCCCACCAGCGAGCAAGCCGTGACGTTATTGCTGACTTATCTTGCCATCGCCATCGGCGTCTCGTTTCTTTGCTCGGTACTCGAAGCCGTGCTTCTGTCTATTACCCCCAGTTATCTTGAGCAATTGACTCAGGAGCGCCCCAAATCGGGTCGTGCGATTCAAGTCGTCAGAGACCGCCTCGATGAGTCGCTCTCCAGTATTTTGATTCTCAATACCTTTGCTCACACCATGGGCGCTGCGGGCGTCGGAGCGCAGGCCCTGCGGGTCTTCGGTCCTGAGGCAGAGACCTTGATTGCCGTTTTGCTAACCCTGGCGATTTTGTATTTCTCCGAGATCATCCCAAAAACGCTGGGTGCTAATTATTGGCGGCAATTGGCGGTGCCCGCCGCGCGGACAATTAGCTGGCTGGTGCGCCTCGTTTATCCTTTGGTGTGGGTGTCGACACGTCTGACAAAATTGCTGGGCAAGGGCCATAAGGATGAAATTACGCGTGAGGAGATTGTGGCGCTCGCTTCTCTGGGGCGTAAAGACGGAGCGTTGAAAGCGCAGGAGAATGATTATCTGGTCAATCTTCTTCAGCTAAATGAAACCCAAACCAGTGAGATTCTGACACCGAGAACAGTGGTCCATATGCTGGAGGAGTCGACCACGGTTTCAGAGGCGTTAAATCTCGACGCTACCCGCCAGTTCACCCGCGTACCGATCTACCGCGACTCTACCGACAACGTCACGGGCAAAGTGATCCGTGTCGATCTTTTTGAGGCCGAGCGGGAAGGTAAAGGCATTGAGCCCATCGCCAACTTTGCTCAACCGGTTGCACGCGTACCAGAAGAGCTGCCGGTATACAGACTGTTAGACCGCTTTATTAGCGAGCAAGCACATCTCTTCCTGGTAGAGGATGAATTTGGTCAAACTGCGGGCATCGTGACGTTGGAAGATGCGATCGAAACGCTGTTGGGCAGAGAGATCGTGGACGAAAGTGACGCGGTAACAGACATGCAGGCCTTGGCGAGAGATAAGCATCGCGATCGGCTGAAGAGCGTGGAGCTTCAGAAAAAGGAAGATGGTGCCCAGGAGAGGACTTGAACCTCCACGCCCTTGCGAGCACTAGCACCTGAAGCTAGCGTGTCTACCAATTTCACCACCTGGGCAGCGGGAAATCTCTGATGAATCAGAGGCCGCGCAGACTACTGCCTCGACCCGTGCCTGTCAATTTCCACCCTGCCTTGTCAGGCGCTAAAACCCGCGCAGTCTGCGCGGTATTTACGGTTTATAATGCCGACTGATTTCCCGCCGGCTGATTCCAGCCATTGGACTCCCTTTTGGCGCCACGCCGCAAAAACAACACCGCACAGACCAACCCTGATCCCACGCTGCTCGGGAGCGAGACCGCTATGCGCATCCGATTCCCAGTCGCGAAGTCATTCTGGCGTCTATTGAAGCCGCGACGCACCGTTGGCTTTGGCAGCATTGCGGAGCAACTGGGTCTGAGTGAGGAGCGCGACCTCGATGCGCTGGGTAAGCGCCTGCGTGCGATGCAGCGCGAAGGGCAGATTATCTCCGGCAGACGCGGTGCCTATGGCGTGCCCAAGCGCATGGACTTGCTGCGGTGCCGGATGATGGGGCACCGCGACGGCTACGGCTTTGCACGCCCGCTCGAAGGGGGTGACGATCTGTATTTTGTCGGCCCGCGAGATGTATCAGGTTTTTGATGGTGATGAAGTGCTGGTTGCGGTGGCCGGGCTGGATCGCCGGGGCCGCTCAGAAGGCCAAATTGTTGAGGTGCTCACGCGGGCTCACACCAAGGTGGTTGGCCGCTACATGGAAGAGAGCGGCATTGGCTTTCTGCTGCCGCACAATACCCGCATTCGCAATCACATTCTGATTCCTCCCAAGGCGAAGGGCGGCGCGCGTCATGGCCAGCTGGTCTCGGCAACGCTGACCGACTATCCCTCGGCCAAGCTGGGGGCCAAGGGGGAAGTCGACGAGGTGCTTGGCGATCATCTGGATCCAGGGCTCGAGATTGATGTGGCGATCCGCGCCCACGGTATCCCGTGGGAGTGGCCCGACGAGGTGTTGCGCGAGGCCGGCGCACTGGATGAAGAGCCCGCCGAGCCCGATAAAGCGCATCGGGTCGATCTGCGGGACACGCCGTTTGTCACCATCGACGGAGAGGATGCCAGAGACTTCGACGACGCGGTCTGGTGCGAGGAGAACAAGAGCGGATTCCAGCTTCGGGTCGCGATTGCGGATGTGTCGCACTACGTGCCCGTTGGCTCGGCCCTCGACGAGGAAGCGAGCATCAGGGGTAATTCGGTGTACTTTCCCGAGCGGGTCGTGCCGATGTTTCCCGAGGTGCTTTCTAATGGTCTGTGCTCGCTAAAGCCCGAGGTCGACCGCCTTGCCATGGTTTGTGATATGCAGATAGGCCGCAGCGGTGAGCTGCAGGACTACTGTTTTTATGAGGCGGTCATTCACTCTCACGCCCGGCTCACTTACACCGATGTGGGTGCGGTCATAGAGCAAGGCTGGAGTCCCCATGTGCCCGCCGAGCGGGGTGAGGAGATCAGCCGGTTGCACAGGCTTTATGCGGTTTTGCGAGGTGCCAGAGTACGACGTGGCGCGCTTGATTTTGACACCCAAGAGACGCGTATTCTTTTTGATGAGCAGCGGAAAATTCAGGCAATCGAGCCGGTGCACCGCAACGATGCTCACAAACTGATTGAAGAGTGCATGTTGATTGCCAACGTGGCGACAGCGCAGTTTCTCGACGGGCTTGAGCAGCCGGCCTTGTTTCGGGTGCACGAGGGTCCCAGTGCCGAGAAGCTCGAGAATCTTCGGGCGTTTCTAGGAGAACTGTCGCTAGACCTGCCGGGCGGGCTCAAGCCCACGCCCGAGCACTATCAGTCGTTATTGGGCGCCGTGGAAGGCCGCGAGGATGCCCATATTGTGCAGACCATGTTGTTGCGATCGCTTTCGCAGGCAGTTTACCAGCCCGAAAACGCCGGCCACTTTGGCCTCCACTACGAAGCGTATGCGCATTTCACTTCGCCGATTCGGCGTTACCCCGACCTGCTGGTGCACCGCGCGATTCGTGCGGCGATCCGAGGCCGCGAAAAAGGCGCCCATATCAAGCGCGTGAAAGGGGCTAGCGCGATCAAGCGCGAAAAAATCTACCCCTACGATACGGGTGCGATGGTGGCGTTGGGCGAGCAGTGCTCGATGACCGAGCGCCGCGCCGATGATGCGACCCGGGAGGTCGACGCTTGGCTGAAGTGCGAGTTTCTCAAAGACAGAATCGATGAGGAATTTGACGGCGTGATTGCTGCGGTAACCAACTTCGGTGTTTTCGTGGAGTTGAATGACCTCTATATCGAGGGCCTGATGCATGTGAGCGCATTGCCGGGCGATTACTATCACTTTGATCAGGTCAAGCAGCGCCTGATCGGGGAGCGAACCCGGCAGGTCTTTCAGCTGGGTGGCGCGGTGACGGTCAGAGTCGCTCGCGTGGATCTTGATGACCGCAAGATTGATCTGGAGCTCGCAGGCTCACCGCCGTCAAAGGGAAAGGGGTCGCGCAGATCTAAAGACTCCGGCAATAAAAGCGGGCCAAAGCGCGGCAAAACCGAGGGTCGTCGAGACGCGAAAGGCGGGGCGGGTAAAGCGGCTAAAGATGCTTCTAAAGCCTCAAAGGGATCTAGGTCTGCCAAGCCGCCCAAGCCCCGAAAGTCCTCGAAGTCGGGTAAGGCGCCCTCTGCGAAGCGCGGCCCGGCGCGAAAAAACAAACGCTGACCGATGACCGACACGGTATTTGGGTATCACGCCGTCGAGAGTTTGATTCGTCGAGAACCGAGTCGGGTCGCTACGCTGCAGGTGCAAGACGATCGCCGGGACAAACGCATGCAGGCGATTTGTGAGCTGGCCCGCAATCAGGGGGTCGCCGTCGTCTCTTGCGCCAGGTCGGATCTGGATACGCGGGTCGGTGGGCGCCACCAGGGTGTCGTGGCGGTGCTTCATCCGGGAGTGCAGCACGAAGCGGCAGGCATGATCAGCGAGGCTGATCTTATGGAGCGGGTCGCGGACGCGCCTTCGCCCCTGTTATTGATTCTGGACGGTGTGACTGATCCACATAACCTGGGCGCTTGCTTGCGCAGTGCGGATGCTGCCGGGGTGACTGCCGTGATTTTTCCCAAAGACAAGAGCGCAGATGTCACGGATGTCGTGCGGAAGGTGGCTAGCGGTGCGGCCGAAGCGGTGCCCTGGGTGCGGGTTACCAATCTGGCCAGGACGATCGAAGCGCTTAAACAGACGGGGGTCTGGATTGATTGGCACGGCGGGCGACGCGGCAGAGACCGTTTATGAGCGGGATCTGACCGGCCCCTGTGCCGTGGTCCTGGGTTCAGAAGGGGCAGGTATGCGGCGCCTGACTCGTGATCTCTGCGATTTCACGGTCAAGCTACCGATGGCGGGGTCGGTTTCAAGCCTCAATGTTTCGGTGGCAGCCGGTGTTTGTTTGTTTGAAGCCTTGCGACAGCGAGGCGGCTAGTCGTCAGATGCCAGCCCAGTCCAATGCCAAACTTGCCCGTTGCAAAGCGCTAAAGGCCTTTGTAGACTCCGCACCTCAAAATTTGGTCGGGCGCTAAACAGGCCCATCCTCCTTGCCACACCGTTTGACGGGTGGCTTTAAACCATAGGGAGTACGCGAGTGCGACACTACGAAGTTGTGTTCATGGTCCATCCGGATCAGTCTGAACAAGTTCCCGGAATGATTGAGCGTTACAGCAACGTCATCACCAAAGATGGCGGTACCGTGCATCGTCTGGAAGATTGGGGTCGACGTCAGTTGGCCTATCACATCAATAAAATCCACAAAGCGCACTACGTGCTGATGAATGTCGAGGCCTCCAACGACGCGATGGAAGAGCTGACGACGACGTTCCGCTTATAACGACGCCGTGATTCGTAATCTTGTGATTCGTCGCGATGAGGCGGTGCTTGAAGAGTCACTGATTATGAAAGCCGAGCGCGAGGACAAGGAGCGCAAGGCGCGGTATCAGGAGCGCCAGGACAATGACTCGCGCCGGGCATCGGCAGAGACAAAAGAAGAGCCTGCTGAGGAAGCAGCGCCTGCTGAGGTGGCGGAAGAGCCAGCAGCACCCACCGAAGAAGCCAGCGAGGAATAAGTCATGTCACGATTTTTTCGACGTAGAAAGTTTTGTCGTTTCACTGCCGAAGGCGTCACCGAGATTGACTATAAGGATCTGGAGACACTCAAGCAGTACGTTTCTGAGACCGGCAAGATTGTGCCGAGCCGCATCACCGGCACGAAAGCGAAGTATCAGCGTCAGTTGGCGACTGCGGTTAAGCGTTCGCGTTACCTTGCTTTGCTGCCTTACACCGACGCTCATAACTAAGCGTTACTGATGCGCGGCCTCGCTGAATTTATCATGCGCGGCCGGTGGCAGGCGCTCGGCATCGCGGTATTGGGGTCGGGCAGTCTGTTATTTGGCTGGATCAGTGCGGCAGCGATTGCACTGGTGACCCTGAGAAAGGGGACGGCCTCCGGCGGCTGGTTGGTACTGTGGGCGTTTTTGCCCGCGGCTGTCATTACCGCCATGACGGGTGACACTGGCAGCGCCATGTTGCTGCTGGGGACCTACGGTCTGGCAGTCGTTTTGCGGGAGAGCGTGAACCTCTCTTTAGCCGTGATGGCCAGCGTGCCGCTGGCAATGCTGAGCGGCTTGGCACTGACACTGTTGAATGGTGTCTTTTTAGAGGATCTGGTGGCTACCTTTAACCAGGCCCTTGCCCAGCTGGAGGAAGATCTTCAGCAAGAGGGATCGCAAGAGCTGATGTTCAATGCGCTGGCGGTCCCGCAGGTCGCAGCGTTGCTGGCGACAGGGAGTGCGGTCATCGCGCTGTTGAGCCTGTTGTTGGGACGTTACTGGCAGGCGGCCCTCTATAACCCGGGGGGCTTTGGCGAAGAGTTTCGGGCGTTGCGGTTGCCCACTGGTGCGGTGGTGGCGATGGCAGGATTGGCCGCCATCCTATGGTGGATGGGGCCAGACTGGATGGTCTGGAGCGCGGCGGCAGTGTTGCCGTTGACGATGGTTGGCTTTGCAGTGGTGCACGCCTACGCGGCCCATGCAGGCAAAGGGGTCAGTTGGTTGACCCTGATGTACGTGTTGTGGATCGTGCTCGATCCGGTGAAGTGGGTGTGGGTTGGATGCGTTGTGATCGACGCATTCGTTGATTTCAGGGCCAGATGGTCGGGTCCTACTGGCAAGGGCTCTGACGGAGTTTAATCCGGAGAGCAGGCATTGATAGCAGTCGGCCGATCACTCGGCCAGCAGAGGAAAAAACGATGGAAGTCATTTTGCTCGAAAACATTGGCAATCTCGGTATTCTGGGCGACAAGGTTGATGTCAAGCCCGGTTACGGCCGAAATTTCCTGATTCCGCACGGTAAAGCCGTTCCGGCGACGCAAGATAATGTCGCCAAGTTTGAGGCACGACGCGCCGAGCTGGAAGCGACAGCCGCGGAGACGCTGGCCACGGCACAGGCTCGAGGCGAGGCGCTGGCTGCGCTGGGTGCCGTCGAAATTGCCGCCACGGCGGGCGAAGAGGGTAAGCTGTTTGGTTCTGTGGGAACCCGCGACATTGCTGAGGCGCTCGTCGCCGCTGGCTGTGAAGTGGATAAAGCCGAGGTGCGTCTGCCCGAAGGTGTGATTCGTGAGCTCGGCGAGTTCGAAATCATGATTCAGGTTCATGCAGAGGTATCGACCTCTGTGGCGATCCACATCGTCGCCGAATAATCGTTGGCGGGGCGGTCTCGCCCCGCTGTCTGCTCACCTGCTTGTTGCCCCGGGGGACTTCTGACCGTTTGGCGGATCCTTGCTGGCGGATCGCATCGGTCGCAGGTAATCTAGTCAGCCCGGCGGTTATTGGGCATCGGCGCTTCGCGATACCCACCCGGTCGAATAGGCACAAGACAAGGCGGCACCTTGGAGTCGGTTAAATCTCAGGATCCGGATATTTCCAGGATCCGCATGCAACCCCAATCGGTCGAGGCTGAACGTTCGGTCATTGGCGGCATTTTATTGGCGCCAGAGAGCTGGGACGCGATTGCCGAGCTAGTGGATGCCAGCGATTTCTACCGGCCTGAACACCGGGCGATTTTTCGCCAGATTGCCATTTTGGTTGACCGCAACGAACCGATCGATGTGATTACCGTTGCCGATCGTTTGCTCGCCACCGGCGAGCTCGATGCCGCGGGAGGGCACACGTATCTCGCAGAGCTTGTCGAGCAGACGCCGACTGCTGCCAATGTCAGCGCCTACGCCCGTGCAGTGCGCGAGCGTGCTCTGCTACGCAAACTGATTGGCGCTGCTCAGGATATTGCGACAGCGGGTTTTAACCCCGAGGGCCGCAGTGCCGAGGAGCTGGTTGATGAGGCTGAGCGGCTCATCATGACGGTGTCAGAGAGCGGTCCTAAATCCGGTGGGCCCCTCGCCATGGCGCCGCTGCTGACCGGTGCGCTTGAGCGCATTGAGGAACTCTACAATACCGGCGGCGATATCACGGGCCTGACCACTGGGTTTATTGATCTGGATAAAAAAACATCGGGTCTGCAACCCTCCGACCTGGTGATCGTTGCGGGCCGACCTTCTATGGGTAAAACCAGTTTTGCGATGAATCTGGTTGAAAACGCCGCGGCCAATACCGAAAAGCCGATTTTGGTCTTCTCGATGGAGATGCCCGCTGAGCAGCTGGTGGTCAGAATGATGTCCTCGCTCGGCAAAATCGATCAGTCACGACTGCGCACGGGTAAGCTGCAGCAGGATGACTGGCCAAAATTGTCTGCCGCCATGGCGAAGCTCAAGGACACTTCGATCTTTATCGATGACACGCCGGCACTCACCCCTACGGAAATCAGGGCTAGATCGCGCAGGCTGTCACGAGAACACGGTGATCTCGCCATGATCATGGTCGATTACCTGCAGCTGATGCGCGTTGCCGGAGCGGCCGACGGCCGGACAGCGGAGATCTCGGAGATTTCCCGTAATCTGAAGGCCATCGCCAAGGAATTCCGTTGTCCGGTGGTGGCGCTCTCGCAGTTGAATCGCGCGCTGGAGCAGCGCCCCAACAAACGCCCTGTGAATTCTGACCTGCGTGAATCCGGTGCCATTGAGCAGGATGCCGATGTGGTGATGTTTATCTACCGCGACGAGGTGTACCACGAAGACTCGCCGGAAAAAGGCGTCGCAGAGATTATTATTGGCAAGCAAAGAAATGGCCCGATTGGCACTTGCCGGTTGGCCTTTCAGGGGGAATTCACGCGTTTTGAGAATCTCGCCCGGGACGACTATGCGGGCTATTGATCGCGCCTCCGCGCCCCCGGCACAGACCGGCGGGTGTGCCTGAGGGTTTGTCGATGAATCAACCGGTTGCGCCCATCGATTTCACTGCACTACTCGAGATGCTTGGGGGAGACCGGCAGATCGTTACTACACTGCTGTCTGCGTTTATTGAAGAGCTGAGCGCAGATGTTGTGGCGAGTCAGCAAGCGGTCGCAGCGGGTGACGCAGAGGCGTTACGTCTGCTCGCTCACCGCATAAAGGGCACCAGTGCCAACTTGCATGCGCTGCTACTTTCCGCGGCAGCGCGCGAGCTTGAGCAGGCCTGTGCCGAGGCAGATGCGCCGGTGATGACAATCAAACATCAGATCTTGCTGGATCAGGCGCAACGTCTTCGTGAGGCTATTGAGGCGTGGCTGGTGAGCGACTGACTCGAAGAAGGTTTACAGCCCCACTTCTTTTCTCAGTCTTGAGAGATGGGTCACCTGCTCGTCTTTGCTCGGGAGTGCTTCATCTGGCGCGGTCAGCGCAACGCGCTCGGGACCTTCAAGTGGCTCTCCGCGGGCCGCACGGCTGACCCATCGCTCGTAGTGGTCACGATAGACAGGCCAAGTCTTTGATTCCGACTCATTAGCCAGAAAAAACCAGTCACTGTCACGTCCCGCCAAATAGACTGCAGGGTGTCGCCAGGCCGCGTCGGTTTTGGGTGACGGTGCTAGGCAGGCCTCGCGATAAGCGTCGTAGGGCGCGGGTAGGCCAAGGTCACTCAAGCAATGTCGGCAAGCCTCAATCATTCGATTCAAAGTAGGCAGATAGTCGCTATGCTCGATCGCGTGCTGGGCAGCGCGCAATATCACGGCGGTCGGATAGGCATCGAGGGCCTCCAGCCAGAGCCGTTTGACCTGCTTCACCTGCTCGGCGTCTGACCAGGCCGCGTAGTATTGGTTGTGGTAGTTGAGCCGAAATAGCGCAAAAACCTGATTGATAGCCTCAACCAGCTGCGAATCCGGTGGCTCGGATGGGTCAGTTAGCCCAGCTGGTGTCGGTGAGGTCGTCGCTGAGACTTCGGTCTTTTGAGCGATGGCTTCCGCCAGCGTTGCCGCGTCCTTTTTCTCCGCCATCCTGATCTCCATATCCTGCGCCACGACATTGGCGTTTGGCGTGCTGCAGGAATTTACTATTCCACGAGGTGTGGACCTCGTTGCTGTCGATCCAGTACATCACAAATTCGGGTAGCAGTGCGCGTGCATCCTGCTCATCAATGCCGGCGAGGCGCAGTGTTTCATAGACCGATACATCTGGCTGCCAGTTGCGGGGGATGCGCGTGGGTTCCGTGCTGTGCTGTATCTGGCTTGTGTGCTTCAGCCAGCGACGGCGCACGTGTTCTACAAAACGGCTGTTCACTTCCTTGGGTGGACCGCCACGCTCACTCCAATAAAGAATGAATTCAGACCGCACCGATTCGGCAAAAACGATATCAATACCCGCTTGTTCCAGTATCTCCAGAGCATCCTGATTAGGTGTCCAGTCTCGACCGAATGGTGCAGGGGCCGCAATTTCAAACGCTTGTGATGACTGCTGGCGGGTCTCGAGCCGTTGTGTATCGCGCCAGCGTCCCAAAATATATTGGCGAAATTGGGTGTCGACTTCACTCCCTTGAGCCGGGACAAACTGCGCTTTGGCCTGGTCGACGAAAGACCTCGGAATGCCGTGATTGAGTGACAGTAGCTCCTGCAACGCATCGCTCGGTTGCCAAAGGCTGTCTGATGCACTGGCTAAGTTGTGCGATGTCACCGCAGTGGCTTGCTGCATGCTATTGGTTGCGGCTGCTGCGCTCAGAACAACCGTATCGGCGTTGCCGCCGGGAGCCCGATTAACGATTCCCAGTGTCACCAGCTTATCGATCAGCAGGGCAATATGGTCTACCGACCAAAAAGAGAGGTTTTGCTGGAGAGACTCCAGAGACAGGGGGGTCCATTCATCCCGGTCGGTCAATTGTGCGCCGAGCTCTTGCAGCAAGACCGCCTCTTCCAGCCCGATGATCTCGGCCAGTTCGGGAGAGAAGGTCAGTTGTCGATCAGGAATGAGTGAAGCGGATGGCATTATGATGCGGTGCAGGGCAAGCGGTCTGATAGGATACCGACTTACCTCTACCAATACAGCAATTACCATCAGTTTCCGGAGAGTTTCGCGTGGCGAAGGCAAAAACCGCATTTGTCTGCAATGACTGTGGGGCAGATTTCCCCAAGTGGCAGGGTCAGTGCGGTGAGTGTCATGCGTGGAATACCCTGTCGGAAATTCGCCTCAGCGCGCCTGCGGGAAAATCATCAGGTAAGCGCGCGACAGGTCGAACCGGTTTTGCGGGCAGCGTGGCCACCGTAAAGCGACTCGAGGAGGTGGCCGTGGTGGACTTGCCGCGCCTGAGCTCGGGTTTTGATGAGTTTGATCGGGTGTTGGGAGGCGGTTTTATACCGGGCTCCAGCATACTGATTGGCGGCCACCCGGGAGCCGGCAAAAGTACACTGCTGTTGCAAACGCTTTGTTACCTTGCGTCGGAACACTCTGCGCTGTACGTCACCGGGGAAGAATCTCCGGAGCAGATTGCGATGCGTGCCAACCGTCTCAGCCTGCCCACTGATCAGCTGCAGCTCATGGCAGAGACTGATGTCGATACGATTCTGTCTTCGGCGGAATCCCTGAAGCCCAAAATTTTGGTGGTCGACTCGATTCAGGTGGTGCACAGCGAGACGCTAACCTCGGCTCCGGGGAGTGTGTCGCAGGTGCGTGATTGCGCGGCACAACTGACGCGTTACGCGAAGCAGACGGGTACCGTGCTGATTCTGGTGGGCCACGTGACCAAAGATGGCAGTCTTGCCGGCCCCAAGGTGCTCGAGCACATGATCGACTGCTCCATTTTGCTTGAGGGCGATCACGACTCCCGATACCGGACTTTGCGGGGCCAGAAAAATCGCTTTGGCGCGGTCAATGAGCTGGGTATTTTCGCCATGACTGACACCGGTATGCGCGAAGTGACTAACCCCTCAGCGATCTTCCTCGATCGTTCGGAACATACTGCGCCCGGCACCACCGTTGTGGTCGTCTGGGAGGGTACCCGGCCCTGTTACTGTTGAGATACAGGCGCTGGTGGATGACAGTTCTCTGGGCAATCCCCGGCGCGTCACCGTGGGTTTTGAGCAGAATCGGCTGGCAATGTTGCTGGCAGTGCTGCATCGCCACGGCGGGATTCAGGTGGGTGATCAGGATGTATTTGCCAACGTTGTGGGCGGTGTCCGGGTGATGGAGACGTCGGCCGATTTGGCACTGCTGCTCGCGGTGGTATCGAGTCTTCGGGATCGACCCTTGCCACGGGATTGGGTGGTTTTTGGCGAGGTGGGTCTGTCGGGGGAAATTCGACCCGTGGCCAGTGGACAGGAGCGCCTGTCTGAGGCGGCCAAGCACGGTTTCAAGCTCGCCATTGTGCCCAAGGGCAATGCGCCCAAAAAGGCCATATCCGGCCTTAAGGTCATTCCGGTCTCGCGCCTCGCCGAGGCGTTAGAGGCCTGCCAGTGAGCGATCCCTCCGAGGATCTCACTCAGATCTCCTCAGATCCGACCGAGGTTTTTGTGACCGAAGTGGCGGGCCGAATTCAGCGAGGAGCGTTGACTGCCTCGCTTGATATGCATCAGGCACAAGACAATCTTGAGGTGCTCGTCGGTCGTGCGCGTGATGAGGGTTTGCTGATCCGCGACCGTTTTGTCCTACTTGAGCAGCTGGGCGCCGGTGGAATGGGCACCGTCTTTACGGCGATCGATTTACGACGCGCCGAAGCCGATGACCCGAACAGTCACGTAGCCATCAAGTTCTTGAGTGCGGCCTTTAGCGAGCATCCGGATGCGCTGGTTTCTTTGCAGCGCGAGGCGCGCAAAACCCAGCAGTTGGCGCACCCCAACGTGATTACCGTGCATGACTTTGATCGCGATGGCGATCGTGTGTTCATGACTATGGAACTCTTGGACGGCGAGCCGTTATCGCGGTTGGACCGATTGGAGCAACGCTTGGGTAAGGCCTTTGACCGGTCTGATCTGGTGCGACAATTTGCTGAAGGTTTGGCTTATGCACACAGTCAGGGAGTGGTGCACTGCGACCTGAAGCCCGACAACGTATTTGTCACGGCCTCAGGTCGCGTCAAGGTGCTCGATTTTGGTATTGCACGGCTCACTCAGGAGGCAGAGCAGACGGATCAATATGATGCGGGTCGTCTGGGCGCTCTGACACGACGTTTTGCGTCGATCGAGATGCTGATCGGCAACACCGAACCCCACCCTGCGGACGATGTCTATGCTCTCGGCCTTATTGGTTGGTGGCTGTTTACAGCTGAGCATGCTTATGGGGGGGCGTCGGCGGATGCAGCGTTAACCGAAAACCTCACACCGACTGGCACGGCCAAGGCCTGGCGTGAGCGGGAACGAAAGGCTTTATTGCGGGCACTGCGACTCACTCGCGAGGCTCGACCGCAGGATGCGGGTCAATTTTTGGTCCTGTTTCAGGGCAGTGCACAGCGAAACCGGTTACTGGCGGGCTTGGCGGTGCTGCTGGTGCTGGTCTCTGGCGGTTGGGTCTACCAATCTCTCGCGCCGGTTGGACCCGAGGTGCCGTTTTCTGAGTTACCCGTAGCGACTCAGCTGGATTTCAGTAACAGCCTTGATCAGGGCTACGCGCACCTCGACATCAGCGATATCGACGGCGCCCTGCGCTATTTTGACGCTGCCTGGTTACTGCACCCTTGGAACCCCGACGCGGTGGAAGCTTTGGACAACATGGTAGAGCGGGTCGCGGTGCTATTTGCGGATGCCCGCAGCCCAGAGATGGCGGCACTGCTGCTGCCTTCGCTTGAAGCCATGCAGAGCAATGCTTACCTGGCGCAGCAGAGCGAGCTGGAGCAACTTGTAAGCGCCGTCACCGCGGCGCAGTTTGTGCGGTAGCGCCGCGGTCGCGGAAGTCGTATCCTGAAAGACGGCCGACCAATACGGTAGGGAAAACCATGCCCCAAGGATGGAATCGCGCGTTACTGGTGGTGGCATTGAGTGTGAGTGCCGCTATTAACTTCAAACCCCTGGCCGAGGAGCAAACTGCTGCCGAAGCCGAGGCGGCTAAGTTTTATATTGTCGACTGTCTGCTGCCGGGTCAGGTAAGACGGCTGGGCAACACGACTTACATGACACCCCGACGACCGATTCGCACCACGGCACAGGACTGTGCCATCCGCGGTGGCGAGTACACCCAATGGGACCGCGCTGATTATCAAAGCGCTCTCACTGTCTGGCTCGACGCCGCCTCTACCGGCGATGCTCAGGCGATGAACTATGTTGGAGAGATCTTTGAGCAAGGGTTGGGCCGCGCGTCCGACTATGTGATGGCCAAGTATTGGTATGAGCGAGCGGTTGCTGCAGATTTCAAGCCCGCGATGGTGAATCTCGCCAGCCTTTACGATACCGGCCGCGGTGTTGGGCGTGATCCGGTCATGGCAATCAATCTATACCGACAGGCCTGGGGCATTCCCGACGGGGAAGCCCTATTGACTCAGGCTGAGTCGACCGCTGCCGCCGCCGATACACAAGCCGCCCTGGCGGCCGTGCAGGCCGAGAATGCGCAGCTCGCCGCTGCTGCAGACGCAGCCCGCGAGGCGCTGCAAAGTGAGACGGACCGTGCCGCAGCGATGGCTGCTCGGGCAGAGGCTGCCGAGGCGGATCGCGATTCCCTTGCTGCGCGCATTGAGGATTCCCCCGTGAATGTCTCGGGGGAAGTACTGCCGGTAGTGGCATCGCTGGGCAATGCGGGATCTGTGTCTTCAGACGGGCGTGATTACGGACGCTACTTTGCGCTCGTCATTGGCAATTCCGAGCACCAGTTCTTGACAGCGCTGTCGAGCGCTAAGAATGATGCGCGGCGGGTGAGCGAAGTGCTTGTGGAGCGTTACGGCTTCGAAGTCACCCGTATCGACAACGCGGACAACATTAGTGTGTTGGCTGCGCTCAATCAGTTACACGAAACATTGGGTCCCGATGACAACTTGCTGATTTATTACGCAGGGTATGGCAACGAGCGCACTGACGAGCAGATGCAGATCGGTTACTGGTTGCCGGTCAACGCACAGCGCCCCCCTATCGACACGTACTGGGTTCCGGTGGGGCAAATTGGTGCGCATCTCGCACGCCTGCCAGCGCGCCGGGTTCTTGTGATTGCTGACTCATCCTTCTCGGGTTTGCTTGCGGACACGCCCACTTTTTTCCTTGCTGTCTCGCCAGAATTATTTACCAGTGACCGCTATCTGGCGATTCGGCACGAGAATCGGTCCCGTCTGTTGATCAGTTCGGGGCAAGATTTTCCGGTATCGGATCAGTCGGGTGATCAGTCGATTTTTGCGGATGCTGTATTAGAGGCGCTTGAGGCTAATAACGAAATACTCCCAGCCCCGGCGCTGTTCCTCGCGATTCGTGAGCAGTTGAACCCGGGTGCCCTGGACGTGCAATTTAAGGCGATTAAAGGCGCCGGTGACGCCGTAGGAGACTTTTATTTTGTACCGCATTAGTCGAACAATTTTATTGTCACTGGCGGCCGCCAGTGGGGTTCTATTATCGGCGATGTCGCAGGCGCAGATTACGGTAAATGTATCGCCTGTGGACACTGGAACGGTCAACATCGCAGGCGTCAGGGAGATTGACTATCTACAAAATTGTCGGGATTCGTGTGTCACTGACTATGTGACTGATACTCAAGGCGGTTCTGCCACCTTCACTGCAAGCCCCGATAGCGGCTACCAATTTGCAGGTTGGACTGTGGACGGCAGCCCGCAGGGCAGCAATCTCGTGTTGGTGCTTGGGCCATACCCAAGCTCGATTCCGCCTACGACCCTAAACGCTGCTTTCGAAAAACTGCCGTTGAACAATGATAGCGACGGTGACGGCGTCTACGACGGTGTAGACCAGTGTCCAAGTACGCCGCGGGTGACTGTCGTCGATGGCTCGGGTTGTGAGGTTCGACTCAGGATCTGACCTCCCAGCTGATACAGACTGGGATGGGGTGCCAGATGATACTGATCTGTGCCCCTATACAGTGCCACACCAGGGTTGGAGATTGATGCTAACGGCTGCGCAGAGGATGAAATTGATACGGACGACGACGGTGTGGTCGATCAGCGCGATCAATGCCCAGATACCAATGCCGGAGAGATCGTTAACAAAAAAGGTTGTTCTGAGGCGCAAATCGATGAGGACGCGACGGGTCGGTAACACTGCCGATCAGTGCCCCAGCTACGCTTGCTGGGGAATTGGTCGAATCGAACGGTTGTTCAGCATCGCAGAAGGACACGGATTCGGATGGCGTTAAGGACGCGTCGACCTCTGTCCGGCGACGCCGGGGAGAAGCGTGGATGCTGAAGGTTGCTGCACATCATCAAAAAGATACAGATTTGGATGGTGTTAGCGATTTGCTTGACGAGTGTCCTGCAACGCCCACCGGCGAATCGGCTGATTCCATCGGTTGCAGCGAGGGCAGCGAGACGATGATGGTGACGGAGTTCCTAATTCAAGCGACAGCTGCGTTGCGACAGACACGGGAAATAGGCAGATGAACAACGGTTGCTCTGTGGTGCAGAAGAGCTGGCTAATCTAGGCGAGGATCTTGTAGAGCTAGAGGTCTTTCTGAGGACGATCGAACTCTGTGCGGGGCTATCGATGATGCCTGCCCTCGGTTGATTATGGAGGGAGATCAGCAAGCACTGACGGCAGGTCAGCAAGATCTGCTCGCAGCGTGTGCAGTTTAAAGTCGAGTGATAGCTCCTCAGATCAACAGGTAGCCGCTTTGCAGGCATTTCGCCACAGCTATTGGCTAACCGCATTGACGCGGTCATCGAGACAGCCTCCCGGCATCACCAACAACTTACTCAACGACTAGGCCGAATCAAGAGTGGCGGGGGCCGGGGCGTGAGCCTCGCGGGGCTGTCCCTGAATTTTGCCGGTGAGGCCTTACCCGGGGCGTTACTTGAGGAGGCCGCTGACCAGGCAGGAATGGGCGAGTTAGGTCCCTGATTTTGGCAATTGGGGTGTTTATCTGCAGGGCGATCTGGATGTGACTGAGCGGCGCGATACAGACGCCCGTCGCCAGTACGACGAGGACTCCTGGTCACTCACTGCGGGTGCTGACTATCGTTTTACCCCTGATTTATACGCAGGTCTGGCGGTCAGCATCGCAGAAACTGAGACCGACTATGCCGATGCGACAAGTGACTCGGAGACCACCGCTTTGACGCTTTACGGCGGCTGGCAGTTCAGCGATGCAGGCTTTCTCGATTTGCAATTGGGATGGGCGGACGACGATTACGACATGAGTCGACAAGTGGCGTACGTTGACGCGGGCGGAAGCTTTTCTTCAGATTACCGCGGTGCTACTGGAGGCGACCACATGACGGCGGCGGTCAATCTGGGGTATATGCTCAATACCGCGGGTTGGCGTCTTGGTCCGACGGCATCCTATTTCTACCTCGACGGTGAGATTGACGCTTATCAAGAAGAGGCGCTGGAAGGCTCTTCAAAGGCGTGGGAGATGGCGGTCGGTGGAAGTCGTTTTGAGAAATCGATATTGCGCCTTGGCCTGCAGGCTGATTACGCGTGGCTGACCGATTTTGGTGTGTTAGTTCCGGGAGTGATGCTCCACTTTGTGAGTGAATCCAATCGCGGTGATTCCGTCACTTCGACGCTTCTGGCGAATGATCTTGAAGGGTTTGGGCAAGAGATGGGTATCCGGCGCGAAGTTCTGGATGGGCAATACTGGGATGCCTCATTTAACCTCGCCGGCCAATTTTCCTATGGCTTTTCGGGTTTTGCCAGCTATCGCATTACCGCTGCCCGCGACGGCTACCAGCACCGGGGTTACACCCTCGGCTTGCGCTGGGACCAGGCGTTCTGACGTCTCATAGTGCTGAGCGCTATGCCCGCTAACCCAACAGCAGTGCACTGCTCCGGCGAGGCTGAGTCAGATCGGCCTTATCACTGCCAAATGCTGTCATCAGCGCTCGATGTCGCGGCGATGACGCATCGGGGAGGGCGACAGGAGAATCAGGACCGGTTTTTAGTGGACCCCGCGCATCACCTGCTCCTTGTCGCTGACGGCGTGGGTGGTCTGAAGGGGGGGGGGCTGGCCGCCGAATTGGCCTGCCAGTCCACGCATAGCGACTTGCTCGCGGGGTTACCTTTGGAACGTGCCGTAAGCGGGTCCTCCGCGGCGATCGCAAAGGAGGCCAGGCTCAGAGCAGTAACGGGCGGCATGGGCTCGACGATCGTAGCCGCGCAGTGGTCAGATTCGCGCTTCCAGTTGGTCTGGGTGGGAGACAGCAGTGCGCGCAGTTACTGGTCAGGCTGCTGTTACCGGCTGACGCGCGATCACTCCGAGGTAGCCGAATGGTCGAGTCAGGGAATTCAGACTGCGTCTGGCGCTAGGGAGCAACCGCGTAAACATGTCCTGACCCAGGCGCTGGGTGTGACGCCGGTAGGAGAGCTGCGGCTCGGGCGAAACCAGGGCGTTTTGCGCTCTGGAGAATGGCTGATGCTGGCTTCTGATGGCGTCACCAATACCCTTAGTGCGGAGGAGATCTGCAGTCTCCTCACCGTTGTCGCAAACGCAGAGGCCGCCACACGCAAGGTTATGGAGGCGACGCTGGCAAAGCGCCCCAGCGATAATGTGACGCTGATCCTGGCACGCTGGTCGGGGCCGGACGGAGACCCGGCCGATTTGCCGAGGGTCTACCCCGACTGAGCTCTATTTCAGTTTGCGGTGTTTCACCCGGCTGGGGACTGCGGCATCGGCACCCACACGCTGACGATGGTCTTCCTCATACTCTGAGTAGTTTCCCTCGTGGAAAACCACATTCCCGTCATCCTCGTAGGCCAGAATGTGCGTGGCGACCCGGTCAAGAAACCATCGATCGTGGGAAATCACCATCGCGGAACCCGGAAAGGCCAGCAGTGCTTCCTCGAGCGCCCGCAGCGTTTCCACGTCGAGATCATTGGTGGGCTCATCTAGCAGCAGCACATTGGCCCCTTGTTTCAGGAGTTTGGCCAAATGCAGGCGGTTGCGCTCTCCACCAGAGAGATCTTTGACAAATTTTTGCTGATCGGACCCTTTGAAATTGAAGCGGCCTACATAGGAGCGTGAGGGCACTTCGTAATTCCCGATCCGGATAATATCGAGACCATCCGATACTTCTTCCCAGACGGTCTTACTGCCATCGAGGTCATCACGGGATTGATCTACGTAGCCAAGTTCCACTGTATCGCCGACGGTGACGTTGCCACCATCAGGCGTCTCGAGGCCCATGAGAATTCGGAACAGCGTCGACTTGCCCATGCCGTTAGCACCGATAATGCCAACGATACTGCCTTTGGGCACGACGAAGCTGACGTCTTCAAATAATAGCCGCTCGTCAAAGGTTTTCCGTAAGCCGCTCACTTCGATCACCTTGTCACCCAGCCTTGCGCCCGGCGGAATGTAGATCTCGTTTGTCTCATTACGCGTCTGGAATTCCTGTGAGTTGAGCTCCTCAAATCGCTGCAGTCTCGCCTTGTTTTTAGCCTGCCGGCCCTTCGGGTTGGAGCGCACCCATTCCAGCTCGGCCTTGATCGCTTTCTGATGCGAGGCCTCCTGACGTTGCTCTTGCTCTAAACGTTTTTCCTTGGTCTCTAGCCACGCCGAGTAGTTCCCCTCGTAGGGAATGCCGCGGCCACGGTCCAGCTCCAGAATCCAGCCGGCAGCGTTGTCGAGAAAGTAACGGTCGTGGGTAATGGCAACGACCGTGCCGGGGAAGTCCTCCAGAAAATGCTCAAGCCATGCCACTGACTCGGCGTCGAGGTGGTTTGTCGGCTCGTCGAGGAGCAGCATGTCCGGCTCCGAAAGTAGCAGTCGCGCGAGCGCTACCCGCCGCTTCTCGCCGCCGGAGAGCAGATCGACATTTGCCTCCCAGGGGGGGAGCCGCAGAGCATTGGCCGCAATGTCGAGCCGCGTATCGAGATTGTGCGCGTCCTTTGCCTGAATGACGTCCTCCAGTCTGGCTTGCTCCTTGGCTAACGCATCAAAATCGGCATCGGGCTCTGCATAGTCGGCGTAGAGTTGTTCCAGACCAGCGAGCGCGTCGATCGCTTCCTGCACGCCTTCCTCCACGTTGCCGCGCACATTTTTGTCCGAGTTGAGCTGCGGCTCCTGAGACAGATAGCCGATCTTGATATCCGACTGTGGACGCGCTTCACCCAGTATGTCCGTGTCGATACCGGCCATGATTTTCAAGAGCGTGGATTTGCCTGCCCCGTTTAAGCCCAGCACGCCGATTTTGGCGCCCGGGAAGAAAGACAGGGAAATATCCTTCAGAATTTCTTTTTTTGGCGGGACGATTTTACCGACCCGGTTCATGGTGTAGACGTATTGCGCCACAGACTCACTCCGGTTGTGCTGTTGTCGAGGGATATTCCCTGATGAAGACGCTCGATACCGAGCGCACGTTAGCGACCGAAGTCTACTGAATCGAGGCCGATCTTGCTCGTTGAATCTGGATGGTAGGGCGGTGGCTATAGGTTGCGATCGGTGCGCTGCTCAAGCCTGCCTCTGCACAGACAGTCCTCGTCCAATCCCGTAGTACTCGATACCGAGTGCTTCCATGTGGGCGGGGTTGTAGAGGTTGCGGCCATCGATAATGACGGGGGAAGCAAGCCGCGCCCTGATGTCCTCAAAGTCGGGGGTCCTGAAGGCTTTCCATTCGGTGCAGATAACCAGACAGTCTGCGCTATCAAGGGCCGCTTCCTTGGAAGCGCAATAGACCATGTCCGCGCGTTCTCCATAGAGTCGCTCGCAGGCCTTCATGGCTTGTGGGTCGAATGCCTGAACGGTTCCACCAGCAGCCCAAACGGCCTCAATCAAGCTTTTGCTGGGCGCCTCACGCATATCGTCGGTATTGGGCTTAAAAGAGAGCCCCCAGACAGCGATGGTGCGCCCCGCAAGGCTGGAGCCGAATCGAGAGGTTACGTGATGGGCGAGTTTTTGCTTCTGACGCTCGTTGGTGCTGTGCACGGCCGGCAGAATCTGAGCGCCGGTGTTGCTCTGTTTAGCGAGATAGTCGAGGGCCTGAACATCCTTGGGGAAGCAGGATCCTCCATACCCGGCCCCGGGATAGATGAACTGGTACCCAATGCGGGGGTCCGACCCCATTCCCTGGCGCACCGACTCTATGTCTGCGCCGACCGCCTCGGCGATGTTGGCGACTTCGTTGATAAAGCTGATTTTGGTTGCCAGCATCGCGTTGGCCGCGTATTTGGTGAGTTCGGCACTGCGGGGGTCCATGAACATCATTTTGTCATGGTTGCGGTTGAAGGCGTCGTACAGCCGCCGAAACTCCTCGGCAGTGCTGTCGGAGGAGGCCCCAATAATAATTCGGTCCGGTCTGAGAGCGTCGGCGACCGCCGAACCCTCTTTCAGAAACTCCGGGTTGGAGCACACTTCAAAAGGCAGGTCGACGCCCCGGCCTGCAAGGCCGTCGGCAATACACGCGGACACTTGATCCGCGGTGCCGACGGGCACGGTGGATTTATTGACGATCACCTTGCGGGCCGTCATGTGGGTAGCAATGCCCTCTGCAACAGCCATCACGTACTGAAGATCAGCGTTGCCATCGGCTAGGGCGGGCGTCCCGACACAGATAAATAAATAGTCACTGCCCTCGACCGCGTCGCTCGTGTCGTGGGTAAACCGAAGCGTTTTTTGCGCCACACCCGCCTGTATGAGGTCATTCAGGCCCGGTTCGAAGAAGGGGAGTTCTCCCCCCTGAATCTGCTCGATTCGGGCGGGATCGATATCCATGCAGATAACCTGATGCCCGACCTCGGAGAATACCGCCGCCTGCACGAGCCCTACGTAGCCGCTGCCGAAGATACTGATTCGCACAGTCTTTCCCCCTAATCCAATCCGAATATCGTAAACGTAAACCCATTACAGTTTGTAGTGTCACAATGACAAAAGCCTGACGCCGGGGCTGCGTTCCGCTACCATTCGCCCCACATCGAAAACCAAGCAGGTCGGCGCGCCCGGCCTCACTCTGCAGGATGCCACCATGAACCAAGCTGCCACCCATTTGTCGCAGTACCTCGACCGCGACACACAGACCATCGAAGCCTTTGATGCCGAGCTGTGGTCAGCCATGAGTGCTGAGACAGTGCGTCAGGAGGAGCACATCGAACTCATCGCGTCAGAGAACTATTGCAGCCCGCGCGTTTTGGAGGCACAGGGCTCTGTGCTGACCAATAAATACGCTGAGGGTTATCCCGGCAAGCGTTATTACGGCGGCTGCGAGTTTGTTGATAAGGCAGAGACGCTGGCGATAGAGCGTGCCAAGGCTTTGTTTGGCGCCGACTTTGCCAACGTTCAGCCCCATTCGGGCTCGAGCGCCAATATTGCGGTTTTTCAGGCCTTATTAAAGCCGGGCGATACGGTATTGGGTATGAGCCTCGCCGACGGAGGGCACCTGACGCATGGCGCCTCAGTCAATTTTTCGGGCAAGATTTATCATGCCGTGCAATACGGCATTGATCAGGCCAGCGGCCTCATAGACTACGACGCGGTGCGTGAGCTGGCGCTAGAGCATAAGCCCAAGCTCATCATTGGCGGATTCTCGGCATACAGCCGGGTGCTCGACTGGTCCAAGTTTCGTGAGATCGCCGACGAAGTGGGCGCATTTTTACTGGTCGATATGGCCCATGTGGCCGGGCTGGTGGCGGCGGGTGTCTACCCCAGCCCCATCCCCTACGCTGACGTGGTGACCACGACGACGCACAAAACCCTGCGCGGCCCCCGTTCAGGCCTCATTTTGGCGCGGGCCAATGAAGCGCTGGAGAAGCAATTCAACTCGGCGATCTTCCCCGGCGCTCAGGGTGGACCGCTGATGCACGTGATTGCCGCCAAGGCCGTGGCGTTCAAAGAGGCGATGGCGCCTGACTTTGTCGACTACCAAAAACAGGTGATTCGCAATGCTCAGGCAATGGCCGCGACTTTTATCGAGCGAGGGCACAAGATTGTCTCGGGTGGTACTGACAACCATTTGATGCTGCTGGATCTGATTGGCAAAGAGTACACAGGCAAAGATGCGGACGCGGCATTGGGTGATGCCTACATTACAGTGAACAAAAATGCGGTACCCAGTGATCCACGTTCGCCGTTTGTCACCTCCGGCCTGCGATTGGGCACGCCCGCGATCACCACCCGAGGATTCGGAGTGGAAGAAACCGAGTTATTGACGGGCTGGATCTGTGACGTGCTGGCTTCGCTGGAGGCAGGGACCTCAGGGGAAATCATTCCCGCTGTGCGCGAGCAGGTCAAAGCGCTTTGTGCCAAGATGCCGGTCTACACGCGCTGAGGGAGTGAGCGTCTCAAGGGCGCTCTTCAGATCATGCATTGCCCTTTCTGCAGTACCGACGAAACCAAGGTCATCGACTCTCGCCTCGTGACAGAGGGGGCTCAGGTGCGACGCCGCCGTGAATGCCTCAGCTGCACTGAGCGGTTCACGACCTACGAGGCAGCCGAGCTTGTGTTGCCGCGCATCATCAAACAAGACGGCAGTCGCGAACCCTTCGATGAGGAGAAACTCCGTGCGGGGCTGCTCAGGGCGCTGGAAAAGCGGCCGGTGTCGGTCGAAAGCATCGAGGCAGAAATTGACCAGATAAAGCATCGTCTGCGCGCCACCGGTGAGCGGGAAGTCAAGTCCTTGCAGGTGGGTGAACGGGTAATGGAGTCGCTCAAAGCGCTGGATCAGGTGGCGTATGTGCGCTTCGCATCGGTTTACCGCAGCTTTCAGGACCTGGCTGAGTTCCGGGATGCCATCGAATCGTTGGAAGCTGAGCCGAGCCAGGACGCGACACCGTGAATCACGCGCAAGATCGCGTGCTGATGGAGCGCGCGATCGAGGTGGGCCGGCAGGCGCGTTACTGGTCGGCACCCAATCCACCTGTGGGTTGTGTGCTTGCTCACGGCAATGAAGTTATCGCCACGGGATTTACCCAACCTGCTGGCCAAGCCCACGCGGAAGTGATGGCGCTGGAGGCTGCGGGGGATGCAAAGGGCGCCACGGCTTACGTCACGCTGGAGCCCTGTAGCCATGAGGGCGCGACGGGGCCCTGCGTCACGGCCTTGATCGCCGCCGGCATCCGCCGCGCGGTGATCGCTGTGGAAGACCCTAATCCGCAGGTCGCGGGGCGCGGTATGGCCGCACTGCGGGCCGCCGGTATTGAGGTGGATCTGGGGATGGGTGCCGAACAGGTGGAGCAGGATCTGGCCGGTTTTCTTCTCCGGATGCGCCGCGGGTACGGCCGTATCACGCTTAAATTGGCGGTATCTCTTGATGGGCGCACGGCGATGGCGTCGGGGGAAAGCCAGTGGATTACGGGCGAGCCCGCCCGGCGCGACGTGCAGCTTTTGCGGGCGCAATCCGATTTAATCGTAACCGGCGTCGGTACGGTGCTGGCAGATGATTGTCGTCTGACGCTGCGCCCCGATGAGCTGCCGCTAGAGGATGAGGCAAGGACGCGCGCGCTTGCGCACGCCCCTGCGCGAATGGTGCTCGATTCTCGAGGGCGGATGCCAGCCGATGCACGCATTTTAGAGGGCGCTTCAACCGTGATTGTCACCACCGAGGGCGTCCATGGCAGTGAGGCAAACTCGCTGTGCCAGTTGCCAGCTGATCCAATGGGCAGGGTGGATCTGGGTGCTTGGGCAGCGTACCTCGGAGAGCAGGCGTACAACGACATTTTGGTTGAGGCGGGCCCGACCCTCTCGGGTGCCCTGCTTCAGGGTGCTTGGGTGGATCAGCTTATTTTGTATCAGGCACCTAAAATTTTGGGAGACTCGGCTCGTCCGATGGCGAATATGAGCATTGATGTTCTGGCTGAGGCCCCCGAATTTGACATCATGGATGTGACCCGTCTCGGCGCAGATCTGCGTATCATGGCGACCCCGGGAAGCGGGCGCAGCGCGAGTTAGCGCTGCACGGCAGTACATCAGATCAGGAGTCACCGTGTTTACAGGAATCATTCAGGCCGTTGGCCGCATTGCCCAGATTGAATCGGGCGAGCAGGACATCCGGCTTCGCATTGAGACAGGCAAGCTGCCGCTGGCTGACGTGTCGTTGGGCGATAGCATTGCGAGCAGCGGCGTCTGCCTGACGGTAACTGAGTTACCCGGTGACGGTTTTTGGGCAGATGTCTCTCCCGAGACGCTGTCGCTCACTACTTTGGGCACCAAGGGTGTGGGCGATGTGGTGAATCTGGAAACGTCGCTCACACTCAGCACACCCCTTGGTGGACACTTGGTCAGCGGACACGTTGACGGCGTCGGGCGAATCGAGAGCGTCACCGAGGACGCGCGATTTTGGCGCGTGCGGGTGGCGGCCCCTGAAAAGTTGGCGCGTTACATCGCCATGAAGGGCAGTATTTGTGTAGACGGTACCAGCCTCACCGTTAATCAGGTGGAGGGCGCCAGCTTCGAGCTGACCATCATCCCGCAAACTTGGGAAGAGACCGTGTTCAGTGAATATCAGACGGGGAGTCCGGTGAATCTAGAGGTCGACGTGATCGCGCGCTATCTGGAGCGACTGATGCAGTTTGATCAGCCGCTGGCAGAGTGAAGCTGTCATGACAGATTATGCCGAAATCGACAAGGTCCTCAGCGAATTGCGGCACGGGCACAGCTGCCTGCTGTTAAATGAAAACAGTGCGGGCGGCATGACGGGTTTTGTCGTGGTGGCGGCAGAGCACTGCGAGTCGAGTCATATTGCTTTCATGGCGCGCCAGGCTCGCGGGCTGGTGTGTCTGGCTTTGACGCCCCAGCGGTGCGAGGAGCTGGAACTCCCTTTAATGGTAGAGGGTGATGATTCCATGTCGCCTTTTACCTTGTCGATTGAAGCCGCCACCGGCATTGATACGGGCATTTCTGCAGCAGACCGTGCGAGGACTGTGCGGGTGGCGGTCGATGCAGCGAGCCAGCCGGCCGATCTCGTGCAACCTGGGCATATTTTCCCGATTGCGGCGGCTGTGGGCGGGGTGCTGACGCGCACTGCTCCTGCCGAGGCGGCGATAGACCTGACCACACTCGCAGGCTTATTGCCGTCGGCGGTCTTCACTGAGGTGTTGGACAGCGAGGGCGCCGTTGCGGGGGCCGACTATCTGGCGGATTTTGCTGATCGGCACCAGCTGGTGGTGGGTCAGGTGTCAGATCTGGTGACCTATCGGTTGGCCAACCAAAAGACGATCAGCGCGGTCCGCCGAGGACGATTGGAAAGTCGCTACGGCGTATTTGAGGTGACCGCGTATCAGGACACGACGCAGGGTCGCGTTCATCTGGCACTGACGAAAGGAAAGATTCAATCGGCAACGCCGACACTGGTGCGCGTGCATGTCACAGCGGTGTTTCGTGACTTGGTCGGTACGACCCTCGATGGGCACGCGTCATGGTCCTTCGACGCCAGTCTCAAGGCTATTGCTGAGTCCGAGAGCGGTGTATTGGTGCTCCTGAGTAAACCCGAAACGGCCGAGGATCTGCTGCAAGGCATTGATCGCCTGCTGGGTGAACCTGAAGGTGACACGGCGAGTAGTCAGGACGCTTACAATGAGATCGGCATGGGCGCGCAGATCTTGCGCGACCTCGGTGTGGGTCAGATCCGATTAATGGGTGCGCCGCTGACGTACAATGCACTCGCGGGTTTTGGTCTGGAGGTGGTCGATTTCGCCTTGCCACCCGAAGCACCCGCAGATCACTGAGGAATCACCATTCATGTCTGGTAAAGGGATCGACAATTCACTCACACGGGCGTCCGGTCATGACGGCGGTTACGTGATCGTGATCACGCGTTGGAATGAGGAGATCGTCGATGGCCTGCTCGGCGGCGCGATGCGGGCATTGTCTGATGCCGGAGTTCCTGCAGAGAAAGTCCGGGTGGTTCATGTGCCCGGCGCGTTCGAGATTCCGTTGGCCTGTCAGGCGGCCGCCGAGCGCCAAGACTGCGATGCCGTCATCGCGCTGGGCGCGGTGATTCGCGGCGGCACGCCGCATTTCGAATATGTGGCGGGTGAGTGCACCCGCGGCATCGGTGCTGTGGCGTTAGCGTCTGGCAAGCCGGTGGCATTTGGCGTGCTGACGGTGGATACGCTCGCGCAGGCTCAGGAACGTTCAGGTGACGACGATGAGAACAAAGGTGCCGAGGCTGCCATGAGTGCGGTCGAGATGGTGAGTCTGCTGCGGACGATGCGCGACTGATGGCTCAGCAAAACGCCCTTGCGGCGCAGCGGCGCAAAGCTCGGCACTTTGCTTTACAGGCGCTTTATCAGTGGACTCTTTCCGGGGCGAGCGTGACTGATATCGAGGCGGAATTTCGCGTTGATAACGATTTTCAGCATACTGATGGCGACTATTTCAGTGCGGTACTGAAGGGGGTGGCAGCGCATGTCGAGGCCCTCGAAGCCCTTTTTGATCCGGTGCTGGATCGAACGCTGGATGAGCTCGACCCGATTGAGAGAAATCTGCTGCGGTTGGGTACCTTCGAGTTGAGAGACCGAATAGACGTGCCTTACAAAGTGGTCATCAGCGAAGCGGTGGCGCTGGCAAAGAAATTTGGTGCAACGGACTCACATGGGTATATCAATGGTGTGCTCGACAAGGTGGCGCGGGATCTGCGAACGGTGGAACACGCGCAAGAACGTTGATGACGAGCAGTGAATTCGAACTGATTCAGAACTACTTCACCGGTTTGGGGGAGGGCGCGGCAGTTCGGCTCGGTATGGGTGATGATGCTGCGGTCCTCCAGATACCCGAAGGACACGTACTCCAGATTTCAACGGATACCGCACTCGAGGGCGCACATTTCTTGGCCAATCTTCCCGCTTCGGATATTGCCTACCGGAGCGTGATGGCTGCTGCGAGTGATCTCGCGGCGATGGGCGCGGTTCCCATGGCGTCTTTGCTCTCATTAACTCTTCCCGAGGCAGATAGTGCATGGCTGAGGGATTTCTCGACCGGTCTCGGGACCGTCTGCGCAGAGACAGGGCTGCCGCTCGTGGGGGGGGATACCACGAGGGGACCGCTCGCGATCACCGTGACGGTGATGGGGTCGACGCCTGCTGATCAGTTTATGGCCCGGAGTGGAGCGGAGCCGGGAGATCGTCTGTGTGTCAGCGGCACGCTGGGTGATGCGGCGGCCGGCCTGGAGATCCTGAAAGGCGATCTGTCGGTTGCTGACGCTAGCATCTCGGGCGTTCTGGCGGCTCGTTTTACCAGGCCCGTCGCGCGCCTGACTTTGGGCCAAACACTGCGAGATCTCGCCTCGGCTTGTATCGATATCTCGGACGGATTGCTCGCGGATGCGGGGCACCTTGCAACGTGCAGCGGCGTAGCGATCGAGGTCGACAGCAGTCTGCTGCCTTTGTCAGACGCGCTGTGCTCGGTCGTCGATATGCGGCAGGCAAAGGATTGGGCGCTGGCGGGCGGTGACGATTATGAGTTGCTATTTGCGTTGCCCTGCAACACGCCCCTGCCAGCGGGTTGCACTCAAATTGGTCGTGTTGTTTCGGGAAGCGGGATATCCTGTGACCGCGTTCCCGAACGAGCCGGCTATGACCACTTTGCACACTGACACCGACAACCCAACCAAGGCAGGCATCACGAATATCGCAACATGGGTTGCCAGCGGTTGCGGGACGGGTCTATCGCCCATTGCCCCCGGAACCGTCGGGAGTGTATTCGCCGCGGCGTGTCTTGCGGGCACATTGGGAGTATCCCTTAGCTGGCATTGGTGGTCCTGGCTGCTTGCGGTGCTGTTAGCGGTTTGGTCAGCCAGTCGCGCGGGCGAAAGCTGGGGTGTCATCGATCATCCCGCGATCGTGATCGACGAGGTGGTCGGCGTCTGGTTGACACTGTTGATTCCCATGACCGTATTGACCTTTCCCTTGCCGAGCGGACTTTTGTTGCTGGGCTCTTTGGCACTGTTTCGCGTCTTTGACATCGTTAAACCCTGGCCAGTTGAGGTGCTAGAGCGTCGCGTGCCCGGGGCTTGGGGCGTTGTGTTGGATGACCTGGCGGCCGGGTTAATGGCAGGCGGCTGTATGACGTTGCTATTAATGGCCGTGACGACGCCCTGAGGCAATATGACCTCAGTCTTGTGTGAACCTATGTTTCGCGATGCACCATCTTCCGGGCGAGAAGGCGAAGGGGTTCCGCTCGTTCTCCAAAATCAGTCAGCGCATTGAGTGCCTCGGCTAGCAGCTGATCCGCTTCCTGTTTTGCCCCCTCTAACCCGAGGGTGCTGACGTAGGTCGATTTCTCTGCCCGTTCGTCTTTGCCAGCGGTTTTTCCCAACGAGGCGCTGTCGCTAGTAACGTCCAGCACATCGTCAGTCACTTGAAAGGCGAGTCCGACGGCGCTGGCAAACCGCACCACTGCTTGGCGTTGCTCCATTGAGGCGTTGGCACAGATGGCCCCCACTTCAGCGGCAGCCGAGATCAGCGCTCCGGTTTTGAGGTGATGGATCTCCCGCAATTGGGCCACCGGCACCGCCCGGTGCTCGGCAGCCAAATCCAGCGCCTGACCACCCACCATGCCGTGAAAGCCAACCGCCGTGCTGACCACCCGCAGCATCTCAAGCCGTTGCTCCGCGCTCACCGACTCGATGTCGATCAGCCTCTGAAACGCAGCGGCCTGCAGTCCATCCCCTGCCAGAATGGCCGTGGCTTCGTCAAAGGCGCAATGCAGCGTTGGCTGGCCTCTTCTCAGGTCATCATCATCCATCGCAGGGAGGTCATCGTGAACGAGTGAGTAAGTGTGGAGTAGTTCGATCGCTTCGCCAGCCATCACCGCCGCAGGCACGGATTCTCCCGCCACCACTTCGGCGCAGGTGAGGGTGAGGCGACTGCGGAGTTGTTTGCCCGGGTGCTGGGCAAGATAACGAAGTGCGCTTGCGAGTCGGGGGTCGGGGCAGGACAGCCAGGCGAAAGGTTCCATGACGGCGTCAGCCCTCTGCCGCCGAGTTGTCCTCCTCGACTAACGACCCGTCTGCGGCAACCTGTGCAACTCGTTGTTCTGCCGATTCCAGCGTTTTCTGAATACTGCTGCTGAGCTGGACGCCCTTTTCATACAGAACCAAAGCCGCCTCCAGCTCGATCTCGGGGTCTTCTAGTTGCTCAACCAAATCACTCAGCTCTGCCATTTGCTGTGTGATGCTGGGGGAGGGTTGATCTTTGCTCGACTTTGCCACGCTTGCGTACTTCCCGGAGATAGTGAGTTAGAGAGCCTGCTGGCTGTTTGGTTCGGTTGCGCTTTGCGCTGCAGCGATGATCGACTCCGCCGTCAGCCCTGCGAGTTGTCGGCATTCACCTTGTCCTGCATGAGCGATAAAATGATCCGCGATGCCAATATGGCGCAGATTGCACACGACGCCGGATTCAGCGAGGAATTCGGCCACTCCACTGCCTGCGCCGCCTGCGACGGCATTTTCTTCTAGGGTGATGAGCATGTCGTGCTGTTCTACCAGGGAGAGAATCATAGCCGCGTCGAGAGGCTTCACCCAGCGCATATCCACTACCGTCGCGTTGAGCGTCTCTGCAGCGAGGAGCGCCTGGTCGAGGAGCACCCCGAAATTCAGGATGGCAATCCCGGTACCCTGCCTGACCACGCTGGCCTTGCCGATTTCTACTGTGGGTAGCCCTGCGTCGATGGCGGCGCCGGTTCCCTCGCCTCTGGGATAGCGGACCGCGGCAGGACCCTCATGCAGCCACGCGCTTTGCAGCATTTTTCGGCATTGGTTTTCGTCGCTGGGCGCACCAATCACCATGTTAGGAATGCAACGCAGATAAGACAGATCAAAGGTGCCGTGATGGGTGGGGCCATCCTGACCGACCAGGCCGGCTCGATCGATCGCCAGCGTGACATCCAGCTCTTGGAGGGCTACGTCATGTATCAGTTGGTCGTAGCCTCGCTGCAGAAAAGTTGAGTAGATCGCCAGCACGGGCTTCAACCCATCGCAAGCCATGCCAGCTGCTAACGTCACCGAGTGCTGTTCAGCGATGGCCACGTCGTAAAACCGGTCAGGGAATTGTTTGGCGTATCTGGACCATCCCGGATCCCTCGCACATGGCAGGAGTAATGCCTACAACGCGGTTATCTACCTTCGCGAGATCACAGAGCCATTGGCCAAACACATCCTGATACTTGGGTGCCTTCGGCTTGACGGGGACTGCCGACTTGGCAGCTTTTGCCGGTTCTAATTTATTGATCGCGTGGTAGCCGACGGGGTCTCGCTCCGCCGGGGCGAAGCCTTTGCCTTTCACCGTGCGAATGTGCAGGAACTGGGGGCCCTTGAGGTCTGCCATGACTTTGAGTGTGCTGACGAGCTGGGGTAGGTCATGACCATCCAATGGGCCGATGTAGTGCCAACCCAGCTCCTCAAACATGGTGCCCGGTGCCACCATGCCTTTCATATGTTCTTCGGTTTTTTTAGCCAGGTCCCACGCGCCGCGAACGTGCCCCAGAATTTTCTTGGAGCCTTCTCGCAGGGCGGTGTAGGTCTTGCTGGCCCAGATCTTGGCAAAGTAGGTGGCCAGACCGCCGGTGTTATGCCCGATCGACATCTGATTGTCATTCAGGATGACCAGCATATTGGGGCGCTCATGTCCGGCGTGGGCCAGCGCCTCAAAGGCCATGCCACCGGTAATGGCACCGTCACCGATGACGGCAATGACTTTGCGATCAATACCCTGTTTTTGTGCCGCCAAGGCCATGCCCATTGCGGCAGAAATGCTGGTTGAAGAGTGTCCAACCCCGAAAGTATCGAAAGGGCTTTCGGAGCGCTTGGGAAAGCCCGACAGGCCCTCTATCTGCCGCATGCTGCCCATGCGATCACGCCGCCCCGTGAGAATTTTATGCGGGTAGGTCTGATGACCGACATCCCACACAATGCGATCGTGGGGTGTATTGAAAACGTGATGCAGCGCCACGGTCAGTTCGACAACGCCCAGCCCCGCACCAAAATGCCCGCCGGTGCCTGCCACAGAATACAAGAGATCGTGCCGCAGCTCTTCCGCCAGGCGAACCAACTCATGGCTCTCGAGTTGGCCCAGTCCATCGAGGTCAGTCGATAGGCTATCCAGCAGCGGTGTAGAGGGTCGAACTGTCGGCAGATCTTCAATCATGCCAACGATCATACCCCAACTCCCCGCGGGAGCGTCGCGCTAAATCAGGAGGGGTCGAACTGTTTCCGCAGGCGTTCCAGCGCTTTGCGTTCGTGCTTACCGGGCCGCTGCGAGGGTCGTGCCAAGGTGCCTGCCGCTTTCCGTGCTTCTGCGGCACGGGCCCGTCGGTCGAGGCTGGTTTCGGTCTCCTCATACAAGGCCTGGGCAATTGGTGCGGCGCGGCGTTGTTCGCTGACGGCTTTGATCAGCACCTCGCGCTCATCCCAGCCCTGTCGAATTCGTAACACATCGCCCGGGATGACTTCCCTAGAGACTTTCACTCGTTGCCCCGCAAGCTGTACCTTGCCGCCTTCAATCGCCGTTTTAGCCAGTGTTCGGGTTTTGAAAAACCGTGCCGCCCAGAGCCATTTGTCAATGCGGACCTTGTTGCTGCCGTGTTCGCTGTCAGTCAATGTCGGGTAACCCGTCGAGGATTTCCTCAAAGTGATGGATGGCCGGGAAACGCGTTGTGAGCCTTACCGGCAAGGAAGAGTCGGGCTGCCGCAATGTCAGTAGGTGTGCGATGCCGAATTCCTGCGCTGAATCGAGGACGTACTCCGAGTCATCGACAAACAGGGTTCGCTGGGGGTCGAACGGTCTCTCTGTCATCAGCGTATCCCAGAAGGTTGGCGTTTCCTTGGGCGCACCATACTGGTGAGAGCTGATCATGGCGTCGAACCACTGAGCCAGTGGAAGCCGCTCGGCCTTCATATCAAGTGTGAGGGGGTGGGCGTTGGTGATCATCACCACGTCGAGGTGGCTCGCCTGTAAATGTCGCAGAAAGGTCTCCGCCTGAGGGCGCCAGCGAATGCCGTCGGTATAACCGGCTTTGATCGTCAGGATGTCCAGTTCGAGTGTGCGACTCCAGAAATCGAGGCAGTACCAGTTCAGCTTGCCTCTTTCGATCTTTAAAAAGAGGCGCGAGCGTTTCCTGGCTGGTCTTAACGTCGAGCCCTCGCTGACGGCCCCACTCGCCGGGAATCACGGTGCCCCAGAAGAGATTATCGAACTCCAGATCGAGAAGCGTGCCGTCCATGTCGAGCAAAATGGTATCGAGTTTGGACCAGTCGACGCCTTCTACCGATAGACTGGAGGTCACAGTGATTGCCATCGGGTGCTACCCTGTCGCAATGAACGAACCTCACTATAGCGGCAACCCCGGCCTCGATGCGACGCTGCGGGAGACAAAACTGACGTTGCCGGCTCTCATTACTGCACTGAGGGCGCTCGCCGCAGACGCCTCGCAGTGCATTCTCGATTTATATGCCGTCCTAGGCGAGGTGGCGGTCAGCCAAAAGTCTGACGCCAGTCCCGTCACTGAAGCCGACCATGCTTCCCATCGTTTGATTTGTCAGACCTTGCAAGACCTGACACCCGAGATTCCCATCCTGTCTGAAGAATCGACCCTCGAACAGTTAATTGGCCGCCGGGAGTGGCCGGTGTGTTGGATGATCGACCCGCTGGACGGCACTCGCGAGTTTCTCGAGGCCACTGGGGAATTCACGGTGAACATTGCACTGATTGTCGACGCCGAAGCCGTGCTGGGTCTTATTGCAGCGCCCAATCGTGGCCACATCGATCTGGGTGTGCCTGAGTGGGGCGCATGGCGTTATCCGCTGTTCTCCAGTGAAGAGGGCGAAAGATTGACGACTCGCTCGCTGAATCGCAGCACCGAGCTGGTGATGTCGGCCAGTGCGCGCCATCGTGAGGAGCGTGTTCAGGTCATGCTGAACCGACTCTCTGAGCTGGCAGAGGGGGCAGTGCGGCTCAATGCGGGTAGTGCCCTCAAATTCTGCGATGTGGCATCGGGCGGAGCCGATATTTATCCGCGGACGTCGCCCTGTTACGAGTGGGATTTGGCGGCGGGCGATGCACTTGTTCGTGCCGCAGGGGGGCGGGTCACCACGCTCGAGGGCGCGCCGATTCGCTATAACCAATGGGATAGCCTGAAAGCCCCTAAGTTCGTGGCCGCCGGTGACAGGCAGATTGATTATCTCGAGTTGATCCCTGACCCGGATCTGTGATCTCGGTCATCGCGCCTGTGAGCACATCGTGTGGGGTGGCGAAAGCTTATTGATTGGCGGGCATCGAGTCGGGCTTTCATTAGCGGGATGCTTGTCAGTGTCACCCATCCCCAGTTAGATTCACGCTCAGGCGACAGTAGGGTAGTGCATGACAGAACGCGTGGGACCAGATGAATCGGCGGCTAACGAGGATCTCTCGCCGGTTGAGCGGTTGGCACTGATGCAAACGCAGCACCGCACGCTGGATCAGAAAATCGTCGAACTCCAATCGCGACCCTGGCAGAACCAGCTGTTGGTGCAGCGCCTGAAGAAAGAGAAGCTGCGGCTAAAGGAATCGATTCAGCGGTTGAAGGACGAGATGATTCCCGACCTCAATGCGTAAGCTCAGTCGATTCGTCGGCCTTCGAGTTCGAGTAAAGCCACTTTAATGTTGAGCCCTCCGGTAAAGCCGGTGAGGGTTTGGTCGCTGCCGATCACGCGATGACAGGGCACGATAATCGGGAGCGGGTTGCGGCCCACGGCACCGCCAACGGGCCTGGCGGACTGAGGTCGGTCAATGGCTCTGGCAATCTCCCCGTAGCTGACCGTCTCGCCGAAGGGTATGTCGAGAAGGGCTTCCCACACCGACTCCTGAAAGGGCGTTCCTCTGCCAATCGAGGGGGACAGTGAAGCGGGTGAGGCGCTGTGCGAAGTAGGCATTCAGCTCACGCTTTGCCAAGGTGAGGATCGGGTTGCTGCCCGGGCTATCTGCGCCCATTTTGTGTCGATGGGCAAACTGCAGCCCGGTGAGCCCTCGCTCGCTGGCCTCCAGCGTCAGGGTGCCTAGGGGGGTGGTCAGCAGGGCGCGGGCAACCGTCATATTGGTCGATCTTTAGCCTCTCGCTGTGCTTTGACCGAGGGGACCAGCAGCAGTCCGCGCACACAGCAGCAAGGTCATTATCTCCAGTCCGTCGGACAGTTGCGGCGTGTCATTGACGGCAAGTAAGCCGGGCACTGAGACGCTGCATAGCAATGCAGTGAGCCCCACGCTCAGTCGCCGGGTACCCATGAGTCCAAGAGAGAGCAAAATAAACAGCACGCCGCGGCCTGCCGTTGCCAAGCTTGCCTCGCTCAGCGGCTGCCGCCAGAGTTGGGCGACCAGCATGATGCCAATCGTCAACGCTAGGAGCATTGCGAGCAAGCGCAGGCGTTCCCGTAGGCGTGGTGTGACGATCGGCATGGACATATCCCTGTTCGAGGCCGCTGTGCGCTCGTGATGATCCATGATGACAGGTAACGCGAGCTGTAAAGTAGGCGAGACAAATTCGCGTGAAGCGGCTGGACGGAAGGTATGATGCGGTCATATGAATGCTCCGCCGCTCGACGTTGCCCACATTGTCGCCTCGCTGACGCCCGTGTCTGCGCCGTTGCTGAGTGTGGCCGTCCGTGACTCAGTCGGATCGACCAACGATGTGGTGCGCGAGCGCGGACAGGGTGGATCGTTCCACGGTGCTGTGGTGTTGGCAGAGGAGCAGACTCAGGGTCGTGGGCGCCGGGGCCGCACTTGGCACAGCCCGGCGGGCGCCAACCTCTACTGCTCGCTGGGATGGAGTTTCGAGCGGCCTCTGCAGACGCTGTCCGGACTCAGCCTGGCCATCGGCGCGATGATTGCCGAGACCGTCGAGACTGACTACGGCGCTGAATTGGCGCTTAAGTGGCCCAATGATCTTTTTCACGATGACCGCAAGCTAGGCGGGATATTGGTTGAGATGGTGGGCGAGGATAGCGGTCGACAGCGGTCATTATGGGAATCGGACTCAATGTCGATATGCCGATGGGTGAAGGTGATGCTATTAGCCGTCCCTGGACAGACCTGCGCACGGTAATCGGCGCAAATATCGATCGGAATGAGTTGGCGGGCAGACTGCTCAGCCAGTTGGCAGAAGGCCTGACAGAAGTCGATCGATATGGCATGGGAGAGTGGCTGCAGCGCTGGCGGCGTTGGGATTACCTTAAAGGCCGGTCGGTTGTCGTGGATGGCGTGCCGCCGGTGACGGGCATTGCCGCGGGCATCGATGAGGGCGGCGCTTTGCTGGTCAATACGGCATCAGGCCAGTCTGTGGTGGCTGGCGGTGAGGCCAGCTTGCTCCAGATTGGAGGCGCACCATGAAAGCCCCGGCACCGTGGCTGCTTCTCGATGTGGGCAATACCGCCATCAAATGGCGACTGGCCGATGCCGATGGGTTACAGGACCCAAGTGGCGTGGCGGCTACCGCTGCGTCGTTGTGCGAGTCAGTGAAGACGCATGAATGGCAGGCCGTTGCACTCTCTAGCGTGGCCGGCGAGGTGGCCGATACGGCGTTGCTGACAGCATTAAAAACCGTCAGGTCGGTGCCTGTCTGGCAGGCGAGGGCGGAATCGAGCTGTTCGGGATTGGTCAGTGGCTACGCCCAGCCCGCGCGCATGGGCGTCGATCGCTGGCTCGCCATGCTGGGTGCACGCCACGCGAGCGCAGGGCCGCTGTGTGTCATTGATGCGGGCACGGCGATTACGCTGGATCTGGTGGCGGCTCAGGGCAGCCACGAAGGCGGTTACATCTTGCCGGGCGCCGATTTGATGCGGCGGGCACTGACGGCGGATACCGGGCAGATTCAGGTCGATGCGCTGGATGCGCCCACTTTAAGGCCCGGGAGCGATACCCAAACCTGTGTGAGCGCAGGCGGGTGGCGTGCAGTGATCGGCGCGGTGCAATCAGTGTTGGCTGATTATCCTGAGCATCGTGCGCTGCTGACCGGCGGTTTGGCGCCGGTATTGCTGGAGATGGGTTTGTCGGCAACGCATCATCCCCATCTCGTGATGGAAGGTCTCAGGCTTTGGTTGCTACAGACGCTTGACGATCAGGGCTCCTGAGGGGATCATGCGCCCGCCAATGAGGGCCAGGCTTTCATTGGCTGAGTACTGTGCGCTTAGCTGGCGTAGCTCAGTAGGTAGAGCAGCTGATTTGTAATCAGCCGGTCGGGGGTTCGATTCCTCTCGCCAGCTCCAATTTCCGTGATGTCTGACCTGATCAATCACCGGCACCGTCAGTCGTTCGCTTCGCGCTCAAATGACCCGCCGGAAGGGCAGAATTCCCTCTCTGGGCCTGTTGACACCGAGTGCTGAGATCTAGAGAATGTGCGCCCTTCTGGAGGGGTTCCCGAGTGGCCAAAGGGATCAGACTGTAAATCTGACGCGCGAGCTTCGGTGGTTCGAATCCACCCCCCTCCACCAAGGATGACGCCGGAAGGGGGAGTAAGAGCCTTCGGTGTCGGGCGCGGGTCCCGAGGTGAAAGCAACGCCGCGGGTATAGTTTAATGGTAGAACCTCAGCCTTCCAAGCTGATGATGCGGGTTCGATTCCCGCTACCCGCTCCATTAAAGAGCAGCAGTTTTGCTCATATAGCTCAGTCGGTAGAGCACTTCCTTGGTAAGGAAGAGGTCACCGGTTCAAATCCGGTTATGAGCTCCAATTCGGTATGGCGCCGAGGGCGCAATACCGGGAAGTAGACAGATAGGCGCAGACAGTGCGCCCGATAGAGAGAAACTCAGGAGAGTGTGTCGCCATGGCAAAAGAGGCATTTGAGCGTTCGAAGCCCCACGTGAATGTGGGCACGATTGGACACGTAGACCACGGTAAGACGACGCTGACGGCGGCGCTGACACGTGTGTGCTCTGAGGTATGGGGCGGAGAGCTGGTAGCGTTTGACGGTATTGATAACGCACCGGAAGAGAAGGAGCGTGGTATCACGATTGCGACGTCGCACGTTGAGTATGAGTCGGAAGCCCGACACTACGCGCACGTTGACTGTCCCGGACACGCGGACTACGTGAAGAACATGATTACGGGAGCGGCGCAGATGGACGGCGCGATCCTGGTATGTGGCGCGACGGATGGTCCGATGCCGCAGACACGAGAGCACATTTTGCTGTCACGTCAGGTAGGCGTTCCCTACATTGTGGTTTTCCTGAACAAGGCGGACCTGCTGGCAGAAGACTGCGGCGGTGTGGACTCGGAAGAGTACACAGAGATGAAGGAGCTGGTAGAGATGGAGCTTCGAGAGCTTCTGGATGCCTACGAGTTCCCGGGTGATGACACCCCGATCATCTGCGGTTCTGCGCTGATGGCGCTGGAAGGCAAGGACGACAACGGTCTGGGTACGACGGCTGTTAAAGAGCTGGTAGAGACACTGGACTCTTACATTCCTGAGCCTGAGCGAGCGATTGACCAGCCGTTCCTGATGCCGGTTGAGGACGTGTTCTCGATCTCAGGCCGGGGTACGGTTGTGACGGGTCGTGTTGAGCGTGGGATTGTTAAGGTGGGTGATGAGATCGAGATTATCGGTATCAAAGAGACCCAGAAGACGACCTGCACGGGCGTTGAGATGTTCCGCAAGCTGCTGGACGAAGGCCGCGCGGGCGAGAACGTGGGCGTTCTGTTGCGTGGTACGAAGCGCGAAGAGGTTGAGCGAGGCCAGGTTCTGGCGATTCCGGGCTCTGTGAACCCGCATACCAAGTTTGAGGCAGAGGTTTATGTTCTGTCGAAGGACGAGGGTGGCCGTCATACGCCGTTCTTTCAAGGGCTATCGTCCGCAGTTTTACTTCCGCACGACGGATGTGACGGGTGCGGTGGAGCTGCCTGAGGGTGTTGAGATGGTGATGCCGGGTGACAATATCAATTTTGTTGCGGAGCTGATTGCCCCGATTGCGATGGAAGAGGGCCTGCGTTTTGCGATCCGTGAGGGTGGCCGAACGGTAGGGGCCGGCGTCGTCGCCAAGATCCTCGACTAAGTAACAGGGCGGCTTGATGGCCGCCTGACGAATGGGCCGAACCGCCTTTTTTGGCTGTTCGGCTTCGTCGTCTCTGGCAAGCAGAGCGTTTTTGCACAGGGAGACGGTTAACGGTAGTGGAAGGCCAGTAGCTCAATTGGCAGAGCAGCGGATTCCAAATCCGCAGGTTGGGGGTTCGATTCCCTCCTGGCCTGCCACCTTAGCCTGACAGTGCGAGGTGGTGAACAGGGCCGGCGATGGGTGGAAACCTGCGGCGGTATGGAGAATGAATATGAGTGAAGCCGCACCAAGCAGGCTTGATTCGGCGAAATGGGTTGTCGTGCTGGCAGTGGTAGCCGGTGGTGTCTATGGCAACAGCTATTACGGTGATCAGCCGATCTTGTATCGGGTGTTGGCGTTACTGGTGCTGGCGTTGGTCGCGGGCTGGATTGCTTCGCTGACGCAAAAAGGCGGCGATTTCCTGACTTTGGTGAAGGGGTCGCGGACAGAAATTCGCAAGGTGGTCTGGCCGACGCGGCAGGAAACCACACAAACCACACTGATTGTGTTTGTGTTTGTGATTATTACGGGCCTGATTCTTTGGGGCCTCGACAGCGTGCTGGGCTGGCTCGCGTCGTTAATTTTGGGTTGAGGGTAGGAACATGGCTTTAAAGTGGTACGTAGTGCATGCCTACTCTCAATACGAGAAGAAGGTAGCCACCGCCATTCAGGAGCGTATCGAGCGCCTTGCTATGCAGGACCGATTCGGCGAGATCATTGTGCCGACCGAGGAAGTGATCGAGATGAAGGGTGGGCAGAAGCGCAAGAGCGAGCGCAAGTTCTTCCCCGGTTATGTCCTCGTGCAGATGGAGCTCGACGACGATACCTGGCACCTTGTAAAAGACACGCCAAGGGTATTGGGTTTTATCGGTGGCAAAGCAGACAAGCCATCGCCGATTACCGACGCGGAAGCCAACGTGATTCTGCAGAGGGTTGAGGCAGGTGTAGACCAGCCGACGGCCTAAGACCGTGTTCGAGCCCGGCGAGATGGTGCGGGTCGTCGACGGGCCGTTCAACGACTTTAATGGTGTAGTCGAGGACGTGAACTATGAAAAGAGCCGCCTCAACGTGGCGGTGCTGATCTTCGGGCGCTCTACGCCCGTAGAATTGGAGTTTGGTCAGGTGGAAAAAGCCTGATCGGGTGGGGCAGGCTGCGGTCTGCCCCGACAACCACGCCACCTCGGTGGCGATGATGGGGAGCCCGCGCGGTGAGTTGCCTTTGGTAGCCACCACAACGGCGTTTGAACCCAGGAGATGACAACATGGCGAAGAAGATCGACGGCTATATCAAGCTGCAAATCCCGGCTGGGCAGGCTAACCCCTCTCCACCCGTTGGTCCCGCACTGGGCCAAAAAGGGGTGAACATCATGGAATTCTGTAAGGCGTTCAATGCCGATACGCAAGGCATGGAGCCCGGCCTGCCGATTCCGGTGGTGATTACGGTCTACAGCGACAAGTCTTTTACTTACATCAAGAAGACACCCCCTGCTTCAATTCTGTTGAAAAAGGCGGCGGGCATTAAGAGTGGTTCAGGCCGCCCGAATACCGAGAAGGTGGGCAAGGTGAACCGGGCTCAGCTTGAAGACGTGGCTAACCAGAAGTGGCCGGATCTTACGGCCGCTGACATGGACGCAGCAGTGCGCACCATCGCCGGTAGCGCGCGTTCAGCGGGTATCGAGACGGAGGGCGTGAACTGATGGCTAAGTTATCAAAACGCGTGCGAGCCTTCCGCGAGAAGGTAGACGCTAACCACAGCTATCCGCTCGATGAGGCGGTGGCGCTGATTAAGGAATTCGGTACGGCCAAGTTCAACGAAACTGTTGAAGTCGCGGTCAATCTGGGCGTGGATGCGCGCAAATCTGATCAGGGTGTTCGCGGAGCGACTACGCTCCCCCATGGCACCGGCGCTGATGTTCGCGTCGCTGTGTTCACTCAAGGCGATAGTGCTGATAAGGCCAAGGCCTTGGGCGCCGAATTTGTCGGCATGGAAGATCTCGCTGAGCAAATTAAAGGCGGCATGATGGATTTTGACGTCGTCATTGCCTCGCCGGATGCGATGCGGGTGGTCGGCACGCTGGGTCAGGTACTCGGCCCGCGTGGGCTGATGCCCAATCCCAAGACGGGTACGGTGACGCCCGATATTGAAACCGCCGTAAACAATGCCAAGGCAGGTCAGATGCGCTTTCGCAGCGACAAGAACGGTATCGTTCACGGCGGTATCGGCAAGGTGGACTTCGAGCCTGACGCGATTAAAGGCAACCTCGTTGCCGTGCTGGCTGATCTTAAGAAAGCCAAGCCTGCGTCTGCGAAGGGCGTGTATGTCCGTAAAGTGACGCTGTCGACCACCATGGGGCCGGGCGTCATCATCGATCACAATACGATCGAATTTTAAACACTGAATCAAGGCCGCGGGCGTGAGCCCGGGGCCGAGAGCCGCCGTGTGTTTTGTAGCGGGGGTCGGGTGGAGTGCAGTAAGGCTCCGCCCACTTTGGAAGTCTTTGCAGGAACGTGTGGGAAACCCCGCTGAACGCCAAAGACTGTCAAAGACCGTAGGTGGCACCGTAACGGTGTCTTAATGACGGAGCGATCCGATTGCCTACGCAGATGGTGAGGTAGTTCATCACCGAGGGGGGCCGCGACTTAGGTAGCGGCCTAAACAACCACGAAAGGAGTAAGCCAAGTGGCTATTGGACTCGAAGAAAAGAAAGCGATCGTCGCTGAAGTCAACGAGACAGCTGCCAGTGCACTTTCGCTTGTGATCGCCGACGCGCGCGGCGTTGCATCGAATGACATGACTGCTCTGCGTGCCTCGGCTCGCGAAAACCAAATCACCCTGCGGGTGGTGCGGAATACGCTGGCCAAGCGGGCATTGGAAGGTACTGAGTACGAGTGTGTGACTGACACTTTGACCGGGCCTTCCCTGTTCGGATTTTCGATGGAAGATCCGGGCGCGGCAGCACGATTGTTCAAGGATTTTGCCTCAGACAACAAAGAGTTCGAGGTAAAGGCACTGTCGGTTAGCGGAGAGCTGCTAGGAGCAGACCAGCTTGATGTGCTGGCCAAGCTACCTACGCGGGATCAGGCGTTGGCAACATTGATGAGCGTCATGCAGGCGCCTGTCGTGAAACTGGTTCGCACAACGAACGAGGTTCCCGGCAAGCTGGTGCGCGTCATGGCGGCAGTTCGAGATCAGAAACAAGAGGCGGCCTAACGGGCCCGGCCTCACCCTGCAATTTTTTAACGGAGATTAAGACATGGCACTTTCAAAAGACGAAATTCTCGACGCAATTGCCGAGATGAGCGTAATGGACATCGTGGCACTGGTTGAGGCGATGGAAGAGAAGTTTGGCGTTTCTGCCGCGGCAGCGGTAGCCGTTGCAGCACCTGCAGCGGGTGGCGACGCCGGTGGCGCAGCAGCCGAAGAGCAGACAGAGTTTGACATCATCCTGACGTCGGGCGGCGAGAAGAAGGTCAACGTGATCAAGGTAGTGCGTGCAGTGACCGGTCTTGGCCTGAAGGAAGCGAAGGCAGTCGTTGACGGCGCGCCGGCTCCCGTGAAAGAGGGTGCTACCAAGGACGAAGCGGAAGATATCAAGAAGCAGATTGAGGAAGCAGGCGGCGCAGCAGAGCTCAAGTAATTGGGCATTGTGAAAAGTTAAGCACCGCAACAGGGCTGGAGCGCTTTAGCGCTCCGGCCTTTTCCCGGTTGTAAAACCGGTTCCGAATTTTCAAGGTTTGCATTGTGGTCGGACAATGTGGGCCGAAGGGGAGTACTGATGACCTACTCGTACACGGAAAAGAAGCGCATTCGCAAAGATTTCGGTTCCTTGCCCAAGGTAATGGATATCCCGTATCTGCTCGCGATCCAGCTCGATTCATATGGCAAGTTCACCCAGGATGGCGTATCGCTGAAAGAGCGTGGTGAGCACGGCCTGCATGCTGCGTTTAAGTCGGTTTTCCCGATCGTCAGCTACAGCGGTAACGCGGCACTCGAGTATGTGGACTATGCGCTGGGCGAGCCCGTGTTTGATGTGGATGAGTGTGTATTGCGCGGCACTACCTATGCCTGTGCGCTGCGCGTCAAAGTTCGCCTGATCATTTATGACAAGGAGTCGTCCTCCAAGTCGATAAAGGACATCAAGGAGCAGGATGTCTACATGGGGGAGATTCCCCTCATGACTCAGAACGGGACCTTCGTCATCAATGGTACCGAGCGGGTCATCGTGTCCCAATTACATCGCTCACCCGGTGTGTTCTTCGACCATGACAAGGGCAAGACGCACTCGTCCGGCAAGCTGCTCTACAGCGCCCGGGTGATTCCTTACCGTGGCTCTTGGCTCGACTTTGAGTTTGATCCCAAGGACATGGTCTATGTGCGGATCGATCGCCGCCGCAAGCTCCCGGCGACGGTTTTGTTGCGGGCGCTCGGCTACGACTCCGAAGAAATTCTGGATATCTTCTACGAGACAACGGCTTTCCAGCTGGGTGAAGAAGGTTCTGCCACCATGACGTTGGTGTCAAAACGCCTGCAGGGTGACATGGCCGCCTTCGATATTATGGCGGGCAAAAAATTGATTGTTGAGCGTGGTCGCCGCATCACGGCGCGACACATTCGCCAGCTCGATGATGCCGGCATCGAAATGCTGTCGGTGCCCGAGGAATACCTTGAGGAACGCCGATTAGCGAAAAATATTATCGATACGGCTACCGGTGAGGTGTTCGCTGAGTGCAACACTGAAATCACGGTGGCCCTGCTCGCTGAGCTGCGAGAGAAAGGCATCGACAAGATCGAGACGATCTACACCAACGAATATGACTGCGGTCCGTTTGTCTCAGACACCCTGGCGGCTGATAGTACCCGCAGCGTGCTCGAGGCACTGGTCGAGATCTACCGCATGATGCGCCCGGGCGAGCCGCCCACCAAGGAGTCGGCAGAAAACCTGTTCCAGAATCTGTTCTTTTCTCCGGACCGCTATGACCTCTCCGCGGTGGGCCGCATGAAGTTCAACCGGCGCCTTGGCCGGGAAGAGAAAATTGGTTCGCCAACCCTCGATAAAGAGGACATCGTTGATGTGATGTGCGCGTTGGTGGGTATCCGTAATGGCAAGGGCGTGGTCGATGATATCGACCATCTTGGTAACCGCCGCGTTCGCTCAGTGGGCGAGATGGCAGAGAACCAGTTCCGTGTCGGTCTGGTTCGCGTTGAGCGAGCGGTGAAGGAACGTCTTTCCATGGCAGAGAGCGAGGGCCTGATGCCTCAGGACCTTATCAATGCCAAGCCGGTCTCTGCAGCGGTAAAGGAGTTTTTTGGCTCGAGTCAGCTGTCGCAGTTTATGGATCAGAACAACCCGCTCTCGGAAGTGACCCACAAGCGTCGTGTATCGGCGTTGGGCCCCGGCGGTCTGACCCGGGAGCGCGCCGGTTTTGAAGTACGAGACGTGCACCCCACGCACTATGGTCGAGTGTGCCCGATCGAGACGCCAGAGGGCCCTAACATTGGCCTGATCAACTCGTTGGCAACCTATGCCAGAACCAATGAGTACGGCTTTCTCGAGTCACCGTATCGCAAGGTGGTGAAAGGCGTCGTGACAGACGACATTGAGTATCTGTCAGCGATTAACGAAGCCCAGTATGTAATTGCGCAGGCGTCCGCTACGTTGGATAACAAGAATCGCTTCGTCGATGACTTGATCAACGTGCGCAACATGAATGAATTCACGGTTAAGCCCGCCGCAGACGTGCAGTATATGGACGTCTCACCCAAGCAAGTGGTCTCCATTGCGGCGGCATTGATTCCATTCCTTGAGCACGATGACGCAAACCGGGCGCTCATGGGTTCCAACATGCAGCGTCAGGCAGTGCCGACGCTGAAGGCGGAAAAGCCCTTGGTCGGCACCGGAATGGAGCGCTACGTCGCCTCTGATTCGGGCGTTTGCGAGGTGGCGGCGCGCGGCGGTGTAATCGACTCCGTTGATGCAAGCCGCATTGTGGTCCGGGTCAATGCCAAAGAAGTGGGCATCGACGATTCGCCGGTCGATATTTATAACCTGACCAAGTACAAGCGTTCCAACCAAAACACCTGTATCAACCAACGCCCGATTGTGAAGCCGGGTGACGTGGTGGCGCGGGGCGATATTCTCGCTGACGGCCCGTCGGTCGATCTGGGTGAGCTGGCTCTCGGGCAAAACATGCGTATCGCATTCATGCCCTGGAATGGCTACAACTTCGAGGACTCTATCCTCGTGTCTGAGCGAGTGGTGCAAGAAGACCGCTTTACCACCATCCATATTCAGGAGCTCACCTGTATCTCCCGCGATACCAAGTTAGGCTCTGAAGAGATCACTGCCGATATCCCTAACGTTGGAGAAGGCGCACTGGGCAAGCTCGACGAATCGGGCATTGTCTATATCGGTGCCGAAGTCGATGCAGGAGACATTCTGGTCGGCAAGGTCACTCCCAAGGGAGAGACGCAGCTGACACCCGAAGAGAAGCTGCTGCGCGCCATCTTTGGCGAGAAAGCCTCTGACGTAAAGGACACTTCGCTGCGCGTACCTTCGAGCTATAAGGGGACGGTGATCGATGTGCAGGTCTTTACTCGCGATGGCCTAGAGAAGGATCCACGCGCCAAGCAGATCGAAGGTGCGCAGTTGGCAGACTACCGAAAGGATCTGAAAGAAGAGTACCGCATCTACGAAGAAGCCACCTTCGCCCGGCTCGCGAGTTTGCTTGAGGGCAAGAGCACGGTCTCTGGTGGTGGTCTGAGCAAAGGCACCAAGCTGACCAAGACAGTGCTGGCTGACCTGGACCGTGAGCAATGGTTCAAGTTGAAGCTCTCAGACGCTGATTTGAACAGCCAACTGGCTTCGGCGCAGCGCCTGCTCGAGGAGCAAAACACGCAGCTCGAGGAGCGTTACGAAATCAAGCGAGAGAAGCTTCAAAGCGGCGACGACCTGGCGCCTGGCGTGTTGAAGATCGTCAAGGTTTACCTTGCCGTGAAGCGCCGTATTCAGCCCGGCGACAAGATGGCGGGCCGCCACGGTAACAAGGGTGTGATCTCAGTGATTATGCCGGTGGAAGATATGCCTTACGACGAGCACGGCGATCCGATTGATATCGTTCTCAATCCACTCGGGGTGCCCTCGCGCATGAACGTGGGTCAGATTTTGGAGACTCACTTGGGTATGGCGGCTCGTGGCCTCGGTCGCAAGATCGACGACATGCTAGAACAGCAGGTCAAGCTGACCCAGTTGCGTAGCTTCCTGAAGCAGGTTTACAGCCACACCACCGACTCACGTCGCAGCGCGGACATCGCGTCGCTCAGTGATGATGAGCTGGTAGCGCTGGCAGACAACCTGCGAGCGGGTGTGCCAATGGCCACACCGGTATTTGATGGCGCCCGTGAGGAGTCCATCAAAGAGCTGCTGCGTATGGCAGAGCTGCCCGATAGCGGTCAGCTCACGCTATACGACGGTCGATCCGGAGATCAGTTCGACCGACCGGTCACGGTGGGGTACATGTACATGCTGAAGCTCAATCACCTTGTTGATGACAAGATGCACGCGCGATCGACGGGCTCCTATAGCCTGGTTACCCAGCAGCCGCTGGGTGGTAAGGCGCAGTTTGGTGGTCAGCGATTTGGTGAGATGGAGGTCTGGGCGCTGGAGGCTTACGGTGCTGCCTATACGCTGCAGGAGATGCTGACCGTCAAGTCGGACGACGTGGCCGGGCGTACCAAGATGTACAAAAATATCGTCGATGGGGATCACCAAATGGAGCCGGGTATGCCCGAGTCCTTCAATGTGTTGATTAAAGAAATCCGCTCGCTTGGGATCGATATTGATCTTGAGTCTGAGTCATCTGGCTTCTGAGGGGAGATAAGACGTGAAAGATTTACTGAACCTGCTGAGCAGGGAGAAAAACGAAGACTTCGATGCGATCCGTATCGGTCTGGCCTCTCCGGAAATGATTCGGTCGTGGTCTTTTGGTGAGGTCAAGAAGCCAGAAACCATCAACTATCGGACTTTCAAGCCGGAGCGCGATGGTCTGTTCTGCGCCAAGATTTTTGGCCCGGTGAAGGATTACGAGTGCCTGTGCGGCAAGTACAAGCGGCTAAAGCATCGCGGTGTCATCTGCGAAAAATGTGGTGTTGAGGTCGCGCTGGCCAAGGTGCGCCGTGAGCGCATGGGGCACGTCGAGCTGGCGAGCCCCGTTGCCCACATTTGGTTCCTGAAGTCACTGCCGTCGCGGATTGGTCTGCTGCTGGATATGACGCTGCGGGATATCGAGCGCATTTTATATTTCGAAGCCTACGTGGTCACTGACCCTGGCTTGACTGCGCTGGAGCATGCTCAGCTACTGAATGACGAGCAGTACTACGAGGCAATGGAAGAGTACGGTGACGAGTTCACCGCCAAGATGGGTGCTGAGGCCATTCAGGACCTGATGATGGAGATTAACCTCAAGGCCGAGATCGAGCAGCTCCGGGAGGAGATTCCCCAAACCAACTCAGAAACCAAGATCAAGAAGTTTTCCAAGCGACTCAAGCTGATGGAAGCGTTTGATAAGTCGGGTAACAAGCCAGAGTGGATGATTCTCAACGCGCTGCCTGTATTGCCGCCGGATCTGCGTCCGCTGGTGCCGCTGGACGGCGGACGTTTCGCCACGTCTGACCTCAACGATTTGTACCGACGGGTGATTAACCGGAACAACCGCCTGAAGCGACTGCTCGACCTCAATGCGCCAGACATTATTGTCCGCAACGAGAAGCGGATGCTTCAGGAGTCGGTGGACGCCCTGCTGGATAATGGCCGACGGGGTCGCGCGATTACCGGCTCTAACAAGCGTCCGCTTAAGTCGCTAGCTGACATGATTAAAGGCAAGCAAGGCCGCTTCCGTCAGAACCTGCTGGGCAAGCGTGTGGATTACTCCGGTCGATCCGTGATCGTGACGGGCCCCACCCTTAGGTTGCACCAGTGTGGCCTGCCCAAGAAGATGGCTTTGGAGCTGTTCAAGCCCTTCATATTTGGCAAGCTCGAGTTGCGCGGTCTCGCCAGCACGATCAAAGCTGCCAAGAAGATGGTGGAGCGCGAGCCGCCAGAGGTGTGGGATATCCTCGCAGAAGTGATTCGCGAGCACCCGGTATTGCTTAACCGTGCGCCAACACTGCACCGGCTCGGCATTCAGGCTTTTGAGCCTGTATTGATCGAGGGCAAGGCAATTCAACTTCACCCGCTGGTATGCGCGGCTTATAACGCGGACTTCGACGGTGACCAGATGGCCGTGCACGTGCCGCTGACGCTCGAAGCGCAGCTCGAAGCCCGAGCGCTCATGATGTCAACCAATAACATCCTCTCGCCGGCATCCGGTGATCCGATCATCGTGCCATCGCAGGATGTGGTGCTGGGTCTCTATTACATGACGCGTGACCGCGTGAATGCCAAGGGTGAGGGTATGTCCTTTGCCGACACCGAAGAGGTTCAGCGCGCCTTCGGCAGCGGTCGCGTAGATTTGCACGCCCGTGTCAAAGTGCGTATCCACGAAACCCTGATGAACCTGGGTGAAGAGACAAGAGAGCAGACACGCATCGTCGAGACGAGTGTTGGACGAGCGTTGCTGTGGGACATTGTGCCCGACGGACTCTCTTTCGATCTCGTGAACCGGCCCATGGTCAAGAAAGCGATCTCGCAGGTGATCAACCAGTGCTATCGCGTAGTGGGTCTCAAGGCGACGGTAATCTTTGCTGATCAGTTGATGTACACCGGTTACGAGTACTCCACTCGATCGGGTGCGTCGATTGGCGTGAACGATTTTGTTATTCCCGACGCCAAGGCCGATATGATCGATCGAGCCGATGCCGAGGTGGCCGAGATTGAGCAGCAGTATCGTGCCGGTCTGGTCACGCAGGGCGAGAAGTACAACAAAGTGATCGACATTTGGTCGCGGACCAATGATCAGGTTTCCAAAGCCATGATGGCGGGCCTCTCCAAAGAGACCGTGAGTAATCGCGATGGGGACGACGAGGAGCAGGACTCCTTTAACTCAGTTTATATGTACGCCGATTCTGGAGCCCGAGGTTCGCCCGCACAGATCCGCCAGCTGGCGGGGATGCGCGGTCTGATGGCCAAGCCCGACGGCTCGATCATCGAGACGCCGATTACCGCGAACTTCCGTGAAGGCCTGAACGTACTGCAGTACTTCATCTCGACCCACGGTGCCCGAAAGGGTCTGGCCGATACGGCACTTAAGACTGCGAACTCGGGCTATCTGACGCGTCGCCTTGTCGACGTGGCTCAGGACGTGGTGGTGACTGAAGTGGATTGCGGCACCGACGAGGGTCTGGTAATGACCTCGGTAATCGATGGCGGTGACATCATTGAGTCGCTCTCAGAGCGTGTTCTGGGTCGGATTGTGGCCAAGGATGTGGTGGATCCGAGCACCGGTGAGATTCTGCTTGAAGCCGGCACCATGATGGACGAGGTGCTAACGGCTCAGGTAGACGAGATGGGAATCGAAGAGATCATCGTTCGATCGCCGATCACTTGTCAGACCCGTCACGGCATCTGCTCAACCTGTTACGGCCGTGATCTTGGTCGCGGGCATCAGGTCAATATGGGCGAGGCCATCGGTGTCGTGGCCGCGCAGTCAATTGGTGAGCCCGGTACGCAGCTGACCATGCGCACCTTCCACATTGGTGGTGCAGCCTCGGGTCAGGCAGCGCAGGACAATATTCAGGTCAATAACGACGGCGTGATTCGTCTCCATAACATCAAGGTAGTCGACAAGCCTGATGGATCGTTGGTGGCGGTTTCGCGTTCGGGTGAGCTGTCATTGCTTGATAGCGTCGGCCGCGAGCGTGAGCGATACAAGGTGCCTTATGGCGCAACTATTCGTGTCCAGGATGAGGCAGCTGTCTCAGCGGGCGATATTGTTGCGACCTGGGATCCGCATACCCACCCCATCATCACTGAGGTGGCCGGTACCGTGAAGTTCAGCGGTATGGACGAGGGCATGACGATTAAGCGCCAGACCGATGAATTCACAGGTCTGTCGAGCATTTCGGTCTTGGACGTTGCCGAGCGCCCAACGGCGGGTAAGGATATTCGCCCCGCTGTGACGCTGGTTGATGGAAAGGGTAAAGAGCTGCTGTTGGCAGGTACAAATGTGCCGGCGCACTACTTCCTGCCCCACGGTGCCATGGTGAATCTGGAAGACGGTGCCAAGGTAGAAGTGGGCGATGTCATTGCTAGGATCCCTCAGGAAGGTTCCAAGACCCGGGATATCACCGGTGGTCTGCCCAGAGTGGCTGATCTGTTTGAAGCGCGTAAGCCCAAGGAGCCTGCAATTCTCGCAGAGATCTCGGGCACCGTCAGCTTCGGCAAGGAAACCAAGGGCAAGCGCCGCCTGGTGATTACCCCAACCGATACCTCTTCGCTTCCAGAGGGTTCTGATCATTACGAAGAACTCATTCCAAAATGGCGCCAGCTGTCGGTGTTCGAAGGCGAGACTGTCGAGAAAGGTGAAATTGTCTCGGAAGGTCCGTTGAGCCCGCACGATATTCTTCGTCTGAAGGGTATTCCAGCGCTGGCCGAATACATCGTCAATGAGATCCAAGAGGTCTATCGCCTGCAGGGTGTAAAGATCAATGACAAGCACATTGAAGTCATTGTTCGGCAGATGCTGCGTAAGGTAGAGATCACATCAGCCGGCGACTCGACCTTCATCAAGGGTGAGCAGGCCGAGTACACGTCCTTCCTAGAGGAGTGTGATCGTCTCGATGCAGAGGACCTGGTATCACCCAATGCCAGACGCGAACTACTTGGCATCACCAAGGCTTCGCTGGCCACAGAGAGCTTTATTTCTGCGGCGTCCTTCCAGGAGACGACCCGTGTCCTGACCGAGGCGGCGGTGACCGGCAAGCGCGATTACCTGCGTGGTCTGAAGGAGAACGTCATTGTGGGTCGGTTGATTCCGGCCGGTACGGGCCTCGCCTACCACGAGGAGCGTCGGCGCAAGCAGTCAGAAGGTGACGAACTGGCGCTGAGCATGTCGGCCGAGGAGTTTTCCGAGAGCTTTGCGGAGGAGATGGAGCGCGTCGAGGCAGCAGATGCTGCTGAAGGTGCGGTCGAGGATACTGCAGAGGAATAGTCACATTGTGGCGCGCTTGACCGGTTTTAGGCCGGTCTATAGAATGCGCGCTCGTTTTCGGGGCCCCGGCCCCGAATCCATTAATTGGAGCAAGTGCTGAATGGCAACCATTAACCAGCTTGTGCGGAAGCCGCGTAAGCGAAAAGTCACCAAGAGCGGTGTGCCCGCATTGCAGGCCTGCCCGCAACGTCGTGGCGTCTGTACTCGTGTTTACACTACCACCCCGAAGAAGCCGAACTCAGCTCTGCGAAAGGTCTGCCGGGTTCGTCTGACCAACGGGTTTGAGGTGTCTTCCTATATCGGTGGTGAAGGTCATAACTTGCAGGAGCATAGCGTGGTGTTGATTCGCGGCGGCCGGGTGAAGGATTTGCCGGGTGTTCGTTATCACACAGTGCGTGGAAGCCTCGATACGTCGGGCGTTTCTGATCGTAAGCAAGGCCGATCGAAGTACGGAACTAAGCGACCTAAGTAAAAGCGAATGCCCCTCGGGGCATTCACCTAGATGTCACATCGTTGACAGTAAGGCCGGTCCGCCAAGTGCAGTGGCCGGGAACCCTGAAGAGATAGGAAACACAACATGCCAAGAAGACGCGTTATTGCCAAGCGTGAAGTTCTGCCTGATCCCAAATTCGGGAACTCCACCCTCGCCAAATTTATGAACCATGTGATGATCAGCGGCAAGAAGTCTATTGCCGAGTCGATTGTCTATGGTGCGCTTGATATCGTTGAGGAGCGCACCAAACGCGACCCCATCGAGGTGTTCGACGAGGCGCTAGAGAATATTGCCCCCATGGTGGAAGTGAAGTCCCGCCGTGTCGGTGGCGCGACCTATCAGGTGCCGGTCGAAGTACGGCCCTCCCGCCGTGTGGCACTTTCGATGCGCTGGTTGGTTGATTACGCCCGTAACCGGGGTGAGAAATCCATGCGCCAGCGGTTGGCGGGAGAGATCGTCGACGCAGCACAAGGCAAAGGTAACGCGGTGAAGAAGCGTGAAGACGTGCACCGTATGGCCGAAGCCAACAAGGCTTTCTCTCACTTTCGATTCTGAAATCCCGTTTGCCAACCCTAATCTGAGGACACTGTCGTGGCTCGTAAGACTCCGATCAACCGTTATCGCAACATCGGTATTGTTGCCCACGTGGACGCCGGTAAAACCACCACCACGGAGCGGGTTCTGTTTTACACCGGTCTGTCTCACAAGATTGGCGAAGTGCACGATGGTGCCGCCACTATGGATTGGATGGAGCAGGAGCAGGAGCGAGGCATCACGATTACCTCGGCCGCGACGACCTGTTTCTGGCAGGGCATGCAACAGCAGTTTGATCAGCACCGTGTCAATATCATCGATACTCCCGGGCACGTGGACTTCACTATTGAGGTGGAGCGCTCCCTGCGCGTGCTAGACGGTGCCGTTGTTGTGCTGTGTGGGTCGTCGGGCGTGCAGCCTCAGACGGAGACCGTCTGGCGGCAGGCGAACAAGTACGAAGTCCCGCGCATGGTTTTTGTGAACAAGATGGACCGCGCTGGCGCTGATTTTGAAAACGTGGTCGCCCAACTTCGAGAGCGTTTAGGCTGCAACGCTGTGCCGATTCAAATGACGATCGGTTCGGAAGAAGACTTCAAGGGCGTGATCGACCTGATTAAGCAAAAGGCGATTATCTGGAGTGAAGACGACATGGGTATGACCTTCGAGTATGAAGACATCCCTGCTGACCTCGTTGATAAAGCAAATGAAATGCGCGAATACATGGTCGAGGCGGCTGCAGAGGCCAATGAAGAGCTGATGACCAAGTATCTCGAAGAAGGCGAACTCACCGAAGAAGAGATCAAGCAAGGCATTCGGATCCGAACGCTAGCCAATGAGATCGTTCCGATCCTGGGTGGCTCAGCCTTTAAGAATAAAGGTGTGCAGGCGGTTTTGGATGCGGTAATCGAGTATTTGCCGTCACCCACCGAAGTGAAGGCGATTGAAGGTACGCTGGAAGACGGCGAAACCGTCGTAGCGCGTCCATCAGAAGACACTGCGCCTTTCTCGGCTCTGGCGTTCAAGATCGCGACAGATCCGTTTGTGGGCACGCTGACTTTCTTTAGGGTGTATTCAGGCACCTTGGAATCAGGTACGGGAATCTATAACGCGGTTAAGCAAAAGAAAGAGCGTGTGGGTCGTATGGTTCAAATGCACGCCAACAGCCGCGAAGAGATTAAAGAAGTGTTAGCGGGCGATATTGCCGCGGCGATTGGTCTGAAAGATGTCACCACGGGCGATACGCTGTGCGATGCAGATAACGTGGTTATTCTCGAGCGAATGGAGTTTCCAGAGCCCGTTATTTCAGTCGCGGTTGAGCCTAAGTCGAAGGTTGACCAGCAGAAGATGGGCGTCGCGTTGGGTAAATTGGCTCAGGAAGATCCTTCATTCCGCGTTAAAACAGATGAAGAAACGGGCCAGACGATCATCTCCGGTATGGGTGAGTTGCACCTCGATATTCTGGTCGATCGCATGCGCCGGGAGTTCAGCGTCGAGGCCAACATTGGTAAGCCTCAAGTTGCCTATCGTGAGCGTATTACCACCACTACAGAAATCGAAGGTAAGTTTGTGCGCCAGTCGGGCGGGCGCGGTCAATATGGACATGTCTGGGTCAAATTTGAGCCAGGCGAGGACGCCAACGCCGAGGGCCTCGAGTTCGTGAACGAAATTGTGGGCGGTATTGTGCCAAGAGAGTACATCCCCGCTGTCAATAAGGGCATCGAAGAGCAAATGCAAAATGGGGTCCTCGCGGGCTACCCGCTGCTAGGCCTCAAAGCCACGCTGTATGACGGATCCTTCCACGATGTTGACTCGAATGAGATGGCGTTCAAGGTGGCTGCGAGTATGGCGACCAAGAAACTGGCAGAGGTCGGCGGTGCCGAGCTGCTGGAGCCAATGATGCAAGTCGAAGTGGTGACCCCTGAAGAGAACATGGGCGACGTGGTGGGCGATCTGAATCGTCGGCGCGGTCTCATTCAAGGCATGGACGAGAATGCCGCCGGCAAGATTGTGAATGCCGAGGTGCCATTGGCAGAAATGTTTGGCTATGCAACGGATTTGCGCTCTGCCACGCAGGGCCGAGCGACCTACACAATGGAGTTCGCCCGTTACGCCCCCGCGCCCAATAACGTCGCGAAAGAAATTATTTCCAAAAATCAGACGTCGTAATCGTCTGCAAGCACACTGAGGTGAAGAAAGATGGCAAAAGAGGCATTTGAGCGTTCGAAGCCCCACGTGAATGTGGGCACGATTGGACACGTAGACCACGGTAAGACGACGCTGACGGCGGCGCTGACACGTGTGTGCTCTGAGGTATGGGGCGGAGAGCTGGTAGCGTTTGACGGTATTGATAACGCACCGGAAGAGAAGGAGCGTGGTATCACGATTGCGACCTCGCACGTTGAGTATGAGTCGGAAGCTCGCCACTACGCGCACGTTGACTGTCCCGGACACGCGGACTACGTGAAGAACATGATTACGGGAGCGGCGCAGATGGACGGCGCGATCCTGGTATGTGGCGCGACCGACGGTCCGATGCCGCAGACACGAGAGCACATTTTGCTGTCACGTCAGGTAGGTGTTCCCTACATTGTGGTGTTCCTGAACAAGGCTGACCTGCTGGCAGAAGACTGCGGCGGTGTGGACTCGGAAGAGTACACAGAGATGAAGGAGCTGGTAGAGATGGAGCTTCGAGAGCTTCTGGACACCTACGAGTTCCCGGGTGATGACACCCCGATCATCTGCGGATCTGCGCTGATGGCGCTGGAAGGCAAGGACGACAACGGTCTGGGCACGACGGCTGTGAAAGAGCTGGTAGAGACGCTGGACTCTTACATTCCTGAGCCTGAGCGAGCGATTGACCAGCCGTTCCTGATGCCGGTTGAGGACGTGTTCTCGATCTCTGGCCGGGGTACGGTTGTGACGGGTCGTGTTGAGCGCGGGATTGTTAAGGTGGGTGATGAGATCGAGATTATCGGTATCAAAGAGACCCAGAAGACGACCTGTACGGGCGTTGAGATGTTCCGCAAGCTGCTGGACGAAGGCCGTGCGGGCGAGAACGTGGGCGTTCTGTTGCGCGGTACGAAGCGCGAAGAGGTTGAGCGCGGTCAGGTACTGGCGATTCCGGGTTCTGTGAACCCGCACACCAAGTTTGAGGCAGAGGTTTATGTGCTGTCGAAGGACGAGGGTGGCCGTCATACGCCGTTCTTTAAGGGCTACCGTCCGCAGTTTTACTTCCGTACGACGGATGTGACGGGCGCGGTGGAGCTGCCTGAGGGTGTTGAGATGGTGATGCCGGGTGACAACATTAACTTTGTAGCGGAGCTGATTGCCCCGATTGCGATGGAAGAGGGCCTGCGTTTTGCGATCCGTGAGGGTGGCCGAACGGTAGGGGCCGGCGTCGTCGCCAAGATCCTCGACTGATTTTTCGTCGTTTTTCGAAGAGAGCCCGCGTCAGCGGGCTTTTTTATGGCCGGCTAATGGCGAGGCGGGCTTGGCCGAGCGGGCTATTGTGCGCTTTGTGAGAAAAGTCGCATCTCTCTAAAGCGCCCGCAAATAGGGCGCTTCTGCTGTTGACACTCAACACCCCCGTCCGTAGACTTCGCTCTCTTTTTTCGGGGTCCCTCGCGGTCACCGGTTGTTTTTAGGGAGAGGTATCTTGCAAAACCAGCGTATCCGAATCCGGCTGAAGGCCTTTGACCATCGCCTGATTGACGCCTCGACAGAGGAAATCGTGGAGACGGCCCGCCGCACTGGCGCTCAGGTCCGTGGACCGATTCCCCTGCCGACAAAAAAGGAGAAGTTCACCATTTTGGTGTCTCCTCACGTCAACAAGGATGCGCGAGATCAATATGAGATCCGCACGCACAAGCGTCTCCTCGATATCGTCGAGCCCACCGAAAAAACGGTTGACGCTCTGATGAAACTTGACCTGGCTGCGGGCGTAGAAGTCCAAATCAGTCTGGGTTAAGCACAATTTAGTAAAAGTAGCCTGCCCGGCTTGCCGGGTGTGTAACGTCCGGTTCAGTCAATAAAATGAATGTGTCGGGCGGCCATAGAGGGTTGAGCCCCGTACACAGTGAGGTTTAAGCCATGACTATTGGTTTAGTCGGCCGAAAATCGGGAATGACAAGAGTCTTCACCGAGGACGGCGCATCAGTACCAGTGACCGTAGTGGAAATTGCTCCAAACCGTGTCACTCAAATCAAAGAGCTCGAGACCGATGGGTACCGGGCAATTCAGGTCACAGCGGGTAGCCGCAAGGCCTCGAAAGTGAGCAAGCCAGAAGCCGGGCATTACGCCAAGGCAGGAGTGACTGCGGGCGATGGCCTGTGGGAATTCCGTCTGGATGGCTCTGACGAGGCGTTTGAGGTGGGTTCAGAGCTCACTGTTGAGCGGTTTGAGCAGGGCCAGAAGGTCGATGTAGCCGGCCGCTCCAAGGGTAAGGGTTTCCAAGGCGTGATAAAGCGCTGGAACTTCCGAATGCAAGATGCGACCCACGGCAATTCGCTGTCTCATCGTGCGCCTGGCTCAATTGGCCAGTGCCAAACCCCTGGCCGCGTGTTTAAAGGCAAGAAAATGTCCGGCCACATGGGCGATGAGCGCGTGACGACACAGGGCCTCGAAGTGATCCGCGTCGATCTTGAGCGCAACTTGCTGCTCATTAAGGGTGCGGTACCGGGTGCCCCGGGTGGCGAAGTGATTGTTCGCCCGACAGTCAAAGCGGCGGGCAATAGCCCGTCTCAGTCGTGAGTAGCGGGGGCGAGACGTGGAATTGAATGTAGTCAAGCCGGGAAATGAGGCAGCAGGGACCGTAGCGGTCTCCGAGGCCAACTTCGCCCGCGAATATAACGAGGCGCTGGTTCACCAAGTTGTGACGGCTTATATGTCGGGCGCGCGTCAAGGAACCAGATCTCAGAAGACGCGTTCTGAAGTCGCCGGCGGTGGTAAGAAGCCGTGGCGGCAAAAAGGAACTGGCCGGGCGCGAGCGGGCACCATTCGCTCTCCGATCTGGCGCTCTGGTGGCGTGACCTTTGCGGCCAAGCCGCAGGATCACTCCCAGAAAGTGAATCGAAAAATGTATCGGGCAGCGATGCGTTCCATTCTGTCCGAGCTGGCGCGAACCGATCGGTTGATGATCGTTGAAGCGCTGGATGTTGAGCAGCCGAAGACCAAGCTGCTGGTAGAGACCCTGAAAGGGTACGGCGTGGACAACGTATTGATTGTGGCAGACAGCATAGACAAGAACCTCTATCTGGCCTCTCGCAACCTGCATAAGGTAGACGTACGAGACGTCGAGGGCGCTGATCCCGTGAGCTTGATCGCTTATGACAAGGTCATGATTACGGTCGATGCCGTCAAGAAGTTTGAGGAGACGCTGGCATGAATCAGGAGCGCGTTTTTCAGATCCTGCTGGGTCCTCATGTTTCCGAGAAGTCGGCGATCGTGGCTGAGCAGAGCAACCAATACGTATTCCGTGTCTCGCTTGACGCGACCAAAGAAGAGATTCGTCATTCGGTCGAGCAGCTGTTCAAGGTCACGGTCAATGATGTCCAGACGTTGCGTGTGAAGGGTAAAACCAAGCGTAACCGTTACGGATTAAGCAAGCGCCCGTCGTGGAAAAAAGCATACGTGCGGGTGGAGCAAGGTCAGGAAATTGACTTTGCGTCGATGAGCTGAGGTAGCGAGTCATGGCAGTCGTAAAGAGTAAGCCCACTTCGGCAGGGCGCCGCCACCAGGTAAAGGTGGTCACAGAGGGCCTTCATAAGGGCAGTCCCCACGGGCCTCTCCTAGAGAAGAAGTCCAAGACTGGCGGCCGGAACAACCTGGGCCGCATTACCACACGTCATATTGGTGGTGGTCATAAGCAGCACTACCGCAAGATCGATTTTAAGCGCAATAAGGATGGCATCCCCGCCAAGGTCGAGCGCATTGAATACGACCCCAATCGGACCGCACACATCGCCCTGTTGCTTTACGCCGACGGTGAGCGTCGCTACATCATCGCTCCCAAGGGTGTTCAGGCGGGAGAGGTGCTCTATTCCGGTTCGGCAGCGCCAATCAAGGCAGGCAACTGTCTTCCTGTTCGTAATATCCCCGTCGGATCGGTGATCCATGCGATTGAGCTCAAGCCTGGCAAAGGTGCGCAGATGGCGCGATCGGCTGGTGCTTCCGTGCAGTTGGTGGCGCGGGAAGGGCAGTATGCCACCGTGCGACTCCGCTCGGGTGAGATGCGAAAGGTGCCGATCGACTGTCGCGCCACGCTAGGCGAAGTGTCAAATTCCGAGCATAGCCTGCGCAAGCTGGGTAAGGCCGGTGCCGCAAGGTGGAGAGGTGTTCGACCCACCGTTCGCGGTGTGGCGATGAACCCGGTTGATCACCCCCATGGCGGTGGTGAGGGCAAAACCTCAGGTGGCCGACATCCGGTCACGCCCTGGGGTGTTCCGACTAAGGGCTACAAAACCCGTAAAAACAAGCGCACCGACGGCATGATAGTTCGCCGTCGTGGCAAGAAATAACCGGTCAGGAGAGGAAATACTGTGCCCCGTTCATTGAAAAAAGGCCCCTTCATCGACCTCCACCTGATGAAAAAGGTAGATGCGGCAGTGGAAGCCAACGATCGCCGACCGATTAAGACCTGGTCACGGCGATCTATGGTTGCGCCCAATATGGTGGGCTTGACCATCGCTGTTCACAACGGCCGTCAGCATGTACCCATTCTGATTAATGAGGATATGGTCGGCCATAAGTTGGGCGAATTCGCAGTGACCCGAACGTTCAAGGGTCACATTGTGGACAAGAAGGCCAAGCGATAAGGCCGGCTGGAGAGAGATATGGAAGTAGCAGCCAAATTACGTGCGGCACGCATCTCGGCGCAAAAGGCCCGGCTGGTCGCAGACCAGGTTCGAGGTAAGCCGGTAGAAGAGGCGCTGACCGTGCTGGAATTCAGCAATAAAAAAGCCGCGGTGATGGTGCGGAAGGTGTTGAACTCCGCCATTGCCAACGCAGAGAACAACGAAGGCGCAGATGTCGATGAGCTGCGCGTGTCGACCATCTATGTCGACGAAGGTTTCACCATGAAGCGGCTGCGCCCGCGCGCCAAGGGCCGAGGTGATCGAATTTTTAAGCGTACCTGCCATATCACGGTGAAGGTCGCGGACAGCGAGAGTTAAGGAGACGACCTAATGGGTCAGAAGGTACATCCAACGGGTATCCGACTGGGCGTGGTAAAAGACCATAACTCCGTCTGGTATGCGGACAGCAAAACCTACGCGAAGAATTTGATTAACGATCTCGAGGTGCGCGAGTACATCCTGAAAAAACTGGATTCCGCCTCGGTAAGCCGCGTCAAGATTGAGCGTCCGGCGCAAACCGCCAGAATCACTATCTTTACCGCCCGACCAGGCATCGTGATTGGCAAGAAGGGTGAGGACGTAGACGGTCTGCGCAAGGACCTGTCCGCCAGGATGGGCGTGCCTGTTCACATCAATATCGAAGAAATTCGCAAGCCCGACGTCGATGCACGACTGGTTGCGCAGAACGTGGCGCAGCAGCTGGAGCGTCGAGTGATGTTTCGGCGGGCGATGAAGCGCGTGGTGCAGAACGCCATGCGCCAAGGTGCCCAGGGCATCAAGGTGCAGGTGGGTGGCCGTCTGGGTGGCGCAGAAATCGCGCGCACAGAGTGGTATCGCGAGGGGCGTGTGCCGCTGCACACCTTGCGCGCAGATATCGATTACGCGACCTACGAAGCGCACACCACCTATGGCGTGATTGGCGTGAAGGTATGGATTTTTAAAGGTGAGGTGATTGGTGAGGGCGAAGAGGCCTGAGTGCCTCAGATGTCCTGAACTGAATACCTGATTGAGGAAGTAGAACATGTTGCAACCGAAACGGACCAAGTTCCGCAAGACGCAGAAAGGCCGCAACCGAGGTCTTGCTGAGCGTGGGAGCAAGGTGAGCTTTGGCGAATATGCCCTGAAGGCGACTGGTCGTGGCCGCATTACTGCACGCCAGATCGAGGCTGCTCGTCGCGCCATGACTCGTCACATCAAGCGAGGCGGGAAGATTTGGATTCGCGTATTTCCTGATAAGCCGATTACGGGGAAGCCGCTGGAAGTCCGACAGGGTAAGGGTAAGGGCAACGTTGAATATTGGGTGGCACAGATCCAGCCGGGTCGTGTGTTGTATGAGGTCGAGGGTGTGACAGAGCAGTTGGCGCGCGAGGCATTTGACCTGGCGGCGGCGAAGCTGCCGTTGCAGACCACGTTTGTTAAGCGGTCGGTGATGTGATGAAAGCCAGTGAACTTCGAGACAAATCGGTCGATGAGTTGACCCAGCAGTTGCTGTCTCTGCGAGAGGAGCAGTTCAAATTGCGTATGGCCAAGGCGACCGGCCAGCTAGGGCAAAGCCACTTGCTCAAGCAGGCCAAGCGAGACATTGCGCGTGTAAAAACCGTGTTGCAACAGAAGGCGGAACAGTAATGGCAACGACAGAAACGCGAGCGCGCACGCTTCAGGGGCGCGTCGTCAGCGACAAAATGGATAAGACCATCACGGTCAAAATTGAGCGGCGTGTGAAGCACCCGGTCTACGGTAAGTACATCACTCGCTCCTCAAAGGTGCATGCGCACGATGAGGAAAACAAAGCGGGAACGGGCGATACCGTGTTGGTAGTGGAGTCGCGTCCCCTGTCCAAGAGTAAGAGTTGGACGCTGGTTGAGATTGTGGAGACCGCAACTCAGATTTGAGCTGCAGTTATTTGAGCGAGCGGCGTAAGGCCGTTGGTGGAGTAGAGAAAAATGATTCAGACGCAGTCGTATCTGGAAGTAGCCGACAACAGCGGAGCACGTCGCGTGATGTGTATCAAAGTGCTGGGCGGATCCAAGCGTCGCTACGCTCGCGTGGGTGACCTGATCAAGGTCACCGTGAAGGAAGCGATTCCCCGCGGCAAGGTCAAGAAGGGCCAGGTGATTACGGCGGTAGTCGTGCGCACTAAGAAAGGTGTGCGCCGCCCCGATGGCTCTTTGATCAAGTTTGACGAGAACGCAGCCGTGCTGTTGAACGCTCAGGATGCGCCTATCGGCACCCGAATTTTTGGCCCGGTGACGCGTGAGCTCCGCGGTGAGAAGTTTATGAAAATCATTTCCCTTGCTCCAGAAGTGATCTGAGCAGGGAACGAGAGGATCAGGTAATGGCGAAGCTCAAAAATGATGACGAAGTGATCGTGATCGCCGGCAAGGACAAAGGAAAGCGCGGCACGGTCCGCAGAGTGCTCGACAGCGATCGCGTGGTCGTTAGCGGTGTGAACATGATCAAGAAGCACACCAAGCCCAATCCCCAAGCGGGTGTGGCGGGTGGCATCGTTGAGCAGGAGGCGGCGATTCAGGCCTCCAACTTGGCGGTATTCAACAGCAAGTCCGGTAAGGGCGAGCGCGTGGGTTACCGGCTCGAGGACGGAAAAAAAGTCCGCGTTTTCAAGCCGTCCGGCGATCTGGTTGACGCTTGATCTGCGGTGACGAATAGAGGCATTTGAGACATGACAGCGCTTAAAGAGAAGTACCGCAGCGAGATTGTTCCCCAGCTCCAGGCAGAGCTTGGGCTGACGAACGTGATGGCGGTGCCAAGAATTAGCAAGATCACCCTGAACATGGGTGTGGGTGAGGCCGTGGGCGACAAGAAGGTGCTCGAGCACGCCGTCTCCGACATGGAAAAGATTGCGGGTCAAAAGGCCCTTGTGACCAAGTCACGCAAGTCGATCGCCGGATTCAAGATTCGTGACGGCTGGCCGATCGGTTGCAAAGTCACGCTCCGCGATGAGCGTATGTATGAATTCCTCGATCGCCTGATCAATATTTCCATCCCCAGAATCCGCGATTTTCGCGGCATTAGCCCCAAGCAGTTTGATGGGCGGGGCAACTTTGCGATGGGTGTGACCGAGCAGATTATTTTTCCGGAAATTGACTACGACCAGATCGACAAGTTGCGTGGTATGGATATCACCATTTCCACTACCGCAGCGAATGACGAGCAGGGTCGTGCACTGCTTGCAGCGTTCAATTTCCCCTTTAGAAGCTGAGGCATCAGAGATATGGCCAAGAAATCCATGATCGCCCGAGAGGCCAAGCGCGCCAGAACGGTAGCCAAGTTCGCCGCCAAGCGTGCCCAACTCAAGGAAGCGATTGCCAACGTCAACACGAGTGACGAAGAGCGCTGGGAAGCGCAGATTGCGCTGCAAAAATTGCCGCGCGACGCGAGCCCGGTTCGTCAGCAGCGCCGCTGTCAGTTGACTGGTCGTCCCCACGGTGTGTACCGAAAATTCGGTTTGTGCCGCAACAAGCTGCGTGAAGCAGCGATGCGCGGCGATGTGCCGGGCCTGGTTAAGTCCAGCTGGTAACGGAGAACGTTTGAATGAGCATGCAAGATCCGCTGAGCGATATGTTGACCCGTCTGCGCAATGCGCAAATGGCGGGCAAGCAGACCGTTGATATGCCGGGATCCAAACTGAAGGTTTCAGTTGCCAAGGTCCTTGAGCAGGAAGGTTACATTGCCGGACATCGTTACGACGACAGTACTGGCAAGCCAAGGCTGCATATTGATCTGAAGTACTTCGATGGCAAACCGGTCATCGCCGAGATTGAACGCATTAGTAAGCCCTCTTTGCGCCGTTATTCGGGCAAGGATGGATTGCCCTCTGTGCGGGGTGGGCTGGGTGTCGCCATTGTGTCGACTTCTCGTGGGGTTATGACGGATCGTGCAGCGCGTGCTGCCGGTGTCGGAGGCGAAGTCCTCTGCACCGTATTCTGATTCGAGAACTGGAGCGTTTGAGAAATGTCTCGTGTAGCGAATAGTCCGGTCGCCCTGCCCAAAGGGGTCGACATTCAGGTTGAGGGTGCGCAGCTCTCGGTCAAAGGTGGTAAGGGATCTCTTGATCTGACATTGACCGACGGCGTCGGCGTCAATGTTGAGCAAGACGTTGCCACGATCACTTATGACGGTGACAGCAAGCGAGCGATGGCGGGGACCACCCGGTCGTTGTTGGCCAATATGGTTAAAGGTGTCTCTGAAGGCTGGGAGAAGCGACTGGTGCTGAATGGCGTTGGTTATCGTGCAAAGGCTTCGGGTAAGAGCGTCAACCTAACCATCGGTTTGTCGCATCAGGTGGACTACCAATTGGCAGAGGGTTTGTCAGCGGATACGCCCAGCCAAACAGAAATTGTGATCTCTGGCATCGACAAGCAGGCTGTTGGACAGGCCGCGGCTGAAATCCGTAGCTTCCGTCCGCCAGAGCCCTATAAAGGAAAAGGCATCCGCTACGCTGACGAGTATGTCCGGCGTAAAGAAGCCAAGAAAAAATAATCGGATACGGCAATGAATACCAAGACACAAGCGCGATTGCGCCGAGCCAGAAAGTCACGAACTCAGATGCGAACTGCTGCTGCAGTGCGACTGTCCGTGCATCGGACACCTCGGCATATCTATGCTCAGGTTATCTCTGGTGACAACAAAGCGGTGCTCGCTCAGGCGTCTACGCTGGACAAAGATTTGCGTGCCAGTGCGACAGGCAATGTTGCCGCAGCAGCAGCGGTTGGGAAGCTGGTGGCAGAGCGCGCCAAGGCGGCCGGTGTGACCTCGGTGGCGTTTGATCGCTCAGGATTTCGATATCACGGACGAGTTAAAGCACTCGCAGACGCTGCGCGTGAAGGCGGGCTGGAGTTTTAAGTATGGCGAAGAGAGATAACAAGCAGCAGGGCGATCAGCGTACTGAAGGCGATCTTCAGGAAAAGCTGGTGCAGGTGAACCGCGTGGCCAAGACAGTCAAAGGTGGCCGCATCATGAGCTTTACGGCGCTGTCCGTTGTCGGCGATGGCAAAGGCCGCGTTGGCTATGGCCGAGGTAAAGCGCGTGAAGTGCCCGTTGCCATTCAAAAGGCGATGGAAGCGGCGCGCCGCAACATGGTGCAGGTTCAGCTAGTCAACGGCACGCTGCAGTATCCCATCAAGGCTGCTCACGGCGCCTCGAAGGTCTACATGCAGCCGGCTTCAGAAGGTACAGGCGTGATTGCAGGCGGCGCGATGCGCTCAGTGCTTGAATTGGCCGGTGTTCACAACGTATTGGCTAAGTGCTACGGCTCAACTAACCCGGTGAATGTGGTGCGAGCCACTTTCAAAGGTTTGAGAGATATGAGCTCACCTGAAGACGTGGCAACACGTCGTGGCCTTAGCGTGGAAGAGATCCTCAGCTGAGCAGTGAGGAAAGAGTGATGAGTAAAACGATGATTAAAGTGACACAAGTCCGCAGCATCCACGGCCGTCTGAAGAAGCATCAGGCCTGCGTGGCTGGCCTGGGTCTGCGACGAATTGGCCACACTGTCGAGGTAGAAGATACCCCGTCTGTGCGCGGCATGATTAACAAGGTGCATTACCTAGTGCGCGTCGAGGGCGAGAGCAATGTCTGACGAAATGCGTTTAAACAGCCTGAAGCCGGCTCCCGGTGCCAAGCGCGATGCCAAGCGTGTGGGTCGCGGCATTGGCTCCGGCGACGGTAAAACAGCGGGTCGCGGTCACAAGGGTTTGAAGGCCCGATCAGGCGGCACGGTAAAGGCGGGTTTCGAGGGTGGACAGATGCCACTTCAGAAGCGTCTCCCCAAGTATGGCTTTACTTCGCGTATTGGCCGCACCACCGCGGAAGTGCGTTTACACGAGCTTAACGCGGTCCACGGTGAGATCGTTGATCTGGACTCGTTGAAGGCAGCCGATTTAATTAAAGAAGAGGTAAAGCGCGTGCGCGTCTTTTTGTCGGGCGACATTACGCGAGCGGTCAAGGTGCGGGGCGTGACGGTCACCAAGGGTGCGAAAGCCGCCATTGAAGCCGCCGGCGGGAGTGTCGAGGCTTAATCGATGGCTAACGGGATGCCCAACATGAATTCAGCCGGCACGGGAGAGTTATTCGCTCGCCTGCGCTTCGTGCTGATTGCGCTGTTGATCTATCGCGTTGGCACGCACATTCCTGTGCCCGGTATTGACCCCGAGCAGCTGGCAGCCCTTTTTGATCAGAATCAGGGCACCATTCTGGGACTGGCCAATGTGTTTTCTGGCGGCGCTCTTGAGCGCATGAGTATTCTGGCGCTGGGCATCCTGCCGTACATCTCTGCGTCTATCATTATGCAGTTAATGACCGCGGTCACACCTCAGCTGGAACAGCTGAAGAAAGAAGGTGAGGCGGGCAGGCGCAAGATTTCGCAGTGGACCCGCTATCTGACGGTAGTGCTGGCGCTGGTGCAGGGGTCCGGTATGACCGTGGGTCTTGCCAATCAGGGACTTACCTACGCAACGGGGCTGAGTTTTTATGTCACAGCGGTCGCCTCTCTGGTGACGGGCGCCGTATTTATGATGTGGCTGGGAGAGCAAATCACCGAGCGTGGCGTGGGTAATGGCATCTCGCTGCTGATTTTTGCCGGTATTGTTGCGGGGTCTGCCTGCAGCCATTGGCCAGTCGCTTGAGCAGGCTCGCCAGGGCGAAATTAGCATCCTGATCTTGCTGGGCATCCTGGTGCTGGCGGCGGTTGTGATTTATCTCGTGGTCTTTATTGAGCGTGGTCAGCGCCGGATTACCGTGAACTATGCGAAGCGACAGCAGGGCCGTCGCATGATGCAGGCACAGGCCTCTCACCTGCCGCTCAAGGTCAATATGGCGGGTGTGATCCCGGCTATTTTTGCCAGTTCGATTTTGCTATTCCCCGCGTCGGTGGCGCAGTGGGTGGGTAGCGGCGACAGCTCGGACTGGCTGCAGGATCTCGCGGTAGCGATCGGTCCCGGTCAGCCACTGAATATTTTGTTGTTCACGGGCTTCATTGTGTTCTTTTGCTTCTTCTATACGGCGTTGATGTTCAACCCGCAGGAAGTGGCTGACAACCTGAAGCGCTCGGGCGCATTTGTGCCAGGTATCCGACCCGGACAGCAAACGGCGAACTATATCGACGGCGTGCTGACACGACTGACGGTATTTGGATCAGCCTATATTGCGCTGGTCTGCCTGTTGCCCCAGTTTTTGGTGGTGATGTTTAACGTGCCCTTTTATTTGGGCGGAACCTCCATGCTGATTGTGGTGGTGGTGGTGATGGATTTCATGGCGCAGGTACAAAGCCATCTGATGTCGCATCAGTACGAAGGTGTGATGAAGAAAGCCAACCTCGGGAACCTTAGCCCCGCGGGTCGAGTGAGATAGGAATCAGGAGTTTCTGATGAAAGTGCGAGCTTCGGTCAAGAAGATGTGCCGCAACTGCAAAGTGGTGCGTCGTAAAGGTGTGGTCAGGGTGATCTGCTCTTCGGATCCCCGCCATAAGCAGCGGCAGGGCTGACCTTGAAGCCTTGTGCTGAAATCATTAACATGCGCGCCCGTTTTTCGTGGTGCGCCGGCAGGGTGTGCCCGCGGGTGTGCCAATCAACAGGTGTGGAGATAAAAGATGGCGCGTATCGCCGGAGTCAACATCCCAGATCATAAGCACGCAGTGGTGTCGCTGACCCACATATTTGGCATTGGCAGAACCAAGGCCAAGAAATTGTGCGAAGTAAGCAATATCCCTGAGAGCACCAAAATCGGTGAGCTGTCAGAGGGTGAGCTGGATCAATTGCGTTCCCTGGTGTCAGAAATGAATGTCGAGGGTGACCTTCGTCGTGAGGTGTCGATGAACATCAAGCGTCTGATGGATCTCGGTTGTAACCGTGGTCTGCGTCACCGGAGGGGTCTACCCCTTCGCGGTCAGCGTACCAAGACCAACGCACGGACAAGGAAAGGGCCCCGTAAGCCCATTCGCAGGTAAAAAGGCCGTCGCTCGCGCAGCGCGGGCGGCAACTTTGGTGGAGCTACATCACTTTTTGTAGCGTCGATATTGAAGAGAGTAAAAGATGGCAAAAAGCGCCAAGACAACGAAACGCAAGATCACCAAGCAGGTGGTAGACGGTGTGGCGCATATTCATGCGTCGTTCAACAACACCATTATTACGATTACTGATCGTCAGGGTAATACCCTGAGTTGGGCGACCGCCGGCGGCTCTGGCTTCCGCGGTTCGCGCAAGTCGACCCCATTTGCCGCGCAGGTAGCGGCAGAGCGCGCGGGTGAATCGGCCAAGGAATATGGTCTTCGAAACCTCGACGTACAAGTCAAAGGTCCTGGACCAGGCCGCGAGTCCGCAGTGCGGGCGCTGAATAGCTGTGGCTACAAGATTACGAATATCACCGATGTGACACCGATTCCGCATAACGGTTGTCGCCCACCTAAAAAGCGCCGCGTGTAACGCGCGTCAGAGAGGACTTAGCAAATGGCTCGATACATTGGACCGAAGTGCAAGCTCTCCCGCCGGGAGGGCACTGATCTGCAGTTAAAAAGTGGTGTGACTGCATTTGATAAAAAATGTAAATCCGAGACAGCTCCAGGGCAGCATGGCGCCCGTCGTGGGCGGCTTTCGGATTACGGCGTTCAGCTTCGTGAGAAGCAAAAGGTTCGTCGCATATACGGCGTCTTGGAAAAGCAGTTCCGTAATTATTATAAGGAAGCTGCACGACTCAAAGGTGCGACCGGTGAGAACCTGCTGCAACTGCTGGAAAGTCGTCTCGATAACGTGGTCTACCGCATGGGCTTTGGCTCAACCCGATCCGAGGCGCGGCAATTGGTCGCGCACAAGGCGATTTTGGTAAACGGTAAGGTCGTGAACATTTCGTCGTATCAGGTGCAGCCCGGTGACGTGGTATCGGTGCGCGAAAAGGCCAAAAAGCAACTGCGTGTGCAGTCTGCTTTGGCTATCGCTGAGCAGCGTGGAGAACCCATTTGGGTAGAGGTCGATGTCGATAAGCTGGAGGGCACCTTTAAGTCTCGCCCCGAGCGACAGGATCTACCCGGCGAAATTAACGAAAACTTGATTGTGGAGCTGTACTCGAAGTAAAGCACTTCGAATTCGTTCTGATTACACAATCCCTAATTTAATCGAAGGTGCTTCTATGCAAAGTTCGGTCACTGAGTTTTTGACACCCCGCGTCATCAAAGTTGATGAGGCTTCTACCACCCGTGCCACGGTAACGCTCGAGCCGCTTGAGCGAGGCTTTGGTCATACGCTGGGCAATGCCTTGCGCCGTATCCTGCTGTCTTCCATGCCCGGTTGTGCCATTACCGAAGTGGAAATCGATGGTGTCGAGCATGAGTACTCGGCCATTGAAGGCGTTCAGGAAGACGTGATTGAAATCCTGCTCAACCTGAAGGGCGTCGCGCTGTCTATGGCAGGCAACGATTCCGCGCAGTTGACGCTGTCTGCACAGGGGCCTTGTACGGTCACGGCAGCTGACATTCAAGTGGATCACGAGGTCGAGATTTCGAATCCTGATCACGTTATCTGTAAGGTGACTGATAAAACCAAGCTGTCGATTCGATTGCTGGTGCAGCGTGGCCGCGGTTATTCTCCTGCCGATGCACGGGAAAACCCCGAGGAAGAAACGCGCTCGATCGGCCGTTTGCCGCTGGATGCTTCATTTTCACCTATTCGCCGCGTGAGCTATGTTGTGGACTCGGCGCGGGTTGAGCAGCGTACAGACCTCGATAAGCTCATCATTGATTTGGAAACCAATGGCACGCTGGATCCGGAGGAAGCGATTCGTCGGGCTGCGACTATTCTCCAGCAGCAGTTGGCGGTGTTTGTGGATCTCGAGGGCGAGGCGCAGGCTGCGGCCACAGAGGCAGCAGAAGAGGTAGATCCTATCCTGTTGCGCCCGGTAGACGATCTGGAACTGACGGTCAGATCCGCAAACTGCTTGAAGGCGGAGAACATTTACTACATCGGCGACCTCGTTCAGCGCACCGAGGTTGAGCTGCTTAAGACTCCAAACTTGGGCAAGAAATCTTTGACCGAAATCAAGGATGTCTTGGCTTCACGGGGTCTTTCACTGGGTATGCGTCTTGAAGCCTGGCCACCTGCCAGCCTGAAAAACGACGAACGCCTGTTAAGCGTCTGAGAATAGAAAACGCCCGGGCTATAACCGGGCATGATTTGTAAGGAATAGAGTCATGCGTCATCGCCATAGCGGACGACAGCTGAATCGCAACAGCTCACACAGGAAAGCCATGTTTCGCAACATGACAGTGTCACTGGTTGAGCATGAGCTAATCAAGACGACCCTGCCCAAGGCAAAGGAACTCCGCAGCTATGCAGAGCCCTTGATCACACTGGCCAAGAGCGACAGCGTGGCTAATCGCCGTTTGGCCTTTGATCGCACCCGTTCCAAGGCAACGGTCGGTAAGTTGTTTGAAGAGCTGGGCCCCCGTTATCAGGAGCGTCCGGGCGGGTATATTCGCATCCTTAAGTGTGGCTACCGAACGGGTGATAAAGCCCCAATGGCTTTTGTCGAGCTGGTGGATCGCCCGCTGCCTGAAGTTGAGGTAGAGGAGGTGGTTGAGGAGTCAGGCGAAGACTGACTGCTCCCATCATAAAAACCCCCGTCGCTGAGGCGCCGGGGGTTTTTTTTGCCTGAAAAACAGCTTGTTAGGCGGAGGTCAGGTTAGCCGCGGTGCTCCAGTGCCCTTCACGCGGCCTTGGACGACGTTCTGCTGCGCTTGATCTTGAGCAGTTCAGCCAGAAAGCGACCTGTGTGAGAGGCCTTTTCGGATGCGACGTCCTCGGGGGTCCCCGTTGCGATGATCTGGCCACCGCCTGAGCCGCCCTCCGGCCCCAAATCAATCACCCAATCAGCGGTTTTGATCACGTCGAGATTGTGCTCGATGATCACCACCGTGTTCCCGCCATCCCGCAGGCGATGAAGGACCTCCAGCAATTGGCGAATATCTTCAAAGTGCAGGCCGGTGGTGGGTTCGTCGAGGATATAGAGTGTGCTGCCGGTATCGCGCTTGGAGAGCTCGCGCGATAGCTTGACGCGCTGCGCCTCTCCGCCGGAGAGCGTGGTGGCGGCCTGACCCAGTCGAATGTAAGAGAGTCCCACGTCCATCAACGTTTGTAATTTGCGATGAATCGCAGGCACCGCCTCGAAAAATCCGAGGGCATCCTCAACGGTCAAATTCAGCACCTCAGAAATGTTCAGGTCCTTGAACTTAATCTCCAAAGTCTCCCGGTTGTAACGCTTGCCCTTGCACACATCACACGGCACATAAATGTCGGGTAAAAAGTGCATCTCGACTTTGGTTACGCCATCGCCTTGGCAGGCCTCGCAGCGGCCGCCGCGAACGTTGAAACTGAAGCGACCGGGCTTGTAACCCCGTGACCGCGCTTCTTGCGTGCCGGCAAATAACTCTCTAATGGGGGTGAAGATTCCGGTGTAGGTTGCGGGATTAGAGCGGGGTGTTCTGCCAATCGGGCTCTGGTCAATATCGATACATTTATCAAGCTGCTCGAGGCCCTCAATGCTGTCGTGAGCGGCAGGCTTAAGGGTGGTGGCGCCATTGAGCGCGGTGGCCGCAAGGGGATAAAGCGTGCCGTTAATCAGGGTCGACTTGCCGGAGCCCGATACGCCCGTCACACAGGTCAGTAGCCCCAGAGGTAGCATCAGTTCGACATTTTGAAGGTTGTTACCGCTCGCTCCGCTGATGGTAACGTGTCGCTTGGGGTCGATTGGCTGGCGGACACTGGGCACCGCGATGGATCGCTTTCCCGAGAGATAAGCGCCCGTAAGAGACTCTGGATTTTCGATCACATCCTCTAGCGCACCGGATGCGACGACCTTTCCGCCGTGCACGCCGGCACCCGGCCCGATATCGATAATATGATCGGCATTACGGATGGCGTCCTCGTCGTGCTCGACTACCAGTACGGTATTGCCGAGGTCGCGCAGGTGAATCAGCGTCTTGAGCAGGCGCTCGTTATCCCGCTGATGAAGGCCGATTGAGGGTTCGTCGAGGATATACATGACACCGACCAGCCCCGCCCCGATCTGGCTGGCCAAGCGGATGCGCTGGGCCTCGCCGCCCGAGAGCGTCTCGGCGCTGCGGTCCAGGCTCAAATAATTCAGGCCGACATCAACCAAAAAACGATACCGCGCGCGAAGTTCTTTGAGGATTTTGTCCGCAATTTCTCCCTGCCGACCGGTAAGATCCAGCGCGTCAAAATAAGCTTGCGCATCACCGACGGGGAGCGAGGTGATGCTTGGCAATGTGCGCCCGTCAACATAAACACTGCGCGCGTCTTCGCAGAGTCGGGTGCCATGGCAGGCTTTGCACGCGGCAGTCGAGACATATTTGGCCAACTCGTCGCGCACCGAAGAAGATTCGGTCTCGCGATAGCGGCGGTCCATATTGGGAATGACCCCCTCAAAAACATGTCGGCGTTTGAACACCGTGCCACGGTCATTGACATACGAGAATTCAATCTCTTCACCGTCACTGCCGTACAGAATAATGTCGCGATGTTTTTGCGAGAGCTTGTCGAAAGGCTTCTCCATATCGAAGTCGTAGTGTTTGGAGAGTGAGCGCAGCAGGTGAAAGTAGTAAACGTTGCGGCGGTCCCAGCCTCGAATAGCGCCCTCGGCGAGACTGGCCTCGGGGTGGAGCACTACGCGGCTTTCGTCAAAGAATTGGGTGACACCCAGGCCATCACAGCCGCTACAGGCCCCCGCTGGATTGTTGAACGAGAACAGCCGCGGCTCTAATTCATCGATCGAATGGCCGCAGCTCGGGCAGGCGTAACGCGCCGAGAACAATGTTTCGGGGCCATCACCTTCCATGGGTGCGATCGCTGCCACCCCTTCTGTCAGTTCCAAGGCGGTTTCGAAGGATTCGGCGAGACGCAGTTTGAGATCTTCGCGCACCTTGAAGCGGTCTACCACCACATCAATGCGGTGCTTGCGCTTTTTGTCTAGCGGCGGGACGTCGTCGAGATCCACCACGATGCCATCGACCCGCACCCGAATGAAGCCAGCGGCGCGCATTTGCTCGAAGACATGCAGATGCTCGCCCTTGCGGTCTCGGACTACGGGTGCCAGCAGCATGAGCTTGCTGCCTTCAGGCAGCGTCATGACCGCGTCAACCATCTGGGTCACGGTTTGGGCCTTCAGCGTGACACCATGCGTAGGGCACCGCGGATCGCCCACCCGGGCAAATAGCAGGCGCAAGTAATCATAGATTTCAGTGATCGTGCCCACAGTGGAGCGTGGGTTATGAGAGGTCGACTTCTGCTCAATAGAAATCGCGGGAGATAGGCCTTCGATGTGGTCAATATCCGGCTTTTCCATCATCGATAGGAACTGCCGCGCGTAGGTCGAGAGTGATTCGACATAGCGCCTTTGCCCCTCGGCGTAGAGGGTATCGAACGCGAGGGACGACTTTCCCGACCCGGAGAGGCCCGTAATCACCACCAGCTTATCCCGCGGAATATCGAGGTCGATATTCTTGAGGTTATGGGTGCGCGCGCCGCGTACCTCAATGGTATCCATGCGTAAGACCTACCGAAATTTTGCCAACGCGACAGTATACGAGGATACGGCGGCGGCGGACCCCCTCCGTCCGCTTTTTGACCGCGTGATACACTGAAAAACCGCTTAGGCGACGGATCTCGTGCTAGCCAAAGAACCCTTTACCGCCCTAGAACGCCGTGCCGTGCTGGGCCTGGCCAGTCTTTATTGTCTGCGAATGCTGGGCCTGTTCATGGTGCTGCCCTTATTCGCGGTCTACACGCAGGAGCTGGCCGGGTCGAATGTGGCCAGCATCGGGATTGCACTGGGGGCCTATGGTCTGACTCAGGCCGTCTTGCAGGTGCCCCTGGGCTGGCTGTCCGACAGGATAGGCCGTAAGCCCGTGATCCTTGGAGGCCTGAGTTTATTGGTGCTTGGCAGCGTGGTGGCAGCGGCTGCCGACACGCTCATGGGTTTGGCGATTGGCCGCCTGTTACAAGGCTCTGGAGCCATTGCGTCCGCGACGATGGCACTGGCAGCGGACTACACCCGGATCGAACAGCGCACTAAAGCCTCTGCCATTATCGGCGCCAGTATTGGTATTTCCTTTGCCCTCGCACTGGTACTGGGCCCGGTTCTGGCGGCCTGGGGCGGATTGTCGAGGGTATTTGAGAGCACCGCCGTGATGGGCGGTCTGGGGCTTTTGGTGGTGATCTTCTGGTTACCCGCTACGCCGCAGCTCAGTGAGGGAGGACGCGCGCACATTGCAGACCGTGAACGGCTCGGCGAAGCGCTCTGGGGGCGTGGGCTGGGCATACTGTATGCCAGTATTTTCTGTTTGCACCTGCTACTCATGGCGGCGTTTACGGCTATTCCGGCCGTGATGACACAGCAGGTAGGGCTGGCGCCGGCGCACCACGCGTGGATGTATCTCGCTACCCTATGCGGCGCGCTTCCTGGCGTCGCCTTGCTAATCCGTGGTCGCCATGAGCTCGAAGACCCGCGCCCCTTGTTGGCGCTGACCGTGGTGCTGACAGTGATCGGATTGGTTATCGCGTTGTGGGCGGTGTCTTTGACCGCGCTGGGTCTGGGCCTGGTACTGTTTTTTGCGGGCTTCACCGCGCTCGAGACGATACTGCCTGCGCTGGTCTCTATTTTCGCTCCCATCTCGCTGCGCGGTACGGCGATGGGCATTTTTGCCAGTGCTCAGTTTCTAGGGGTGTTTACCGGAGGGGCGCTGGGTGGAAGCGCGCTGCACGTGGGCGGTGCGCTGGGGTTGGTGATGGTCCTCGCCGGACTCACCGCGGTCTGGCTTTTCGGACTATGGCGCTATGGCCGCACGCCGATGACGGCAGTTTAAGGGCGCAATTGTCGGAGAATGATGTACCCCCCGACCGGCAGCATTGCTATAGTCATCAGGTCAGTCACATAGATCCGTGAGCTTTGCAGGCAAAGTCTCCGGCAGCAAGAAGGGAGAACCCTATGGCCTCGCGCGGCATTAATAAAGTCATTCTCGTCGGTAATCTGGGCAACGACCCGGAGCATCGCGTACTGCCTTCAGGCGGCGGTGTGACCAACATCAGCCTTGCCACCTCTGAGAGCTGGCGCGACAAGAATACGGGGGACCAGCAGGAGCGCACCGAATGGCACCGGGTGGTGTTTTTCAATCGGCTGTCAGAGATCGCCGCCGAGTACCTGCGCAAAGGCTCCAAGGTTTACGTTGAAGGTTCTTTGAGAACCCGAAAGTGGCAGGATCAGTCGGGCCAAGACCGTTACTCAACAGAAATCGTGGCTCAGGAAATGCAGATGCTCGATAGCCGCAATGCGGCCTCTGATGGCGGAGGCTATCAGAGCGCACCCGCCTCAAATGCACCCGCGGCGGCGCCTGAGCCCGCGCCTATTGATTTCCCGGAAGACGACATCCCTTTTTAAACAAGAGCTGGATTGAGCGTCGCGTCACGCACGCCCTAATTGCTTATGCGCATACTCGTTCTGGGTCTGGATTCTCCGCTGGGCTATGCGCTGCGGTCTTTCGCTACCCCGTTAATGCGTCATGAGATCGTTGGCGTCGATATGGATACGACCCGGTGGCGCCGCGAAAGGCAAGTCAAAAAGCTGATTCGCCGTGAGCCTATCGACCTGATTCTCGATGCCCGATTGGTCACCCAAATCGACGGCGTCGATCCGGTGGGGCAACCCGACGTTGAACGCACCCGCTGGCTGGCAGAGCTTGCGGCCCGGGATCGCGTGAGCTACCTGTTTCTGTCGAGCGCCCGCGTCTTTTCCGGCTCGCTGACCCGCCCGTATCGGGAGGGTGATCAGCCAGACGCCATCGACGCCGTGGGTAAAACGTTAATCGAGGTTGAGGAGCTGCTCAAAGCCTCCCTCGAAGAGGTGTTTATTCTGCGACTGGGATTAATGTTTGGCGGCCGTCGACCCAACCCTTTGGCCCGGGCTCTGGATGCGCTGGCCCGCGGGGACCGCATCAGAGTCAGCGAGCAGGCCAGAGGGAGCCCCGTCCATGTCGCGGAGGTCGCGCGGGTAATACACGGCATTATCGATCAGATGGGTGCTGGCTCGCCGCGCTCGGGGCTTTATCATTACAGTGGCATCGGCGAGGTCAACCTCTACTCCTTTATGGAGACGGTATTGGCGAACGCGTCGCAATATCAGCCTTTTACCGAGGCCCGGGAGCTCATGGAGTTGATCGAAGGTCAGGCGGAGTCTCCTACAAGCCTGAGTCTCGATTGTGCCGAGATCCGTCACCAGTTTGGTATACAGCAGTTGAGCTGGCGGGAATTTGTTCCTCGCGCGGTTCGGCGCTACATTGAGCTTTACGCGGACGCATAAGGGTTAAGCAGAGTGAGTGCAGCACTGAAAGTGGCGGTTTTGACCGTCAGTGATACCCGCACGCGGGATACCGATACCTCGGGGACGTTTTTGGAAGACGCGTTATTGGCGGCGGGTCATGAGCTGGCCGACCGACAGATCGCGCTCGACGATATTTATCAGCTTCGCGCCATTGTCTCGGAGTGGATCGCGAACCCCGGCATCGAAGTGGTGTTGACCACAGGTGGTACCGGCTTTTCGGGTCGTGATTCGACGCCCGAGGCGTTGGCGCCCCTGTTTGATAAAACCATCGACGGGTTCGGAGAGGTCTTCCGCGCGCTGAGCCTCGCTGAAATTGGCTCCTCGACGGTCCAATCGAGGGCGTTGGCCGGTATGGCGAATGGCACGGTCATCTTTTGCATGCCCGGTTCAACCGGTGCCTGTCGCACCGCATGGGAGGGCATTCTTCAGGATCAGCTCGACAGCGAACATCGCCCCTGCAACTTTGTTGGAGTGCTGCGAGGCCACTGACCGATGGCGCTGACTCCCCTCTCTGACGCGCTTGAGCTGATCCTCGCCACTGCCATGGCACAGCCCGAGCGCGAAGTCGTGGCACTCGAGGCGGCAGCCAACCGCTTTTGTGCAGAGGCGATCTGTGCTGATCGGGCGGTTCCCCCCGCGGACAATAGCGCCATGGATGGTTATGCGGTGGCAAGTCGGGATGTGCCTGGCGTGCTTCCACTCAGCCAGCGTGTTCCAGCGGGGCAGGCCCCGGTACCACTACAGGAGGGCACTGCAGCCCGCATTTTTACCGGTGCGGAAATTCCGGAAGGAGCGGATTCGGTGGTCCTTCAGGAAGAGGCTCAGGTGCTGCCCGAGGGCGTTAAGCTCCCCGCTGCGATATTGGGGCAGCATATTCGCCGGCGAGGCGATGATATTCAGCCAGGGGACCGGCTGGTGGCAGCCGGGCAGCGCATGACTCCTCAGGACATCGGCTTATTGGCCTCGGTGGGCATCGACGCCGTCAAGGTCTTCAGGCCACTCACCGTTGCAGTGTTGACCACCGGAGATGAGCTGCGTGAGCCCGGTAGTGGCGACTTGAATCCCGGCCAGATCTACAACAGTAATCGCTTCAGTTTAGGGGCACAGATTGGCGCCTTGGGGATGACGGTATTAGATCTGGGCAACATCCCTGATGATCCCGAGCGCGTCGGCGAGGCGCTGGAGCACGCGGCAGCAGAAGCTGATTGCGTCGTGACGGCGGGCGGCGTATCGGTTGGAGAGGAAGACCATGTTCGCGGCCAGATTGAAAGTCGCGGATCATTGAATCTCTGGAAACTGGCCATTAAGCCCGGTAAACCGCTCGCATTTGGCGAGGTTTGTGGCACGCCGATCTTTGGACTGCCCGGTAATCCGGTTTCTGCCTTTATCACCTTTGCGCTGGTGGCCAAGCCCTGGCTGATAGCGCGCCAGGGCGGGCAAGTGACGCCTGCGCTGCGCTTCCCGGTGCAGGCGGCTTTTTCCGTGTCCCGACCCGGGTCACGGGAGGAGTTTCTCCGCGTCCAGCTGCTTGGCACGGGGACAGCGATGCGCGCGCATCTGGCCCGAAGCCAAAGCTCCGGCGTGCTCAGTAGTCTGAGTGAGGCAGATGGGGTGGCGGTGATTGCCCCCGGCACGACGGTAGCGGAGGGCGATTGGTTAGAGGTGATGCCGCTGTCTGCACTCTGATAGCGCGACGCGGCCCAATCGGCGTCAGTCGGCGTAGCGACGAAAAATTAGCGTTGCGTTGGTGCCGCCGAAGCCAAAGCTGTTTGACATGACCTGATTCAGCCCGGCGTTGTCGACCCGCTCTATTGCAATGGGCATACCTTCAGCACCTTCATCGAGATTGTCGATGTTGGCAGAGGCCGCGACGAAGTCGTCCTGCATCATCAAAAGCGAATAGATCGCTTCCTGCACGCCCGCAGCGCCGAGAGAGTGTCCCGACAGTGATTTGGTTGAACCGATTACCGGCGCGTTATCGCCAAATACCGTTCGCAGTGCATTGAGCTCCTGAATGTCTCCAGCAGGGGTGCTGGTGCCATGAGCATTGATGTAATCGATGCTCCCGTCGATCGCTTCCATCGCCTGCTGCATGCAGCGCACCGCCCCTTCGCCAGAGGGTGCCACCATGTCATAACCGTCCGAGGTGGCACCATAGCCCACCAGTTCGGCGAGTATCGTCGCGCCTCTCGCTTTGGCATGGGTGAGAGATTCCACCACGACCATGCCGCCACCACCGGCGATCACAAAACCATCCCGGTCGGTATCGTAGGCGCGCGAGGCGCGCTCCGGCGTCTCGTTATAGTGGCTTGAGAGTGCGCCCATCGCGTCGAACAGCGCGCTCATGGTCCAGTGCAGTTCCTCTCCGCCACCGGCGAACATCACGTCCTGTTTGCCGAGTTGAATCAGTTCCATCGCATGTCCGATGCAGTGTGCACTGGTGGAGCAAGCCGAAGAAATAGAGTAGTTGACGCCCTTTATCTGAAAGGGTGTTGCCAGACAGGCCGATACGGTGCTGCCCATAGTCTGCGTTACGCGATAAGGCCCGACCCGGCGAATGCCGCGGTCCCGAAGGATATCTGCTGCTTCAACCTGACTCGCAGAGGAGGCACCGCCCGACCCGGCGACAATACCGGTGCGCGGGTGAGAGATTTGCTCTGGCGTCAGACCCGCCTGCGCGATGGCTTGCTGCAGGCTCAGGTAGGCGTAGCCTGCGGCGTCGCCCATGAATCGCCATTGTTTGCGATCGATGTGCTCGGAGAGGTCAATTTGCGGCGCGCCGGCCACCTGTGAGCGCATACCGGCATCAATGTGGTCCTGATACAGCGTAATACCCGATCGCCCGTTGAATAAGGCATCCCGCACCGCGGCGGCGTCATTACCAAGGCAGGAAACGATTCCCAAGCCGGTGATCACAACCCGCTCAGTCATTACATCGCCTCCATATTCTGGAACAGGCCAACGCGAAGATCCGAGGCGGTATAAATGGTCTCGCCATCGACTGAAACCGATCCGTCTGCAATCCCCATGACCAGCTTGCGCTCGATGACCCGCTTCATTTGAATGTGGTATCGCACCTGAGTGTGGCTGGGCAGGATCTGCCCAGTGAACTTGACTTCACCGCACCCTAGTGCCCGTCCGCGGCCCGGGTTACCCCGCCAGCCGAGGAAAAATCCGACCAGCTGCCACATGGCATCGAGGCCGAGGCAGCCCGGCATCACCGGATCGCCCGGGAAATGGCAGGCAAAAAACCACAGGTCAGAATGAATGTCGAGCTCGGCGATGAGTTCACCCTTGCCTGCGGCACCTCCCTCGGAGCTGATATGGGTGATGCGGTCTACCATTAACATATTGTCGACAGGGAGCTGCGCATTTCCCGGCCCGAATAACTCGCCCAAGCCGCAGGCCACCAGCTCGGCCTTGTCATAATGAGACTGCGGAATAAAGGGGGAGTGCTCGGTCATTTCGGGGAGTTTTCCAGAAAGCGTGGGGCGGAGACGGGAACGCATTACGCGCATCACCGCCTGAACAAAGGACAACGTCGCAATTGTAGAGGAAGGGCGCGACACGATCCAGCGACGGTTGCGCGTCATCCGTGGTGTGGATCGCATGCCTCCGAGGAGTCTAGGTAACTGTCACAATCCAAAAAATCACCACTGGGGTGACGCATCGAGGCGCTTCCAGTAGCATCACCGTTCGTTTTTGACCCCGCTACGCTCGTTATGTTGATACCCGTGTTGCTATCCGGTGGTGTGGGCAGCCGCCTCTGGCCGGTTTCCCGCGCTGCCCGACCCAAACAGTTTTTACCCCTTGGGGGTGAAGGCTCCATGTTGCAGGAGACTCATCGACGTCTGCAGGGGTTACAGTGTGGGCCGGCGATGGTGGTGTGTAACGACGAGCATCGCTTTATGGTGGCCGAGCAGCTACGCGAGGTCGGCGCAGAAAGTGCCACGATTATTCTGGAGCCCGTGGGCCGTAATACCGCCCCCGCCATCGCCCTCGCTGCCTTGCAGGCGCAGGCTCACACCCCCGACGCATTGTTACTGGTGCTACCGGCAGATCACCATGTGACCGAGCCTGCTGCATTTCGAGCTGCCGTACAGCGGGCCGCGGTCCCGGCGCAGCGGGGCAAATTAATGACCTTTGGTGTCGTGCCCACTCGAGCGGAAACGGGTTACGGCTATGTGCGCTGCGGCGATGCACTGACAGAGGATCTTTTTGAGCTGGCCGAATTCGTGGAGAAACCGGACAGGACGACGGCAGAGCGGTATAGGGCGGAGGGGCACTATTTTTGGAATAGCGGCATGTTTCTGTTCCGCGCTGATCGCTACCTTGCCGAGCTTGCCACGCACCAACCCGCCGTGCTCAGCGCCTGCGAGCAGGCCATGGCAGGGGCCGAGCGCGATCTGGATTTTATTCGCCCCAACGCGGAGGCGTTTATGGCCTCGCCCGCCGACAGTATTGACTACGCGGTCATGGAGCATACGCAGGAGGGCGGCGTGGCCACGCTCGAGTGCGGCTGGAGCGACGTGGGCGCCTGGTCGGCACTGTGGGAAATCGGTCATGCTGACGCGGATGGCAACGTCAGCGACGGAGACGTGTTGCTGCAAGATGCCCGCAATAACTACATTCGCAGCGAGAGCCGCTTGGTGACCGCCATTGGGATCGATGACCTGGTGGTGGTAGAAACGGCCGATGCCGTCTTGGTGGGGGCGAGGGATCGCATGCAGCAGATCAAGCGGGTCGTAGAAACGCTGACATCGCTTGATCGGCCTGAGGCAACCCTTCATCAACAAGTCTTTCGGCCCTGGGGCTCTTACGAGTCGCTGGTGGTCGGTGAGCAATTTCAGGTCAAGCGCCTCACTGTGACGCCCGGACAGACGCTATCGCTGCAGCTGCATCATCATCGGGCTGAGCACTGGGTGGTTGTATCGGGTGAGGCAACTATTATCCGGGGTGACGAGCAACTGACGCTGGGCCCCGATGAATCGACCTACATTCCGGTGGGTATGAAGCACCGCCTTGCCAATCGTGCAGCGGTGCCGCTGGAAGTGATCGAAGTGCAGTCCGGTTCGTATCTAGGAGAAGACGACATCGTGCGCTTCGATGACGTCTACGGCAGGGAGGAGACCCCGACATGATTGGTAAATGCCTATTCCCCGTGGCGGGTTACGGGACCCGCTTTCTGCCCGCTACCAAGAGTATGCCGAAAGAAATGCTCCCGGTGGTCAATAAGCCTTTGGTGCAATACGGCGTCGAGGAGGCCATTGAAGCCGGTATGACCAACTGTGCGTTGGTGACTGGCCGCGGTAAACGGGCCATCGCCGACCATTTTGATATCAGCTACGAGCTCGAGCACCAAATCGCCGGATCGTCAAAGGAAGCCTACTTAGGCGGCATTCGAGAGGTGATTGAGCGCGGGGTATTTACAATGGTGCGCCAGCGGGAAATGCTGGGCCTGGGTCATGCGATTCTCACCGGTGAACCACTGATTGGTGATCAGCCGTTTGGCGTGGTGCTATCGGACGACCTCTGCCTGAACCGCGGGGGCTCTGGGGTGCTGGCTCAGATGGCAGCGCTTTACGAGGAGTTCCAGTGTTCGATCGTCGCCGTGCAGGAGGTACCGATGGACGAGGTCCACCAATACGGCGTGGTCGCAGGGACGGCGGAGCGCGCCGGCTTGACCCGCGTGACGCAGATGGTCGAAAAACCACCACAAGACGAAGCGCCGTCCAATCTTGCTGTCATCGGCCGCTACATTCTGACGCCGGATATTTTCGACATCATTCGCAGCACCCCCCCCGGCCGGAACGGCGAAGTGCAATTGACGGACGCATTGCAGACGCAGGCTAGCGAGGGCCGTGTTCTCGCCTATCAGTTTGAAGGGCTGCGCTTCGATTGCGGCAGCGTGCCGGGTTTTGTTGAGGCCACCCAGCACGTTTTTGAGCACTATTACGGTCAGGAATGATGGCCGATTCTTTCGAGTGCTTTAAGGCCTATGACGTCCGGGGGCGTATCCCGGACCAACTCAACGAAGAGATCGCCCGGCGGATCGGCCAGGCCTATGCCGAGGTCATCCAGCCTGGCACGGTGGTGGTCGGGCATGATATCCGCCTGACCAGTGAATCCATCAAAGCAGCACTGATCGACGGCCTCCTTGCGCAGGGGGTCTCGGTGCAGGACATTGGCCTATGCGGCACCGAGGAGATTTACTTCGCCACAACTCACCTGGGTGTGGGCGGCGGGATCGCGGTGACGGCCAGTCATAACCCCAAAGACTATAACGGCATGAAATTTGTGCGCGAGGGCTCGAAGCCGATTTCCGGAGACTCGGGTCTGGCGGAAATTCGCGCCGCGGCAGAGCGCAATGCCTTTACCCCAGCGAGTGCGGAGGGCGCTTACAGTACGGTCGATACCGAGGCTGCATACGTTGAGCATCTCCTGTCCTATGTCGAGCTGTCAGCGCTGAAGCCCCTCAAGATTGTTTGCACGGCAGGTAATGGCGGCGCCGGTCGGGTTCTGGATGCGCTTGAACCCCATTTACCGTTTGAGTTCATCAAGGTTCACCATGAGCCGAATGGCCATTTCCCCAATGGCGTGCCCAACCCACTGTTGGTAGAGAATCGTGCCGCCACGGCAGATCGAGTGGTGGCGGAGCAGGCCGATCTCGGTATTGCCTGGGACGGTGATTTCGACCGCTGTTTTTTCTTTGATAGCGCCGGGCATTTTATCGAGGGGTATTACATTGTGGGCCTGTTAGCTGAAGCCTTTTTGTCTCAGCTGGGGCCGCAGCGTATCGTGCACGACCCCCGTCTGACCTGGAACACTCAGGATATCGCCCTCGCAGGCGGCGGCGAGCCCGTGCTCAGTAAAACCGGGCACGCTTTTATCAAAGAGCGGATGCGCGAAGTGGACGCGGTGTATGGCGGCGAAATGTCAGCCCACCACTATTTTCGAGACTTTGCCTACTGCGACAGTGGCATGATTCCGTGGTTGCTTATTGCCGGCCTGATGTCCCAAACGGGCCAGTCTCTTGGCCAATTAGTGGCGGCGCGAGAGGCCGCTTTTCCCTGCTCAGGCGAGATCAACCGTGAGGTAGCGGATCCCGCAGCGCTCTTGGCGACGGTGGAGGCGCGTTATGGGTCGCAGGCGCTCGCAGTGGAAAAGCTCGATGGTCTGGGTCTGGATTTTGCGGATTGGCGCTTTAATTTACGCATGTCGAATACCGAGCCGGTGGTCAGGCTGAATGTAGAATCGCGCGGCGACCACGCGCTGATGAGCGAAAAAACCGACGAGTTACTGGCCTTAATCGACGCTTAAGCGCTCACTCGGTATTGGCGGCTCGCCACGCCTGCGCTGCGGCGAGGGTAGAGAGATCGATCTCTGCCTCGGTCTCGCCAGTCGTGAGTAACTCATTCATGTCAGCGGCAATCTCCTTGCCCAATTCCACACCCCACTGGTCAAAGGCGTTGATGCCCAGTAGCACCGCCAGAAAGTAGGTCTTGTGTTCATAGGCGGCGATCAGGGCGCCAAGGCACTCAGGCGAAAGGGCGTCGATTAGCAGCAGCGAGTGGCTGCGATTACCCGGCGATTCAAATTGCCGGCTCACGGCCTCATCCACGTCACGTTGGCGGCCGAGTTTGTCCGCCTCTTCAGTAGAGCGCCCGACCATCAATGCCCGACTTTGCGCCAACGCGTGGGCGGCGAGTGCCTGTCGGGCGTCGCGATCCCCGGCGCCGGAGCGCAGCGGCAGAATAATATCGGCGACGAATGAGCGGGTGCCTTGGTGCAGCAGCTGGTAGTAAGAATGCTGGCCAATCGTGCCCGCGGACCCCCACAAGACTGGCGCGGTGTCGTGCTCAAGACGCTCCCCTTCAGAGGACACCCGCTTGCCATTACTCTCCATCGTGAGCTGTTGCAGAAAGTCTGGCAGGCGGGCCAGCTTTTGCGCGTAGGGCAATACGGCATGCGTATCGGCGCCCAGATAATGGGTTTGCCAAAGCTCCAGCAGTGCCATGATCATGGGCAAATTTTCACCGGGCGACATCGCCGCGGTGTGGGCATCCATTAACCGGGCGCCCTCCAATAACTGATGGAATGCCGGCCAGCCGAGTGCCAGTGGAATGCTGATGCCGATCGCTGACCACAGCGAATAGCGACCACCGACCCAGTCCCACATCGGAAAGCAATGCTCAGGTGGAATATGCCATTGCTCCGCTCGTTCCACCTGCGTGGTTACGGCGATCAGATGCTGCCCGAGTGCATCATCGTGGACGCCTCCCGCCCGCAGCCAGTCGCGGGCGCGCGTGGCATTGGAGAGGGTTTCCTCAGTGGTAAACGACTTAGAGCAGATCACGCATAACGTGCTTTCCGGGTCCAGGGGGCGCAGCACGCGGTTCAGGTCCTCGGGGTCAATATTGGCCACAAAGTGCGCGCGAAGGGGTGCCTCGGGGCTGTTCAGAGCGTCGTATATCAGTCGTGGGCCCAGATCCGAGCCCCCGATGCCGAGGTTCACGACATCGGTGAAGCGCTTGCCAGTCGCGCCAGTAGTCTGCCCGGTATGCACGGCCTCAACTAAGGCGGCCATTCGCGACAGCGTCTTGTGCACGGCATCGGATTTCTCGGGGTGTCTGTTCGACTCGGTGCCGCGAAGCAGCGTGTGCAGGGCGGGGCGTCGCTCAGACGTATTGACTATCTGCCCGGCAATTAAAGATGAAAAAGCTTCCGGAAGCGCTCGGGCGCTGGCCAGCTCGAGCAGGCCCTGCCAAGCGTCGTCACTCAGTAAGTGTTTGGAGAAATCAAGGGAAAGGCCCCCGGCTTCACAGCGATATCGGTCCGCTCGATCGGGCACCTCGCTAAAGAGGTGCGCTACGCGCGCCTCACCCAGCGCAGAGGCAGCGTCCAGCAGTGCTTCGTGCAATGCCTGGGGTGCTATCGCCATCAGCCTTGCCGGTCCACCGCGTTATCGGCCATCGTTCGCAGGGCGCCGACCGCATCATTTTGGTCCAGAGAATCAAGTGCCTCCCGCGCCAGCGTTTGATGTGCCGCAGCCGCCTCCCGCGTCGCCTCAATACCTCCCGTCTTCTGCACGATCGTCATGACGTCGGCAAAGGCACTGCCATTTTTATGGCGCAAGGTATCGGCAACGAACGCCCGTTCGGCTTCATTGCCTGCTTGCATCGCATGGAGCAGCGGCAGCGTAATTTTTCCCTCGTTCAGATCATCGCCTACATTTTTGCCGGTTTGTTCCGGGTCGCCCGCATAGTCAAGGAGATCGTCTGCCAGCTGAAAGGCAATGCCCAGATGCAGACCGTAATCGTAGAGTGCGTCGGCGCTGTCGGTGCTCGTCTCGTGCAGCAGTGCGGCGCCTCGACACGCCGCTGCAAACAGTGCGGCGGTCTTGCGACGAATAATTTCCTGGTATTGCTCGGCCTGCGTATCCGGATCGCCCGCATGAACAAGCTGCATGACCTCGCCGGCGGCAATGGTGTTGGTGGTCTCCGCCATATGTGCCAAAAGTGGCATGTTCGCGAGTCCCACCATGAGCTGAAACGCACGGGTGTAGATGAAATCTCCGACTAACACGCTAGGCGCATTGCCAAACGCCGCATTGGCGGTTGGCATCCCCCGCCGCAGCGTGGAGAGATCGACGACGTCATCATGCAGCAGTGTGGCCGTGTGAATGAATTCCACGACGGCGGCAAAGCGAATATGGGCCTCACTGATCTCGCCCAGGGCCTTGGCCGACAACAGCACCAGCAGCGGCCGCATTCTTTTACCGCCCGCTTTCACGATGTAATGACCGATGTTCTCGACCATCTCGACATCGGACTGCAAAAGTTCCACGATGACATCGTCGACCTGCGCGAATTCGGCCGCGACGCTGTCCTTGATGGTTACGTCCACACAAGATCCCCCATTGGCCGGCAAGTATAGGCCGGGCAGGCAATGCTCGCCATGTTCCCGTGAGCAATCGTACGACCGGTTGACTGGCGCTGGCGCCGAGATAGCCCAATAGTCACACTTGCGCTCAACCCCCTGAACGCGTATCTTTCGCGCCCTTGGTTCGGTCTCATGGCCGGATTTCGGTGCCTGAACTCTGCCCCGCGCTGGCGCGGTCTCATTTGCGAGCAGGCTAACTGAGAGGACAATACAATGTACGCAGTGATCAACAGCGGTGGTAAGCAACACCGTGTCGAGGAAGGCGAGCAGCTCAAGCTGGAAAAGATTGAGGCCGCAACGGGCGAGACTATTGAGTTCGATGAGGTGCTCATGGTGGGGTCCGGTAGCGACGTCAAGATTGGTGCGCCCTTGGTCGAGGGCGGTAAGGTCACGGCAGAAGTCGTAGCCCACGGTCGTCACGAGAAGATCCGTATCGTGAAATTCAATCGCCGCAAGCATCACCGCAAAGAGACCGGGCACCGACAGTGGTACACCGAAGTCAAGATTACGGCGATCAGCGGCTGACAGGAGACTCGAGAGATGGCACATAAAAAAGCAGGCGGTAGTACTCGTAACGGTCGCGATTCCGAGAGCAAACGACTCGGCGTCAAAGCCTATGGCGGCCAGGCCGTCTCAGCGGGCAGTATTATTGTGCGCCAGCGCGGTACGCGCTTTCACGCAGCTGAAAATGTTCGCGTGGGCAAGGACCATACGCTGTTCGCGACGGCGGACGGCAAGGTAGAATTTTTCAACGGTGGCCCGCAGAATCGTAAGCAGGTCCGCATCGTAACGGCGTAAACCGGACGCCTCAGGATCCGAAAAACCTCGTCAGCCGGCGGGGTTTTTTTTTGCGACAGCATCAGGTCAAACCATGAAATTTGTTGACGAAGCTACAATTGAAGTCACCGCAGGGAAGGGCGGGAATGGCTGTGTCAGTTTTCGCCGCGAAAAATATGTACCCAGAGGCGGTCCCGATGGGGGGGACGGGGGCGATGGCGCATCGATTTATCTTGAGGGTAACGACGCGCTCAATACGATGATTGACTACCGCTATACCCGGCGTTTTCGCGCCGATAACGGTGAGTCAGGCCGGGGCCGAAATTGCTCAGGTAAATCGGGGGAGGATCTGGTCTTACCCGTGCCACTCGGGACAACCATAGTGGATGATGACTCGGGCGAGGTTCTCGGTGATATTCGCGAACCGGGCGAGCGGCTGCTGGTGGCTCAGGGTGGGTTCCATGGCCTGGGCAACACCCGTTACAAGTCCAGCATTAACCGCGCGCCGCGCCAGAGTTCGCCGGGTAGCGAGGGAGAGTCGCGCAAGCTTAAGCTTGAACTCAAGGTGCTCGCCGACGTCGGATTGCTGGGTTTGCCCAATGCGGGTAAATCAACCTTTATCCGGGCGGTATCGGCAGCGACCCCGAAGGTAGCGGATTACCCCTTTACGACCCTCATACCCAGCCTGGGTGTGGTGAAGGTGGATGCCCATCGATCTTTCGTCGCGGCAGATATACCTGGTTTGATTGAGGGCGCTTCAGAGGGTGCCGGGTTGGGCATTCGTTTCCTCAAGCACCTCACGCGCAATCGCGTGCTGTTACATATGGTCGATGTTGCGCCAATTGATGGCAGCGATCCGGCAGAGTCTGCGTGTTCGGTAGTCCGGGAACTGGAACGCTTTAGTCCGGCATTGGCGGCCAGGCCGCGGTGGCTAATACTCAATAAAATCGATTTATTGGATGCCGCGAGTGTGACTGAGTGTCGCGAGCGGGTGGTCGCCGCGTTAGGGTGGGAAGGCCCGGTTTACGAGATTTCTGCTGTCGCAGGTCGGCACACGGCGGTCCTCTGCGGTGATTTGATGACGCACCTCGAGTCTCAGGCGGAGACGCTGCGTAGCGACCCCGACGCGGCCGCGGCGGAGCATGCTGCGCAAGAGCAAATGCAGCGCGAGGCGCGAGAACGTATCGCGGCGCTGCAGGCCGCAAAAGCGGAAGCCCGTGCTCGCACCCGGGATGGCGTCGAGGATGATGACGCCGAGATGGAAGTGGAGTACCGAAATTGACGGATCTGTCGCAACAGGTCGATCGGCAGCGGCTCGCGGACGCCAAACGCTGGGTCGTCAAGGTGGGCAGTGCGCTGCTGACCAATGATGGCAAGGGTCTGGATACATCGATTGTGCAGATGTTGGCAGATCAGCTTGCCTCGCTGCGCGCCACGGGACGCGACGTCGTATTGGTTTCGAGCGGTGCCATTGTCGCCGGTTTGGCGCGCCTGAACCTGTCAGAGCGCCCTCATGAAATACACCTGTCTCAGGCCGCCGCGGCAGTAGGACAATCCGCTCTGGTGCGAGCGTATGAGGAACACCTCAGCCCACATGGGGTGACCACCGCACAGATACTCCTGAGCCATGCGGACGTTCTAGCGCGGGATCGTTATCTCAATGCGCGGAGCACGTTGAGTACCCTCATGGCGATGGGGGTGCTGCCGATCGTTAATGAAAACGATACGGTGGTGACAGATGAGATTCGCTTGGGAGATAACGACACCCTGGCGGCATTGGTCGCCAATCTGGTCGATGCCGATGCGCTGCTCATTTTGACCGATCAGGATGGGCTCATGGATCGCGACCCCCGGCAGAGTGACCATGCCACACTGATTGAGTCGGCAGACGTTCATGACCCTGATTTGGACATTGTGGCGGGGACGAGCAGTGCGCTCGGCCGCGGCGGCATGGCCACGAAGTTGAGTGCGGCGCGTCTCGCGGCGCGTTCGGGAACGGGAACCGTGATTGCCAATGGCCGCCTGCCCGATGTGATTGCACAGGTCACCGCGGGTCATCCGCTGGGTACCTTTCTGCACACTCGCCGCCAGCCCCAAAGCGCCCGCAAGCAGTGGCTGGCCAGCCTGCTGCATGCCAAAGGCACTCTGGTGCTGGACGAGGGTGCGGTCCGAGGTGTCTCGGAGCAGGGTCGCTCTCTGTTGCCGATTGGTATTGTCGGGGTCTCCGGGGAATTTCAGCGGGGCGACCTGGTTTCTTGTGTCGACAGCGCCGGTCGCGAGCGAGCCCGTGGCTTGGTGAATTACGCCAGTGGTGAAGCCCGCGCGCTCATCGGCAAGGGCTCGGCCGATATCGAGTCTGTATTGGGGTACTGCGGCGAAGCAGAAATGATTCACCGCGATAATCTGGTGGGGGGTTAGTCGCGTGGCAGAAACATCCGTTCTGGCGTTATATGGCATTGCCCTGTTCGCTGCATCACTGCTGGGAAGCGGCCTACCTCGACTGTTTCTCATGACCCACACTCGCACACAGATGGTGTTGAGTCTGATTTCGGGATTGATGCTGGGCGTCGCGCTCTTACACTTGATTCCCCATAGCTTTGCCGCTGCAGGCGCGATTGATACGGTCATGATCTGGACGCTCGCCGGTCTTGTCTTCATGCTGCTTTTGTTACGCTGGTTCCATTTTCATCAGCATGATTTTGGCAGCGCAGCGGCAGACTGCGAGCTGTCTTCTGCCGACGCCCATCATCATGCGCATGCACACGATCATGCGCATCTGCCCGAGCAAAAAATGGGTGCCGTCGGTTTATTAGCCGGCCTGTGTGTTCATACTATTGTGGACGGTGTTGCTTTGGGGGCGGTGCTGGTCAGTGCGGTGGGTGGCGCCAGCCTGGCGGGTGCGGGCGTATTCCTTGCCATCTTGCTGCACAAGCCGCTGGATGCCCTCTCTATTGAGACCGTGATGGCGGCTACGGGGTGGTCCTCTGTTGCCCGCTGGTCTGCGGGGATCTTATTCGCACTGTTGTGCCCAGTGACCGCAGCGCTGTTTTATTTTGGTGCCACTCCGTTTTTCCCCTCTGACCTGTGGCTGCCCGCCATCCTGGCCTTTGCGGCCGGTGCCTTTATTTGTATCGCGCTGGGCGACCTGCTGCCCGAAGTCCAGTTTCACAGCCACGACCGGTTGCGGCTGACCTTGTTATTTCTGCTGGGAGTGGGTATTGCCTATACGCTAGGCTGGTTTGAGCCAAGCCACTGACGCGGGTTACTGGGGGGCGCCCAGCTCGCGCGCCAGTTGGTCCGTTTCCCCCGAATCCTGAGGATTGTCCAGCCAGCCATTGATCTCATCGCTGATGAGATCGGTCAGTGCCTCGATATGACCGGATTGGGCATTCAGGCAGGGGATATATTCGTAGCGAGATCCACCGGCTTCGAGGAATGTGTCCCGGTTCTCCATGCCGATTTCTTCAATGGTCTCAAGGCAGTCGGCTGAAAAACCTGGACAGACGACCTGCACTGCTGTGACGCCGTCGTCCGGAAGTGTCTGTAACGTCTCGTCGGTATAGGGCTGCAACCACTCCTCGCGACCAAATCGAGATTGGAACGTGGTGATCATCTCGCCCTCAGAGAGTCCGAGCGCCTGCCCGATAAGGCGTGAGGTTTTGTGACACTGACAATGGTAGGGGTCCCCCTCGGTCAGGTACCGCTTGGGCATGCCGTGGTAAGACAAGATCAGTTTATCGGCTCGACCATGGTGCTCCCAGTGAGCACGGATACTGTCGGCCACCGCGCCGATGTAACGCGGGTCGTCGTGATAAGAGCTGATAAAGCGCAGGGCGGGCAACCAGCGTCGTCGGGTCAGATCGCTGCTCACTTCGTCAAAAGTGGAACCGGTAGTGGGGCCGCCGTATTGTGGATAAAGCGGCAATACCACCAGCTTCTGAATACCTGCATCAAACATCTCGCTGAGCACGTCGGCGATGGCAGGCGTGCCGTAGCGCATGGCGCCCCGCACAACAAACCGGTCGCCGTGCTGTGATGTCAGGCTGGCCGATACGCCCGCTACCTGGTCTTCAAGATGGGCCAGAAGGGGGGAGCCGCGATCACTCCACACCATACGGTAGGCCTCGGCAGAGCGCTTGGGTCGCGTATTGAGGATGATGCCATTCAGTATCAGCCACCAGATCGGCCGTGGGACTTCCACGACCCGGGGATCCCACAAGAATTGCTTCAAATAGGGCTTCAGCGCCTTGGTGGTGGGCGCTTCCGGGGTGCCAAGATTAGTCAGCAGGACGCCAATACGTGGCGCCGTAGCGTGCTGATAATCGGACTGGCCGAGGTATTTCATAGCGGGTTCCTGAGCGCTGGCTGTCTGACCAGTGCGCCCCGAAGCGATAGGATCGGGGACGCGATTGTACCTTATACGCGAATTGACTCGGGGCTGATCAGTGGGTAAAAAAGAGTCCGCCCCGGGCCATGGCCCGAGCGTTTCGCGATCTCCCAGCAACAGGACGTGGTCATGAGCCTTGACTTTGATAGTGCGCGGTTACCCAACCCGCATCTCACCGAAGAACATCTCGCTTGGCGTGAGGCTTTGCGACGTTTTGTCGACACGGAAATCATGCCCTATGCCGACGATTGGGATGAGGCGGGTGCGATACCGAATACCCTGTGGCCCAAGGCGGCCGCGGTCGGGCTGTTGGGATTGGGTTACCCGGAACAGTTTGGTGGCACGCCTGCCGACAGCTGGCATTCATGGATTGTCAACGAAGAGCTCTCCAGAGTGGGTGCAGGGGGCGTCAGCGCGTCACTGATGGTTCACGGTATTGGCCTGCCCCCGGTGATTAATTGGGGCCCCGAGGAGATGCAGGCGGAAGTGGCGCCCGCGGTGCTCAGGGGAGAAAAATGGATCTCGCTGGGGATCACCGAACCCGGGGGCGGCTCGGACGTCGCAAACCTGGCCACGACGGCGACTCGCGATGGTGATCATTATGTGATCAGCGGCAGTAAGACCTATATCACGGGGGGAATGCGCGCCAACTGGGTGTCAACGGCAGTGCGAACGGGTGGTCCCGGTGCTGCTGGCGTCTCGATGCTCCTGATTCCGACCGACGCGGACGGTTTTTCGCGCACGCCCCTGGATCGGAAGATGGGGTGGTGGGCCTCTGATACCGCAACGCTGTATTTCGACGAGGTGCGGGTGCCCGTAGCGAATCTCATTGGCGCGGAGAATGAGGGTTTCAGGGTCATCATGACCAACTTTAACAGCGAGCGTATGGGCATGGCGGCGGCCATGGAGGCCTACGCTCGCGTCTGCCTCGAAGAGGCGGTGGCGTGGGCGACCGAGCGCAAAACGTTTGGCAAGCGTCTTGCAGACCATCAGGTGATCCGCCATAAAATTGCGCAGATGAAGCAGCAACTCAATGCGACACAGGCCTACATTCGCTTGTGCTACGAGTCGATCGAAGCGGGTACGCCCAATCCCGGCGACATTGCGTTACTCAAGGTTCAGGCCAGCGAGGTCATGGAGTTCTGTGCCCGCGAGGCGATGCAGATTCTCGGGGGCCTGGGCTACATGCGAGGTAACCGGGTGGAGCGAATTTATCGCGAGGTGCGGGTAAACGCGATTGGGGGTGGTTCCGAGGAGATCATGCGTGATCTTGCGACGCGGCAATACGGGCTCTGAGCGGGCACCTCAAATCTAAGCAGACTGACAATATGATATGCCCTGTGCCACTATGCGCCGGGCTCTGACCCTATAATTTGGGGCTGGCATAGCGGGAGACACACCATGAGTGACAATAAAGCAGCGCTGAGCGCATTTCGGAAAGAAGTGGCCGCTTGGATGGCGGAAAATGTGCCGGCCGATCCCGGCTTTCTGCTACCGCTCACGTTCCTGGAGGTGGGGACCGAGCAGCAGCTCGATTTCCTGCGAGAGTGGCAACATAAGCTGTGGAGTGCCGGGTATCTCGGTATGCATTGGCCGACCGAGTACGGCGGGCAGGGCGCCGACCCCGCCTATCAATATGTCGTGGATAAGGAGCTGGGTAAGCACAGGGCCCCTATTATCTTTAACACGATCGGTCTCAACTGGGTCGGCCCGCTATTACTCGATATGGGTACCGACAACGAGAAGGCCCAATACATCAAAAATATTCTCTCGGGCGAAGAGATCTGGTGTCAGGGCTTTTCCGAGCCCGATCACGGGTCTGATCTGGGGGCCGTGCAAACGCGTGCGGTGCGAGACGGCGATGACTATGTGGTCAATGGCTCGAAGATTTGGACGACACTGGGCAACTATGCCGACCATATGATCCTGCTGGCCCGCACGAATCCTCAGGCTGAGCGAAAGTATGATGGTCTCTCGTTTTTCCTCTCCCCCATGAAGATCGACGGCGTGGAAGCGCATCCCATTCGAAAGGTGACCGGGGAGTATGGTTTTAACCAGACATTTTTCACCGACGCACGCATTCCGGCGAGCTGCCTCATGGGCGAGGACGGGGGTGGATGGAGAGTGGCCATGAAGACCCTTGAATACGAGCGGGGCGTCACGGCAGGTCAGGCCAGTGGATACTGGGGTCTCACGATTCAGGTCGATGACATGATCGACGCGCTATCGAAATTCGAACACGACGGTGAGCCTTTATTATCCGATCCCATTGTTCGGGATGATTTGGTCGGATTTATCATGGAGTCCAAGGCGCTGACGCTCTGCGGTCGTCGAATGGCCGTTCCGGCCTTGAACTCGGATTACCCCATGGGGCTGGCGCTATCGGTGAAGTATCGGGGGACGGAGTACGAACGACGGATGAAACAATATACCGCGAGCAAGCAGGGTGCCCAGAGCGCCTTGTACGTCGGCGACGCTAATGCCGTAAGCGGCGGTTTCTGGCAGCGCGCCTACTTCAGTAATTTTGGCGCCACAATCGGTGGTGGTACCACGCAGGTACAGGCCAATATCATCGCTGAGCATGTACTCGGCTTGCCGAAGTAAGGGGGCCTGAGATGTCATTAGTGCAAAATGTAGCGATCAGCGTTACCGAAGAGCAGGGCATGCTCCTTGATGTCGCGCGGGGATTTGTCCGTGATCAGGCCCCGATCGAAGCGATTCGCTCGCAACTGGAAACCGATACCGGATTTGATCCGGCGATCTGGCAGACCATGGTTGAGATGGGATGGACCGGTATTGCTTTACCCGACAGCGTCGGCGGTGCGGGGATGGGTGTCGGTTCAGCGGTCCCTGTCTTTGAGGCGCTCGGCGGTGGTTTATTGGGTACGCCCTTGTTGAGCACCACGCTCGCGGGGCAGCTTGTCTGGCGCGCGGCGGGCGAGTCTGCGGCGGAGTGGCTGGGCCGGCTCTGCGGTGGCACGGTGGGCACCGTGGCATTTCTTGACCATGCCGACTGGGGTGCTGCCAATATGGGTGTGACGCTCGATGCCGCCGGCAAACTGGTGGGCAGTAAGCATTTTGTTGCTGACGCTGGCGTAGCGGACAGCTTTGTCGTGGTGGCCAGCGAGGCGGGCATGCCGGTGCTGGCGCTGGTGGAGCGCACTGCCATCGGGGATAGCGCGATCTCAGACAATGTGCTGATTGATCTGACCAAGCGGGCTGCGAATGTCGACTTTACCGGTGTCATGCCGGAACAGGTGCTGCGTGGTGAAGCGGTGGCTGCTGCACTCAGGGATACCTTGTTGCTGGGTGCGCTGTTGACGGCCGCAGAAACCACAGGTGCGGCGGGTAAGTGTCTGGCTAGCATTACTGAGTATCTGAAAACGCGGAAGCAGTTTGGCAAGTTGATCGGGTCTTATCAGGCACTCAAACACCCGACTGTGGACATTTACGTGGGCATGGAAAACGCACGATCCTTTGTTTACCACGGCGCGACCGTTGTAGGCGATGAGCCGCTTTCCACCGATGCAGAGATTGCCTGCCGAATGGCCAAGGTAGCGGCAGACGACGTCATGGTATTTGCCGGCGACCGCTCGGTGCAGTTCCACGGGGGATTTGGATTCACCTGGGAGTGTGATTCCACCCTGTTTATTCGTCGCGCCCAGTGGGCACAGCAGATGTACGGTGGGGCGATCCATCATCGCAAGCGCTTAGCGACGCTGCTGCTGGATACCTGACGGATGTGAAAAGGGTTGGGCGAGGCTGAGCTCGCCCCGCTCATTGGGGCGGAAGATGTTCGCCCAAAAAGCGCGCCATATTGCCTCCCATGACCGCCGCGACTTGCTGTTCGGTGAAATCGGCGTCCAGCAATGCCTGGGTCAAATGAGGAAGCTGCGCAGCGTCAATAGGCGTGGTGACCGAGCCGTCCCAGTCTGAACCCAGCGCAATGTGTTCGAGGCCGAAGCGGTCGACCCCGTAGCGGATGGCACTGACGATCGCGTTGATGCCGGTCCCGCAGACCACATCTGACCAGAAACCGACACCGATCAGTCCGCCCGATTCGGTAATCATGGCCATGGTTTCGTCGCTGATATTACGTGGGCTCGGGCAGTGCCCGTTAAAGCCGGTGTGGCTGACGATCAGCGCACCACCACCGGTCACTCGCAGCGTGTCGCGAACTGTCGCCTCACTGCTATGCGCCACATCGATCATAATCCCGCGAGCGTGCATGGTGCGCACCGCCTCCTCGCCAAAAGCGGTCAAGCCCGTCTGGGATTCGCCGTGCAGCGAGCCGCCTAGCCGATTATCGAAAAAGTGTTGAAGACCCATCATGCGAAACCCAGCCACATAAAGGCGATCAATGTTTTCAAGCCTGCCATCCAGCGCATGGGAGCCCTCTGTCCCGAGCAGTGCTCCTACGACGTTGTCGCCTCGCCTGCGGCGATTCAGGAGGTCATTCAAACCGGTTCGCGTCTCGATGAGTGTCAGGTGTTCGCTTTGTTGCGCAGCGCGTTTCACGCGCTCTGCCTGAAACAGGGCGCGGGCAAACAAACTGGTAAAGGTCTCGGCGGGCCAGCGCTGTGCCATGGCCAATAGGGTGATATTGTCCGACGCGTCGGTGGCATTTTGCTCGTAATTTTGGCCCTCAGGTGATTTGGTCACGGTGGTAAACATTTGCAAGGCGGATCCGCCCTCAACTAGCCGGGGCACGTCCACTTGACCCCAGTCGTTACGTGCCAAAAGATCCTTGCCCCACAGTGCAGAATCGGCGTGCAGGTCCCCAACAATCAGCTGGCGATGAAGCGTCAGCGCCTCGGGCGTGGGGCGGCGGCCGGGGTCGCCCACCACCTGATTGGAAGCGCTATCAATCCACCGGGGACCGAGCAGAAAAAAGGCGGCGACCACCGCGCAGGACAGCACGGCCAGTGTGGTCAGCAATCTCTTTAACCACGTCATGGGATTGTCTCCTTGCGGGTGTCGACGAGGGGAGTGTCCGCAGTCTGTCCGGTTTCAAAAGGCCCGGCAACTAGTCTACAGCCGATATCACGGCGTAAACATCGACATGAATCGAGATACGGCTATTTTAGTGCTGGGCGATCAGCTGAGCTGGCATCACCCCGCGTTGAACCAAGTGGATGTAGAGCACGCGGTGGTGATTCTCGCGGAAGTGGGCGAGGAGGCGACTTATGTCCGTCACAACCGCCACAAGATCGCGCTGCTGTTCAGCGCGATGCGCCACTTTGCCGCGCGTCTCCGCGAGCAAGGCTATCAGGTCGAGTACATCACTATCGAGCAATCGGTACCGTCACTGTTGGCTGCCTGTGAGGGCGTGGTGGCGGAGTGGCGATGCGAGCGCTTGATTGTCTGTGAGCCCGGGGAATACCGGCTGCGTGAGCGCATGCAAAGCTGGCCTGAGCAATTGGGTGTCCCGGTGGAGTGTCTGGCCGATACGCGCTTTCTGGCATCGCAGCAGGATTTTTCGGACTGGGCAGACGGGCGAAAGCAGCTGCGGATGGAGTACTTCTATCGCGATATGCGCAAGCGCTACCGACTGCTGATGGAAGGCGACCAGCCCACGGGAGGCAAATGGAACTACGACGCCGATAATCGCTCGGGCTGGCGGGGACAGCGCGATATTCCCCCGCGACCTGAGCCTGTCCTCGACGAGATCACTCACGACGTGATCGAGACGGTATATCGCTGTTTTCCCGACAATCCGGGAGATCTGTCGGCATTTCGATGGGCAGTGACCCACGAGGCCGCACAGGCAGAATTGGATTGGTTTTGCGAGCATGCGTTGCCAGCGTTTGGCACCTATCAGGACGCGTTGGCGGAGGAGTCTCCCTGGCTTTTCCATGGCTTGATTTCGATGTACCTCAACTGCGGTCTGCTGGATCCCTTGCCTGTTTGCGAACAGGTAGAGGCGGCTTATCAGCAAGGGCACTGCTCTTTGTCAGCCGCCGAGGGTTTCATCCGGCAGGTCTTGGGCTGGCGCGAATATGTCAGGGGGCTTTACTGGCATCACATGCCGGATTACAGCAAGCTCAACGCGCTGTCCGCGATGACTCCTTTACCGGAGTGGTTCTGGACCGGCGACACCGAGATGCGTTGCCTTTCGCAGGCCCTGAAGCAGTCACTGGATCTGGGCTACGCCCACCACATCCAACGACTGATGGTCATCGGTAATTTCGCCTTGATTGCCGGGCTTGATGTGCCGGCGGTCTGCGACTGGTATCTGGGTGTGTACGTTGATGCCTATGAGTGGGTAGAGCTGCCGAACACTTTGGGTATGGCGTTATTTGCAGATGGCGGCATCATGGCCTCCAAGCCCTATGCGGCCAGCGGCAAGTACATCCAGAAGCAGGGCGACCATTGCAAGGCCTGTCGCTATGATCCTAAAAAAGTAACCGGAGAGGGCGCCTGTCCCTATAACAGCCTCTACTGGCACTTTATTGATCGACACAAGGACCTACTGAGCAGCAACCCGAGGATGGGGTTGATCCTGGGGGGCTGGCGAAAACGCAGCGATGATGATCGTGAGGTGGTGCTGAACTGGGCGGATCGAACGCTCGAGCAGATCGAGGCGCTTTAACCCTTTTCTGTCGGAGAGGACGGTACGCGCCTGCGCCAACGCTGGCGACTGCACCGTCTGGAACAGTACACAATCGCCTCCCACTGGTGTTTCCAGCGTGCTCGCCAGCTGAAAGGCCGCTCACAAACTGGGCAGATTTTGGTGGGCAGATCCGATTTTTTACGATGAGGCATCAGCGCGGTTCCGTGATCGGCCAGTCTGCACCATCGACCACGTAGTGGGGTTGGGCCGGACGAAAGCCCTCCCATTTCGCAGTGAAAAGCGCGTCGGGGTCGAACTGTTCCGCCTGTTTCTCGAGATTGAAGTGTCGTCCACCTCGCGGATCACTGCCGACACCGGCGATGTACTGCCAGTTGCCGTAATTGCTGCCAACGTCGTAGTCAATGAGCTGCTGCTCGAAAAAGGCCGCGCCGTACCGCCAGTCGAGACCCAGTTCGTTGATCAGGCATGAGGCAGCAATCTGGCGACCACGATTACTCATCCATCCCGTCGCAACCAGCTGTCGCATGAGCGCATTGACCAGCGGGTAGTCGGTATCGCCGGCACACCATCGGGCAAAGTGACGCGGTTCAAAGGTGGTCAGCAAGCGCCTGCTGTGGCGACCGCTCTGTCGAAACAGTGCCGCGCCATCTGCAACCGCCCGCCAGTGAAAAAATTCACGCCACAGTAATTCAAAATACAGCCAGTAAGTTGAGTCGTTGGCGGTGTGCTCGCGCTCGTAGCGGAAAATGTCATGAGCGATGGTGCGCACTGATACCGCGCCATTCGCCAGCCAGGGAGAGAGCGTGCTCGACCCCGCTAACCCATCGAGGTCGTTACGTGTCAGTTTATAGTTGGCGATACCGTGCTGTTGAAATAAAAATTGATCGAGGCGGCGCAGCCCCGCCGCACTGCCACCGGGCAAGGGTAGCCCGGGGTGGGGGGATGCCGCTGCATGAGGAATGGCATCAAACTGGGCCGCGGGCGGCGGAGGAAGCGACTCGGGCGCGGAGCGTGGCCGGTCGATGGTCTGCTTTTCTACTTTGCGTCTAAAGGGGGAAAATGTGTTGGGTAAATCTTCGATCGCAAAGGGGAGCTGCTCGATATTGAACAAGGTGTTGCCTCGAAACACCTCGAGTGGGACGGGGAGTTTTTCTTCGAGGAACGCGATGCCTTGAGACTCGTGCCAGCCTGCTGTAAAGCTGGTCGTCACGTATTCGATGCCGAAGCGCTCGACCACGCTGGGGATTACCAGCTCGGCTGAGCCCTCCAGCACCATCAACTCCTGTCCCAGCTGCTGTA
>CALSVI010000001.1 GCA_943840615.1 uncultured Luminiphilus sp. | reverse complement strand
GAGCCTGTTTGTGTGCGAAAAAGGCGATGGCTTTAGCGTGGGTAAAAAACTAAAAAAGCTGGGATACCGTTCCATTGACAGCGCAGAGCTGATTTTTGAAGATTTTCGCGTATCGGCAGACAACCTGGTGGGCGGCGAGGAAGGCAGGGGGTTTCAGCAAGTGGCCGGCGGCTTGGAGCTGGGACGGATCAATATCGCTGCGCGCGGTGCTGGCATGGCTAAAGGTGCGACCAAGATGGCACTTCACTATGCTATGGAGCGTAAAACCTTTGGTAAGGCGATTGCCGAACATCAAGCCATCCAGCTGAAACTCGCTGAAATGTCGACCCGCGCCGCCGCCGCTGAGCTGTTGGTGAGCCAGGCTGCTGCAAAATATGATCATCAAGAGCGGTGTGATTTAGAGGCCGGACAGGCCAAGTTTTTTGCCTCCGAGGCCGCCGTACAGAACAGTCTGGACGCGATGAGAGTATTCGGCGGCTATAGCTATTCACCAGAATATGAAATCGAGCGCTTCTATCGCGACGCACCCTTACTGTGTATTGGCGAGGGCACCAATGAGATACAGCGCATGATCATCGCCAAGCAAATGGTAGCCAGAGCGAGCTAAGCCAAGACCTGCGCTGATCAGTCGAGCACCGTCATGAACTCGCGGGCATCGAGCCGCTCGGTGCGGTAAGTGTTGACGAGAGCGTCGGGATCCGCGTAGCCCAAAGACAGGCCGCACACCAACATCTGCTCAGCCGGCGCCTCCAGAATAGGCATGACACTGTCGTGGTAAGGGCAAAACGCCGCCTGTGCGCAGGTTTCCATGCCCAATTCTCGGGCCGCCAACATAAAGGATTGCAAAAACATCCCGTAGTCGACCCAGCTCCCCTGCTCCATGTCGCGATCAATGGTAAAAAACAGCGCCACGGGGGCGCCAAAGAACTGATAATTTTGCACGCGGTAGTTTTTGACCGCCTGAGCGTCTTGCCGCTCTATTCCCAGCAGTCCGTATAAGCCAAAGCCCGTCTGTCGCCGCCGACCAATATAGGGCTCACGCCATTCGCGGGGGTAATAGTGATACTCGTAAGCGCCCTCATCACCGGCCAGGTAGCGCTTGGAACACGCTTCGGTAATGCGGTCCTTGCGACCACCACGAACAATGTAGACATGCCAGGGCTGAATATTCGATCCCGACGGCGCGCGACCCGCAATGGTCAGAAGCGCTTCAATCTGCTCGTCGCTGACCGGGCTGTCAGACAGGAAAGCACGAATACTCTGCCGTCCGACAATCGCCTCAGACACTCTCACACTGTTACCTCAAGCGCATTGCTTGGATAGCCAGGTGTGGGCCCTGCCACCCTGAGGCGCACCGATCATCTCGCTGAGTAACGCCACCGCGTCGAGCAGCTTCGGCATATTGAGGTCGGTTGTGTAACCAATTGATTCGCACAGCATTGCCACGTCTTCCGTGGCGACATTGCCCTTTGCCCCCGGCGCAAAGGGACAGCCTCCCAGACCACCCGCGGAGGCATCAAACTGACGAACCCCCGCTAATAAGGCCGCATAGACATTGGCCAGACCCATGGCTCGGGTGTCATGAAAATGACAGCCAAGCAACTCGGGGCCATACCGGTCTACCAGCTTTTGCATCATTGATTGCACCGCGGCCGGATTAGCCGCGCCGATCGTATCGGCAATCACAAGGCGTGCGGGTTTGTGCGCCATCAATCGCGCCACCTGGTCGAGTACGAGCGCCTCAGACACCGCACCCTCATAGGGACATTCGAAAGCCACCGCCAGATACGCGTGAATCGCGACGCCCTCTGTAGCGGCCCGGTCCAGAATTTCCTCCCCCATCACAAAGGTGTCTTCCAGGCTTTTGCGGATGTTGTTCTGATTCATTTCTTCAGTGGCGGCCAAGGCGATCGCGTGGCTCCGAATACCGGCCCGGACTGCAAGCTCATAGCCTTTCATATTGGGCACCAGTGCACTGTAAGCGAGGTCAGCGACGGGCAAATTAGCGGCAATCTCGTCTGTGCCCGCCATTTGCGGCACGGCCTTAGGAGAAACAAAAGATCCGATTTCCAGTTCGGGCACACCCGCGTCAGCGAGCGCCGCTAAAAGGGCGATGCGTTGTTCAACGGTCAAATGTTGGGGCTGCGCCTGCAAGCCGTCGCGTGCCGCAACCTCTTTGATGATCACCTTCTCTGACATTTCTCTCTCCTTGCGGGATTCCGTGTGAGATCCCTTGGCAACCTGCCGATCGGGGCGCAGAGTTTAGCGTTACTGAACGCACACCACCACTGCAGGCGTGGTGAGGTGGTCAGACGAGCAGCCAATTTTCTGGCTGCTTCGGCAATCGATTCGGCATCCACCTTAAAGTGCGCCCGCAAATCCTCGCGCCGCTCGCTCATCCCGAAACCATCCGTACCCAACGCCACAAACGGACCGGGCAACCAGCTAGCGATCATACGGGGTAAGGCGCGAACATAATCGGTAGCGGCGACAGTCGGTACGCCCGATTCCGAAAAGAGCTCGGTCAGCCACGCTGCTTCGACGTGCCCAGCAAGGGTCGATTGCTCCGCGCGCTCGGCGTCTCGAGCCAGCTCGACGTAGCTGGTAATGCTGTAGACCGCAACGGCGTAGCCGTCTGCCCGAAGACGCGACGCGGCCTCCATGACTTCAAAGAGTATGGTTCCTGACCCCAGCAAATTGACACGTCGACCCTTGCCAGAGGCGGGCTCCAGCAAATAGCCGCCGCGAATCACACCTTCATCAAGATCGGCATGCGCCGGACGCGGCGGCATGGGTACCGCCTCGTTGTACATCATGAGATAAAAAAGCTCATCGTGATCTTCGATAAACATGCGCTGGATGCCGTAGCGCACGAGAATCGCGAGCTCCCAGGAAAATGCGGGATCGTAAGTCCGTACCGAGGGCACTGTGCTGGCAAGAACGGGGGAATGCCCGTCCTGATGCTGAAGGCCCTCTCCGTTGAGTGTGGTGCGACCCGCCGTACCACCGAGTAGAAAGCCTCTCGCCATCATGTCGGCAGAGGCCCAGATCATATCGCCGACGCGCTGAAAGCCGAACATAGAATAAAAAATGTAGAAGGGAATGGTCGGCACCGCAAAGGTGGCGTAGGCCGTGCCGGCAGCAATGAAAGAAGCAATCGCGCCCGCTTCACAGATTCCCTCCTGAAGAATCTGGCCGTCGATCGCCTCGCGATAGCTGTTTAGTGCCTCGGCATCGACCGGGGTATAACGCTGGCCATCAGGAGAATAAATGCCGGCCACTTTAAACAGTGCGTCCATACCAAAAGTGCGCGCCTCATCTGGCACAATCGGAACAATGTACTGCCCCACTGCCTTATCTCTCAGGAGCTTGGTTAACAACCGCACCATCGCAGTGGTGGTCGACAGGGTGCGCGATTCGCTGCCCGCGTTGAAGCTATCGAAAATGTCTGCATCCGGTGGGCTCAGACTTGAGGGTGGCACCTCACGCTTGGGCAGATAGCCGCCCAATGCTTCCCTGCGAGTGCGCAAATAGCTCATTTCTTCGCTGTCTTCGGCTGGCCGATAAAACTCGGCCCGGGCAATGGCCTGATCGTCGAGGGGGATGCCCCAGCCACGGGCGCAGGCGATCCGCTCCTCGGTAGACAGGTCTTTTTTCTGGTGCGCCGTGTTGCGACCCTGAAGCGCCGAACCCATGCCGTCGCCTTTTACCGTCTTCACGAGGATAACCGTGGGCCGATCCTCGCTTTCACAGGCCCGGCGATAGGCCGCATAAAGCTTCTTCGGATCTTGGCCGCCACGCTTGATCTGCGCCACCTCTGCGTCAGTGAGGGTATTCATGAGCTGCTCTAAACGGGGGTCGCCATGGACCCAATGCTCGCGCTGCTCGTCTCCGGGCAAAATAGAATAGCGCTGGTAATCGCCATCGAGGCACTCCTCCATACGATGCCGCAAAACGCCCTCGTGATCCGCCGCAAGCAAAACATCCCAGCCGCTACCCCATATCACCTTTAGCACCTGCCAATCCGCACCGCGAAAAGCCCGTTCCAGCTCTTGAATGATCTTGCCGTTACCGCGAACAGGGCCATCTAATCGTTGTAAGTTGCAGTTAACAACGATCACCAGGTTATCGAGCCGCTCACGCGCCGCAATATTGATCGTGCCCAGCACCTCAGGCTCATCCGCTTCACCGTCGCCAATAAAGCACCAGATGCGCGCGTCGTCGGGGGCCATGAGTCCCCGGTGCTGCAGATATTTTGCAAAACGGGCGATATAGATCGACATGGGTACCGACAGGCCCATCGAGGCGTTGGGCACCTGCCAGAATTCGGGCATCGAGCGCGGGTGAGGATATGAAGGCAAACCTCCTCCCTCTCCCAGCTCCCGGCGGAAGTTGCGCAGCTGCTGCTCGCTAAGTCGGCCCTCCAGAAAAGCCCGGGCATAGATACCCGGTGCGGCATGGGGCTGAGGCAGCACTAGATCACCGCGACCCTCGGCGCTAAAAATATGGTGAAACGCGGTCTCCATTGCGGTAGCAGCTGAGGCATAGGTCGCAATATGCCCTCCCAAGCCCGAGCCTTCATCCTGTGCGCGCAATATCATGGCCGCGGCGTTCCAACGGATAATATTTTCGATACGCTTTTCCAGCTCCAGATCGCCGGGGTACGGCGGCTGTTCATCAGGCGAAAGCGTATTGGTATAGGGGGTATTGAGCAGTGCATCCGACAGGGTGACGCCTTGATCAATGCTGTATTCCTGAAGTCTTCTGAGCAGCGCCCGGACACCTTCATCACCGTATTCCCGGCGGATATCCTCAAGCGCAGAGCGCCATTCCGGCCAGTCTGCGTCGAGCAGTGCACTGACATCGACTGGCAGAGGCTGCGCATTATCCATAACGATATTGCACCCTGACGCAAAGCAGGCAGGGTGTCTGGCACTGCGGGATGAGATCACTCATGATGCGGATAGTAACCTAACCCGCAGGAAGCCTGTCATGTCGCAACGAAAAGCGCTCGAAAGAACCGATGGTGGAATGGGCGAGAGGCCTGCTCTGATTGTGGTCGATGTGGTGGTGGGCTTCACTGATCCCGCCTGCCCGCTGGGCTCAGAGGCGGATTCAGTGGTGGCGGCCAATATCCAGCTCATGAATGCTTTTCACAGGGCAAACTGCCCTGTCGTGCTCACCACCGTTATCTATCACCATGAGGAGCAGGCCTCGGTCTTCCGTGCCCGCATCCCGGCCCTGAATCTCCTCACTCCCGAGTCCGAGTGGGTCCAGTTCGATCCACGCCTCCCCGTCGCAGCGACTGACCTCCAACTTGAGAAGCGTCACGCGAGCAGCTTCCACGGCACGACCCTGGATGATTGGCTTCAAGCGCGAGACGTAGACTCGGTTGTCGTAACGGGACTGACGACCAGCGGGTGTGTGCGCGCAACTGCGGTAGACGGTTTACAAAATAATTATCGGGTATTGGTTCCACGAGAAGCCTGTGGCGACCGCGATAGCCAGGCCCACGAGGCCAATCTCTATGACCTCAATGCGAAGTACGCTGACGTCGTGTCACTCGAGGATGTGCTGCTCTCACTCCCCGCCTGACGGATTCTGTTGTGCCGCAAAAGCAGCGGTCTGCTCGGGCGTGGCCTCGGTTTGATAGTGCGCTTTCCATTCGGCATAAGGCATACCGTAGACGATTTCACGCGCCGCCTCCTTGTCGAGGGTCAACCCCTGCTGGGCGGCTTCCTCGGCATACCATTTGGACAGGCAGTTCCGGCAAAAGCCGGCCAGCGTCATCAAATCGATGTTTTGGACGTCCTTGCGGCCATCTAGATGGGACAACAGGCGGCGAAAGACCGCGGCTTCAATCTGTTCTTGGCTCATAGTTAGGCTCGTTAACGTGGAGTGAGAGTTCGGCAAAGGCTGGAAAGCTAGTGGGTCGCAGGCAGTCTGCGCGCTGTGACAAGGTCACGAATCATCGCACCCTGATCCGGATATCGCCATGCTTGCGCTGACACGGCTTCGGGCTGCCACCAGGCGACCTCCCTGACCTCCAAAGGCCGATGGATTTTCGGTTGTGCTGACGCGGGCACGTCGCACCAGTAGAGATGAAAGCCGTTGTCAAAAACCTTTGCCAAATCACCCGCCGTAGCCGTGATCCCTGTCTCCTCGAAGATCTCACGTTCCGCGCCACAGCGGGCAGATTCGGTGTCGGCAACGCTCCCCCCGGGTAACGCCCATCCGCTGGACCAACCCCTGACCAATAATGCGCCACGCGGGCCCCAAACTAGGCATCCCGCGCTCGGCGCTGATGTCACAGGGCCCTTGTCTGAGCAGGGAGGGGGTGTCTGGCCACAGGCGGTTAGCCAAATCAATATCGCGAATACAGCACTAGGTTTCATAAACCCAGTCCACGGCATCGTTGCCGACAGCGATACGCAGCTCATCCAGCAAGGCATCGCTGGGGTGCACCTGCCAGGCGCCACCGAGTCGGACCGCAACGGAACCCTTGGGCTGGACGTACTCCATCACCACCGGACACTGTCCACCCACCGCTGTTCGCAGTGTATTGGCAAGCAAGGTATTGAAACGTTCATCCACCCGGTGGCTGGCGACCCGGAGACGCAACTGGGAGACCCTGGCCTTTCTGGCCTGCTCCAAAGAGCGGACGGTCTTGGTCCTCATGGCGAGCCCACCATTAAAATCATCCACCTGCAGCCTGCCATCGAGGAGCACAATACGATCTTTCTGCAGCAGGTCTCTGTGTTCGGTGAATACATCGTTATACACGGTAGCCTCTATCTGGCCCGAACCGTCGTCGAGCGTCAGCACGGCCATAGGACCACGCTGGGTTTTTATGGTGCGAATATCCAGAATCAAACCCGCGACTACCGCCTGATTCGTGGCCTGCAACTCGCGAATCCGGCGCGGGGCAAACTTTCTGACCTCTGCCTCATAAGCTTCCATGGGATGGCCACTCAGGAAACTACCCAGGCTCTCTTTTTCTGCATTCAACAGCTCTGTCAAAGACCAGGCCCGCGCGCCCCGATGCTCCTGATAAAGATCATCCGAGGCATCGCTGGCGGTAATGACCTCGCCAAACAAATCATCAATGCCCGCCGCAGTGTTGCTAGCAACCTGTTCGGCGCCTTTAATCGCGTCATCGAGTGCCGCAAGCAGCACCCAGCGCTCCACCCCGAGCTCATCGAGTGCACCACTTTTGATCAATGCCTCCAGCGCGCGGCGGTTCACTTTACGGGGGTCCGTGCGCGCGCAAAGATCGAACAGACTGGTAAACGGGCTATCCTCTCTCGCGCTGAGCACATTACTGATCGGGCCCTCTCCCAAGCCTTTGATCGCGCCCAGCCCGTAACGTATCTGGCCTTCATCGTCGACTGAAAACGCATACTGCCCCGCCTGAATAGAGGGTGGCTGAACCGTAAGACCCATTCGCTTCGCTTCATCGCGAAACGTCAGCAGTTTATCCGTGTTATCGATTTCAGAACTCATGACAGCGGCCATGAATTCTCCGGCATGATGGGTTTTTAGCCAGGCCGTTTGGTAGGACACCAATGCGTAGGCCGCCGAGTGGGATTTGTTAAAGCCGTAACCCGCAAATTTTTCTACCAGATCGAAAATCTTTATCGCCAACGTCGGGTCGATACCTTGCTCCGCTGCGCCCGCTTCGAAAACGCTACGCTGCTTCGCCATCTCTTCGGGTTTCTTTTTACCCATGGCACGACGCAACAGGTCCGCACCGCCGAGGGTATACCCCGCCAATACCTGCGCAATCTGCATCACCTGCTCCTGATACAGAATGATCCCGTATGTGGGTTCGAGGATCGGCTTTAGCAGCTCATGCTGATACTGGGCATCGGGATAGGCCATCGGCTCACGGCCGTGCTTGCGGCTAATGAAATTCTCGACCATCCCAGACTGAAGGGGCCCGGGTCGAAACAAAGCCACCAGCGCCACGATGTCTTCAAAACAGTCAGGCCGCAAATTCTTTATCAGCTCTTTCATGCCGCGACTTTCGAGCTGGAAGACAGCCGTCGTGTCGCCCCCTTGCAGCAGCCGGAACACCTCAGGATCGTCGAGGGGGATATGGTCGATATCTAGCGGTGATTCAGCGCGCGCATCGATCATTTGAATGGCCCACTGAATAATTGTCAGCGTCCTCAACCCCAGAAAATCGAACTTGACCAGCCCGGCCTCTTCAACATCATTCTTGTCGTACTGGGTGACCACGCCGCCACCGTCTTCATCGCAGTAAATAGGCGAAAAGTCGGTCAGTTCACTGGGCGCAATGACCACGCCACCGGCATGCTTGCCCGCATTGCGCGTTACGCCCTCCAACTGCACCGCCATATCCCAAATTTCCTGCGCCGAACCGTCCTCCTCGAGCAGCTGCACCAGTTGCTCTTCTTGCTCCAGCGCTTTCGACAGCGTCATGCCGACTTCAAACGGAATGAGCTTGGACATGCGATCGGCCAGTCCGTAGGGCTTACCCTGCACTCGAGCCACGTCGCGCACTACCGCTTTAGCCGCCATCGTGCCAAATGTGATGATCTGGGACACGGCCTGCCGACCATATGTCTGTGCCACATACTCGATCACTTCATCGCGGCGCTCCATACAAAAGTCGACGTCAAAATCGGGCATCGAGACGCGCTCGGGATTCAGAAATCGCTCGAACAGCAGGTCATATTCGATAGGATCGAGGTCCGTAATGCCCAGCGCATACGCCACCAATGACCCTGCGCCCGAACCCCGTCCGGGGCCCACAGGAATATCTTGCTCCTTGGCCCATCGGATGAAGTCCATGACGACAAGAAAGTAACCCGGGAAGCCCATCTGATTAATAGTATTGAGCTCGAACTCGAGCCGCTCCCGATAAGGTCCAAGCCGCTCCTCCCCCCACTGCGGGAAACGCTTTTGGAGCCCCTCGAAGGAGAGGCGACTCAGATACGCCTCAATTGTCTCGGCGGGCGGCACCGGATAATTGGGAAGAAAAGGCTGCCCCAAGGTCAGGGTAACCGAGCAACGGCGAGCGATTTCCACCGAATTCTCTAGCGCTTCCGGGATGTCCGAAAATAGTTCGGCCATCTCTTTTGCAGAGCGGAGATACTGCTGGTCTGAATAGGCCCGCAACCGTCGAGGATCGTCGAGAGTTCTGCCATCGCCGATGCACACCCGCGCCTCGTGCGCCTCGAACTCGTCTGGAGCAAGGAACCTGACATCGTTTGTCGCGACCACGGGACAAGCATGCTCGCTGGCTAGCGCAACCGCCGCATGCAAATAATCCTCCTCACCCGCGCGACCGGTGCGCTGCAGTTCAAGGTAGAAGCGATCGGGGAAACACGCCTGCCATTTTTTCAAGGCGGTTTGCGCGTCGGCGTCGCGGCCATTTAAAAGCGCCTGTCCAATATCTCCCTGACGCCCGCCAGACAGGGCAATCACACCCTCTGCGTACTCGCTGATCCATGCTTGCTGCACTCTGGGTCGACCCAGATATTGACCCTGCTGGTATGAGCGCGACAGCAACAGCATGAGGTTTCGATAGCCCGTTTCGTTTTGGGCCAGCAGGCACAATTCGTGGTGTCGATCTTCATCCAGAGGGTCCAGAACATGAAGATCCGCACCCACGATCAGCTTGATACCGAGATCTGCCGCTGCCTTGTAAGCCTTCACGAGCCCGAAAAAATTGTGGTGATCGGTAATCGCCACAGCCGGCATGCCGAGCTCTGCTACGCGATTCAAGGAGGGTCTAATACGAAGCAACCCATCGATTAATGAGTATTCAGTGTGGAGTCGGAGGTGAACAAACGAGGTCATGTCGGAACGCTATCCCACCTCGGGGTCTGCCAGCAAGCGTTTCACGGGACCAAAGCTCCGTCGATGGACGGGTGAGACGCCAAGGGTCTCCAGTGCCGTTATATGTGCCTTGGTCGGATATCCCTTATGGCGATCAAAGCCATACCCGGGGTAATGCTCATGCAGGGCCAGCATCTCCCCATCGCGCTGGACCTTAGCGAGAATGGATGCCGCACCGATAGCCGGTTCGGTCTGATCGCCTTTCACAATGGCACGTGCTTCAAAGGACCAACGTGGCAGTCGATTACCGTCGACCAAAACCAAGGAGGGACGTAAGGTAAGACCCTCTACGGCCCGGCGCATCGCCAGAAGTGATGCCTGCAGAATGTTCAATTCATCGATTTCTGCCACTGTCGCCCGGCCCAATGCCCAACAGAGCGCCTCCGAGCGAATCGTTTCGGCCAGCGTTTCCCGACGACTCGCTGATAAGGCTTTGGAGTCTGTTACCCCCTCGGGCGGCGGGTCCTTCAGTATGACCGCCGCAGCCACCACATCGCCCGCCAGAGGCCCCCTGCCGACTTCGTCGACCCCCGCAACGAGATGACCCGCAGCGTCCTGAAATAAGTCTGCCGACTTCATTAACGCTTTATTAGGGGCATGAGGGCGTCGATGCTTCGGTTTGCGAAATTACCGCCGATCAGACCCGCCAATTCGTTATATCGAGCGACCTGCGAGTCACCACCGCCCTCCAGCATCTGCGATACGGCATCGGCAAGACGCGAGGGCGTTGCCTCATCCTGTAAAAGCTCCGGAGCGACTTCGTGACCCGCAAGAATATTGGGCAGACCCACATATGAAGATTTCACCATCCGCGACAGGACCGCCCAGGACAGTGCCGCCATGCGATAGCCGATGACCATCGGCTTGCGCAACAGCATGGCTTCTAAAGTAGCGGTGCCCGAGGCAATGAGGATGGCGTCACTGAGATGCATCACCTCTCGCCCCTGACCTTGAATCAGGCTAACAGGCAGATCGGTGCGCTCGAGGTACGACTGAATCTGCCGATAACGACTAGGATTGGCCGCTGGCATCACAAAGTGCAGGTCCGAATGACGATCTTGGAGTTGTGACATCGCCGCCACAAATACCGGCATGAGGTGGCGTATCTCTGCCTCCCGACTACCCGGGAGCACTGCAAGCAACGTCTGTTCACCGGATAACCCCAGCTCACGCCGGAGACTATCCGCCACGGGGAGCTGTTGCAGATCATCAACCAGCGGATGACCGACGCAGACCGCATCAATGCCGGCTTGCTGATATATATCGACTTCGAAGGGCAGCAAACACAGCATCTTGTCGACCGATTTGCCGATGCCGCGGATACGGCCCTGCCGCCACGCCCAGACAGAAGGACTCACGAGATGTGCGGTAGGAATGCCCTGAGCGCGCAATCGACGCTCTACCGGTAGATTAAAGTCCGGACTGTCGATTCCCATGAACAACTGCGGCGGAGCGGAAAGCTGCTCCATGATTAACTGGCGCCTTATGCCCAGCAACTCAGGCAAGCGCCTGAGGGGCTCGACCAAGCCCATCACCGATAAGCGCTCCATGGGGCAGATTGACTCAAGGCCGAGCGCCTCTGTTTGGTCCCCGCCAATGCCGGTGATATCGAGTGCGGCACCACGATCCCGCCACGCCCTTACAACAGAGCCCGCCAGAATGTCGCCGGAGGGTTCACCCGCACATATTCCCAGACGCAGCCTCTCCGCTGCCACTAACGAACGATGCCCCGCTGAGATTGCCCGAGTGAGTCGATCAACGTCTGAACGCTGGGGGTTTCTTCCACCATACTCTGGAGTCGCTCCAGAGCAGCATCAAGCGTCAGCCCCTGTCGATAAAGAATCTTGAAAGCGCGGCGTAGCTCGGAGATTTCCGCGCTGTCGAACCCACGCCGCCGTAATCCCTCCGCATTAATCGTTTTGGCCTCAGCGGGACTCCCTGCCACCGTGATAAACGCAGGGACATCCTTACCAATCGACGTACCCATACCGCTAAAACTGTGGGTGCCAATTTTACAAAACTGATGCACGAGCGTGTACCCGGAGAGGATGGCCCAATCGCCCACCTCGACATGACCTGCGAGAGCGGTGTTGTTGACCAAAATGGTGTCGTTGCCAACAACACTGTCGTGCCCAATATGGGCGTACGCCATGATGAGATTACGATGGCCAACCTCGGTGAGTGATCGATCCTGCACCGTTCCCCGGTGAATGGTCACGTTCTCTCGAATGACGTTATCGTCGCCGATATGGAGCTCCGTCGGCTCATCGCGATATTTCAGATCCGGCGTCGCCTCACCGATCGTGGAAAACTGATAAATGTGGTTTCGAGCGCCGATACGTGTCGGCCCCTTGATCACCACATGGGATTCGATTTTTGTCCCTTCACCAATGTCAACGCCCGGCCCTACGGTCGTCCAGGGCCCCACCACCACTGACTCATGGAGACGCGCGGTCGGGTCGATAATGGCGGACTCGTGGATCACGGATCAACGATTGGCGCACAAAATAGTGCCCGAGGCCGCAAGCTCATCATCAACCCGCGACTCCACCTCGAACTTCCATACGCCCCGCCGCTCGCTCACGATATTGGCATACAGCATGACGCGGTCACCCGGGACGCAAGGCCGTTTGAAGCGTAAGCCATCGGCACCGACAAAATAATATATCGCTCCATCGGCCGGCGTCGTATCCATCGTCACAAAGCCGAGAATGCCGGCCGCCTGAGCCATGGCCTCAAGCAGGAGTACACCCGGAAAAACCGGCATACCGGGGAAGTGCCCATCAAAAAAAGGCTCATTAATACTCAGGTTTTTATAGGCCTCAATGCGCTCTCCAGGTATCACCGAGACCACCCGGTCAACGAGTAAAAAAGGGTACCGGTGAGGAAGTCGGTTACGAATTTCTTCAATGTCGAGTGTCACGCGTTGTTATCCTCTTTCTGCTCAAGACCGGCAGCCTTTTCCAACTGGGCAATACGACGTGCCATTTGATCCAGCTGGGTGAAGCGAGAGGCACTCCTGAGCCAAGCCCGCAGAGGTTGAATAGGCGTGCCGGAAGAATAGTGCCCTGGCTCAGTGACCGAGCTGGCGACCCTGCCCTGCCCTCCAATATGCACGTCATCGGCAACAGTAAGATGCCCCGCCATGCCCGCTTGCCCGGCAATCACGCAACGAGCACCTATTTGGGTACTGCCAGAAATACCCGCCTGAGCCGCAATCGCAGTCTGGCTGCCAACCCGCGCCCCGTGCCCTACTTGCACTAGGTTGTCGATAATCGCACCATCCTCGACGACGGTATCTTCCAGCGCGCCACGGTCGATAGTCGAATTGGAGCCAATCTCCACATCATTGCCGATGATGACCGTGGCGAGTTGCTCAATCTTTACCCATCCGTCCGCAGTGGGCGCAAAACCAAAGCCATCTGCTCCAATCGTGCTATTCGGGTGAATCGTGCACCGCTCGCCAATTTGGACCGCATGGCAAATCACCGCACCGGGCTTGATAACCGTATCGGCGCCAATCTGAGCCCCTTGTCCGACATAGGCCCCAGCACCAATCCAGACCCGATCGCCCAGTGCCACATCAGCCTCGACACAGGCGCCGGCATCAATCGTCACTTGCTTACCCAACCGGGCATCATCCGACACAACAGCCGCCTCATGAACCCTTTCACTGGCCTGAGGGTGGTTGTCAAAGATCCGGGTTGCTCGCGCAAAAGCAACGTAAGGCGTATTGCTCAGCAAAGCGCAGCCCGACCAATGGTCTGTCCATTCCGGGTGCAAAATCACTGCTCCCGCCCGAGTATCGGAAAGTTTGCTCAGATGTTTTTTTTCGGAAACGAAGCTGAGGTCATCAGCGGTGGCGGCATCCAAAGTCGCCAACCGCTGGATCGGGCGCGCCGCGTCCCCGCGAAGCTCAAGCTCCAGTAAGGTCGCGAGCTCCCCGAGGGACGGCATAGTGCTTACTCCGTGCCTAATTGATTCATCTTGTCCGATACTTTCGCCGTAATGTTGTAGCCCAGATCGGCGTGAATGACCGCCTGCTGCTGCAGCAAAAGGCCAATCTGCTCGGTTTCGATGATCTCGCGCAGTACTTCTTGCGCCTGTGGTGCCAGCTCCTGCATGACGCGCTGCGCATTTTGCGTCTGGAGTGTCTGTAATTTCTTCGCAACGTATTCAAGATCCGACTGTTTGCTGGCCATCTTCTGGCGCGCTGCAACCTGATCTTCTTCACTCATCGCTGCCTGATCGCGCTGAAAATCCTTGACCAGCTGATCCAGCTCGGCACGCAACCCGTCAAACTGCGACTTGTCAGAGGCGAAGTCCTCGTTTTCCTCAAACTCCTGAAGCCGCTGCTGCGCCACATCAGTTTGCAGAATCGCCTGCTCGAGATTCACTACAGCGATTCGGCCCTGCGCCGAAGCAATTGACGGCAAAACGACCATCAGTAGGCCTGCCAGCCACACACGTGCGTTCATTGAACAATCTCCATTTTTTGTCATGTCAGAAGCCCCTTCCCAGCGTGAACTGGAAGACTTCCCTTTCATCAATTGGACTGGCATTCAGGGGCTTGGCCAGACTGAAAGTCAGCGGCCCGAAACCCGATAGCCATGTCACGCCGATGCCGACAGAGTAACGTAATTCCCCTGCGTCGATACCAAAACAATTCACCTGATTTTCACGGCAATTTGTATTGAAAACATTACCCACATCGATAAATAAGGCGGATCGTAGCGAGCTTCTATCTTTAATAAAGGGCATGGGGAACAGCACCTCTGCACTCCCTTCAATCAGTACATTACCGCCAAAAGGATCAGGTTCGTTATAGAACTGCTGAACCGGAATTTTCCCGCTGGTTGGGTCCACCGTGTAGCCATAACCGCGACCATCAGCCCCCCCGAACTGCGTGGGGAGCCCATTTTCGTCAATGGCGGTTACCGCGGTATTCGCGCTGTAAACGACTGGAGGCGTCGAGCGAGGGCCGAGCGTATTCGATTCGTAGCCCCTCACAGAGCCAAATCCACCGGCAAAGAAGTGCTCATAAAAGGGCAATTCGGTGGTATCACCGTAGCCGTCGCCGTACCCTACTTCGCCACGCAGGTGCAGGGTAAAGTCGCCGAATAACGGGAAATACACCTCGCCACGATAGTTCAGCTTATAAAACTCCAGATCAGATAACGGCACCGCCACCTCAAGTGACAGCGACTGAGACGCACCGCGCGTCGCCAGCTGTCCACGGTTCAGTGTGGATTGCAGCCAGCTGCCGGTGAGGCTCCAATTGAGATATCGGTCACCATTTAGATCCAGGAAGCCTTCGTTTTCGGGAGGCGACAGCGCCGATAACGGGATAGTGTCGATGGGCTCGAGCACCTCAGCTGCAGCGTAAGTACCGTCCTGCTGTAACGTCGAGTAGTACCAATATTCAATATCGGGCGCCAATCGGGGGCTGGCGGCAATTTCCTGCACTGCGTATTGCCCTGACGTGATTTTGGTATCCGTCACGCCAAGCGAAAACCCGAGTCGCTGGGTCTCACTGATGGGGTAACCGAAATTCATGCTGCCGCCCCAGGTGTCCGTGGTGTAACTTGCCACATTAATTTTTGACAGGTCTGTTTTACGGTAAAAAATTCCGAAGCCCCGGCTGACGCCGTCTTCAGTGAAATACGGATTGGTGTAGTTGAAACTGATGACGTCCTGATAACGGGAAGAGTTGAGTGAGACACCCACCCTGCGACCCGTGCCAAGAAAATTATTCTGCTGCAGGTTGAGACCGAGGATCAGGCCCGCATCCTGCGCATAACCCAGGCTGCCACCGATCGAGCCGAATGATTGCTCTTCGACGCTGAAATCTACGTCGATTAGATCATCGGAGCCGGGGACCTCAGTGGTTTCCACTGCCGCAGTCTTGAAAAAGCCGAGGCGCTCAAGGCGAATACGAGACTGTTCAATGGCTGCTGAGGAGGCGGGGGCCGACTCCATCTGCCGCATTTCCCGGCGCAGCACGTCGTCCATAGTGGTCATGTTGCCCGCAAAATTGATTCGGCGAACATAGGTTCGCTTGCCGGGATCAATGAAGAACTTCATCACCACGGTGCTGTTATCTTCATCGATCTCTGGCATGCCCGTGACGGTGGCAAAGTTGTAGCCCTCATTGCCCAAGCGCCGTGTCAGGTAGTCTTCGGTCGCCGTGACCAACTGCTGGGAATACACTTGCTCTGGCTGAACAATGAGAAAGCGACTCAGATCCTCCTCGGGCAGCACCAGGTCACCGCTCAAACCGACCTCGCTGACAGTGAACTTCTGCCCTTCAGTGACGTTGGCGGTGATGTAGACCTCCTCCTTGTTGGGAGAGACCGCCACCTGAGTGGAATCAATCGTAAATAACAGATAACCGCGATCTAGGTAATAAGAAGACAGGGTTTCCAGGTCTGATGTCAGCTTTTCTTTGGAGTACTTGTTATCGCTGGTGAAGAACGAGAACCACCCTCCCGTCTTGAGCTCAAAAAGATCGATCAGATCGTCATCAGAAAATATGGAGTTACCCACCACATTGATGTGCTGAATCGTGGCGACAGTTCCCTCATTCACCTCGATGGCAATCGACACTCGGTTGCGCGGCTCAGCGATTACTTCGGAGTCAATCGTGGCGTCGTAGCGCCCTTGAAGCACGTACTGGCGCTGTAATTCGAGCTGCATCCCCTCCAGGGTCGAGCGCTGGAATACTTGCCCTACCGATAAGCCAGCACCCTTTAACCCATCCAGCAATGCTTCGGTTTCAATCGCCTTGTTACCGTCAATCGTGATTTCGCTGATGCTGGGCCGCTCGGCCACCACAACAACCAGCACACCGCCATCGCGGGCTATCGAGATATCGTCAAAGTTGCCCGATGCAAAGAGGCTCTTGGCCGCAGCGCGTGAGGCATAAGTATCGAGCGTATCGCCCACCCCTACCGGAAGCGCTGCAAACACGCTGCCGGGAGAGATGCGCTGCAAGCCCTCCACGCGAATATCCTGAATCACAAAAGGTTCGGTCTGTGCGACCGTCGGCGACCACTGACCCAGACAGGCCAGCAGCATGACGAGGGCCCCGAGGCGAGTGCCTCGCTGGCTGTTAAAGTGTGTTAACCGCATAGTGCCTTTTCGTCGCAATAGGGTCGCCGGGCCCCGCCAGTATCGCCATCAGAGGAAGTAGAGAACCACTGTGGCCCTTTAGCGGGAGTGTGACAGCCCATCATCCAGCGTAGTCAGAATTTTGAGACATCATTATACAGTGCAAACACCATGATGCTCAGCACCAAAACCATGCCCACCTGGTAACCCGCCATTTGTACCCGCTCCGGTAAGGGTTTACCCAGAACGGCCTCAAATCCATAAAACACCAGGTGACCGCCATCGAGGACGGGAATCGGCAGCAGATTGAGCGCCCCAAGCGAGACACTGAGCAAAGCCAGAAAGCCCAGCCATGCCACCCAGCCCGCTTCCGCAGTCGACGCAGCAACCTGTGCAATGGTGATCGGACCGGACAAATTACTGGGGGAAATTAACCCCTGTAACATTCTGCCAATAGACTTAAACGTGAATCCGACCAAGTCAATGGTTCGACTCACCGAGGCGCCCAGCGCCTCGATTGGCCCGCGATCAAATCGCCGTTGTTGGGCTTCGGGTATCACTGGCAACTCCACAGACATACCCACCGAACCGATCCGCTCACCCTCCGAGACGATACCCGAGGGCCTGACGCTCAGCGACTGGCGGACGTTATTGCGCTCAATCAGCACCTCCATTGTTTGTTCGGGTCGGGCGCGGACGTAGGTCACCCAATCCATCCACAAAGGCACCGCTTCGCCATTCGCCGCAAGAATCAGGTCGCCTGCCTGGAATCCCGCCCGCATCGCCGCGCCTCCCTCGCTCAATCCTCCAACGATTGGCAGTACTGGCGGTGTTTGGATGGTGACCCCCAGAGCGGCCAATAGATTGGGCTCTTCCTGTCCTTTCAACCATTGATAGATAGGGACGGTCGATTCAACGACGACATCAGAATCTGAACCGCGTGCCGCGACCTTCAACGTGCCTGAATCACCAAGACGCTCGAGCAACGCAAAATTAACCGCCGCCACTGTAGGCGTCGCGCGATCATCGATAGCCAGAATCTCTTGCCCTGACTCGAGCCTCGCCTGCTCGGCGAGAGATCCCGGGACCACAACATCAATCTCTGGCACCACACCCACTTCACCACGCAGAAAAAGGCCCCACAGCACCAAAATGGCCAGCAGAAAATTAGCCATTGGCCCGGCTGCGGCAATCGCAATCCGCTTGCTCACCCCCTGACGGTTAAACGCCCTCGGCAAGTCCTCAGAGGCGATCTCCGCATCTCGCTCATCCGCCATACGGACGTAGCCCCCCAGAGGAATTGCCGCGATCACATATTCGGTCTCGTCGCTTCCCTGCCAACGCACTAAGGGTCGCCCAAAGCCAATCGAAAACCGCAGCACTTTGACGCCTGCCCGACGGGCCATCCAGAAGTGTCCATACTCATGTATTGCCACCACAATGGTGAAGGTCACCAGGGCAACAACAATAGTTTGCAACGTATCCAGCATTGAATGTCCTATGCTTCGGAGCGGGCAACCAAACCCGCAATCTGTGTGGCCGCGACGTCACGCGCTGTCTGATCAAGCGCTTGGACCGCATCGAGACTCTCAGGTTCCGCTAAATCGACTCCTTGGAGCGTGCCGGCAATCACCTTGTCGATGTCCGTAAAGCGCATATCACCCGCCAGAAATGCCGCTACCGCGACTTCATTGGCGGCACTGTAAACACACATGCCGCCCGGTTGGGTAATCGCCCACTGTGCCAGCGCGAGACAGGGAAATGCCTCCAGATCGGGCGCTTCGAAATCCAGCCGCGCCGCGGCCACGATATCGAGTGGAGCGACCCCCGCGTCAACACGCTCGGGCCAAGCGAGACAATAGGCGATGGGCGTTCGCATATCAGGTTGACCGAGCTGCGCTAGCGTGGAGCCATCGCGATATCGAATCATGGAGTGCACAATGCTCTGTGGGTGCACCACAATCTCAATCTGCTCGGGCTTGCGGTCAAATAGCCAGCAGGCTTCCGCCAGCTCCAACCCTTTGTTCGCCAAAGTCGCAGAGTCCACCGATATTTTTTGCCCCATAGACCAATTGGGGTGTGCACAGGCTTCTTCAGGTGTGACCGCATCGAGCGAGGCCCGAGACCGGCCTCGGAAAGGACCGCCGGAGGCAGTCAGTATGATTTTTTCGACATCGCTCATGTTGGGTCGACCCTCGAGATCGACCGGGAGGCACTGATGCATTGCATTGTGCTCGCTGTCCACGGGTAGCAGAGTTGCCCCGCCCGCCCGCACGGCCTCCATAAACAGCCCGCCGGCACTGACCAGCGCCTCTTTATTGGCGAGTAGAATAATTTTTCCGGCTCGAGCCGCACTCAGCGTGGGACGAAGTCCTGCGAAGCCGACAATGCCGGCCACCACTGTATCAACGGCAGCGTCTGCCACCAGGTCATCCAGTATCTCGGCTCCCGAGGAGACCGCCACTGATGGCACATCGGTCAGCCGCTCCGCCAAAACGGACGCTGCCTGCGGGTCACCCATCACGGCATGTAGAGGACGATGTGTCCGACAGAGCGCTTCCATGTCATCGACGGACCGGTTAGCCGCCATGACTGTCGCCCGATACCGGTTGGGGTGGCGCTGAATCACATCGAGCGTCGACCGGCCGATTGACCCTGTGGCCCCCAAGACCGCCACCCGACGCATCAATCAGTACCCCACCAGCAGGAGACCCAGCGCAAAGACGGGCGCAGCCCCACAGATACTGTCCAGACGATCCAATAATCCGCCGTGTCCGGGCAGCAGAGATCCCGAATCTTTCAACCCGACTTCGCGTTTGAGCAAGCTCACTGTGAGATCACCCACAACGGAAGCACCGGCTGTGGCCAGGCCTAACACCAGCAGGGATCCCCAGCCAAGATGCAGCTGTGAAAGAGGAAGGTTTTGCGAAATGAATAGTGCGAGGGCAGCCACGCCCAGCATACCGCCCCAAAATCCCTCCCAGGTCTTGGCGGGACTGATGGCGGCCGCCAGCGCGTGTTGACCAAAACGTCGTCCTGCGAAATAAGCACCGATATCGGCGACCGCAACCGTCAGGATCAACACAAACAATACAATTGGACCATTTGTCAGTATCAGGCAAACTGATACCGCCAACCAGGTAGCGGTGAGCATGAACCACCCCATTATGGCGCGGATCCAAGCTTGGCCCCACAACCAACCGCCCGCGGGGTAGTACTTCAGCCCCAGCAACATTGCCGACCAGAGCAGCGCTGCTGCTGCCAACCACGGCTGTGCCGCTGCCGCAGATTGTGTGCCACCTAGATCAATACCAATCCACAGTGCGACGCAAAGAAGCGGTATCAGCGAAGCGTAAACCAGTCGCAGCATGACTGAGCGCGCACCCACCAATGCAGCCCATTCCCAGGCGCCGGCAGATGCTATTAAGGCAAACAATAAGGATTGAACCGGAAACGGCGCGAGAGCCAGGATAGCGATGAAGGCACCCGCGAGAATCAGCGCTGTGATCACCCTCTGCCGAAGCATGCGCCTGCCTCCTTACAACCGTTAATAACGATGCAACAAGGGGCGCATACCAAAGCGCCGCTCACGCACCGCATAGTCAGCCAGAGCGAGATCCAACACCGTCTCATCAAAATCTGGCCACAGCACCTCGGTAAACCAGAACTCGGCATAGGCGAACTGCCACAGCAGAAAGTTAGAGATCCGGGTCTCGCCTGCCGTGCGGATACACAGATCAGGATCTGGAAGATCCGCCGTGGCGAGTCTCGCAGAAATCGACTCTTCACTGATATCGTCGGGCTGAATCATACCGGCTGCAACATCGAGGGCAATGGACCGGGTGACCTGCGCGACATCCCAGCGTCCACCATAGTCGAGCGCGAGGGTGAGGGTTGCACGCTCGCCTGCCTCGGTAGCGGTTTCAGCCCTAGCGATGAGGCGCTGCAAATGCGGACTAAAACGATCCCTGCGACCGATCACGCGCAGACGAACACCATCTGATTTCAGTTTGGCCACTTCATTGCGCAGATAGCGCGAGAGCAGCGCCAGCAAAGCCCGCACTTCAGCCCTTGGTCTACCCCAGTTCTCGCTCGAGAACGCGAACAAAGTCAGATAGCGAACTCCACGCGCTTCGCAGGCAGAGACGATCTCACGCACGACTTCGGCGCCCGCCCGATGCCCTGCAACACCCGGATAGCCCTCGCGACGCGCCCACCGGTTATTACCGTCCATGATAATAGCGAGGTGACGGGGAACGCTGCGGAGTTGGATCTCGGACGCTTGCAAGGGTAATTCCTCTCGAGTCTCAGATCGCCATCAGATCGGCTTCTTTCTGACCCAGAGCAACCTCTACTCTGGCCACATGGTCATCGGTCAGTTTCTGGATGACATCATGACCGCGCCGCTCTTCGTCCTCGGAGATTTCCTTCTCCTTCAGCAATTCTTTCAGTAATCCCAGCCCGTCACGTCTGGCACTGCGCACCGACACGCGAGCCGATTCGGCCTCACCGCGGGCTTGCTTGATATACCCCTTACGGGTCTCCTCCGTGAGTACCGGCATGGGAATTCGCATCACATCGCCCGCGGTTGCGGGATTCAAACCCAAATCAGATTTCATAATGGCACGCTCAATATCTGGCGTAATCGCTCTATCGAACGCCACAACGCTGAGGGTCCGGGCATCTTCGATATTGATGTTCGCCAACTGATTCAGCGGGGTTTCCGCGCCGTAATAATCGAGCCGAATACTGTCCAGTAAACTGGGATGCGCGCGACCGGTGCGGATTTTATTGAAGTTATGAGAGAGCGCATCGAGGGCTTTACCCATGCGATCTTCGGTATCCTGTTTGATGTCATCAATCATTGTCGCTGATCCTACTTTGTCTTCTCATTCATCCTGATCAGGCCTGAATCAGGGTGCCCTCATCCCCGCCCCGAACGATGTTGAGGAGCGCACCCCGCTGCGCCATGTTAAATACCCTAACGGGCATACCATGGTCCCGGACCAGACAAATCGCCGTCAAATCCATCACCCCGAGTTTTTTGTCCAGTACTTCGTCGTAGTTGAGGACGTCGTATTTCACGGCGTCCGGGTGCGTCACCGGATCAGCGCTGTAGACACCATCGACCTTCGTGGCTTTTAACACCACATCAGCCTTGACCTCGATACCGCGCAGGCAGGCCGAGGAGTCAGTGGTAAAAAACGGATTGCCGGTGCCTGCCGCGAAAATAACCACGTCGCCGTTGGACAGGGCCCGGATCGCCTTGCGGCGGTCGTAGTGCTCCACCACCCCGCTCATCGGAATGGAAGACATCGCCTGGGTGGCAATATTGGAACGTTCCAGTGCATCACGGAGTGCCAAGGCGTTCATCACCGTCGCTAACATCCCCATATGGTCGCCAGTGACGCGATCTAGGCCCGCCGCGCTCAGTGCCGCCCCTCGAAATAGGTTGCCGCCACCGACTACCAGTCCCACCTGCACGCCGATACCAACCAGTTGCCCAATTTCGAGCGCCAGCTGATCGAGTACTTTGGGGTCAATACCGTAGGCTTCCTGACCGGTCAGCGCTTCACCGCTCAACTTGAGCAGTATGCGCTTATAAACCTTGTCTGCCGCCATCTACGCCTCTCTCCACCTGATCACCGCTTGTCCCGTCATGCTACCGGACTCCGAGACCACAGTTCACACGGAAACCTTGGTGATTCTTGTCATCGCGACGCTGTTTGGACCCCCAGAGTGGTTCAGGGTGAGTCGCGCAATCAGCCGCCGAGCTGCGCTGCCACTTCTGTGGCGAAATCGACTTTCTCCACTTCGATGCCTTCACCCACCTCAAAGCGCGTAAAACCGAGGATTTCCGCCCCCGCTTGCGCCACGAGCTTGCCCACTGTGAGGTCGGGATCTTTAACGAACGCCTGCTCAGTCAAACTATTCTCTGACAGAAACTTGCGAATTCTGCCATCGATCATTTTCTCGACGATTTCGGGCGGCTTGCCCGAATCTTGAGCCTGAGCGGCATATATTTCTCGCTCTTTGGCCACCAGTTCCTGGGGCATATGATCTGGCGAGACCACCTGAGGATTCACCGCCGCCACGTGCATCGCAACGTCCCGTGCAAGTTCCTCGGAACCAGCCTTTAGCGAAACCAGAACCGCGATGCGATTATTACCGTGGACATACCCGCCGATCACGCCGGCGTCGGCTTCATGGGTCGCCACCCGGCGAACGCTAATATTTTCGCCGATTTTTTGAACCAGCGCCTGACGCGCCTCCTCGATCTCACCCTCTGCGAGCGACGTTACATCACTGATGCGCTGCTCAAATGCCTTAGCCAATACGCTGTGAACGAAAGTGAGAAAGTTCTCGTCGCGAGCGACAAAATCCGTCTCGCTATTAATTTCGATCATGGCCCCGAAGCTACCATCGGCGGCCGTCTGAATAGCAACCACACCATCGGCCGCCGTCCTGCCCGCTTTTTTTGCTGCCTTCATCCCACTGGACTTGCGTAAAGCCTCGATCGCCGCGTCGACATCCCCTCCTGCCTCGGCCAGCGCTTTCTTGCATTCAAGCAGACCCAAGCCAGTCCTCTCGCGCAGTTCTTTCACCAATGCAGCAGACATGCTTTCACCTCATGAAACCGCCTCACCGGCGGCTAAACAGTTAATAATAGGGGCCTGAAGGCCCCGTGATCACGCAACGGGCATTGTCGCCTCGTCGAACCTCAGGAAGCCGGGGTTTCAGCCTCTTCAGCCGAATTTTCAGCCTCTTCAGCAGCGCTTTCGGCAGCACCTGAGTCTGCACTCGCACCAGAATCGGCCTCTTGAGTCTCGGGCGCCACCTCGGCCGCTGCGGCCGGTACTGCAGCCTCGGCCTCCGGCGCTACTGCCTCGCCGGCCTCTTCTGCAGGTGCTTCACCAGCCTCGACTGCGGGAGCTGACTCTGCCTCAGGTTCTGTGACTTCGACAAACTCATCCGCCGACACCACCTCACCAGCCTGAGCCTTTCCTGCCAGAACCGCATCAGCCACGGCCGTGACGTAAAGCTTAACGGCGCGGATGGCATCGTCATTACCGGGAATCACGATAATCCACGCCATCGGGATCGCTATTGGTGTCGACAATGCCAATCACGGGAATACCCAAGCTTATTCGCTTCGGTGACGGCAATGCGCTCGTGATCTACATCCACCACGAACAACACGTCGGGCAAACCCGACATTTCCTTGATACCGCCGATAGAGCGCTCAAGCTTTTCTTTCATGCGAGACCGCATCAAGGCCTCTTTTTTGGTCAGCTTGGCAAAGGTGCCATTGCTCTCTTGCTCTTCAAGCTCGCGCAATCGCTTGATCGATGAGCGGATCGTTTTGTAGTTAGTAAGCATGCCACCCAGCCAGCGGTGGCTCACGAAGGGCATGCCGCAACGTCGGGCATGTTCCTCAATGATCTTGCCGGCCGCGCGCTTGGTACCGACGAACATCACCTGATTTTTCTTCTCTGCCAGGCGCTGCACCGTGGTCAAGGCGTCGTTAAAAGCGGGCACGGTGTGCTCAAGATTGATAATGTGGATTTTGTTGCGGGCCCCAAAAATGTATTGGTCCATTTTGGGGTTCCAGAAACGGGTCTGGTGTCCGAAGTGCGCACCTGCTTGCAGCAAGTCGCGCATGCTTACCTGCGTCATAGTCAAACTCTCTGTTTGGGTTAACCTTCCGTCCCTTCCTGCGACTCCAACCGGAAACCGGCACCCGGGTCCGCAACTGCGATGGGACGTGCTATTTGCCACAATTGGCTGTGCCAGAAACTTCCAGCGGCGCGCTTTATACCACAGCACCGCCGGCAGTAAAAGCGCACCCCCATTGGGCCCCAGAGTCGGTTACACTCTCGCCCTCCCGAAAACTGACGCCACAGGGCGCACTCCATGAGCACCGTAAAGCCCAAGACTCGACACTGAAATTGCTGAAATGCGCGAAGCTGGCCGTTTGGCGGCAGAAGTGCTCGAGATGATTGCCCCTCAGGTGGAGGCGGGCATGACGACCGGCGAAATTGACCGTATTTGCCACGATTACATCGTCAACGTTCAGAAAGCGATCCCCGCACCGCTGAATTACAAAGGGTTCCCCAAGTCTATCTGCACCTCCGTTAATGAGGTCATTTGCCACGGCATTCCGTCAGACACGAAGAAACTGCGTAACGGCGATATCATCAACATCGACGTCACCGTGATCAAAGACGGTTGGCACGGCGACACCAGCATCATGGTCGGAGTTGGGGATGTAGCGCCCCACGCTGAACGCCTGATGCGGGTCACTCAGGAGTGTCTTTATCAGGCTCTGGCGCTGGTGAAACCCGGCGCAGCACTGGGTGATCTCGGACATGTTATCCAACAGCATGCCGAAGCCAATTACTACTCAGTGGTGCGCGAATACTGCGGGCACGGTATTGGCCAGGTTTTTCATGAAGAACCCCAGATTCTCCACTACGGTAAGCCTGGTACCGGCCTGCGGCTGGAGCCAGGGATGACGTTCACCGTGGAACCCATGATCAATGCTGGCAAACGCTACACCAAGCTCAATACGCGCGATGGCTGGACGGTCACCACCCGCGACGGCCGACTTTCTGCACAATGGGAGCACACCATCGTTGTCACCGAATCGGGATGTGAGGTGCTCACACGGAGGCGGGATGAAACCCTCCCCTTCTGAAGGATTGGGCAATACTCCTCTACCAGAGTTTGGTGATTTTTTGACCGATGAGGTCAATCCTGCTCTGGCAGCACGAAACTTCCTGCAAGCGGCAAAGGATTCGCTAGCCGCCAACTTTCATCCGAGTAAGGCCATCACGCCTTTATTGAGACAGACCAGTGACGCTGTCGACGCGGTATTGACGCAACTGTGGTCGGAATACGTGGGCATAGACACTGATACCGCGCTGATTGCTGTCGGGGGCTACGGTAGGGGGGAGCTCTTTCCGCACTCGGATATCGATGTGCTGTTGCTCACACGTGCGCCGCCCAGCGCCGATACCGCTGCCAAACTGGAGCGTTTTGTTACCAGCCTATGGGATACCGGTCTGCAAATTGGCCACAGTGTCCGGACACTGGCGGAATGTGAGGCGCTGGCCGAAGAAGATCTCACCGTCGTCACCACCATGATGGAGTCGCGCCATCTTGAGGGCGACCCCACACTGAAAGGCGCGCTGGAAACGTTAACAGCGCCGTCTCGCATGTGGGCCCCCAACGCCTTTATCCGCGGCAAACTCGGGGAACAGCAGAATCGCCACGATCGATACAGCAACACCGAGTATGCCCTAGAACCTAATATTAAAAGCTCGCCCGGAGGCCTCCGGGATCTTCAGGTCATTGAGTGGATCACGCTGCGGTGCTTTGGCGCCGGGCTCAGCGAAATCGATGAGCCTGACTTTTTGAGTGACGCAGAGCGCGACCAATTGCGCAATGGGCAGGAATTTCTGAGTCAGGTTCGGTTTGCGTTGCACACCATGACGGGTCGCGCCGATGATCGACTGCTGTTCGACCATCAGAAAAAACTGGCTGCGGCGTGGGACATGTCCGACGGCGATACGCTGGCTGTCGAGCAGTTTATGCAGGTCTACTACCGTTGGATGCTGACCCTGAGCCAACTGAATGAGCTGTTGATAGAAGTGTTTGAGCATCGACTCTCCGATGCCCCTGAATCAGCGATCCGCGTGATCGACGATGACTTCGAGGTCAGCGATGGCCGCATTCGCGCAAGGCATGATGCGGTTTTTCGTGACAACCCCAGCAATTTATTGCGGCTGTTTGTGCTGATTGGTAACGACTCACTGGTTGACCGAATTGAGCCCAATACCCAGCGGCTGCTGCGGCGGGATGCGCCCCTGATTGACGAGTCGTTTCGCGCATCACAGGTCAATCGCGATCTGTTTATGCAGGTGATCGGGGTACCCCACAACATGACGAAGCAGCTCAGACGAATGTCGCGTCACGGCGTGCTGGGCCGCTACCTGCCGGCATTTGGCAGCATCATCGGTCAGATGCAATTTGATCTGTTTCACGCCTATACGGTGGATGCACACACCACTGAGGTCATTGCCAATACCCGGCGTTTTATGCGCGCCGACTATACCGATCGCTTTCCGGTGTCGACCCGCATTGCGCGCCGCCTGCGTGACCCGAGGCTCCTCTATATCGCCGCCCTATTCCATGATATCGGCAAAGGTCGAGGCGGCGATCACTCAGAGCTGGGCGCCGTGGACGCTGAGCAATTTTGTGCTGACCATGGCGTGTCAAAACCCGATACAGCGCTGATTGTCTGGTTAGTAAAGAATCATTTGCTGATGAGTCATATTGCTCAGCGACGGGATATCTCGGACCCTGAGGAGATCCAGCGATTCGCAGAAATCGTGGTGACCGAAGAGCGACTCGATTATCTCTACACCCTCACCGTGGCCGACATCGCAGGCACCAATCCTGAGCTGTGGAATGCCTGGCGATCGTCACTGATGCGCCAGCTCTATACCGAAACACGGCGCGCCCTGAACCGCGGCCTCGAGAATCCCCTTAATCGGGATGAGGTCATCCGCACCACCAAACGTGCTGCAGCAGAATCTCTGGAATACAGGGGCTTTCTGGAGGACGAATTGACCCAACTCTGGGCTGCCCGGGGTGAAGACTATTTCCTGCGCGAGCGGGCTGAGGATATTGCCTGGCATACGGAGGCGATTGCGGATCACGATCAGCAGCAGGGTGCGCTGGTCCTGGTAAAACAAGCGAGTGAGTCGCCGATAGGCAACGCTACGCAGATATTCGTGCACACGCGGGATGAGCCCAATACGTTTGCCCGGATCTGTGCCGCCCTGGACACCCTCGATCTCAGCATCCATGACGCCCGAATTTACAGTGATGCCGACGGCAGTACCCTCGACACTTTTTTTGTCCTGAAAAGTGATGGGGCGTCATTGGATTCGCATCCCGATACCTTCAGTGAAATCGAGGACAGAATCCGACAACACCTGAGTCAAGCTGCGCTGAAAACCGTGTCGCGGCATACCCCCAGAACCGTCAAGGCTTTCTCGATCCCCACTACCGTCCGCTTCGCACAGGACGAATCCGGGGGCTTGACGACCCTCGAAGTGGCAACGGCAGACAGGCCGGGTCTGCTCGCACGGCTGGGGTCAGTGCTATCGCGCTATGAGGTCTCGATTCAGGGCGCCAAAATCCAGACTCTGGGAGAACGGGTCGAAGACCTCTTTTTCCTGGCCGACGCTGCCGGCGGCCCTCTGCATAACGACACCCTGCTGGCTCAGTTAGAGCAGGATCTGGTTGCCGAACTCGGGGCCGTGCAAAGCGAGGAAACCTCCCGGTGGACCTTCAGATTTGAACGCTGGGCTAGAGGCGCTCCACCCCTACCCTTTTGAAAAGCTGGGGCACCTCTTCGCGGGGATCTCCCCGCCAGATACGAACATCATTCCTCTGACCATCGGCGAACCCCAGCACCCACCGCCGGCAGCGGTCATCGAATGCCTGAATCAAACCAGCGCTCTGGTGGCCCAATACCCCGCCACCGCGGGAAGACCCCAATTACGGGCTGCAATCGCCCGCTGGTTAGAGCGGCGCTTCCACCTACCGTCACTCGATGCAGATCGACACGTGCTGCCCCTCAACGGCACGCGAGAGGGACTGTTTGCACTGGCGCAGACCGTGGTGACCCATGGCCAGCCGGGGGCTGTGATCTGCCCCAATCCGTTCTATCAAATCTATGAGGGTGCTGCCCTGCTAGCAGGCACCGAGCCTCTCTTGATTAATTGCGGGGCAGACACGGCCTTTCTTCCCGATTTCTCGTCGGTGAGCGCGGATCAGTGGCAAGCCTGCCAGCTGCTCTTCATTTGCACCCCCGGCAACCCCGCCGGTGCGGTCATGTCTCGCGAGTGACTGCAGCAGCTCATTGCGCTGGCCCACGAGCACGACTTTGTGATCGCCAGCGACGAGTGCTACAGCGAAATTTACCCCGACGAGGCAGCGCCTCCCGCGGGGCTGCTGGAAGCAGCGGCGGCCATGGGTGACACCGACTATCGTCACTGCCTCTGTTTTCACAGTCTCTCCAAGCGGTCCAATCTGCCGGGGCTACGATCCGGATTCGTGTCTGGAGATCCGCTCTGGATAGAGCGCTTCCGGCGCTATCGCACCTATCACGGTTGCGCCATGCCGCCCCATCATCAGATGGCCAGTGAATGGGCTTGGGGAGACGAAGCGCATGTGCTGGAGAACCGGGCGCTTTATCGGCAAAAATTTGACAGCGGTGACGCCCATCCTGGCATCGATCATGGCAACACCGACGCCGGATGCCGGTTTTTATTTGTGGCCCGAGACACCCATCGACGACGAGTCTTTTACCCAAAGCCTCTTTCAGCGCGCCGGCGTCAAAGTCCTGCCCGGTCGTTACCTCGCCCGTGATACGCGGCAGGGCAACCCGGGTGAGCATCGCGTCAGGCTGGCACTAGTGGCCGAATTATCACAGTGCGTTGAGGCTGCGGAGCGGATCTCACAAACCGTTAAGCAAGGTTGGTAATAGGGCGACCGTGGCGAATTTAAGTAAAGCGGAGCGCATCGCCTTCATCGATCACAGACTGCAGGCGCTCTATCCACAAACACTGGTGCCGCTCGATCACCGCGACCCGTACACGCTGCTGGTCGCGGTATTGCTGAGCGCGCAATGTACCGATGAACGCGTGAATCAGGTGACGCCTGCCCTGTTTGCCAGAGCCGACTCGCCGGAGCAAATGGTCACACTCTCGGTCGAGGAGATCCGCGCTATCATCCGCCCGTGTGGCCTGTCACCCCAAAAATCCAAAGCGATTCACCGACTCAGCGAAATGCTCCTTGATCTACACGATGGTGAAGTGCCTGCTGATCTCGATGCGCTGGAACAACTCCCCGGTGTGGGCCACAAGACCGCAAGCGTAGTCATGGCTCAAGCTTTTGGCATGCCGACCTTCCCCGTGGATACCCATATCCATCGACTGGCCCAGCGCTGGGGCCTGACCCGAGGCCGCAACGTGGTCGAAACCGAGCGGGACCTGAAGCGCGCTTTCCCCGAGACACGCTGGAATGCCCTGCATCTGCAAATCATTTTTTATGGGCGGGAGTACTGCACGGCTCGCGGCTGTGACGGCCGAGTCTGTGATATCTGCCGCACCTGTTACCCTGCACGCAAGCATCCCAAGCGCTGTCATAAAGCCTAACCGCCTCGGCGCAGAGACGCCAGAGACGCAATTCTGCTAACCTTCGGCTCCATTCGTTGTGCACAATGAAGGCGCGGTGCACCCTTGTATTCCACAGGCTTTAACAGGTGATGACACAGTCAACATGATGAAAACGCCCATGCTGTATGGCATCCCTAACTGCGACACGGTGCGCAAGGCGCGGAAGTGGCTTGATAGCCATCATGTGGACCACGATTTTGTCGATCTCAGAGAGGCAACACCCAGCCGCGAACGCCTGTCCAAGTGGCTCGACATCGTGGGTAACGAGCGACTCGTTAACCGCCGGAGCACCACTTTTAAGCAGTTGTCAGACGCAGAGCGCAGTGTGTTGGACCAAAGCGGGGCCGTCGACATCCTGCTTACCCATCCGACACTGATCAAACGCCCCGTGCTCGAGTGGCGGGACAGCGTCTCGGTCGGGTTTACCACCGACGACTACGCACATTATTTTGGCATTTAAGGAACGTATCTGATGGGCTCCCTGCACGGTTTTGGTCTTGGCATCGTCTCAGAGAATGCACAGGGTGAGCCGCTCGATACGTTCTACCCCCAACCACTCACTGCAGTGAGTGGTGGTGTAGCGGCTGCACTGGAAGGCGTTACCGGCAGACTCGATAACGCACAGCTCACTGAATTGGCATCAGGGCTCAAAGCGGCGGGTGAAGACACCCTTGCCCAGCTTGCGCAACAGTTGACGCATGCGAGCCAGCCAGTCGTCGCCACTGCGCTCGCGGACAACTCGGCGCCGACGTCGGTTGAGGAAGCCTATCTCAAGCTGCATCTCATCTCTCACCGACTCGTCAAACCCCATGCGACGGATCTCTCGGGCCTCTTTGGCTTACTGCCCAACGTGGCCTGGACGGGGCAAGGACCGGTAGATCTGCGGGAACTTTCACAGCGTCAACTTGACGCGCGACTGCGCGGTGAGGTGCTGGAGGTCTCCAGTGTCGATAAATTTCCGAAGATGACCAACTACGTGGTCCCCGGTGGCGTGCGCATCGCGCACACAGCAAGGGTGCGCCTGGGTGCCTATCTCGGAGCGGGCACCACCGTCATGCACGAAGGGTTTATTAACTTCAATGCGGGCACCGAAGGTCCCGGCATGATCGAGGGCCGGATATCCGCTGGAGTCTGGGTGGGCAAGGGCTCTGACCTGGGTGGCGGCTGTTCGACCATGGGCACGCTCTCAGGGGGCGGCGACATCATTATCTCAGTGGGTGAAGACTGTCTGATTGGCGCCAATGCCGGATTGGGTATTCCTCTGGGAGATCGCTGCACTATCGAAGCAGGGCTGTTTGTGACCGCAGGTACCAAGGTCAATGTTCTCGAGGAGAGCGGTGCGACGGTAGAGACGGTCTCGGCGCGAACGCTCGCGGGAAGATCCGATCTTTTATTCCGGCGGCACTCCAGCACCGGGGCAGTCCAGTGTTTGACCAATAAAAGTGCCATCGAGCTCAACGAGATGCTGCATGCCAACAACTGATGACATGGATCCCACGCTGGCGCTGACACATCAGCTCATCAGCTGCGCCTCTGTCACACCGGATGACGCGGGTTGTCAGGCTATTATGACGGCACGCCTCTCGGCAGCCGGCTTCCATATCGAACCGATGCGCTTTGGCGACGTCGACAATTTCTGGGCGACCCGGGGAGAAGACGGGCCACTGCTGGTCTTCGCCGGTCATACCGACGTGGTGCCCCCCGGCGACCTGAGCAACTGGCAGTCAGACCCCTTCACTGCGACAGCGTCGGGAGAGTATCTTGTCGGTCGCGGCACCGCAGACATGAAAGCGAGTTTGGCGGCTATGGTGGTGGCCTGCGAGCAATTTGTGACAGAGCATCCTCGACACACCGGGCGAATTGGCTTTTTGATCACGTCTGACGAAGAGGGTCCCGCACGAGATGGCACGGTGAAGGTAGTCGATGCCTTGGCAGCCCGCGGCGAACAGATCGACTGGTGCGTGGTCGGCGAGCCCTCAAGCACCCGCCAACTGGGCGATCTGGTCAAGAACGGCCGCCGTGGCTCCCTGAACGCGACGCTCGTCATCCACGGCAAGCAGGGGCACATTGCTTACCCCCACCTTGCTGATAATCCGATTCACCGGGCGCTGCCCGCGCTTGATGCTCTGGCGCGCGAGCCATGGGACGCAGGGAACGACTTCTTTGACCCCACCTCCCTGCAGATTTCAACGGTGCAGGCTGGGCAGGGAGTGACCAACGTCATTCCCGGTAGCATCGAGGTCCTGTTCAATCTGCGTTTCAGCACGGCGCTCACCGCTCAGTCGATTCAGGAGCGATGCGAGGCGATTTTTAAGCAACATGACCTTCACTATGACATCACCTGGTCACTGAGCGGCGAACCTTTCCTGACAGAACCCGGGGCGCTGCTCACAGCAGTCTCTGACAGCATTCGCGCGACTACCGCACTGACACCGGAGGTTTCGACGGGGGGTGGTACGTCCGACGGCAGATTCATCGCCCCCACAGGCGCACAGGTCGTGGAGGTGGGTCACGTTAATGAAACCATTCACCAATGCAATGAGCGGGTCAAAACGGCCGACATACCGCGCCTGACCGAGATCTATCAGGGCATGCTTGAGCGATTACTCCCCGATTAATACCGGCATATCAGCTCGGCTCGAGCCGCCAAACGCAAGCCTTATCGAAGCGATCGCGCTGTCGACAACACCGCGCAGCACACTGAGTTCTATGGGGTAGTAGCGTGACGCCACGCCGACTGAGTCAGCAGCCTAAAAGAGACTCCCTTCGGCGTCGATGCCGCGTTCGCGGTCGCGGCGAAGCGCTCGACAAACGCCCATAAACCCTGCTCATGAGGTGAATTCGCGGGCACTGAGTCGGGCAATAATAGTGTCACCGTGATACCGCGCTCCGACGCTACTGCTGCGGCTGCGCCACTCGCCATCACCACGACGCCCTCTACCACCGTGCGAGCTCTGATCAAAGCCTCGTCAAGGGGAACGGTGGCTGACGCCTTAGCGAGTGCACCCGCCTTCTCCGGCCACACCCAAACAATCTGCTCTATAGGGCCACACTGACGCAACAGATCCGCCAGATAGCCCTGACCGATCGTCGTGCCTATGGCCACCTCATGCCAATCCAGCGCTTTCGGGTCCCTGCCTGCCTGTTCCAGCACTGTCTCGGCGACGGCCAAGTGTTCCTGACATGCAGACAAGCACCCGCAAAAGATGGGGTTGGGATGGCTTACAGCCAAACCCATTAGCTCGATTGGCAATGACTCTACCCCGAGCCAGATGGACTTGGCCGTCACCCGGTGGACCCCTGCTCAATCTGACGCACAAAGACATCGAAACGAACCGCTTTACCTGACAGCGTATGTGAGGGCGTCTGGTCGCCCAGCGTCGGCGCTCGCAGCGGCCGCTTTACAACAATGCGCTCGACCGGTTGTGCCCAGGCCCACGCCCACAGCGTATCGCCCGTGTCTTGAACATCGGTCAGCGACTGCAGCATGAGCGCCTCTTTTTTCACGGCTGCCGCCTTCTTTCGCTCCGGGAACATGGGGTCAAGATAAATGACCGAGCCAGTCGCCACAGTCTGCACCGGCTATCCCCTGACCGAATGTGCATGCGGCCCGCGGCGTCCCGCACAGGCTCATAGCGGCTCACGCTCGCCAAACTGAGTGCCTCCTGTAACAACCAGAGCAGCACCGGCACGCGCTCACAAAGCGTGACTGCACAACCCAGATCCGCCAGTACAAAGGCGTCTCGACCCATGCCCCCGGTCGCGTCAAAGATGCTGGGTTTACGATCTGCCTTGACCCCCACCGCCCGTCCCAGTAGCTCATTGTGCCCGCCCTTTCGTCGGTGCCTCATGGCGGCAGAATCAAACTGAACGTTGACCTTGACCCCCTCTAGCTCCAGCCAGGCCTCCACTTCACCCACCACTAGCAATAGATCCGCAGATCCGGCCTGGTCTCGACACGGGAGCATCAGCTGCGCAGCCACGCTCTGTGCTCGTTTGGGCGACTCTCCCGGTACCGGCACGACCGTCACCGGTTGCGGGGGGAAGTGTGGCATGTCAGGAGGCGACGTTTGCATTGGATGATGGGCCGTGATTGACTGCGTTCGTTTTTTGGCTAGTCATTATATGGGCCTATTTCACACAGAGTTAACCGGCGCGTTGCTGATCACCTGTCTCGTTTTGCTGACGGGCTGCGGCCAACTGGGTCAATACGATATCACCGTCAATGATAGGACGGTTTATGAACCCTCAGCGCCATTTCAGGTCGAGGGTATTGACGATGCTGCGTTGGCAGGTTGTCTGCAGCAGACCGTCTCTGATCTCGCCGCTAATGGGGCGGAGGAACTGGTCACATTGAACTGCAGTCACGCGGGCATCCAGTCACTCTCCGGACTCGAACAGTTCACCCAAATTCGCACCATGAAGCTAAGCGGTAACCGCATCCGCAACTTGTTGGAGCTTGAGCGGCTCACTCAGCTCGAGCAGCTCTTGCTGGATCAAAACGATGTGGTGGATCCCATACCCGTGTTACGAATGGCCGGCTTACGCAAACTGAACCTCGCCGGAAATTCCCGGCTTCAGTGCCCGGAGGCAAACGATATCCCGCGCGCCCTGAATTTGACTCTGCCCGATCACTGCGACACATGATGACTTACTGGATTTACCGCGCCATCGCACTCATACCGCTGCCTGTGAAGTACGGCCTGTCGACAGCGGCCGCGTTTCTCCTGCAACGGGTTTTTCGCTATCGCGCCGCCGTTATCGACACCAACTTGCGCAACGCCTTCCCCGAACGCGACGCCGCATGGCGGCAGGATACTGCTTCGCGCTTTTATAAACAGTTCACCGATGTGACCATGGAGATTCTCCATTCTTCACAGATGACTCTGGATGATTTCAAACGCCGAGTCACGGTCGAGGGCCTCGATCAGCTCGATCGCCTGACTGAGCACCGCAGTCGGTCCGTGATCGTCCTGACCATTCATCTCGGTAACTGGGAGTGGATGATGCACGCCGCGAACGCACACGGTGATATCCCGATCGATCCGGTGTATCGCCGATTGCACAACGACGGCGCTGACCGCTTTGCCTATGAGGTGCGCAGTCGATTTGGCGGTGAGCCCATTCTTATGGAAAAGGTTGCACGGAATGTGCTGAAGCATCGTCGGCGCTTTCGCGCACTGGTGCTGGTCGCCGACCAGTCACCGGGAGAGCGGGACAAAGTTTACTGGACAGATTGGTTAAATCAGCCGACGGCTTTCTTCACCGGCCCTGCGACCATTGCGCAGTTGACAGATTTCCCGGTGATGTTTGCACGCTGCCAAAGAAAATCACGCGGCCATTATCATTTGAGCCTGATTCCTATCGTCGAGACCCCCGGACAGCTGACCGAAGAGGCCATTATCGAGGCTTATGTCAGGGCTGCGGAAGAAACGATTCGCGATGAGCCGGAGAGCTTTCTATGGTCCAACCGGCGCTGGAAACATGAGCCGCCTACTGATCGCAATCAGTGATTAATCTAGCGGGTGCCTATGTTGTAAGGAGGACCCCACCCCGCCTATAGCCGGCGGGCGCGCATGTCGTTGAGTCTTTCTTCGACGAATTCAACGCGATCCTGACCCCAGAATATTTCGTCGTCGATCACAAAGGTTGGGACACCAATAACCCCTTTGTCCTCCGCTTCCTGAACATTTTGCTCGAGGGTCGCGAGATTGGTGGGGTCTTTGGCCGCCGCCAGCACGGCCTCTACGTCCAGCGAGCACCGCACTGCAATGGCCGCCAACGCCGAGTCCTCGGCAATGTTATTGCCGAACTCCCATTCCTCTCGCATCGTTTCGACAATAAACTCTCTCAGGCACCCCTCTGATTCAGCCAATATTGAGGCCGCGCCAGCTGGTGTCGGCTCAGTCTCCATGGGTGGCGGATTGACGGGAATACCTAACCGACGAGCAAAGCGCGCCATATCCTGGCGCGCGATCGGCAGCTTCTTCTTTGCACGCTCGGGGCTGGAGCGCAAATTCCACCCTCCCACCGGGTGCCAGACCAAGCGGCTGTGGTAATTATCGAAAATGGACCACATGGTCTTTGATACTAGATAGCAATAGGGGCTTCTAAAGTTGAAATAGACGTGAACGTCGATCGGTTCTCTCATCTTCTTGTCTCAGCGCCCCGCCGAACGCATTTGCTGGGTAGTGAATAATTGCGTGCGCAGCAGTTGATCAGGAATGCGCGTATCGAACTGCAACGTCGTACAGTGCTCCGCTTGCAAGTCAATCATCGTTACGCCATCCGTAATGAGTCCCTGCCACTCCGCATTCTCCTCGCCATGCTTTGAGGAATCACTTACCGCGACCACACCAAGTTTCCAAAGCTTGCCGGCACGATCAAAAATTTCTGTGACCATGGGTGCATACGTCGCAGCATCGATATAAAACAGGCGATGCCCGATCGGGTGACTCTCCGCCAGAGGAGTGGCCTTCACTTTATGCACAACCCGGGGCTGCCAGGTAATTTCCGGAAAGCAGCCTCCAGCACCCCCGAACTCAATCACCTCATGGCCATCCAAATCAATCTTGCTCTCCAAAGAGAGATCGTCGAACCCGTACACTGGCGCAAAAATTTCGGTGCTGCCGACATACTCCCAGGCCATGTCACGGATACGTCCGTTATAGCCCAGAAAATCCTCAATCATGATGTCACTGCCTAAGAAGGCATCGGTCTTCTGGCCCGTGCCAAGCCGCTTCACGCGGCGCTGGGTATTCAGATAAATCCAGGCTTGCTCGGGCTCTCCGTCGTCCAGTTTTGTATGCGTCAATAACTGGGTGTTTTTGATATCGAACGGAAAATCGACTTTGAGGTACAAAGCAGAATACAACTCCGCCCGATTTTGCTCTATCGCAGGAAGAGGCTCACGCACATGACGATGATCAAAGCGCATAATCGCGCCGTACATTTCGATTCTGCGCTCCTCGTTGTTTGTTCTCATATTCTTGTAGCGCCAGGTCATCAACTCGGTTTCCGCCTCGTCAGGACCGTAGCCGTAGCGCATATTCCAGGCTATCTTCTCGCCAGCACGTGGATCAGACGCTTCCGGCAAACCGGGGAATGGGCGGCCTTGCTGATAGTTGAGCAAGTCGCCCACTTCATCGCCTAATTCCGCTTGACCGCCGAATTGATCGGTCGCCTCAACATAACGAGGATGGACCGGTACAGTGATAAAAGGCCCGGTCGTGAGTTCGGTGGCGCCCTTGGCGATGACTTCAGACAGTGCCGGAGGCAAATAGGCATCGAACTGCGCTAAGCTGCTGGCATCGATACTGCGGCCTAACCACTCATCTTGCTGCGCAAGTAGTCCGGGCCTGGGATCAAATTCAGCCGCACTGGCTGAGCAGGCCACCACAAAGCCCCAAAGGAAAACTAAACTGTGCAGTGTGTATCGCAGCGCCACTTATCTACTCCTCCTTTATTCTTCGCGATGAGCGTATTCCATCGCCTTGTTATACATTCCACCCTTTTCCGGAAAGAGCCTGTGCTGGCAGCCAAGCGCAAATACGGCGCATGTGCAGGATCATCAACACGTCGATGCCCCTAGTCGCTGTGAGCGGACATGGTGAGTGCGAGGTCTTCAATCATGTCTTCCTGGCCGCCAACCGTTCCCCGACGGCCCAGTTCAACCAGCAAGTCTCTGGTGGGTACGCCATACTTCTCACCTGCGCGCTTGGCAAACAATAGAAAAGAGCTATAAACCCCTGCGTAACCCAAAGTCAGTGAGTCCCGGTCAACGCGAATTGGCTGGTCCATCATGGGAACAACCAAGTCTTCCGCTACATCCATGATTTTGTAGAGATCAATGCCATCCTCAGCGCCCATGCGATGAAGTACAGCAGATAACACCTCCAACGGCGTATTGCCTGCCCCGGCCCCGAGACCTGCGACCGAGCCATCGATTCGATCAGCACCCGCTTCAATGGCGGCAAGCGAATTGGCAACGCCCATTGCAAGGTTATGGTGACCGTGAAAACCAATCTGCGTGTCACTTTTTAGTGCTTGTCGCAAAGCCGAAATCTTCGTTGTCACCTCGTCAGGCAACATATAACCGGCGGAATCCGTACAGTAAATACAGTTAGCGCCGTAAGATTCCATGAGCAGCGCCTGCTCCAGAAACTGAGCCTCATCGATCATGTGCGCCATCATCAGAAAGCCAACGGTGTCCATGCCAAGATCTCGGCCCACCCCAATGTGCTGCTCGGAAATATCAGCCTCGGTGCAATGCGTCGCAATGCGAATCGTTGAGGCGCCTAAATCGCTGGCCATCCGGATATGGTCCAAGGTGCCAATACCCGGCACATGCAGAACCGAAATCCGAGCCTGCTTCATCTTGGGTACCACGGCTGCGAGGTACTCCTCATCGCTGTGCGCGGGGAACCCGTAGTTGACGGAGGCACCGCCCAATCCATCGCCGTGCGTCACCTCAATCAGCGGCATGCCCGCGTCATCCAAACCGCAGGCCACTGAGACCATTTCATCAATTGAAATCTGGTGCCGCTTGGCGTGCATCCCATCACGCAAGCTCATGTCGTGTAGCGTGACCCGCTTACCGTTTAAGTTCATATTTAAACCTTCCTCTACGTTCGGGCAGGCAGCGCAAAGTGGCCGCTGGCGACTTCCTCGGAGAGCATTTCGGCAGTCCGCAGGCCCGCAGCGGTCATGATGTCTAGATTACCCGCGTACTTGGGCAAGAAATCGCCCAATCCTTCGACCTCCAAAAAGGTCGACACACGATTTCCGTCAAACACCGGTCCGTTCACCAGACGGTACCCCGGCACATATTTCTGGACTTCGGCCACCATGTCCTGGACAGACTGTGTGATGGCCTCCTGATCAGGCTCATCATCAACCAAGCAATGGATCGTGTCTCGCATGATGAGCGGCGGCTCAGCAGGATTGATGATAATAATGGCTTTGCCTTCCCGAGCGCCCCCGATCTGCGAGACGGCCGCAGAGGTCGTCCGGGTAAACTCATCGATGTTTTTTCGAGTACCAGGGCCAACCGATTTAGACCCTACCGTCGCGACGATTTCTCCGTAGGCCACTGATTGCACACGGGAAACCGCGTGCACCATCGGGATGGTGGCCTGGCCACCACAGGTCACCATATTGACGTTCATCGCCAAGGCAGCAGAGTGCTCAGCGAGATTGACCGGTGGGACACAGAACGGGCCTATCGCTGCAGGCGTTAAATCAACCATGATCACGCCCAGCTCATTCAGTTTCCGTGCATGCTCAGCGTGGGCATAAGCGGACGTCGCATCGAAAGCGATGCGGATGTCGTCTGCCGCGATGTGTTCCAAAACGCCATCGATACCGGTAACCGACGTTTTCATGCCCATCCCCTGGGCGCGCTTAATTCCCTCTGATTCCTCAACGCCAACCATCCAGACCGGCTCAATCCAGTCGCTGCGTTGGGCTTTCATCAAAAGGTCGGTTCCGATATTCCCGGGCCCGATAATCAACGCTCGCAGCTTCTCCACCATATCTCACAACCCCTAGCTGAAGGACAGCGTCACGTTGCCCATATTTTGGTAACGCACGCTGAATGAGTCGCCTGGCTCAGCGAGAACCGCGGCGGTGATGCCGCCAGTCATGACGAAAGTGCCTGCAGGAATGAATTCATCAATATCTGCCAGCATCTCGGCGAGCATCGCAACGGAAGCGGCAGGGTGATCTAGCACTGCGGCGCCGGCGCCCAACTCAACCAATTTGCCGTTCTTTTCCATGACAACACCCAGTGTTGACCAGTCACACGCATCTGGCGCCGCGGCCTTGCTACCAATCACAAAGCCCCTTGATGACGAGTTATCTGCCATCACGCTGGTCAGATCGAATTTGAAGTCCTTATAGCGGGAGTCAATGATCTCCAGTGCCGGCACCACAAACTCGGTGGCGGCCATGACCTCGTCAACCGAAATACCCCGGCCTTTCAGATCCTTGTTAGTCACAAAGGCAACTTCAGCTTCTACTTTTGGGTGAATAAAATCGCTAAAAGGAACCGTGGCACCGTCGGCGTAACTGAAGTAATCGCATAAAAAACCGTAACAGGGCTGAGTGACCCCCATCTGGTTCATTTTCGCCCATGAGGTGAGCCCCATTTTCATCCCGACGATGCGCGTACCGCGCGCTTCCTTGTTGCGGCGCATCTGCCACTGCACGGCGGTCGCATCCGCGAAATTCATATCGGGGTAATCATCCGTCAGCTTGATGATTTCCTGGCAATTTAGCTCTGCGTTTTCGCAGTGCTCGGCGATTTTTTCGATAGTGCCCTGATCAAGGTTACAGCCCATGAGTTCTCTCCCTCTCAGGTAAATGCCACGGTACAGTCGCCCATACCACCAATTCTTACCGTCATTTCGTCACCGGCTGTCACCGGCTCCAGTGGCACCAAGCTACCAGAGAGAATGATGTCTCCCTGCTTTAGGGTGATCCCGAACTCACCCAGCGTGTTGGCGAGCCATGCCACGCAGTTCACAGGGCTTCCCAGAGCCGCGGCGCCCGCGCCAGTGGAGATCACCTTGCCATTTTTAGTGACCACCATTCCACAAGTGGCAAGGTCAATTGCCGTTGGGCTGATCGCTGCCGCCTCGTTGACGGTGAACCAGCCACAGGATGCATTATCCGCAACAGTGTCCTGTATCTTGATCTGCCAGTCCTTGACGCGAGAATCGACGACTTCAAAGCATGGCATTACCGCGTCTGTCGCGGCGAGCACGTCGGCGTTCGTGACGCCGGGACCCTGCAAATCACGTTTTAGCAGGAAGGCAATCTCGCCCTCTGCACGGGGCTGGATCAATGCGCTGGAGATCGCCATCTCGCCATCGTGGCGCATCGCATCTGTCATAAACCCGAAGTCAGGCTGCCCCACACCCAGCATATCCATAACGGCTTTGCTGGTTACGCCAATCTTTTTGCCAATAACGCCCTCACCGGCGTTAACGCGGTTGGCTAAAAACTGCAGAGAGATTTGGTACGCATCCTCGATGCTCAAGTGCGGGTTAACCTCAGTCAAGGGGGCGACCATTCGCCGCTCACACATCGCCGCGTAAAGCTCATCACCCAGTTTATGTAACGCTGCTTGTTCCATTTTCTTCCTCGCAGAGGGGCGTTGAAGCCCTGTTAACTCATAGCTTCACGCAAATGTTTTTCAGTTCTGTATAAAACTCAAGCGAGTGCACACCGCCCTCGCGCCCAATTCCCGATTGTTTGGCGCCGCCAAACGCCGTCCGCAGATCGCGCAGAAACCAGCTATTAACCCACGCGATCCCCACTTCAATCTGCTCGGCGACCCGAATCGCGCGACTGCTATTTTCTGTCCATACCGCAGTGGCTAAGCCATAGGGGTTGTCGTTTGCCAGTGCAATCACTTCCGCTTCATCGTCAAAAGGCCTCAAATGACAACAGGGTCCGAAAATTTCTTCCCTGATCACCCGGGCGTCGTCGGACAGACCCTCCCAAATAGTAGGCTCCACCCAATAGCCACCGCTGATTGCCTCAGGCATTTCGGGAATGCCCCCGCCACACAGCGTCGTGGCACCCTCCTCAACGGCCAGCCGATAGTAGGACAACACTTTCTCTTGATGTTCTTTGCTAATCAGTGGACCCAAGGTCGTGTCGGGATCGTGAGAAGGCCCGGGCTTCAGCTCAGTCGCCGCCGCAACGAGGCGCTCTTTGAAGGCTTCATAAATACCGCGTTGCACATAAACACGCTCAGTGCCAAGGCAGACCTGTCCGCAATTGGCGAACGCTGACCGCATGGTGCCCTCAATCGCCTTGTCGAGATCACAATCATCAAAGACGATCGCAGCGTTCTTGCCGCCGCATTCGAGCGAGACGTCACGTAAACCCTTTGCGGCTGCCTGGGAAATCACCTCGCCTGTTCGGGTCTCACCTGTAAAGGTGATAGCGTCAACATCAGGATGTCGCGTGAGAAACTCCCCCGCTGAATCGGGACCAAGGCCGTGAACGACATTATAGACACCCTCTGGGACGCCACACTCATTCATCACTTCGCCCAGCAAAGAGGTAGTCAACGGTGTCTCCTCGGACGGCTTCACTATCACCGTGTTGCCGCATGCCAAAGCGGGCCCGACCTTCCAGGTCATCAGTAGCAACGGAAGATTCCAGGGGCTGATGACAGCGATGACACCCTTCGGTGAGCGGTGACCGATATTAACCGCGCCCGCGCCATCAGGGGTGTCCAGCCGAAAACTCTCGGTAGGGATGCCTTGAACCAGATCCGCAAAAATCTTGAAGTTCGCCGCGCCTCGAGGAATGTCGATATGCGATGCCAAAGATCTCGGCTTGCCAGTATCCAAACATTCTGCCTCAAGAAATTCGTCGAACCGCTCATTGATTCGATCCGCAATCCGATGCAGTAGTTTGGCGCGTTCTTGAGCCGTAAATTGCCCCCACGGACCCGCAAGAGCCGCTTTTGCTGCGGCGACCGCAGCGTCCACCTCTTCCCGGCCAGCTTCAAATACCTCACCGACAACGCCGCCATGTTCGGGCGCATGAACCGGGAACGCTTTACCGGACGCACTCTCTCTGTACTCGCCATTGATGAAATGACGAACCACTTGCTCTGACATGGGTATTTCCTCAGGTCGTGACGGTGAGGAAACGCTCGTTGAGCTCCCGAGAGTGGTAGAACACAGCCTTGCCCAGCTTATCTGCATCCCAAGTCACCACAGGGTGATCGGGGAAGAAGTAGTCGCCACCACAGAAGGTCTCGTTCCGGTTACCACTCGGATCGAAGAAGTAAATCGTCGCACCGTGCGTCAAACCATGACGAGTTGGCCCGATATCGAGGGAGATATCGTGCATAGAAATAATGTCCGCAGCGTGCAGCACGTCCTGCCAGGTCTCTAGGTGGAAAGAGGCATGATGGAAGGCACCCGTGTTGCCCTCGGCCTTGATGAAGGCAATCTCATGTTCCTTCATTGAGCAAGTGAAAAACTGTGCTACGCGCTCTTCACCCGCCATTGCCTGCTCGGTCAACCAAAAGCCCAGAACATTGACGAAAATATCGTAGACGCCATCGAGATCTTCGCCGTGAAATAGGCAATGATCAAAGCGCGTCGCTTTCATGCCAACCAGATCCTCGGGCCAGGCTTCAGGGTTATGATGGCCAACGCCGTGCCGCCCGGTTACTTCCTTCTCGGCATAAAGTTCGAAACGATGTCCTGTCGGCGCCAGGAAGCTCATCCGCCGCCCGCAGTCGGGCAAGTCTCCAGCAGGAAGCTCGTCTACCTCAAGACCATGCTCAATCAGGTCTGCGTGGAGCTCATCCAGTCGCGCGTCGGAATCGACCTTGAAACCCATAAAGTCCATGCCAGCAGAGTCGGCTTCCCGCAGAATGACCGAGTACTTCTCGCACTCTGTCCAGCCTTTGAAAAACACCCGATCACCCTCTCGATGAGTTTCAAGCAGACCCATGCGCTGCTTGTAATGGGAGACCGCCTCATCCATGTCCAGAACACGGATTTGAACGTGTCCTGCTCTCATCACACCTTTCTTCATAGTTTAATTATCCCCGTATCTATTATTTTGTTTCCCTCGACATCTTCGAGCGCCACCACCCGCATATCGCTGCGGGGAAAAACCCTGCATGACAGCGCATAGCCGTCGAGGCGTTCAGAGTGCGACACAAACTTCACACTCATTTTCTTTGTATCGTAGTCCCCTTCGAGAATACGGATCTTGCAAAAACCGCAGCCACCACCCCGGCACCCTACTGCAATCGCTTTCTTTGCCTGCGCCTCCATGCCAGCCAGCAAACTGCGCTCCGGGCCACACTCAAACTCAACCCCCGTCCCCTCAACTTCAATCCGATACACGGTTGTCTGCCTCTTACCCCTACTTTTAACCGCGGTGAACCCAGATATCCTCTGCCACTCTGAAAATCTTCAGAGCACTCATATCTTCTTAAACAGTGCACTGCGCGTGATTTCGCTCTGTCCATCTGCAGCAGTCAGGAATTTCTCCATGTGAATATCCGCCTCAAATAAACGGCCTTTCATCAAGGCGGTGACCGCCGCGTCGATCATGAGTGGCGGACCACACAGATAGGCTTTATGGCCGCTAAATTTGCCATCGAAATGCGCTTCAGCAGCCTCATGAACAAACCCGGTAAAACCCTTCCATTCATCCGCCGCCTCAGGCTCATTCAGTGCCGGTACATAATGAAAATTGGCATGTTGCGCGGCCAGCGCTTCAAACTTGTCTCGGTGATACAGCTCCGACTTGTTCCTCGCGCCCTGAAATAAATAGACTTGGCGCGTGTCATCGGACGCCAGCAAGTCAAGAATCATTGACTCGGGGCTGGACAGGCCTGTCCCGCCCGCAATAAAAATAGCGTCTTTGGTGTCAGATGTGCGAACAAAAAACTGGCCATAGGGACCCGAGACATTGAAGGCATCGCCGACTGCCAGCGTTTCGTGAACATAGGTCGTCGCGCTCCCACCCGGCACTTTTCGAATGTGGAGCGAGACCTCGTTAGCCCCTTCGGGGCGATTGGCGATCGAGAACGCCCGTGCGCGGTCAACCGTCGGTAGCTCGAGGTTGATGTATTGTCCCGCCTGAAATGGCATGGGCCGGTCGAGTGAGAGCCGCAATTCCACAATCGTGGGCGACAGAGATTCGATAGCGATAACGGAGGCGGCGTAGTCCTCCACGAGAATTCCCTGAAAATCGGGGTCCACATCGATGTTGGCTTCGATAACCAAATCTGATTCGGGTGTGGCACAACAGGCTAGGAATTTCCCCTCCTCGCGCTCCATATCCATCAACGCAAACGGTGAGGCGTCACCATGCTCTACATAGCCGTCCAGCAACTCACACTTACACGTCGCGCAAGTACCGTGGCCACAGGCAAAAGGCAACCAGACACCCTGACGGAGTGCCGCCGCAAGGATAGTTTGACCTTCCTCCACCTCGATCACTTCGCCTGTGGTATCAATCGTAACTTCGTACACGGACGCGTTCCACTCTAGATGTTTTCGGTCAGACCAGGCGTAGAGAAACGCAGGATGCACTTATGCCCAAAGCCCTGCTCCTCGATACCTCGCCCCATATCCGGAGTAAAGGGCTCGTGATCCAGTGTCCATTCGACAGAACCCCAGTCGATCTCGGAGAATTGTGGGTGCTGCCCAAAACCTTCGGGAATAACGGCCTCTATGAGTGCACCAAAAGGCATGTCAGGGGGCAGCGGGAAAGTTTTTGGCGTACAAAACCAACGGTGAAAATCCCAATCGATGTACACCAGAATCGCGCCACCGAAATTTGCACGCGCATCTCGATGTTCTCCGTGATAATCCGGACGGATGGCTTTTACCGGCAAGTTAATTCCCCTTACTTGGTATTATTAGTGAGGGGGCGCTACCGCCCCCCAGGAAAAGGGATGTCAGGCGACTCCCTTCCACTTTTTCCAACGCTTCTCATCGGGCGATCCCTTGTAATCAAGGTTCATCTCACCGAGGCCCATCCGGTAATACTCCATGACCTCGTCAAGACCGCCACCACCGCAGTTGCCCTGGAAGATCTGATGCACGGGCAACCAGGCATGAACATACTTTTCTGGCTCCCTATCGAAAATGTGCTTGCACTCGTTTGAGCAGAAGTGGAACCGCTCGTCGTTATAGGTCGACTCGCGATAAACAATCTCGGTGGGCTTCCCTTCGTCGACGTTCGTAAAGAACATGGGAATCTGACACGTCTGGCACAACTGCGGCAGGCCTGCCGTATAGAAACGCTCCCCTTTTGCCTCAAGCTCAGCTGCCGCCTCTAAACGAGGCCGATAGTACTGATCAAAGGTGTCGGGATACTTCTCGCTCAACCAATCCAGCTCTTCTGCCGTGGGCGTCCAGGTGTGGAAGGCAGCCGCGTGGCCGTGGGAATAGAACACCCACCATGCCTGGTGGCTGATGTGGTCTTTTTCGTTCTTAATGGTCTCGGTGAAATCGGGCATCTTGATACCGTAGCGCTCAAGATCCTTGAACAGGGCACCGCCGGCATCCTCGAAATACAGCTCCCAAGCTTCCTTCCAAGACATAAACTTTTGCGGCAGCATGTAATCCATCATCATCGCGACAACCGCCAAAATGCGGTAACCACGCCACAACCACTTATCAATCCACTCCTGAACAATGGGCACATTGTCCTCGTGCTGCTCAAGCAGGAACTTGATAATTTCCAAGCCAAGCGTCATGTGACGGGCTTCATCAGACTGCGCCGAGAAGCCAAATGTCACCGTCGCCATATCACCGTTGTAGGCGGCGCCCGACATGAACGGGACAAACAGCAGGTTTGTTAACACGTATTCGAAGGCAAAGCTCACCGCAACAATGTATTCGAAGGGACCCGACGAACGGCAGTCGTCAAAGAAAGACTTCACCACGGACATGTACCAGACGCGGTCATGCATGTGTGGAAACTCTTCGAAGCCATCGAAATACTTGTTGTAGTGGCTCATCGCGTGAATTTGCGTCTGGTAGTGACGCAGCTCATCGATTGACTGCATCTGCGCTGCGACGCGCGCGCCCGCACCGCCATAATGGCGACCCGCCCAAGCAAACCCGTTGGAGGAAGCGAACTCTGCCGGACTCACTGCCGTCAAGAAAACTTTCAGCGCATTGACGTAACGCGCATCACTGACGTTCAGGTGTCCATTGTTTTGCGCAAACGCGTCGTAGATGGCATACAGTTTCTTTTCTTTCTCTGCCTGATACTTCCAATAGGCGTCCATAGTGAGCCGGAAAGGGTCTTCCCACTTGTCCCAGTCCGTGATTTTGATGCCCTCAAACTCCTCATATGGGAAAGCTTCCTTTCTATCCTCGTAGGAAAACTCCCAATCCAGATCCCGGGTCAACAGACGGTACTTGTCTTTGACATTCAGTTTCTTCGCTTGCATTGATGTTGCCTCCATTTTTATTGGCCGCCCCAAGCCAGTTTGAAATAGTCGTCGTCTTCATCAATATTACCGGTCAGGGTGACCAGGTTGACGTGGATACTCTGAACGTCCCACTCTCTTCCCATGTGGGCTTCTACTGTCGCTTTATTTATCTGTAACGAGCCTTCGTTCTCGATGCGAATCAACGCTGGCTCGTAGTGAATCGTCGAGTCCGGGTTGTCCTCTTCAATTGCTGAGACGATGTAACGAGACTCGTCGTTGTCCTGAAACGCGATCTGTACTCTAGCCATCTTCGCCGTTAACCCCCAAGTCCGATTTTTCCAAGCCGGGTTTCCAATGCAGAGAACGCGTCGGCCAAGGCTTCCTCACCCAACATGGCCGAGGCCAGCGGTTCAAGGGCTTGTTGCGCGGAGATGCGCCATGCTGAAATCCATGACTGCACCAGCTCTTTATTCCCGTCGCTCTCTGCCGCAGTCAACTTTACAACGCTATCGACCCATCTCTGTGAATCAGTCAGCCTGGATGACATGAAATCGAGCAGAATCAGCAGGTCCTGTCCACCGTTGACGCTCAACCATGCATCCATCTGGCGATAGTAAAGGTCGTTGAGCAGGGAATCGAAGACCAAATTCTGTGCCAAAAAGGTCTCATACCAATCCTTGACCGTTAGCGTTTTCTCGCAGAGAGCTCTCACTCCCTGCCAGGCGCTGTCCGTCATCCAAAACTCTTTTGCTTCATTCAGCGTGGAACCTGAATTGCCATCCAATGCAAGGCCGACCCTCGAAAAGTACTGTGCGTTGCCAAGTCGGTCCATGGCTTCAAACTTTGTGGCTTGCGCGAGCGCGGTACAGTAATTCGTGCTCGCTGAGCAGTGCATGTTATTCAGGTTCGCCGTTTGCTCGACATGTCTTAACGGCAGCAGAAAGCGCACGCACTTGCTCAACACGTCTTCTGACAACCGCGCTCCCAAGTCCCGCTTTTCGAAAAAACTGAAGTTACCTTCTGCTTTCTCCTGCATTTGCGCCCTGTTTTGTACATAGGTGCCGTAATAAAACTGCCTGGGGTCCTTCAGCGCGTACCAATCTTCCATGTGAATCGCGGTTCTGCGCGGATCGTTCAGATCGTGGTCAGGATCCCACAATGGCTTATAGTGAAAGTTAACCAGCGCCGCATTGTCATAGGTGGCTTCCTGATACCGCGACGCCGGCTTATCGCCAAAACGGCGCGCAATGTGCCCATAGGTATTTCTGATGGGTTTGATATTCGATGTTTTTATTTCTAAGGTCATTGGACTGTCCCAGATTCACCGGTGCAGGCTAGAGCCCGCGCCATCACGATGGTTCGTTTTCCCCACTACGCATCCTTGCGGCCGCGCGCTTTAACTCCATACCCTCTTCGCCGTAGCGATATTTTTCCATTTCGAGATCGACTTCAGCGCTTTGCTCCAGTGTCATATGAACCGCACTGTTGTTCTCGCAAAAAGCCTCAAACGCGTCCTCTGGCAGAATCAACTCGACGAACATATCGGGAGTGCCAACGGCAAAATCGAAGGCGATCACGCCGTTAGGCAATCGCTCGGTGACTCTGACGTAGCGAGGCAAATGGTCTGCCGTCTTGAGCGGATTCCCCGGTACCAACGTTAACTTGGCAGTCTTCGATGTGTCGTCTGTCATGCTGATCACTCCCTGAAGGGTCGCTCGCTGACCGCAGTCAAGGTTTCCACCGGACTGGTCGCCGCAACGGAGTACTCTTTACGGAAATTGCTCTCCATTTACCGCCTGCAATAGGTATGCCAAAACCCGACACAACTAAAAATTCGGTGCTGCGTCCCTTTATCCACGCCAATTTTCAAAATCGGTCGATATATGCGTTGCAAACCAAATTGCCAAAAATTTACGAATAGGACAAAACTGCCGCAGAACGCCGGTTTTGAGAGCTTTTTTTATCTAAATAGTAAAACTCATGATTCAAATAGGAACAACGATCGCCATCGACGCCACTGTAACCTCCTATTTGATTAGCGCTGGTAACAGCCATGTCCTCCATGGTGATGAGACTTCAATCCAGCCCGCCTCACAAAACGGAGGCTTTTCTGGCCGCAGAATCGTCATTTTTAATGTAGTAATTAAAAACGGAAGGCAGAGCACCTCCCGCCATCCAGCGGTGCGGTGACGCGGAGTCCCGATACCAGCAACAAAGCACTCACTGCAAGGCATTTCGGCTTCCCAAGCAATATTGGCATCATATTTGCAAGGAAACTCCTTAGAAAAGGCAGTGACGGGTGCATCGGTCCATCTCTGGCCATAAAAACGATAAATGTGACGTCGACCCATAACGTATAAACAAGGGAACGACGCAGGGTAATAGGGAGTCGGTCGTTGAGGGTTCAACACCCCGAAAGACGCATTTCACAGCATTCCGCGCTGATGACACTGAGTCTGCTCGGCTGCTTGCTGGGTTGCGAGGCAGAACTGAGACTTGACGGTGTCGAGGCGACACTCGCGCAGCCCGTGCTCAGAACCGACCAGTTCCTCGCCGTCTCACCGTCAGGCCCGGATTCAATCGTCGCGTTGGCTGACAATGGAGTTGTGTTACTCGGCACTGCTGAAAACGGTGCACTCTCCTGGCGGCGGCAGGTGCTGGCCGCGAGAGAATCTGGATTGCCGCAACCCACTTTTTTGGCGAGCACCAATTGTCCCGACGGCTCGATCGTCGCACTCAGCTTCGAAAATGAAATTTGGACACTAGCAGGGGGCGGTTGGCAGGCGGAGGCCGTTGACACTCAGGAACAATTACAAGACGTTGCCTGCAGTTCTGATGGCACGCTTTGGACCTCTGGCGCGTTCGGTACCCTCCTGTCGCGTCCCCCGGGCAGCACTGACTGGGTTGATCACAGCTTCTACGACGATTTCACGTTGACGGCGATGAGTTTTGTGCCACAGACGGGCACCAGTTTTGCCGCTGGCGAGTTTGGTACGTTTGCAAAATCCACTGACTCAGGTGCGACCTGGGACATCCTGGCACCTATCGCTGAGGATTTTTACCCGCTTGATGTCTACTTCACTGACGCCAACACCGGGTGGGTAAGTGGCGTACTGGGTGTGATCTACGCGACAAAAGATGGGGGCGAGAGCTGGTCGAAAGAGCTCTCTGAAACCCAAGCGTCTATCTATGGCTTCACCGAAAGCGGCGACCGGGTTTTTGCCTTTGGAGATCTGGGCACACTCTTAGTGTATGAATCGAGCCAAATGCGATGGGTGACGCACCCGTCTCTGGAGACGCCCATCCACTTTGCTGCGGCAACCGCGTTCAACGGTGGTCTATTGGTGGCCGGTGGCTGGGGTTTGCTACAGCAGCTCCCGCTATCCGAGACACCCCAACTGGGCGACCCTGCAAACCAATCCACTGAGGATTCACCATGAGCGTCGGTGGGCGACTTGCCAGTGTAGTAGAGCGCACGGTATTTACCTGGCCTAAAACCTATCTAGCCCTCATCGGCGCCATCACGGTTTTCTGTCTGGCACAGGTCTCCGGTGTCCGAATGTACTCTGACTTTGCCGACCTGCTACCCCAGTCGCACCCTTATATTCAGCTCCATAATGAGATTAAAGACGGATTCGGTGGCGCTAACGTCATCATTGTGGGCGTCTCGGTCGAATCGGGTGACATCTTCACCAACGATACCCTGCAATTGATTCATCAAGTCACGCAAGCCGTGGATGAGCTTCCGGGTGTGAATCACAATCTGGTGACCAGTTTCACTCACCGCACGACGCGCAAAGTGTGGCTGACCGAGCTGGGCAATATCGTGTCTGACCCCTATTACCAGCCGCAGGACCCGGCTCTTAGCAAGGACCAGCTCGCCGCGCTCAAAAAGTCAGTGGTTGCCAATCCCATTGTTTACGGACCACTGATCTCACCCGACATGAAGATGGCGTTGGTCAAGGCCCAGCTTAACGAGGGTGCGCTGGATTACGAGGTCACCTTCGAAGAGCTGCAGGCTTTGCGTGAGGAATTCAAAACCGCGGGTATCAGCATTTACGCGACCGGACAGCCCGTGCTCATTGGGTGGGCCTACCATTACAAGAGTCAGATCTTCCAGATACTCGCCTTCACCGCGCTGATCATGATCGCGCTGTTGCTGGTGCATTTCCGTTCCACGTACGGCGTCATGTTACCGCTCATGGGCGTGCTGATTTCCTCGATTTGGGGTCTGAGCATCATTGCGATGCTGGGCTACAACCTAGACCCTCTCGGGTTGGTGATTCCCTTTTTGATCTCTGCGAGAGCCATGTCACATGGCATTCAAATCGTTAAACGCTACTACGCTGAACTCGAGACAGGAAAAATTGCCGCAGAGGCCGCAACGGGCACCTTTAAGAGCTTGTTCAGACCGGGCACACTGGGCGTAGTATCTGACGCCATTGGCCTGTTGCTGATCGCGGTCGGTTCCATACCGCTCAACACCAAACTCGCGCACTACGCCTCTTTGTGGGCACTGTGCATTATCCCCACCGTTCTTATTGCACTGCCTGCCGCCTTATCAATCTTGCCGGCACAAAAAACCAAGCAAACCAGCCAAGGCGCACTGTCTCGTTTCGGCGATTGGGCCGGCGCATTTGTGACACACAACCCGCGCGGGTTGTTGCTGGCCTCTGCGTGCCTCATCGCGGCGGGCTTGCTCGCCGCATCCCAAGTCACCATAGGGGAATCCGAGCCCGGCTCACCCATCCTCTACCAAAGCCATGACTACAACGTGGGATCACGCATCATCAATGAGCGTTTCCCCGGATCTGAAGAACTTTACATCGTCGCAGAAACAGATGAGCCGGGCGGCATCAAACGGCCCGACGTGCTCGCTGCACTGGCTGACTTTGAACGGCATATGCTGCTCGATCCCGAAGTCGGTGGTGCAAAGGGCATCCCCGATCTTGTAAAGCAGGTCAATCGCTTATTACACAACAACGATCCGCGCTGGCAGCAGATCCCCAAGGATGACATGTACGTCGGTGGGCTACTGTTCGCTTATATGGCATCCAGCCCCATTCCCGGCGCGTTGAAGGAATTTATCGATCCGGCCGAGCAGCAGGCGAACCTTGTCTTCTATTACAAAGATCATCAGGGAGAGACCATTCGCCGAGCCATTCACACCGCTCGACAATGGATCGACGCAAATGAGGGTGCCGTACCCGGCCTGACAGTGCGCATGGCCGGCGGCACCATTGGCGTGACAGCGGCGATGGATGAAGCGGCATTTCAGACCAATCAGCTAGTACTGCCCCTCGTGTTCGCGCTTATCTTCGCCACGGTTATGATTTTTTACAGCTCACTCAGCGCAGGCTTCATGATGTTTTTGGCGATGTCTTTTGCCACGACACTCACCTACGCCTATATGGGGCTAGCCGGTGTGGGCATCAACATCAACACCGTGCCCGTCATTGCTGTCGGGATTGGCGTCGGTATCGATTATTCAATCTACATGATGGATCGGATCAGAGAGCAGCGGGCCACCTCAGCCGATCTACTTGCTGCCGTGCGCGGCGCGATGGCCAGCACCGGATTAGCCATTTCCTTCACGGCCATAACGCTCATCGCGGGAATTATCATGTGGGTTTTCCTATCGGACCTGCGGTTCCAGGCCGACGCCGCATTGTTACTGTCGGTCATGGTGGTACTCAATGCACTGGCAGCGCTGGTGTTGGTACCCGCATGGATACTGGTGACCAAACCTGCATTTATTGAAAGTGAAAAATAGGAGCCGCGGGGTTTACCCCACGGAGACATAAGAAGAACGCGGCACGGGGTTTTCAATGTGCTATTGCTAATTTTATAAAAACGGAGAGCAAGTTTTATGGTTATTAAACGCACAGCTCTTGCGCTCACAGCCACATTGGCTGTGAGTGGAGCTCACCAACAAACCGCCTTGGCAGACGAGACCGAGTGGTCTGGCTTCGTCGAACAAGCAACACACTACCGGGACGACATTGGCCTGTCGAAGTTTCGCACCCTAGGGCAGCTCGAGGGCCTGAAGTTTATCGGCAATGTCGGACCCTTCTCCAACGTCAGCGTGAATGGCGTACTTCGCGTGTCTTATGACCAAGTCCATCGCCTCAACAGCAAAGATTATGGCGACGAGGCCGGCGGTCAGGCCTTCGTAAATTCTTACGGTCTGGCCAACATTGGCGCACCCACATCCATCCCGGCGAACGGCTCCGGTCTTGGCCCAGCAGGCGGCCTCGCCGTCGGTAATTTCGCTGTGATCAACATTTTGGGACCGCGCGTTGAAGAGATTGTGGGCGCGCCACCGGGAGCAGTCTCCGGACCGCTGGGTGCCAACACTTTTCTCGATGGTTACATCAACAACCCCAATGAAGGCATGATCACACTGGGAGACCATTTACGCCCTCATGGTGCAGGCGTCGCCTTTGGTGTGCCGGTCAGGCCTTGTGATGTCGACAGTCGCGGCTGCATCAAGGACTACATGGATTTCGACGAGAATGAACTGGCCTCACCCGAAATCTATAGCGATCGCCTCGACTGGCTCCGGGAGTTGTATGTCGATGCAACGCTGTTAGGGCAAGGCGATAACGAGATCAACTTTCGCCTTGGTAAGCAGCAGGTAATCTGGGGTCGAACAGACTTATTCCGCGTACTCGACATCATTAATCCGGTCGACTTCTCAAGAAATAACATCTACGACGAGCTGGAGGATATTCGGATTCCGATGTGGATGTTGACCACGGATTTCCGTTTCGGCCCGACCGGAGTTTTCGATGACCTCAACGCACAGATTGTATGGAACTTCGATCAGTTCCGTCCCAACAATCTGGGGCAATGTGGCACGCCCAACGTCATTCTTGACGCAGGGTGCTTCTTCCGTGGCATGAAGAACCTGTGGGATAACGGCGGCACGGTGGCGAACTTTGCGCCATTTGACCCCGCGGACCCCTCTAAGGGACTTTTGGCGACGAACTTCGGACCCAACACCATCGGTATTCGCAACGTGAACCTGCCTGAGTGGTCTTTAAGCAACACGCAGTTGGGCATCAAGTTTGAGGGTGTCTATGGCGACTTGGGTTGGTCGATCAATGCAATGACCTATCGATCGCAGTTGCCCTCTCTCCGCGCTGGCGGCGTGGAGGTGGTCAACCCGTTTGTTGGTGGCCCTGCGCAGACCTGGGATCACTTAATCGCGTTTGATGTGTATTTCCCTCGGATCAACATGTTCGGTGGCTCGGTGGATTACTACTCTCAAAGCATCGACACAGTATTCCGAGTTGAGGCGGCGTATACGCAAGGCGAGGAGTTCGCAAACACCCTGCGCGAGGAGTTGTACTCCGAGAGTGATGTTTTCCGTTTCGTCATCGGTGCAGACAAAAACGTCTTCTTCCGGCCACTTAACAACCGGCGGGCTTTCCTGCTGTCGGCCCAGCTGTTCGGCCAACATTTGGTCGACCACGAAATCGAGCAAGCCACGTTGGGCAAGGTTGGTATGCCAGATTGGGAAACCAACTTCATCGGCACCTTCCTCATCAAAGGTTGGTGGCTGGCTGACCGTTTGAGCCCGCAACTGATCATGGCTTACGACTTCAGGGCAGGTGCCTTCGTGGCTGAGCCGTCTATTGACTGGCTGATCAGCGACAACTGGCAGGTGATCTTTAAGGCCAACATCAAAACCGGGGGTGAAGACGAGGTCTTCGATGACTGTCGCTTGTGTAACCCGTTTGGCCCATTCACGACATCGATCCCTCCGTTGCCCGAGCACGGTAATGGCACCGTTTCAGGCTCTGCGGGTCTTGGCGGATTCGAGCCGCTGGGTCGCTTCCGTTCCGGACCGATCGGCATGGCAGCAAAAGAAGACGAGCTTCAACTGATCGTTCGATATCGTTTCTAAGCATGAGTTCACGGGTCACTGCGGCCCGCGAACATCAGATGAACACAACTGATAAAAAGGTGAACAGATGAAACTGAAAATGATTGCCGGGGCATTATTGATAAGTTCCTGGTCAGGCGTGACCTACGCTGACGCCGATGCACAAATAGATCAGTCGTTCTTTCCATACAAAGACGCTGTACCCAGTTATGAAGGCCTCGAAGCGGGAATGACGATCACGTCAAGCACCGCGGGCGATTTCAAGGACGTGCTTGATCCCGCGATGTATGACTACATTTCGTCAGGCATGTATGAAATGCGTGTGATGGAGACGACATCGTTCGACCTCCACCCTGAGTACATTCAGGCCACGCGGGATAACCTGGGATCCACCGAGCTGGGTGACGAAGTTGGCGCTATTTCCGGCTGGGTAGCGGGCAGAGCCTTCCTTGGCGACCCTGACGAAAATGACCCCAGAGCCGGCGAGAAGCTCGCTTGGAACTATAAGTATGGTTACAACTGGGGTGACAACGCCGCGATTTACCCGTTTTTCTGGAAGTACCGCAATTACGACACGGGTAATATCGAGCGAACGCTGAAGTTTAATTTCCATTTCTTAAACTACAAAGGCCGCGTTAACGACCCTGAGGGCCGCGCCAGCATCCCACCCGATAATCTGTTCAGGGGAATTTACGTTCAGGTACTAGATCCGTTCGATGTGAAAAACACGCAGCTGCTGATTCAGCGCAACGTGGACGACCTAAAGCGCGATAACGCGTGGCTATACCTAGGCTTTCAACGGCGTGTCCGCCGCCTGGCGACAGGTCAGGTCACCGATGCTTTCCTTGGCTCTGATTTGATGATCGAGGATTTCGAGGGCTACAACGGCCGTGTGTCAGATCAGAGCTGGACCTACGGTGGCACCGTGGATGTCCTACTGCCGTTCTACCACCATAACGATTTGCCTCTTGTCGATGCAGACGTGAAAAATCCTGAAAAAGATGGCTACAAATTTGTGGATTTCGCTGGCCAAGGCGGGTGTTTCCCAGTCATCGATTGGCAGCTTCGCAAAGCCTACATCCTCGAATCGACGCCGGTGGATCCCAACCATCCGATTGGCAAGCGTGTGCACTACATCGACGCCCAGACCTTCACGATTCCCCGCACCAACATTTATGACCGTGCTGGCAATCTCTGGAAGACTTTCATCATTGGGCAGGCGGATCCTGAGCATCACCTAGAAGCCAACAAGGGCAGCGGTGTCTCGATCGACGACTCCTTCTCGATGGTCGATGTGCAAGCGAAACACTGTACTACTGGACAGTTCAAAGGACAGGTCGATCCCAGTCTGAACCCCACGTCCCTGTTCACGCCGCAAAACATGCGCGCAACAGGACGATAAAACAGTGTGCTTCAGCCCCCCGTACTCGGGGGGGTTTTTTGCCTGAAGAAAGTCTCACGAGCAGCAAATCATGCTGTCCGGTCAAGGAGCCACCGCCTATGCTCACGCTATATACGCATCCCATGTCACCTTGCGCACAGAAGGTACGCATCTGCTTGGCAGAGAAAAACCTGACCTGGAAAGCGGTCCACGTTGACTTACCTAGCAAGGAGAACCTGAAGCCGGAATACCTCAAACTTAATCCGGCAGGCGTCGTACCAACCCTGGTTGATGACCAGTCCGTGATCACCGAATCCAGCGTTATCTGTGAATATCTCGACGATCAATACCCCGACACCACGCTTCGACCTGAGAGTTCTATAGCTCTAGCCCAAATGCGCTTATGGATGAAATGGGTCGACAGTCAATTGCATCCCTCTTGCGGCGCCATCCAATGGCCAATGGTCATGCGCCCCAAACTCATGGAACTCACCGAGGCAGAACGTGTAGCCGTCATCGCAAAAGTCCCCGAAAAGGCGCGCAGAGAACGGCAGCAACGGTTGGTGGAGCTAGGCTTGGATGCGCCTGACGTGGCGTCGGCTGTCGCAACGTATCGCTCTACGATTCAAAAGATGGAGCAGAGCCTCTCGGACACTTCCTGGTTATTAGGCAAGGCCTTCACGCTGGCCGATGCCTGTTTGGCCCCCTACTTTCAAACCCTCTATCAATTTTCTTGGACAGACCTTTTCGCCGACGCTCCAGCTGTGGATAGGTGGTATGAACAATGCCGATCCAGAGACTCATACCAGCAGGCAGTCTCAAACGATTTTGCGCCGGATGTGCTCGCCAAACTACAAACCGACGGCAAGGCGGCATGGCCTAAACTGTCACAGCATTTATCAGCGACGGTTTAAAACGTGAGATGCCAGCTCGCGCACAATAGGGTCACGGGCATGCCTTATCGGATTGGCCTAGCCTGGTCAGCCTCAAGATTCACATTGGAGCGATAGACAGATTTTCCAAGCACGAGGAGTCATCACATGGAAACCGTAGTCATCGTCGGCGGTTCCGGCGACATCGGCAGACATATTTGCTTTGCAGCAATCGAACAGGGTTATGACGTGCTGGCGATTGGACGCAACGCAGACGCACTGCAGATGCCCGAGCTCGAGGGCGCACGTTTACTCACCTGTGACATCAGTTGTGATGACTCCATCGCGACGATTAGCGCCGCGCTGGAAAATCCTGTGCGGGCAGTAATTCACGGACCGGGCGTCGACACCGCGGGAGGCGTTCTCACCGCGCCCATATCAGCCGTCATTGACGCCGCTAATATTAAAGTGGGTGGCATGATGCGACTGGTGCGCGCCTGTGAGGATTTCTTCGTCGAGGGCACACGGCTGATCGGAATCGGCGGCCACTACGGCTTTGAACCGACAGCGTATGCCGCAACGGCAGGCATCGGTAACGCGGCTTTGGCAAACTTGATCAAACAGTATTCCATTGCCTTTGGTGAAAAAGCGGTGACGGCACATCTTGTTGCACCAGGGCCCGCTGACACTGAGCGTCTGCATCGTGTCGCCAACGCGAGAGCCGAGCGTGCAGGTCAGTCCGTTGACACAGTATTGGCCGAGATGCTCAGCGAATCCTCGATCGGCGAATTCACCGACGTGTCAGCGGTCGCATGGGCGGTCATGACACTCCTGTCGCCCCACGCCAGCGCGATGACTGGTAGCACTCTCTTCCTCGACGCAGGGAGACGTCGCGGAATTTAATAGCCAACAGGACACGACTGCCATGCCCGTTTTACAAGTCTATCTCGATACATCGCAACATGAAGAAGGCGACCTCGGCCGCTTTTTAAAAAAAGCGTCTGCGGCCTTTGCCCATCGCTTATCCTGTCCCGAGGATCGTATCCGTGTGTATATGCACCACACGGCACGGGCGCTCTGCTCCATTGGCGGTTCTATTGACCCTGAGACCGCGCAGGCGCCTTTTTTTCAATTCTATTTACTCGCGGGTCGCCCTCCAGAGCAAAAAATCGCTCTGTTACATGATTTCACTTCGCTGCTGGCCTCTGAATTAGGTATCCCAGCTGAACTCATCAGAGGTTTCTGCACGCACGTGCCCCCGCAGGACTGGGGAATCGCTGGTATCCCTGCAGCCATCAAACGCGAGGACGAGGTTGCAGCGCGGCAAGCAGGTAAATAAAGCGCGGCGTACCACCCCCACCAGGATGATGGCTTAGGCTGGCCATATCGGCTAGGGTACTTAAGAAAAGGGGGTGCGAGACTGATCGCGCCAACCGTTGCGTCAATCTGCAGTGATGCCAAAGCATGCCTGATCTTGAACTTCAGCTCGAAAATGTTACACCACAACTTTCTTTTGCTATTTCTGAGGGAAAGGTTTGGCTCAACGAGCAGCGCATCATGTTGTTCTCGCAAGCTGCGCTCGGCAAATTTCGCAGGGAAGTATTCGATACAATCGGACTCGAGCGAGCCAAACCTTTTTTCTTACGATTAGGATTTCAGCTGGGTCGGCTCGACGGCGAACTCGCACGCAACAGCCATGACGTAACGCCCCTCAGTAAGCGGTTCCTCATCGGACCCCAACTTCATGCACTGCGTGGAATGGTCTTGCCCAAGCTCCGTGACTTGACCATCACCGATACACCTGAAGATTTTGTGTGCGACGTCGAGTGGCATAACTCCTGGGAAGTAGGGATCGTCCAGGCCGAGCTGCCTGAGTTAAGCGAACCGGCGTGCTGGACCCTGGTTGGTTACGCCACTGGTTACTCCACGCATTTTCTGGGTTACGAAATTTACTTCGAAGAATTGGAATGCGGCTCCTGTGGCGACGATCACTGCTTTGCCGTGGGCCGGCATGTCTCTCAATGCGAAAACCCCGAACAACAGCGCGCTTACTACCAGCCTGATTCAGTGATCGCCGAGCTGAATGTATTGAAAGATCAAGTCGACCAGATTGATCTCCATCAGGAAACGAAAGAAGCGCTGACTGATATTGTAGGCGTCTCAAAGCCCTTCAAAACAGCGCTCAATATGGTCACCAAGGCTGGCGACAGCAAAGTCTCGGTATTGCTTTTGGGTGAGACCGGTGTGGGTAAAGAGGTCATGGCGCGGGCACTGCATCGCTTTAGCGACCGCTCCAAAAAGCCGTTCGTTGCGGTCAACTGCGCCGCCATACCGCAAGATCTGATCGAATCTGAACTGTTTGGCGTTGCCAAGGGAGCCTTTACCGGAGCCTCGTCGACACGGCCGGGTAAGTTTGAGCGTGCCGACGGCGGCACTATTTTTCTCGATGAAGTGGTTGAACTCTCGGCAAGGGCGCAAGCCAGCCTGCTGCGAGTATTACAAGAGCAAGAGCTCGAGAGGCTGGGAGATAACACGGTCCGTAAAATCGATGTCAGAGTCGTGGCGGCAACCAATGAGGATCTCGCGTCGGCGGTTAAAGAAGGTCGTTTCCGCTCTGATCTCTTCTATCGAATCTCTGCCTATCCAGTGCGCATCCCGTCATTGCGCGAGCGCCGAGAGGACATCCCGTTATTTCTGGATTTTTTTCTCAAGAAGTACTCTCGTGAACACGGCAAACCGATATCGGGTATCAGTGACAAAAGCAGCGATCTGCTGCTCGCCTACGACTGGCCGGGCAACATTCGGGAACTTGAAAACGTCATTGAGCGCGCCATCATCCTGACCGAACCCAATACCTCCATCAATCTCGACATGGTGCTGTCGCCCACTATTGCCGACACTACCGTGGATGCGCATGAACTGGATCGCGATGGGCAACTGGTGAAAACCGCAGACCGTGCGGTATTGAGCGGTCTGGCAGACATCGCAGAGCACTTAATTGAGCAAGAGATCAGTATCGAAGACATTGAAACGGCTGTTCTGACTCGGGCAATGGAAAAGGCAGGAGGTAAGGTTTCCAAAGCCGCGCGCTTGGTGGGCCTGACCCGTCCCGCCTTTGCCTACCGGCTGAAGAAAAATCAGACCTCAACACCCGACACCGATTAACCCTAACAATTCACAGTGTGTTGGTGGCTGCCACTGCGATCGTCTCATCCTCATCAGCACTGCCGCCTGAAATACCGATCGCGCCGCCTCCTGGAACTGGCATCCCACCTGCAAAGCCAATAAGTCCCTCATTTGTGCCCAGCATGCCATCTAATTTTTCATGTCGACATAGCGCGCCAAAGTCGCGGGTAGTCAGCGGAAACAAAACCGACGTTTTGGCTTTCCGGCACGCAACGTCAACGGTGCCCAGCATGGCGTCATCCATTCTATGAAACGCCGTCATGCAAGCGCCCTCGTCATAAATGGCAACAGAAATACTGAGCCCCATGCCCCGCGCCGTCTCTATTGCCGCAGCTACCAGCGCTGTCGCCGTCTCCGAGTTCATTTTGACTCCCTCCGCTCTTTCGCCTCAATCTTTGCGTTGCAATTCACTGAGAATGTATTCTGGGGTAGATGCACGCATCTCTGTGGTGCGAAGCACATAATCAAACCACCGCTTTAGCCGCGGAAAACCCTCTACCCCCGTTAAACCGTAGAACGAGGCCAGTGCGAACCTGGGAATCAGCGCACAGTCGGCAAGAGTGGGTTGATCGCCGGCAAACCAGGGGTCAGCAATGCATCGCACCTCCAACTCCTCGAGTGTTTCACGCCAATTTTTCTGGCATGCGTCCAACACTGAGACGTCCCATTGCTCTTCGGGCAAATCACGCTTCATAAAGATAGTGTCACGGATCCGGGGGCCGATTGTTTTATCTGAGAACCATTCTAGCGCTTGGATTGATGCTTGTTGCTTCTCGTCATACCCCGAAAAGACACCTAACCAGCTCAGGATCTCGGCAGACTCTGCGATCACGCCCTCTTCTGTGACCAGTACCGGTACCTTGCCGAGCGGATTGAATGCCAGGAGGTCTGCCGGTTTGTCCGACGTATCCACAGGTTTTCGCTCGTAAGCCAAGCCGCTTACCGCCAGCCCCAGCCGGACTTTCCAGCAAAAGGGACATTCCGCTTTATCAAAGAGCGTTAACACCGCTCACCTCGCTTCCACAGCCGCTTTAGACAACGATTCGACGGCAACTAGCGTGTGCCAATCAAAGCCCGTCTCTTGCGTTGCGTGAATCACCTGACACGACGCCAAATCGGACCAGCCCGACAGTGCAGCATCAGCGAGTTCCAAAGCATTGTTCTGCTGACTGATATGGGCCACGAACAGCATCTTGAGCCGGGTGGTGTCCGCGTGGTCAAGAAACTGCCGCGCTTGCGCATTGGTCAGGTGGCCAAAATCGCCACCCACCCTTTTCTTCACAGCGTAGGGATAAGGCCCATCGGCCAGCATCTGCAGGTCGTGATTGAACTCAAGCACCAGTGCGTCGCAGCCAGAGAACGCCTGCACAACATGCGGCGTGATACTGCCCAGGTCGGTGAGAACACCCAACTTGAGATCATTGTGAGTGAGACAAAACTGCACCGGCTCCCGGGCATCGTGGGGTACGGGCTCGGCAGCGATGTCGACATCACCGACGGCAAATCGATCACCGGGTCGAATCAGCACACCGCTGTGCAGACCCTCAAGCTTACGGCTAGCAGCGGTGCCCGCAGTGAGAAAGACGGGGACATCATGGGCTTTGGCGAGCGGCACCACCCCGCGGCAATGATCACCGTGCTCATGGGTCACCAGAATGGCGTCAATGTCGTGCCCGCTCACACCGCGAGCCTGAAGACGGTCTTCTACCTCACGGCGGGGCAGCCCACAGTCAATCAGAATGAGGGTCTCTCCCGTATCGACCAGCGTCGCGTTCCCCTTACTACCACTGCCGAGGGACGCGATCCGCATCAGGTGATGTTGCCTCGCAAAACAGTGAGCAATGCCTGCTGTTCCCGGCGATCCACTGCACCCCCTTCAGGGCCTCGCAAGGTAATGAGGGTCAGCTCCTCGCTGGCGCGGTCGAGGTGAATTTGGTACCGGTGTCCTGCCAGAGGATGTTCTTCTTCTCCACCCCAGAGCCAGTCGAACCAGCCGCTATCTTCCTCTTCCTGTGGCCCGACAAAGGTGACATAGAGGAGTCCCTCGCTGCGGTCACGATCATCAATGACAAAGTCAGCGTCCTCGGTACCTTTGACCACTGATGCCCAAGCGCGATCGAAGCGCAGCTCCAGGCGAATGCGGGTTTCCTGCTCGGTGTCTTCCAGCGTAATGCGTCCAGAATCGCTCATAGCGCGATCGGCCATCATGGATATTGGAGTGGAGTCCGCACTGTTGGCCAGATACTGCGCGACATCCTTGAGCATTTGCCGCTCCAAATCGCGATCATCAGATTCGGGAGGCCAGGAGACGTCCTCCACACCGCGGTTCTGCTGTAACACGTGCAACTCCGCGGTATTGCGCTGTACCCCCGTGTCGACTCGGAACTGGAAGCGGACAGCGAGTTCCTGATCTTCGAGTTTGAACCATTGCGTGTCGATCAGTCCCGCCTCGGCATCGACCGCCGCCACCCCAATACCACTGGTCGTCAGGAAAGTTCTGACCTGCGGCCACAGTTGCCCGGGCGCCACATTCACCAGCGCCCATCGCTCACCGGAAAGGCTCTGTATACGAACAGAATCCGCCTGATTATTGGCCGTTAGCGGCGTTGGGCGAGGCGTCTCAAACTGGGTCGCCAACTGGGCACTCTCCGTCACCGGAGGCACCGGATAATCCGGCTGTATCGACTCTGTCGATAGACGCGGCGGCACATCGATTGGGGACAGCTCCGGCGCAGTCTGATAACGACCGGCATTGTCAGGAAAGAGCCCATCTTCACCAAAGATCCAGCTACATCCCGATAGGGTGCTCGCAAGTACAATAAAGAGAACCGAACGAATCACGCGAAATACATCTCCAGTGCCTGTGCCACCTTGTCCCGACAGGGCTCCGAAAGCGGCGTCAGCGGCAGTCGGATCCCTTCTCCAATCATACCCCTTTGTGCCATCGCCCACTTCACCGGTATGGGATTCGCTTCAATGAACAGCAGATCATTCAGTTCACTCAGCCGTGCGTCGATCTCAGCGGCGGCCTCCCAGTCCTGATTCAGCGCCCGATGACACATGGCCGCCATGTCTTTTGCAGCGATGTTTGCAGTCACCGACACGTTACCTTGACCACCGCGCCGCATCAGCTCCAGTGCGGTGGCATCATCGCCCGAGAACACAGCAAAACCGTCCGGCACCGCTTCGATCAGCGCAGCACCGCGCTCAACGTCACCGGTCGCATCTTTGATCGCGACGATATTGTCGATTTGACTCAGCTTAACCACGGTCTCATTCAGCAAGTCACAGCCCGTGCGGCCCGGCACGTTGTAAAGAATGATGGGCAGATTCACCGATCGGGCGACCGCCTGAAAATGCTCAAACAGACCTTGCTGGGTGGGCTTGTTGTAATAGGGCGTCACAGAAAGTGAGTAATCAGCACCCGCCTCGGCTGCCGAGACAGTCAACTCAATCGCTTCGTGGGTCGAGTTGCCTCCCGTGCCCGCCACCACAGGAATCCTACCCCCCGCCTGCTCAACCGCAAAACGAATGACTTCGCAGTGCTCGGGAACAGCGAGGGTGGGGCTTTCGCCAGTCGTTCCCACGACGCCGAGGCCTGCCGTGCCGGACTCAATGTGGTATTCGATGAGGCGAGCGAAGGTAGGCCAATCGATGGCACCATCTGGGTGCATGGGCGTTACCAAAGCAACAATGCTTCCGGTTATCATCGATTTACTCCGAGAGGACCACTAAGGGGCAGGACAGATCGTCATGGTGCCGCAATTATCCACTTCAGACGAAGTTTCACAACTGCATAAGATGTGCTTATTAGTCCGAGCTGCAAAGCGACTGCTTTTCGCCCTGCCCATACTGTTGTTCATGGGCGGTCCTCATTTCGCCTCGGCGCAGAATCCGGACTTCGATCGTTTGGTCGAGCCGCTCACTGCTATCGATCAGCAATTCATGAGGGATCAACGCATTCGAGTAGAGCAGCTCGCCAATCGTTTAGGCAGGAACCTCAGTGGCGCGGCCGATCGCGATGTAGAGACCTTACAGCGTATGCTCGACGAGCGACTGGTGGCGCCCACAGACACGCTGACGCTGCAGGCAATGGGCGTCGTATTCGGTGATCTGCTCGGTAGCCGACTCGATATGGATTGGGTGGTATACCGGGACAAAAAGGGGCGTTCCAGAGCGCTTCGCTATCGGGAGATGGAGGTGTATCTCTTCCCTGTCACCATGATTTCGCGTCGCCACGAGAGCGGCAGTGACCGACGCCTCAAACCGCTGTTTGATGAGATCGTTCACGACACGCGATTGCTGCTGCCCGGTGGGAAATGGTTCCAGTAAGCGGGACAGGACTCCTAGGCAGACTCGAGTTCAGGCGCCTTGCAACAGTAGTGAAAAATACCCCGCCGACCGGTCATCCGGTGCTGTGCGCCAGGCTGATTGATGTCACCACTTTCGTAGGCGACATCGCCCTCATAGAGAAAGACCATTTGGTCGGCATCCTGCACTACATGCGGAAAAAATCGCGGTGGGGGTCGATGGTCCGGATCTGCCAGAAACAAAGAGGCATCCTGCTCAATCTCAAGATCATGGAGCGATACGAGTGTCGGCGGCGTCAACGGTAATGCTCCCCCATGGTGAGCCCTGATCGCCTCAGCGGGACGCCACCATTGGTGCTCGACAATCTCGCTGCCGTCTACGGTCACCTCACAATCAGGAGACACCTCAGTCAAAAAGAACCAGGTCGAGAAGCGCCGACTCACCACTACCGGTGTCAGCCAATGGGAAAAGGCCTGCAAGGATGAAGGTGGCAAGGTAATCCCCGCTTCCTCCTCGAGCTCTCTGGCAGCCCCCTGACGCGCCTGCTCAAGCTCGTTGTCGCCCTTGTCGAAGGCCTCCACTTTGCCGCCGGGAAACACCCATAATCCGGGCATATGTTTGAGCTCATCACTCCGCTTTAGGAGCAGCACCTCGTGACCTGCACTCGCTTGCCGCACCAAAATGGCAGTCGCAGCGGGCCGTGCCTCTCCGACGTCGTCTGAAAGCTCGATTACCACGTCACAGCACCGGGGCGCAGGACAGGCATTGCGCGTAGACATGCATCGGGTCGCGAAGACTCGACAGACCCCGCACGACTGGCTTGAAACCCGCTACCAGAGACTCAAACCAGCCACCGGCGGGCATTGCGCTCACCTGCAACGAGCGACTCAGCTCCTCGAGCAGCACACTTTCAAAAGAGGGCGGCACTCGCGTTCGGCCGGTGCGCCACGTATCCACTCCCGCCCGTGCAGCCGCAGCCGCCACCGCCCCATCCAGACCACCGAGCTGATCGACCAGACCAATCTCGGCTGCTTCGGCACCTGTCCAGACCAAACCCTCGGCGATAGGTCTCACCGCGTCCTCGCTCATACCTCGCCCGTCTGCTACCAGCTCAATAAAATCCTCATAGGCGCCATTGGAGAGTGCTTGCACGATACTCGCCATTTCCGGACTCAGGCCCCGGTTAAAACTCGCCGCTCCAGCCAGCGGTGTCGTGCCCACGCCGTCCACCGTGACGCCGATGTACTCCACAATGCCCTCCACCGTGGGAAAAGCAGAGAAGGCGCCGATGCTGCCCGTTAAAGTCGTTGGCAACGCCCAGATCTCGTCGGCCTCGGCAGCGATCCAGTATCCGCCGGAAGCCGCAACGCTTCCCATGGAGACCACCACCGGAATATCTGCCTCGCGCGCTTCAGACAATTTCCGGCGAATCAAATCGGAAGCAAAGACACTGCCCCCGGGAGAGTTGACGCGGAGTACGATCGCTGCCAAATCCTCCGCCTCGAGTGCGGTATCGATATAGCCATTGATGGTATCGCTCCCTGCCATGCCTTCCTCACTGTCTCCGGGCACCAGCGTGCCCTCAACAGGAATGATCGCGATCAAGGGCAGGGCTTCCTCGCTGAGGGCCAATCCCAACTTGATATCTTCGACATAACGCCGGAAATCAATCAACTCTGCGAAGCCATCTTCATCAGTCACGCCGACCCACTCTGCCAGCGCCGTCTCCCTTTCAGCGCGATCGGCCAGGGCATCTACCCATCCCCCCTCCAACATCGTCTGGGCGAGATCATTGCCCGAGGCCGCGAGCTGTTCCGGAAAGGAAGCGACGAACTGGTCCAACGCACCGCCGGGTAACTGTCTTCCCGACTCGGCTAGCCGGGTGTAGGTTGACCACAGGCCTTCGAGCCAGCGGGACACCACTTCGCGCTCACTCTTGGACATGTCATCGCGGAGATAGGGTTCCACTGCCGACTTGTTGTCCCCGGCGCGGAACACATGCATGGTGACCTGGATCTTTTCGAGAAACGTCCGCAAATAAGAGCGATACACCGAGAAACCCTCGAGGAACATCCCGCCCTCGGGGTGCAACAACACATGATCAGCTTGCGAGGCTAATAAGTAGTGGGCTTGTGAGTAGAAATCGCCCACGGCAATGACCGATTTGCCCGCCGCTTTAAAGTCGGCAATGGCAGCACTGATCTCGAGTGTTTGACTCGTTGAGGGGCCCGCAAGATCCTCAAGCTCCAACACCAACGTCGTAATGCGCTCGTCCAGAGCGGCCCAGCGAATGGCCCGCACCACATCATTGAGCAGCACCGGTTGATCATAATTCTGGCTCAGAAAGGCAGAAAACGGCCTCAACCGGCGGGGCATCCTCGACCAAAGGTCCGGATGGCGCGATCAGCAGCGCAGCTCGCTCAGGCAATGGCTCAGGCGTCGATTCACTGAGCCCAGCGGTCAATGCCACAACAAACACTACAACCAGCACCAGCGGTATCAGGACCGATATCACCCGACTGATGCCACTCAGCAGGCGCCATATCCCTTTTAATAATCGCATCATGTTATTGACCTCTCCCTGTCACGCGTTAATCGACTCATGTCGCACTAGCGCGACTCCCGCCCTCGATACCGGATATACAACATACAAACGGTGAAGTTAGTCACCACCAACATCAAACCTGCAGCCGACAGCCAGTCAGCCTGATAAGCAAAAGCCGCCTCGACCGAGGAAATAAAATAGAACAGCAACACCAGCTCATACCAAATCAGCAAGCGCAGATTCTCCGTCAGGGCAGCCCAAAGGAAAAAGGTTAGCGGAGCGCAGCGCAATCCGACCAGAGCCCAGGTCCCTGAGAAGCGCTCGACATCGGCCGCCTGTTGGATCAGAAACCCCAACCAGGTAAGCCACATCAGCCACCACAGTATCCGGGTCAGCGTGCCACGTTGTATCGGTTGCTTTGTCACAGAATATCCACCGACTCTAAATTGAACGGAGCGCCCACTCGGCAACCCGCTTACCCAGTGCCCGACAGATGGCCGACTCGTTGTCGTCTAGTGGACGGTCTCCCGCTTCCGTTGACCAATGACTCGCGCCATAAGGCGTGCCGCCCGCTTGGGTAGCGCGGAGCTCGGGGACCGAATACGGCACCCCCACCATCACCATGCCATGGTGTATGAGAGGTATCATCATGCTCAGCAGCGTCGATTCCTGACCCCCGTGCAGGGAGCTGGTTGAGGTAAAGACCCCGGCAGGCCGATCGATGAGTGAGCCCTGGAGCCACAAAGCACTGCTTTCATCGAGAAACTGTTTCAGGGGCGCAGCCATATTGCCAAATCGTGTCGGGCTGCCGAGCACCAGTCCGGCGCACTCCTTCAGGTCATCTTGAGTGGCGCATAACACCCCACCCTCTGACTCTGTCTCGGGGGCCACCAAAGAAGGGACGGTGCGGATTCGGGCTTCAATGCCGCGCACGCACTCCACCCCCCGGGCGATCTGTCGTGCCATCGCGGCCGTCGCGCCTTCGCGACTGTAATAGAGCACCAGAACATACGGCTCATTGGTCATAGTGTTGCATCCATCAGACTCTCTCGACGACGCCGCTCACCGCGGGGTAAAGTGGCCAAAAAAAGGGGATCATTCGATTGACCAGCCGCCAATGTTAACGCATCCGCACCGTCAAAACGCGAGCCTCCGCCTGCGCTACCTCGCCAATCGGTTCGTCGAGGACAGACTCAATGCCAGCGCTGCTGCGCTGACCTTCGTCAGCCTGTTTGCGCTCGTGCCAATGCTGACGGTGACACTCTCCATTGCTTCAGCACTGCCCGCTGCGGGCGACATTGAAGGCAAACTAAACGAGTTTCTGGTCCAGTTTTTATTGCCAGAAAGCTCAACCCAGGTGGTGCAATACCTGTCGACCTTTATCGCACAGGCGCGCTCGCTGACGGTCTTTGGCGTGATCATACTGCTGATCTCCGCCATCCTGATGCTGCGCAATGTCGAGAAAGCGCTCAATGACATCTGGCGCAATCGCGCCAATCGCAGACCCTTGCAAAGTTTTTTGCTGTACTGGGCAGTCCTCAGCCTGGGTCCAATCGCGATCGGTCTCGGCTTGGGGATCCGTGCTTATCTTTTCGCCGCAACCAATGACTGGGGGGATATCCACCTATTTGGTCTGGGGTCCCTGTTGATCGGGCTACTACCGTTTGCCATCAGCGCTATCGGTCTGACCTGTCTTTATGCGGTTGTGCCCAATTGCCAGGTGCCACTCCGCCATGCCCTGATTGGCGGGGTGTTTGCTGCGAGTACCTTTACGGTTGCAAGGATGCTGTTCACTGCCGTGATGGCACAGTCCAGCTACACCCTCGTTTACGGCGCGTTCGCCGCGGTGCCGCTTATTTTTACTCTGGATTTATGTGACGTGGATCATCGTTTTAATCGGAGCGGTGCTCACCCACAGCCTGTCTGCCTACCAAACAACAGAGCAGGCGCAAACGCCGACTTTGATGAAGGCCTTGGATATCCTCTATTTGTTTTGGCGTGCTCAGGCGGACGGCCGAGGCATTGCTGAACTGGAAATAATTCGTGCTAACGATTTGCTCCCCGGTGGCATTGACGCAGACAGCTGGCGCAACATCCGCGATACATTAATCTCCGCGCAACTCCTGAAACGTTTGGACCGTGGGCACTATTTGCTTAGTCGCGACCTCCACGGCGTCACCCTTGCGGAGCTCGCTCGTTTGATCTCCGCGGAGCCCGGCTTCAGGCAAAGTGGACATGCTCTGCCTTGGCAGCAAGCGGCCTCTGCGCTGCTGCACACCAGTCAAGAGCAGGAATCCTCGCTGCTGGCCACCACTCTTGCGGATCTGTTTGCGACGGAGAAGGTCTCCGAGGCATGATCCGTCTCCTGTGCTGCGCCCTTGCCATACTGTTGCTCCAGGGCTGCGGCGAAAACAGTCACGCGCTGCCCGGTGCGGGCCAGTGGCGCGTCGTCAACTACTGGGCTATCTGGTGTGCGCCCTGTCGGGAGGAAATACCGGAGCTCAATGCACTAGACCGCAACACCGAACTGCTGGTCTACGCGGTGAACTACGACGGGAAAAAAGGGGATGAGTTGCGCTCGCAGGCAGCCGAACTGGGCATTGCTTTTGCACTGCTGGAAGAGGACCCCGGTGCCGTACTCGGGATCGAGAGACCCCGCGTGCTGCCGACGACCTTACTGATCACTCCACAAGGGCGGGTCAGCGATACTTTGGTCGGGCCACAAACCCGCGAGAGCCTCATGGCAATTTGGCGTCTGCGACAGGAAATCTGAATCGCACGTCATTGTGTCGCTCACCCGCATGGGGGAAACGACCCGGCGGAACCAAACGGCGCGACCGATTCGACAACACGGGCTAAAACGCCCTATCGGGGAGCTTCTGACAAAAAAAAGCCGGCTGATGATCAGCCGGCAATGAAGGAGCCACTCAAAACGGGGAGAGTCTCAATGTCTGGACTCTCGCTGCTCAGACGTTTCCCTTGCGGCGCCCCCGCAGGCACCACCATCTCAACAACTACCCTTAGGACAGGGGAATGAGGGAAAAGTTCCCGCTTGCGAAAAATATTCAGGGCGCTTGCCAACAGGCCGAACTCATTTGCCCGTCCCCGGAAGTCACAAAGAGTTCCAGCTCTATGAGCTCGCCCAGCTCCGTCTGTTCGAGGACCCGCTGCAACAGATAGTGGGCAAGCGCCTCGACCGTCACGTTGACGATGGGCAACAGTAGCGTCTCGTCCACCGGGAAGCGCAGGGTTTTACCATTGAACGTGGCGAGATATTCACCCTCGAGTTCTTCAACGGCCAGCCACGGCGATTCGCCGGGCAGCAGCATATACTCATCATGCGCATCACACAGCTTCTGCAGGCATCGCTTATACACGTTGTAATCTGCAGAAAATCCATTTTCACCCATCTCTGCCACAATCCGCGCCGACACACCATAGTTATGACCGTGCAGACGCTCCCGCTCGGTCTGCGAAAAGATGGTGAAATGTGCAGCAGAAAATTTATGTGCCTGCTTATCGATGTGCAGTGTGGCTAGCTGGCTCATGTGATTTGTCTCGCACCAAGGTGGCGTTATGGTGTGTGATGCAGTGGCATTCGGCAAGCCCCGGACCCGAAATGCGCCTCGGTCACCCCGTGACCCCGAGCAGAGCGTGCAGTACCCTGTCGGCCAATTCAGTCTTCTCAGGAGTCATTATGGGCCCCACAGCCATCCTGACCGGTGCCAGTTCCGGGATCGGCGCCGCAGCGGCCGCGCAGTTTTTGGAGCAGGGCTTCACCGTGATCAATGTGTCTCGACGGGACTGTCCGGTTGCGGGCGTGGAGACACTTATTCCACCGACCTCGCTGACGAGACATCCGCGAAGCAAACCTGCAGATGCGCTCGCCATCGACGCCTGCGGGATACCGATGCACCTGTGTGCCTCGTCCACAACGCGTCGTTGATGCTAAAAGATCGCTGCGATACAACCGAAGATGCCGATCTACTGCGAGTGCTGTCAGTCAATGTAATAGGCATCAATGTACTCAACCGAACGCTTGCTACCCCTCATGCCCAAGGGTTCTAGTGTGTTGTACGTCGGCTCCACGCTGTCCGAAAAAGCGGTTGCCGGCGCCTACAGCTATATCGTGAGCAAACACGCCCAGCTGGGCATGATGCGAGCGACCTGTCAGGATTTGATGGGCAGGGAGATTCACACTGCGCTCATCTGCCCGGGCTTTACGGACACCAGCATGCTGCGCCAGCATGTCGGCTATGACGAGGGAATCCTCAGCAGTCTTGGCGAGATGAACAGTTTCGGAAGGCTGGTTGCGCCCGGAGAAATAGCAGATCTCATTTTATGGGCCCATCATCACCCTGTGATCAATGGCTCCGTCATGCACGGCAACCTGGGACAAGTGGAGCACTGAAATGAGCTTGAGCGCCGCTCTCATCACCGAACGTCGCGAGCGCACCTTTTTGGTATTGGCGGGCATTTTCCTGTCTGCCATGACACTCTTAAATGTTGTGGGCATTACCCGCTTTATTCAGCTGGGACCCTTGGCGCTCGCCGTGGGGGTACTCCCCTATCCCCTCACTTTCTTATGCACCGACCTGATCAGTGAGCTCTATGGTCGCGGGCGCGCCAATTTTTTAGTCAGCGTGGGGCTGGGCATCAACTTCCTGATTCTCGGTGTACTCACTCTCGGTGCCGTGGCGCCCGCCGTGCCCGAGGAGGTCATGCCCCCGTGGCAGATACTCCAGCTGGCCGCGCCCGTCACGCTACCCAGCGGCGCGGTTGTAGAGTCCGAGGTCGGCCTGTTCCAACTGATTTATGCCACCACATCGGGCGCCGTGTTCGCCTCCATGATGGCCTACATCGCCGCGCAGTACTGCGATGTTCAGCTCTATCATTTCTGGAAACGCGTCACGCAAGGCAAGCATCTCTGGCTCAGAAATAACTTCAGCACGCTGCTCAGCCAGCTGGTCGATTCCGTCATGGTCGTTACCGTGACCTTCGGAGCCGCCTTTCTCGCCGGGGATATCGCATTAGCGGCCCTGCTCACGCTTGTGAGCAGCAACTATGCGTTCAAGGCATTGTGTGCCCTCGCCGACACGCTCCCTCTGTATTTGGCTGTCCATTGGCTGAGGCGCTATTTGCAGCTGCAACCCGGTGAATATGCAGTCGCCCAGCCCGTCAGCGAAGCAACGCCGACTCCCTGATAAAGGGGATCGTAATCGCCCGACGCTGCGCCAAACTGAGCTGATCAAGCTGATCGAGAAAGTGAACGACCGCCTTGGGGTCCCTGGGCAGTCTTAATGCGCAGTAATGCACCACCTCGTCGGTGAGCCGAATACCCGCCGCTTCACTTCGGAGGCGCAACAAACCAGCCACCTGATCCTGAGTAAAACGTGGCATCTGAAAGATCGGCAAACTACTCAGTCGTGAACGAAGATCGGGCAGCGCCTCGAGCAATTGTTGAGGGGCTTTGCTCGCCGCAACCAGTAATTGACCGCCCACCTCCTGTGACGCGTTGAATAAGCCAAAGAGCGCCTCTTGCCAGGCGGCACTGGCCTCTACTCGGTCGATGTCATCGATCGCAATAAGCCGGGCAGTCTCGGCTCCGGCTAACACCTGCTCAGGTGCATACAGGATCAAATCCTTCAGCGGGACATAGCGCGCGTCGTGGCCTTGCGCATCACAGCAAGCCTGAAGGATATGGCTCTTCCCGATGCCTTCCACACCCCAGAGGTAGGCACTGTGCTGAGGCATTTTCCCCACCGTGAGCAGCTTCTCCAGCGCCATCGTCTCGGGGCGACTCAGCCAGTTGTCCCACGTCGCAAGGTCCTCGCGACGCATCGATAGCGGTATTTGGCCCGATTGTCTCTTCATCACTCTCTCGCGATTCAGCCAGCAGGACTCAGGGGCCCTGCCAGGCCAGAACCAACCCGTCAGCACTGTTGGGGTCGGTATTAACCCAGACTAAATCTGTGCGGGAAGCCATCAGTCTCAGCAGCGTTTCCGCATTTCCAATCCCCAGTAATTCCAGAGTTAGCATGTCACCCTCGACCGCCACCGGCCGGGCGTAATCGAGGGTCTGGAGGCTTGCTATTGCCTCGGTCACGGCACGGTAGTCTTCAAGATGCACCACATTGCGCACACTGACCCTGAGTTTTTTGGCACTACTTTCAGTCGTCAGCGCCACCGCATATTGCCGGCGCATCTCCTCCATAGCCAAAGATAATCCGGGGTCAATCAGCGCCTGCGTGGAGGCGCTCTGAACCGATACCGCCCGCTCCACGGAGGCGTCCCGGTAAAGCCATTCGCCAATATAGCGGCCTTCGCTCAAACCAATCAGCCGGCCCACTAAAAGATGCGACATCCCATATCGCTCTGATGCCTCCAGAATCGGCCCGAAATCGCGACGCCAGAGCGTTTCGGGAGAGACGAGCACGGCGTCAGAGAGGTCATAGAGAGGCTGCCTCACATTGACCCCCAGACTGTCGAACGCCGCACTCAGATCTGCCCAGAGGGATTGTTCGGCTGCGGTATTGCCAAACCGGCGTCCGGCCGGATCATCGATGACCAACCACAAAAGGATAGGTGGGCGCGCCTCGGCCCAGACGGTGCCATTGGCCTCTCTGATCAGCGCCTCCAGCACGGCCTGATCGATATGGGCGACAAAACGGGTGATACCGTCAGCTCTCTCAAACTGGTAGAGGGAGAGATTGGATCGAGCGGACGATAACGCCGCGCTGACGGCAGGGTGCTCAAGCAGCTCGCGATCACCGGATAGCCTCAGCAGTGCCGCCTCGAGTGCCTCGCGCGCAGCGCGATCGACGGTGGCTTCACTGCGATCCATCACCTCGAGTCGAATAATGACGTCGGTGCGCTCCGCAAGGACCGAAAGCGAAGTCCCGCTCACCCATAGGATCAATAGCGCCGCACTCAACACTCTGTGGTTTCCAAATGGAACAGAGCGCCCGAGATGCGCCAGTAGGCTGAACCACTTCGCCACCGTGTTACCTCGTCTCGGCTGCCCACAGGACCGCAGCGGCCATAATCGGTGACGACCGGCAGATTCCGGGACATTGTTGTATCGCTTCTGCACTATCACTCTCTGTGTTGACGCCATCAGGGCGCGGTGACGATGAACCATCATATTATCAACCAAAGTACACAGCATTGCTTTCCACCTCAGTGCCAGCACATTACTATCACCCTTTGACCGCCAGAGACGCCGGTATGAGCGATTCATCCTCTTCACAACCCTCGTTGACTTATCGCGACGCCGGCGTCGATATCGATGCGGGCAACGCCTTGGTGGAACGGATTAAATCAGTGAGTCAGGCGACGCAGAGACCCGAGGTCCTTAATGGGCTGGGTGGCTTTGGCGCGCTCTGTGCGATCCCCCCGGGCTACTCGGAGCCCATTTTGGTCTCCGGCACCGATGGCGTGGGCACCAAGTTACGGCTGGCCATGGAACTCGGCATCCACGACACGATCGGTATCGACCTTGTCGCCATGTGCAGCAATGATATTGCGGTAGTGGGAGCTGAGCCGCTGTTTTTTCTCGACTACTATGCCACGGGTAAGCTCAACGTCGATATCGCCACTTCCGTAGTCTCGGGCATCGGCAGAGGGTGCGAATTGGCCGGCGCGGCACTCGTGGGCGGCGAGACCGCCGAAATGCCGGGGATGTACGAGGGTGAGGACTACGATCTTGCCGGGTTCTGCGTGGGCGTGGTGGAACGCGCCAACATCATTGACGGCACCCGCGTCCAATCAGGGGATGTCTTGGTTGCACTGCCCTCCAGTGGGCCGCATTCAAACGGTTACTCGCTGATCCGCAAAGTCCTCGAGCATACCGGCGCCGATTGCGCTGAAGCTTGCGGCAACGTCACGCTGGGTGAAGCCCTGCTCGCGCCCACCACCATTTACAACCGACCACTGCTCACCCTCCAGAAAACCGTCAATATCAAGGCTATGGCCCACATTACCGGTGGTGGCATTCTTGAAAATCTGCCCCGAGTGTTGCCCGAGGGCGTCGGTGCTCAAGTTCGGCGCGACAGCTGGCCATTACCACCCGTGTTCGAGTGGCTACAAGCCGGCGGTAATATCGATGACCAAGAAATGATGCGCACCTTCAACTGCGGTGTGGGCATGATTCTAGTCGTCTCCCCTGAGGACGCGACGCCCGCATTGCAGATCCTGCAAGATCAAGGGCTGCAAGGCTGGGAGCTAGGCGTTATCGCGGGCGACACCCGCGGGGTCCACTTCTGCTGAGGACCTCTCTGTGACACAGCGCATTGCCGTATTACTGTCGGGGCGGGGCTCCAACTTTCAGTCGTTGCTAAACGCTAGCGCTGCCGGTTTGCTCGGCGGCAATATCGATCTGGTCATCAGCAATCGTCCCGGCGCTGGCGGGCTCAACATTGCACATGATGCTGGCATCGAAACCGCACTGATAGACCATCAAAACTACCCCACCCGGGAGGCATTTGATCGCGATCTCGCCGGCGTGTTGGATAGCCGGTCTCCTGACCTCGTCGTATTAGCCGGTTTTATGCGTATTCTCACGGCCGACTTTGTCGAGCGATTCGCTGGCAGACTGCTCAACATCCATCCGTCACTATTGCCCCTGTATGCGGGGTTGAACACCCACCAACGCGCTCTGGATAATGGCGACACTCACGCAGGAGCCACCGTTCACTATGTCACAGGGGAACTTGATGGCGGACCGCCGGTGTTACAGGCGAGAGTGCCCATTGAGCCAGGTGACGATGCGCGCACATTGGCCGCACGGGTTTTGGCAGTCGAACACCAGATATACCCTGTGGCCGTTAACTGGCATATGACAGGGCGACTGACATTGATCGATGGCACGCTTCGCAAGGATGACGTAGCGTTGCCAGCAACGGGCCACTTATGGGAGGAACCGCTATGAGGTACTGGAGAGCGACAGGGACACTAGTCGTGAGCTTGCTGCTCACACAGCCCACCCTTGCTGAGCGAGCGTTATCCCTTTACGAGGCTGAATACAAAACCAAGGTTTCAGGGCTAAACGTGACACTCACGCGCACGCTTCTCGAGGAAGCTGGCCGTTATCACCTGCGCCAAGCGGGTAAGACTTTTTTGCTCAAGCTAAGCGAGGACTCTCACTTCTCTCTGGCCGGCGATCAGATAGTCGGCGAGCAGTTTCGTCTACCAGCTCAGTGGCGTTAGCAACCGCCGACGCGAGGTGCTATTTGATGAGGAAGCCGGCACCATCCGGAGTCTTAGGAAGAAGGAATGGACCGAACACCCCTGGTCTCCCGAGGTACTTGACCGTCTCAGTCAGCAGGAACAAATGCGCCTGCAGCTCCTCCTCGCCGACGAACCCCCTGAGCGCATATCCCTCTCTATCGTCGATGGTCCGCGGATTAAGTTAAAGCATTTTGATCTTGTGGAGGCCGCGACATTGGACACACCCTTGGGCGCACTCAAAACGGTGCACTACCGCTTGATGCATGACGAACCTGACGAGCGCAGCTCGGACACCTGGCTCGCGGTAGATCACGACTTTCTGATGGTCCGCACCGAGCATGTCGAACGTGGCGCTAAAACGGTGGCAGAGCTCAAGACGGCTAGCGTGGCGGGCAATCCTGTCTCAGGTATCACTCAATAACACCTGATCCACTGCGATTGCCGTGTCATGAAGTGACGCCCTGCACTCTGGATCAGGCCTTGGGTAAGGTCACACCCCGCTGTCCCTGATACTTGCCGCCTCGATCTGCGTAACTCGTTTCACAGACCTCATCCGACTCAAAGAACAGCATCTGGGCGACGCCTTCGTTGGCATAAATCTTGGCGGGTAACGTGGTGGTGTTCGAAAACTCAAGGGTCACGTGACCTTGCCACTCGGGCTCTAACGGCGTCACATTGACGATGATGCCGCATCGCGCATAGGTCGATTTCCCCAGGCAAATAGTCAATACGTTGCGCGGAATACGAAAATACTCGACGGTGCACGCCAGGGCAAAAGAGTTGGGAGGAATGACGCAAACGTCCCCCTCTACAGGCACAAAACTGTTTTCATCAAAATGCTTGGGATCCACCGTCGCCGAATGAATGTTGGTGAACACTTTAAACTCCCGAGAGCAGCGGACATCGTAGCCATAGCTAGACGTGCCGTAAGAGATCAAACGCCGATCGCCGTCCATGCGCACCTGATCCGGCGCAAACGGTTCGATCATGCCCTCTTGCTCGGCCATGCGGCGAATCCATCGGTCTGATTTGATACTCACGCGTCTTCTCCTGCTAATTCAACGGGCCGCACCGAGGGTGCTCAGTCACCCATACTGATGACCGGCGCCGCGGCCGGCTGTTGCTGCCCTACAAACGTCGTTAACTGTCGAGCGGCTTCCTGATACACCTTTGCCACCGGACCCTCGGGCTCTGCCAACACGATCGGCTGTCCCGCATCGGAGCACTCGCGAATCGCTCTGTCGAGCGGAATCTGACCCAGCAGCGGCACTCCGTAGCGCTCTGCCAGCTGTGCGCCACCCGCCTCACCGAACAATGGCTCGACGTGTCCGCAGGCCGTGCAAACGTGAGCCGCCATATTCTCGATCAGACCCAGCACGGGCACCTCCACCTTCTCGAACATCTCGATCCCTTTTTGGGCATCCAGCAGCGCAATATCCTGCGGTGTCGTCACAATCACTGCCCCCGACAGCGTCGCGCGCTGTGCCAGCGTCAGCTGGATATCCCCGGTTCCAGGTGGCATGTCTACGAGCAATATGTCGAGATCGCCCCACAGGGTTTTCTCAAGAAGCTGAGCCATCGCCGAGCTGGCCATCGGGCCACGCCACACCATAGGGGTGTTGGCCGAACTCAAGTACCCCATAGACATGGTTTTGAGACCATGTGCCTCCACAGGCAGGAGAAATTCACCGTCCTGTTGATCCGGCGTGATGCTCTCGGGCACGCCAAGCATTAGCTGCTGACTGGGGCCATAAATATCAGCATCGAGCAAACCCACGGATAACCCCTGCTGTGTGAGTGCAGCAGCCAGATTGTTCGTGACGGTTGACTTGCCGACGCCTCCTTTTCCGGAGGCCACAGCGACCACGTGGCGGGGAGATGACACCACTCTTTACCTCGTCTTCGGCGATACGGGGAGTATACCGCTTCCCCGCCGTCATCCGATCACCTCGCGACAGCGAAATCACCTAAAATCCGGTAGACTGCGCGCCTTCTTCAGTCGGATCCCGCTCCGCATGAGTGCCACCCCAAGAAAAATTCTGGTGACCTCGGCATTGCCTTATGCCAACGCACCTTTGCATCTGGGACACATGCTCGAGCAGGCTCAGACGGATATCTGGGTTCGTTTTCAGCGCTCTCAGGGGCCACCACTGTCGCTACGTGTGCGCTGACGACGCTCATGGCACAGCGATCATGCTCTCTGCGGAAGCCGCGAACCGCTCGCCAGAGGAGCACATCGCCGCGATTCAGGCGCAGCACGAGCAAGACTCGGCAGGCTTCCTGATTCAGTTTGATCACTATCACTCGACCCATTCACCTGAAAATCAGCGATGGTCAGAGACCCTATTTGCGCGACTGGAGGCAGGGCGGGCATATTGCCGTGCGGGAAATCACGCAGGCCTTCGACCCGAGAAAGGACTGTTTCTTGCAGATCGATTTATCAAAGGGACCTGCCCCAAGTGCAAGAGCGCCGGACCAGTACGGTGATAATTGTGAGGCCTGCGGCGCCACTTACTCGCCTGCGGACCTTATTGATCCCGTCTCGGCGCTGTCGGGCGCCACGCCAATCGACAAAGCCTCGCAGCATCTGTTTTTCCGGCTGAGTAATTTTGAGGATTTGCTCACTGACTGGGTCAACAGTGATCAGCTGCAAGCCCCCATCGCCAACAAACTCAAGGAATGGCTGGAGGCAGGATTGCAGGACTGGGACATCAGTCGGGATGCGCCTTACTTTGGCTTCGAGATCCCGGGATACCCCGAAAAGTACTTCTATGTCTGGCTCGATGCACCGATCGGATACATGGCCAGCCACGAGGTCCTGTGTCGCGAACAGGGCGATGACTTCGACGCCTACTGGCTACCCGGCGGCGACACCGAGCTCTATCACTTCATCGGCAAAGACATTGTCAACTTTCACGGCCTGTTCTGGCCTGCCATGCTGGACAGCGCCGGGCTAAGGCAACCGACGGCGGTATACGCCCACGGCTTTCTGACCGTCAATGGGGTCAAGATGTCCAAGAGCCGCGGTACTTTTATCCTCGCCGAGACCTATCTGGAGCATCTGGACCCCGAATATCTTCGCTACTACTACGCCGCCAAACTCTCGGGCGGGGTCGACGACATCGATCTCAACCTTGACGACTTTGTGCAACGCGTCAATTCGGACCTCATCGGCAAAGTCGTCAATATTGCCAGTCGCTGCGCGGGCTTCCTGCGCAAGAAGTTTGACAATCGGATGAGTGTTGACTGCGCGGAGCCGGAATTGGTCCAGTCGTTTATTGACGCGGGAGATCAGATTGCCGCGCTATACGAGGCGCGGGAATTCAATCGTGCCATGCGCGAAATTATCGCCCTGGCGGATCGGGCCAACCAGTACATCGATGAGAAAAAGCCCTGGGCAATGGCCAAGGATGAAGCGCTGGCTGATCAGGTCCAGGCCGTGTGCTCGGTAGGCGTGAATCTTTTTAGAGTACTCGCGACTTATCTCAAGCCGGTACTGCCTTCGATGGCTGAAAAATCAGAAGCCTTCCTGCAGTGTTCGCTGGATTGGACGGCGCTGGAACGGCCCTTGGTTGACCATGAACTGGCGCCATTTTCACCCCTCCTGCAACGCATCGACATGGAGGTGGTCTCGGCCATGGTCGAGGCGAGTAAAAACGACGCCTGAGTCGCACTTACTTCCTGCCAGACACCTGATATATTGCTTATTATTGCGGTTTTGAGTCGATGTCAGTTCGCCGCAGGGGGATCCCATGCTGGGTGATATCGCGCTACTTTTGGTCGGCGCGGTCTTGGTCAATAACTTCGTACTGGTACAGTTTTTGGGACTGTGCCCCTTTATGGGCGTGTCCAACAAACTCGAGACCGCGATGGGAATGTCGGTCGCCACCACATTTGTACTGACGCTGGCGTCCGTCTGCAGTTACCTGACCTACAACTATCTCCTCGTCCCGCTTGATCTCGCTTATCTACGAACGATCAGCTTTATTCTGGTAATCGCGGTAGTGGTTCAGTTCACCGAGATGGTGGTTCGCAAAACCAGCCCGCTCCTACACCGGGTGCTGGGGGTATTTCTGCCTCTGATCACGACCAACTGTGCCGTATTGGGCGTCGCACTGCTCAATATCAATCAAGCCCACAACTTTATTGAATCGCTCTTCTATGGCTTGGGTGCCGCCCTCGGATTCTCGCTGGTGTTAATACTGTTCGCTGCCATGCGCGAGCGCCTCACCGTCGCGGATGTGCCGGAACCCTTTCAAGGCGCAGCCATCGGCATGATTACAGCGGGTCTGGCCTCGCTCGCATTCATGGGTTTTGCGGGGCTGATCTGATGCTGGCAATGCTAAGCGACCAACCCCTGCTGGCTGCACTGACTGCACTTTTAGGTCTGGGAGCTACCTTCGGCGCTCTTTTGGGCTTTGCCGCGATTCGCTTTCGAGTCGAAGGCAATCCAATTAGCGAGCAGATCAATGCGCTGCTCCCTCAAACCCAATGCGGCCAGTGTGGCTATCCCGGCTGTCGGCCCTACTCCGAAGCGATTGCCGACGGTGATTCGATCAATAAATGCCCGCCGGGTGGCGAGGAGACCATTCAGGCACTGGCCGACTTGCTGGATGTAGAGCCGCAGCCGCTCGATGCAGAGCACGGTGTAGAAAAAGAACCCGTTGTGGCATGGATTCGCGAAGACGAATGCATCGGTTGCACTAAATGTATTCAGGCCTGCCCCGTGGACGCCATTCTGGGCGCTGCCAAAGTGATGCACACCGTGATTGCTGATGAATGTACAGGTTGCGATCTGTGCATCGAGCCGTGCCCGGTAGATTGCATCGATCTCATTCCCCGTAAAGAAGGCATCTCGTTCTGGCACTGGTCCCTGCCAGAGGATCGGGCGTCACGGTACGACGTTATTGCAACAGACGCCGCCACTCGAGACGCCGCATGAGAACCATTCATGACATTCACGGAGGCATTCACCCCCCAGAGCGCAAGGCTTTATCCCGACCGGGTGATTTACAGAATGCACCCATACCCCCCGTGCTCGTGCTGCCCGTCCGTCAGCATTTGGGGGTGCCTGCCCTCCCGATCGTCGCTGTCGGTGACACAGTCTTGGGGGGACAGGTACTCGCCGAGGCCCAGGGAGTCATGAGTGTTCCGGTCCATGCTCCGTCGTCGGGCACCGTAGTCGCGATTGAGTCGCGACCCATTGCCCACGCCTCCGGGCTGGCAGACCAGTGCATCGTTATCCAGACCGACGGTGAAGATCACTGGCTTGCCTTTGAAGGCGTGACGAGCTGGCGAGAGCGCGATCCAGCAACGCTGGTCGAGCGCATTCGCGAAGCCGGGATCGCCGGATTGGGGGGGGCGGGCTTCCCGACCGCTGTGAAGCTGAGCCCGGGACCCACCCGACCTATTGAGACGCTGCTGGTTAATGGTACCGAATGTGAGCCTTACATTACGGCCGACGATACGCTGATGCAGTGTCGGGCTGACGAGCTGGTTGAGGGTGCACACATTCTCGCTCATATCCTGTCCGCCGATTCGATACTGATTGGCATCGAGGACAACAAACCTGATGCCATTGCCCGCGTTCAGGCGGCCATCAGCCGCGCGGGGGTTGATGTTGAGCTGGCGACATTCCCCACCAAGTATCCCTCGGGGGGCGAAAAGCAAATCATTGAGATCCTGACCGGCCAGCAAGTGCCATCCGGCGGGATTCCTGCCGATATTGGTATCGTCTGTGTCAATCCGGGTACGGCGGTCGCCACCCAACAAGCCATCGTCGATGGCAAGCCGCTCACCCACCGGATTGTGACGCTGACCGGCGAAGCGCTCGCGGCACCGCAAAACGTGACCGCTTGCCTCGGCACACCGATCACGCAATTACTGGAACACGCTGAACTTTCTGTGGACGGGCAGCAGAGGATCATTCACGGGGGACCGATGATGGGGTTTGCCGTATCGGACTTGAATGCCCCCATCACTAAGATCACCAACTGCCTGCTTGCCCCTACCGCGACTGAGCTACCGCTGCCGGACCCCGCGCAGCCCTGCATTCGCTGTGGCCATTGCGCCGAGGCCTGCCCGGCTTCGTTATTGCCGCAGCAACTTTATTGGTATGCCCGGGCAAAGGATCAGGAGCAGCTAGCAGAGCACCGGCTGTTCGACTGTATCGAGTGTGGGGCCTGCGCCTATGTCTGCCCCAGCCAGATACCGCTGGTTCAATACTACCGGGCTGCCAAGGGTCAAATTCGCGACAGCGAGCAGGAAAAACGCCGCTCGGACAACTCGCGCGAGCGATTCGAGGCCCGCCAGGCAAGGCTGGAAGCCGAGACCGCTGCGCGGGAAGCCAAACGCGCTGCGCGCAAAGCGGCCGCACAAAGTCAGGCCGCCGAGAACGGTAGCGACCCCATTCAGGAAGCGATTGAACGCGCCAAGGCGCGCAAGGCAGAGCAGGAGGCAAATCCATGAGCCTGCTGCGGGTGACTTCACCCCACGCCTCCGGACAGGGTCAGGTATCGTCTGTGATGCGGGATGTATTGATCGCCACCCTGCCGGGTGTATTGATCCTGACTGCCTATTTCGGGCCAGGCACGCTGCTCAATATCGTGTTCGGGGGTCTTATCGCCGTAGCGACTGAATACGCCATCACGGCCTTGCGCGGTCGAGATCCGCGTGTGGCCATTAGCGATCTCAGCATACTCGTCACCTCGACACTCCTGTGTATTGCCCTGCCACCCTATGCGCCCTGGTGGCTCATTGTGATTGGCGTCCTGACCGCCGTGTTGCTAGGTAAACAGGTATTCGGCGGGCTGGGCTACAACCCCTTTAATCCGGCTATGGTCGGATATGTCGTGCTGCTCATTTCGTTTCCGGTGCAAATGAGTGCCTGGGCATCACCGAGAGGTTTAGCCGAAGTGCCAGGCCTCGGCGACACCCTGCGCCACGTATTTGCGCCCGGTACGATTGATGCCGTGACGGCGGCAACCCCGTTAGATCTGCTCCGCCAAAATACCGGACTCCTGTTTGAAGATTTACTGACCAACAGCCCAGAGCTCACGGGCTGGGGGGGTATCGGATGGTTCGAGGTCAACCTCGCTTTCCTTCGCTGGCGGCCTCTGGCTGTTGTATCGCCGGATCTTTACCTGGCATGCGCCCATCGCTATGCTCGTTGCCCTCGGTGCTTGCGCGCTCATCGGATATGACGGCGGCAGCTCAGAAAGTGGTGGCAGTGCTTGGTTCCACCTCTTCAGCGGCGCCACGATGTTCGCCGCATTTTTCATTATTACGGACCCGGTCAGCTCGGCTGTCTCTAACAAAGGCAGGCTTGTATTCGGCGCCCTCATTGGTGCACTGATCTACCTGATTCGAACGCTTGGAAACTACCCTGATGCCGTCGCCTTCGCCGTGCTGATTCTCAATTTTTGTGCGCCCTTCATCGACCACTACACTCAACCCAAGGTATATGGCACGGGAAGTTCCGAGTCATGAAGTGGCTTGCCTCTATCGGCCTGAGTGGCACGGTACTCGCCCTCTTTGCGGCGGTTACCTCGGTTGCCATTGGCTGGACTTATCTTGGCACCAAGGTACAAATTGACTTTGAGGTACGACGCGCGGAAGCCCGGCAACTGCTGGAAATTTTTCCAGCCAACACCCACAACAACGAGGTTGTTGACGATACCTTCGCGGTGGAGGCCGATACAGCCCTGTTAGGAATTCGCGAGGCGCGGCAGGGTTATCGGGTTCGCCAAGGCGGCACCGTAATTGGCGTCATCTTGCCTGCGACGGCTCGGGATGGTTACAGCGGTGATATCCGTGCGCTGGTCGGCATCCGCCGCGATGGCACCGTCGCGGGAGTTCGGGTGGTCTCCCATCGGGAGACACCGGGCCTGGGCGACAAAGTCGATTTACGCAAGTCGGATTGGGTGCTGGGCTTCAATCACCACAGCCTTATCGATCCGATGCTCGCCGGATGGAACGTACAAAAAGAAGGCGGCATTTTTGATCAGTTCACCGGCGCCACCGTCACGCCCCGTGCTGTGATCCTCGCCACACGCCGCGCGCTTGAATACGCTACCCTGAACTCGGCACAACTTTTTGAAATAAAACCGGACTCAGCATGAGCAGCACGTCTTATCGTCAACTGACCCTCAACGGCTTGTGGAAAAACAATCCCGCTCTGGTGCAGTTGTTGGGCCTGTGCCCTCTGCTCGCCGTCACCGCTTCAACCGTCAACGCGCTGGGCCTCGCGGCCGCCACCCTCTTTGTGCTCGTGGTGTCGAATACCTCGGTTTCGCTGATTCGCGCTGTTGTCTCTGACACCATTAGGCTGCCGGTTTTTGTCATGATTATTGCGGCAGCTGTCACCGTCACTGAGCTGCTAATGCAGGCCTACAGTTATGAGCTCTACCAGATTCTCGGTATTTTTCTGCCGCTCATCACCACCAACTGCATCATTTTGGGCAGGGCCGATGCGTTTGCCCGAAAAAACGCCGTGCCCGCGGCCTTGTATGACGGCTTTATTATGGGCGTAGGATTTGGCGCCGTCTTGGTGCTACTGGGTGCCATTCGCGAGCTGCTGGGCACAGGCGCCTTGTTCGCAGACATGCAGCTATTATTTGGCGCGGGAGCTGAGGCCTGGCGATGGCAGGTCTTTAGCGTCGATTACCCCTTTTTAGTGGCCATCTTGCCGCCCGGCGCCTTTTTGGTCACGGGGTGCCTGATCGCTTTAAAGAATCAGATCGACAACAGCCTCGAGCGCCGCGCGCGGGCCCGGGCAGCGGCGCCGGTGGCGGGTAGCAAGCGAGTGCGGGTGACCGGCACCGTATCCTGACGAGCCGCCACTGCCGATTGCCATTCACACATCCAGCAGTGCGTCCCCGGGTACAAGCGTGCCCAATATCTCCTCCACCGCGGCGACATCCATACCTTCATCCTCAGTCGCGCAGACGTAGGTGCAATACAGTAGTGCGGGGCCATGACTTAAATACCACTCCTGCACCACCGACCCCTCCTCCTGAAAAGACCCTGTCACACCCGAAAATTCACCGAAAGCCGCGGCGACCCAATCGGTGACCTCCGGCGACTCTTGCCCGGCAATTTCGGCAGGGCTTGCCGCGGCGGCATCATCTTGCTCGCGAATCAAGGCCGTCACGGCCAGCTCGCCAATCCCGTCCTGATCGGTAACGCAAACCGTGTCTTCCTCTTGCTCAGCAGACCACTCGGGGGGCAGCAGCAGGCACCAATAATCGGTTTCGACAATGTTCATACCGGCATCCTTTCAATCAAGATCGTCATTATCCGCCTCGGGGTGGGCACGTCGCGACACCTAACGGATTACGTCATCCACACTCAATGAGAGCGACATCAAGATCGCAGGCTCACGCCCCGACGCCGTCGCATAATAATCGGGGCGACATCCTGTGTCTTCGAACCCCATCGTCCGGTACAGAGCCTGCGCTGCAAGGTTAGATTCCCTGACCTCCAAATCGACCGTCATCACCCCCTCCAGCGCAGTCAGGGAGGCGCGCAACAGCCGTCTCCCCAAACCCTGCCTTCTGCTCGATGCAAGTACGCGCAGATCAATCATGTCAGCGCGCTCACCTGCACATTGGTACCAGATCGCTGCGACCGCTTGCTCATCCCTCAATAAGCACCAGGCCTGACAATGCGCCTGAGCGACCAGACCCTTCAGAAATTCGTAGCTGGGCCCATCTGTGTTCTCATACAGCGGTTTGAGATGGGCGGTGCCTGAGAGATCGGTGAGCACCTGAACGACGGTGGAGGAATCAGGCACCGTTGCGCAACGGCTTGAGTATTGACCAGGCATGCTGCTTTTTAGCGCCGTCCTGAAGCATCTCGAGGCTGGAAGGCATAAGGTGAATCGGGATGCTCGTTGCAGGCAGCGCATCACAGGCGCCCAGCTGCACGATATGCTGCGTGGCATGGTCGGTAGTGAGTCGGGTCAGGAAGCCAGAGAGCATCTCCTCCAGGCCTCCCGGCGCCGCCCGAAGCGCCGACTCCCCAGAGGGCGGCCAATCAAGCTGCTGGTGGGCGCAGCGCACCGCTGACCCCCGGATCGCGCGCGCCATGGCCGCAATGAGCTGCAACTGCTCCTGTCTCAAGAGACGGTCCTCGAGGACCTCGATCCATAAAATATCGTCACTGGTGAACATCAATAGCGCCACCGGCACATCAGTCGCGGGTTCAGTCTTTGCTGAGGTAGAAAGCCCGGTCGCCGGCGCAACGGAGGCTTTCGAAACGCGGGATTCATGTTCCACATCGCCGCTCGCGTCGCCGCGCAACAGCGCCCGGAGTTGCTCGCCTTGCATCTCTTCAGGGGGAGCAGGCTCCGACTCCTGCCGCGTTGATGTGGCTCCTGCAGTCGATTCAGCCGGCGCTAGGTATCGCTCGGCGGGCTTGGCAGCCGCCGGATCGAACCGGCTGACCAAGGGTGTAATGCCGAGATGGCTTAGCAGCATCCGCCGCGCGCACTCCTCCTGCCAAAGGATCTCGGGCGCTGTGGGTGGTTGCGTATCTGCTTCAGCCATTTAGTCAGTATCTCATGGCACCGTGTTTAACCGAACCACCGCCAGCCCCAACGGCGAAAAAATCTTGCAGCGCCCGAGATAAACCACAGCACGTGGCGCAAACCTTTTCGCGAGGCATCCCCGCCACGATGCATAATATGAATGTCTTGGTGCTCCATTATGGCGCCCTGTTCGGCCATCTTGAGAGACAAATCGTAGTCTTCAAAATACAAAAAGTAGGCTTGATCGAAGCCTGCCACTTGATCAAACGCTGCGCGTCGGACCCACATACAGCACCCCGATGCGAGCGCAATCGGCCGGAGTGGTCCGTCTTGCGACTGATCCCGCATCTCGTAGCGCGCCAGGGAGCCGCTGCACCTGCGTTTCAACCACCTTGGCGCGAACGCTCTCAAGCCCAACACCCACACTGATGGATACGCTTTTGCCAGAAACTCGGGCGTTCCCGACGGACTAAAGCCTGCAGGAGCGAGCAGCACAATATTGTCCCGAGTTGCCAATACGCCCAATGCAAGAGCCACCGCATGCGGCGCCAGCTCTACATCAGGATTAAGGATCAGGTGATAACGGCTGTCGACCTCTGCCATTGCCCGGTTATGGCCCGCCCCGTAACCCTCATTGGCCTTCGGAGCGAGCAATTTAATGCGCAGGGCGACCGCATCACGGTAGGTGGCGCATAAAGCATGACACTGCTCGGCGTACTCACCGTCGTTACTATGGTCCACACAGATCAGCTCCACAGACTGCAGTGAGGCTTCATTGACCGCTTTAATCAACGAATCGATGAGCGCACGGAGCTGCTCCAGCGGGCTGTAGTACAACACCACACTGACCGCCAGATCAGGCACAGCATGGCGTGTTGAGGACGGGTACATGGGAGAGAGAATAACAGCGTCGAATGGTCGTGAATATGCAACCAATTTGTAGTGGTAAGCAGTGAGAGTGGCAGTAAGTCACAGGCATTCTGGGAGCCGCGTGATATCGTTTATTCATCGTTTCATCGCAGCCGTCGATGAGTAGGTTGGTGGGGCTAACAATGCGCGCCAATGACAACAAATGGATTTTGGAGACAACGATGATCAAAGGGTGGATCAGGAAGACGAGCCGTTTGGTAAACCTCATGGCGATAACCTTCATCAGTCAGCGCATGTGGCGGCGGCGGTGGCGGTGACAGCGGCGCCGGATTTGTGCCGGCTCCCACGCCGGAACCACAGGGTGCGACTATCGATGTCACACTCACAGACACACAAGGTCAATCGATAACCGAGATTAGCCCGGTCAAGCAGGGTGTTTTTCTCATTAGTGTCACGGATCCCGACGGACTGCCGGCACCACAGGAGGTGGTCTCGGCCACTACAACACTGGGGCGACTTGTGCCTGAAAGCGGCACTGCCTTGACCGATGATGACGGTATCGCAGTATTGTATGTTGCCGAGGATGGCGTGGCCGGAGCAGGTACGTTGACCGTCGCTATCACGCTGAATGAAGTTGAGTCAGAAGGGTCTATCAATTTTTCCATCACGACTGCGATACCCGCAGAAACCCGCAAGCTGGGGCATATCGATGACTCGGGCGCGTTCGTAGAGGGCGTGATCAAGGTCGCTCCTGCGGGCCAGATTTCTGCAGGTGGCACGGCAGCCCTCACGCTGGTTGTCGTTGATGAAAAGCTGGATCCGGTGACGACCGAGGAAACCTTGACCTTTACCAGCAACTGCCTGTTTGGTGATCTAGCGCTGCTGGATCCGCCAAGCCCGGTAACACTCGGATCCAAAACCACCGTTAACTTCACCGCAGACGGGTGCGAGGGTGACGAGGTCATCACCGCAACCTTGGCCTCCTCAGGGGTCGAGGCCAGCGGTACCGTAAGCATCGCACCGGTGCTTGGCGAGGCGATCATTTTTGACAATGAGAACACCAGTACCAAATTGATCGCTTTGAGGGGTACAGGTTCCGCCTCCGATCTCTCCGAGTCAGCCAATATCTTTTTTAAGGTACAGGACGGGGCTGGCAATGCCGTCGTCGATTCAAGGGTCAACTTCTCCTTGATCCAAGGAGTGGGTGACTCAAAACTGGCCTGCGAGGGCTCGCCGTTTTGTGACTATGACAGCAGTGCCGATGAGAATGCAGGCAGATCGAATACCGACGCAGCCAAAAGTGCTGTCGATGGCTCAGTATCGACCCGCGTGCTCGCAGGATCAGTGGCCTCACCCATACAAGTACTTGCTTATATCGACCTCAATGAAAACGGTGCTCAAGAGCCCGAGGAACCCAGTACATCGTCAAAAGTACTGGTGGTGTCTACCGGGGTCGCGGATCAGAATTCGATTTCATTCAGCGCTCGCCACGCTAATCCGTACGGCACCGGCGGGACTGTGCCAACGGGTTATGGCTCTGATTTACTTTGTCAGGAACTGTTGAGCTACACGCCATCGGTTTACTACTCGGGCTCGCTGGATACCGACGGGCTGTGTACCGATATCTTTGTGAAGTTAGCCGATAAATTTAACAATCCGGTGCCTGACGGCACGGCTGCGACCCTCACAACAGAATTTGGCCGCATTTTGGGGAGTTGTGTTACTGAGGGCGGTGACTGCGAGGTCGTCTGGACCAGTCAGAACCCCCGATTCTCTGCGACCGTTGACCAGTACTCCACACCGATCACTATCAATGAGAATCTTGATCCCTCACTGCCTAATCGCTACGACTGCCCCTCACATCAAGTGAATCACGGTCCCTGCCCTGACGATATTGCAGACCCTGCAGTCAACCCGCCCGGTGCGCCTCGCGGTGGGCGGAGTACGCTCACACTGTTGGTGAATGGCGAGGAGAGCTTTGTCGACAATAATGGTAATGGCTTTTACGACGAAGGAGAGCGCTGGACCAATCTCACTGAAGCATATACCGACCACAATGAAGACGGGCTCTACACGCCGGTGCAACGTGCGAACTGCTCTGATCCTGCCTCCGCTGATGATGTCTGCTTGGCGGGCTTCGAGGAGTTCTTTTACGACTTCAACAGCAACGGTCTGTTCGATTTAAACGACAGTCCGTCGGCGCCCGCAGGATCCTCATTACCTGACGGGTTATACAACGGTGTGCTCTGTCGGCAGGAAGATGAAGCCGCGGGAATCTGCTCACGCGAACTGCTCAATCTGTCCCAATCTCTGGGGATTATTCTCAGCCCGGGCGCTGCGGGATATGACATGCTGATTGTGGATAGCAACGGTCGCGAGCCCAGCAACCTCTCCGGCAGAACCTACATGCTGTACGTATCAGACTTTTACAACAATCCACCGCCGGGCCAGACAGAGATCACATTTGCGGGTAGTGGCGGCTGTTCGGCAGTTGAGGGTTCTATCACAGTGCCGCTGCCAAGCAGAAGCCAGCCCGGTGCATTCGGCTATCCGTTTACCGTCGCGGAAGACCCCACCCCGGTAGATCTCGCTTCCAACCCGGACCCGGATCAGATCAAAGTCACGCTCACCTTACCCAGCGGTAATTTTATTACCCAAACGCTGTCGTGCCAGGTTGACAGGATTGACTGTTCTCTGCCTCAGTTCTCACCTTCCGAGTACTGCCCCGAAGAGGAAGAGTAATTGAGTTGCCGGCTCCACGATCACCCTCTTTGGAGCTGTTTCATATCCTGCTGAGGCAGTCACGTTCTTTTTACGAGGCACCGCCACTCAACTTTACACGGCTTTTCATGAAACGGGCAGCCAATAAAAAACCCCCAGCAAAAGCTGGGGGTTTTTGTTTTGAAGCCTGGCGATGACCTACTCTCACATGGGGAAACCCCACACTACCATCGGCGATGCACCGTTTCACTGCTGAGTTCGGAATGGATCAGGTGGTTCCAGTACTCTATTGTCGCCAGGCAAACTGGTGTGAATGGCAAATAGCACGCTAAGAACCATTCAAATAGGGCGGTAAATCGAAGCTGAGTCAGTCGGGTGATTACACCGACAACACACTATGACTTGATCACAACATGCTCTCTTCACACCATTGTCTATCAAAGCCCAATGGGGAATCGAACCACCACACTCTCGTGTGATGCCGAAAGTCTTCCGGGCTCCGCTTCATCTTGTAAACAAGAGAAGGTTCACCACAAATAACTTGGATTATATGGTCAAGCCGCACGAGCAATTAGTACTGGTTAGCTCAACGCTTTACAGCGCTTCCACACCCAGCCTATCAACGTCCTAGTCTTGGACGGCTCTTAAGGACCCTCAAGGGGTCGGGGAGAACTAGTCTTGGGAGGGGCTTCCCGCTTAGATGCTTTCAGCGGTTATCCCGTCCGAACGTAGCTACCCGGCAATGCGACTGGCGTCACAACCGGAACACCAGAGGTTCGTCCACTCCGGTCCTCTCGTACTAGGAGCAGCTTCCCTCAATTCTCCAACGCCCACGGCAGATAGGGACCGAACTGTCTCACGACGTTCTAAACCCAGCTCGCGTACCACTTTAAATGGCGAACAGCCATACCCTTGGGACCGGCTTCAGCCCCAGGATGTGATGAGCCGACATCGAGGTGCCAAACACCGCCGTCGATGTGAACTCTTGGGCGGTATCAGCCTGTTATCCCCGGAGTACCTTTTATCCGTTGAGCGATGGCCCTTCCATACAGAACCACCGGATCACTAAGACCTACTTTCGTACCTGCTCGTCTTGTCAGACTCGCAGTCAAGCGCGCTTGTGCCTTTACACTAACCTCACGATTTCCGACCGTGATTAGCGCACCTTCGTGCTCCTCCGTTACTCTTTAGGAGGAGACCGCCCCAGTCAAACTACCCACCACACATTGTCCCCGACCCGGATTACGGGCCTAGGTTAGAACCTCAACATTATCAGGCTGGTATTTCAAGGTTGGCTCCACAACAGCTAGCGCCATTGCTTCAAAGCCTCCCAGCTATCCTACACAAATAAGGTCAAAGTCCAATGTGAAGCTATAGTAAAGGTTCACGGGGTCTTTCCGTCTAGCCGCGGGTACACTGCATCTTAACAGCGATTTCAATTTCACTGAGTCTCGGGTGGAGACAGTTTGGCCATCGTTACGCCATTCGTGCAGGTCGGAACTTACCCGACAAGGAATTTCGCTACCTTAGGACCGTTATAGTTACGGCCGCCGTTTACCGGGGCTTCGATCAAGAGCTTCTCCGAAGATAACCCCATCAATTAACCTTCCGGCACCGGGCAGGCGTCACACCCTATACGTCCACTTTCGTGTTTGCAGAGTGCTGTGTTTTTAATAAACAGTCGCAGCCAACTGGTCACTTCGGCCGGCCTCAGCTTAGGGAGCAAGTCCCATCACCAAAGCCGGCGTACCTTCTCCCGAAGTTACGGTACCATTTTGCCTAGTTCCTTCACCCGAGTTCTCTCAAGCGCCTTGGTATTCTCTACCTGATCACCTGTGTCGGTTTACAGTACGGTTCTTTCTTATCTGAAGCTTAGAAGCTTTTCTTGGAAGCATGGCATCAACCACTTCGCACCCTTGGGTACTCGTCATCAGTTCTCGGCCTTAATGAACTCCCGGATTTACCTAAGAATTCAGCCTACCACCTTAAACAGGGACAACCATCGCCCTGCTGGCCTAGCCTTCTCCGTCCCTCCATCGCAATAAGAAAGAGTGCAGGAATATTAACCTGCTTCCCATCGACTACGGTTTTCACCCTCGCCTTAGGGGCCGACTCACCCTGCGCCGATTAGCGTTGCGCAGGAAACCTTGATCTTCCGGCGGGGAGGTTTTTCACCCCCCTTATCGTTACTCATGTCAGCATTCGCACTTCTGATACCTCCAGCAAACCTCCCGGTTCACCTTCAACGGCTTACAGAACGCTCCTCTACCATGCATGCAAGCATGCATCCGCAGCTTCGGTTACCAATTTAGCCCCGTTACATCTTCCGCGCAGGCCGACTCGACTAGTGAGCTATTACGCTTTCTTTAAAGGGTGGCTGCTTCTAAGCCAACCTCCTAGCTGTCTGAGCCTTCCCACATCGTTTCCCACTTAACTGGTATTAGGGACCTTAGCTGGCGGTCTGGGTTGTTTCCCTCTTGACGACGGACGTTAGCACCCGCCGTCTGTCTGCCGTGATTGTACTCCTGGGTATTCGGAGTTTGCATGGGGTTGGTAAGTCGGGATGACCCCCTAGCCCAAACAGTGCTCTACCCCCCAGGGTAAGACACGACGCTCTACCTAAATAGATTTCGAGGAGAACCAGCTATCTCCGGGCTTGATTAGCCTTTCACTCCGATCCACAGCTCATCCCCTAACTTTTCAACGTTAGTGGGTTCGGTCCTCCAGTGCCTGTTACGGCACCTTCAACCTGGCCATGGATAGATCGCCCGGTTTCGGGTCTATTGCCTGCAACTGAGCGCCCTATTAAGACTCGGTTTCCCTACGCCTCCCCTAGATGGTTAAGCTTGCTACAGACAATAAGTCGCTGACCCATTATACAAAAGGTACGCAGTCACCCCGAAGGGCTCCCACTGCTTGTACGCATACGGTTTCAGGTTCTATTTCACTCCCCTCTCCGGGGTTCTTTTCGCCTTTCCCTCACGGTACTGGTTCACTATCGGTCAGTCAGTAGTATTTAGCCTTAGAGGATGGTCCCCCCATGTTCAGTCAAGATAACTCGTGTCCCGACCTACTTGTCGCAAGCTTAGTACCACAGTAAGGTTTTCGTGTACGGGGCTATCACCCTCTATTGCCGGACTTTCCAGACCGTTCCACTAACCAAACTGCTATCACTTGCAGGCTGCTCCCAGGTCGCTCGCCGCTACTGTGGGAATCTCAGTTGATTTCTTTTCCTCTGGTTACTTAGATGTTTCAGTTCACCAGGTTCGCCTCCTACACCTATGAATTCAGTGCAGGATACCCCTAAGGGTGGGTTTCCCCATTCGGACATCTCCGGATCAAAGTCTGTTTGCCGACTCCCCGAAGCTTTTCGCAGGCTACAACGTCCTTCATCGCCTCTGACTGCCAAGGCATCCACCGTATGCGCTTAGTCACTTGACCATATAATCGAAATTATCTGGATTTCTGTCATACCGACCAGAAACTCTTCAAAAGAAGATACAAGAAGACATTTCCCCAACCCCCTTTGGCACGGGCTGGGTACTTGCTAGATGCTCACCGATCAAAGTGAGCACCCGCCGGATGTTGTGACGCTTAAGTCACAGTGTGTACAACTCGTTCCAAGCACCGGAATTGAGACGGCGCTTGGGAACTATTAATCACTGAATCATCACCAGCAGCAAAGCGAACCTTACTGCGGGTTGCTGATTCAGAGACTCAGCTTGATTTACCTTGTTAAACAACGTTCTGGTTGTAGAAACCAGACCAGGGCGCACGTTATGCGCCCTGGTCTGAATTCGATGCGAGTGAAAAGTGGTGGAGCTATGCGGGATCGAACCGCAGACCTCCTGCGTGCAAGGCAGGCGCTCTCCCAGCTGAGCTATAGCCCCATAATACTTGGTAGGCCTGGGCAGATTTGAACTGCCGACCTCACCCTTATCAGGGGTGCGCTCTAACCAACTGAGCTACAGGCCTAACGTGACTCGCTTGCCGCGTTGCCCGTTTCTACCGGGCCGCCTAGTGACTCACCGAGGCAAACGCATTGCCTTGCCAGTTCCGCCGCCTGCGGCGCAAAACCGTTGACTCAGAGCTTCGTGCCACACTCTCGATGACGTAAAGCCACCATCGCATCAACCGAACAGATAAAGACAGATGTGTGAACACTTGAAGGGAAGTTTCACAATCGTTTAAGGAGGTGATCCAGCCCCAGGTTCCCCTAGGGCTACCTTGTTACGACTTCACCCCAGTCATGAATCACTCCGTGGTGATCGTCCTCCCGAAGGTTAGACTAACCACTTCTGGAGCAACCCACTCCCATGGTGTGACGGGCGGTGTGTACAAGGCCCGGGAACGTATTCACCGCGACATTCTGATTCGCGATTACTAGCAATTCCGACTTCACGGAGTCGAGTTGCAGACTCCGATCCGGACTACGACTAGGTTTGTCGGATTGGCTCCCCCTCGCGGGTTTGCGGCCGTCTGTCCTAGCCATTGTAGCACGTGTGTAGCCCAGGCCGTAAGGGCCATGATGACTTGACGTCGTCCCCACCTTCCTCCGGTTTGTCACCGGCAGTCTCCTTAGAGTTCCCACCATAATGTGCTGGCAACTAAGGACAAGGGTTGCGCTCGTTACGGGACTTAACCCAACATCTCACGACACGAGCTGACGACAGCCATGCAGCACCTGTCACTCGGTTCCCGAAGGCACCAATCTATCTCTAGATTGTTCCGAGGATGTCAAGGCCTGGTAAGGTTCTTCGCGTTGCATCGAATTAAACCACATGCTCCACTGCTTGTGCGGGCCCCCGTCAATTCATTTGAGTTTTAACCTTGCGGCCGTACTCCCCAGGCGGTCTACTTATTGCGTTAGCTGCGCTACAAAGGTCTCAAGTACCCCTACAGCTAGTAGACATCGTTTACGGCGTGGACTACCAGGGTATCTAATCCTGTTTGCTCCCCACGCTTTCGCACCTCAGTGTCAGTGTCGAGCCAGGAGGCCGCCTTCGCCACTGGTATTCCTCCACATATCTACGCATTTCACCGCTACACATGGAATTCTACCTCCCTCTCCCGCACTCTAGTCTGCCAGTATCGAATGCAGTTCCCAGGTTGAGCCCGGGGCTTTCACATCCGACTTAACAGACCACCTACGCGCGCTTTACGCCCAGTAATTCCGATTAACGCTTGCACCCTCCGTATTACCGCGGCTGCTGGCACGGAGTTAGCCGGTGCTTCTTCTAAAGGTAACGTCACAGCTCACGGTTATTAACCGTGAACCTTTCCTCCCAATTGAAAGTGCTTTACAACCCGAAGGCCTTCTTCACACACGCGGCATGGCTGCGTCAGGCTTTCGCCCATTGCGCAATATTCCCCACTGCTGCCTCCCGTAGGAGTCCGGGCCGTGTCTCAGTCCCGGTGTGGCTGATCATCCTCTCAGACCAGCTATGGATCGTCGCCTTGGTAGGCCATTACCCCACCAACTAGCTAATCCAACGCAGGCTCATCTAATAGCACGAGGCCCGAAGGTCCCCCGCTTTCCCCCGTAGGGCGTATGCGGTATTAGCTCGAGTTTCCCCGAGTTGTCCCCCACTACTAGGTAGATTCCTACGCGTTACTCACCCGTCCGCCGCTTTACTCACACCGAAGTGTTTTCGCGCTCGACTTGCATGTGTTAGGCCTGCCGCCAGCGTTCAATCTGAGCCATGATCAAACTCTTCAGTTTAGATCTTTTACCTCTGCCCCGAAGGACAAGAGGGGATGGTTACGCAAAGCTTGCTTGACCATCCAAAATCTCAGCTCAGACACAATTCGAAATCATTGAATTAATGGTCACTTGTTGTGTCTGAATGGTTCGTGAAAACCATCCCAACAAGTGCCCACACATCTGTCTTTATCTGATTGTTAAGCAACAAACCTGCCGCTCGGGCAGGTTTCCGGCCGAGGGGGTTACCCCCGCCGAGGTCGCGCATTATACGTACCGGCTGACCCCGTGCAAGCCTTTTTTGAAAAAAGTTTTTGAAGCCTTCACCATGGCAGAAACTCAATGGAGATTCTCGCGCCGGAAAGAGAGACTAACAACGGCAATCGCCGCGCACAAGGTGCTCATATCCTCAATCAACCGGCCCTTTAAGATCGCCGGCGTGTCTGGTAGAAGTCAGCGCGCCCGCTGACGGTATCGGCGAAGCCGCCATCCGAGCAAGGCCGCAAAGATCAATCCGTAAACCACCGCCTCCCCGACGTCGGATCGCGCGAGCCACAAGAGGTGTAGCCAAGCGAGGAGCGTCGCTAGATAAATCAATCGGTGTAGCGAGCGCCAGTGCCTACCCAGCCGACGCCTCGCTTTATCCGTTGACGTCAGGGCTAACGGCAACAGAGAGAGCCAAGCAGAAAAACCCACCAGCACATAAGGGCGCTCCTTGAGCTCTTCGATCAGCAGCGCTCCACTCCACCCGACATAGACCTGTGCGAAGAGCAGCAAGTGCACGCTGACATAGAGGAACACCGTCACGCCCAGTATCCGGCGGTAACGGAACACGCCCCGCCAGCCTGCGCGGGCCAGGGGCGAGGCAAGCAATACCAGCGCCAGCCCCCGCAATGCCCACTCCCCCGTGTCCTGCATCAGCCGCTCAGCAGGGTCTGGACCCAGCTGACCTCTCGCGAGCTGCGTCGCCAACAATACCAGCGGGAGGCTGCAGGCGCCCAACACCAGCCCTGTTAGGCACCAAGGCGGAAGCGTGGCTTTATGCTGCATGGCCGCTCAATCCCCGGGGTGAAAGCCAGTTGGCACACAGACTCAGTAAAACTGCCTCAGATCCATGCCCTCATACAGGCCGGCGACCTGCTCCTCGTAGCCATTGAATGGCAATGTGGGGACCCGGTTAGGCTTGAAAATAGACGATGGCAGCTTGCGCTCAAATCGCTGCGACCACCGAGGGTGATCCACCTCGGGGTTCACATTGGCAAAAAAGCCATATTCATTGGGCTGAAGCGTCTGCCAGCTGGTCTCAGGCTGCTCTGCGGTCACATTGATTTCAACAATGGACTTGATGCTTTTAAACCCATACTTCCAGGGCACCACTAAGCGCAGAGGCGCGCCGTTCTGATTAGGCAGTGTTTTACCGTACAGCCCCACCGCCACTAGCGTGAGGGGGTGCATAGCCTCATCGAGGCGCAGGCCCTCTCGATAGGGCCAGTCAATAACGCTGGTAAAGGAACGCGTCCCGCGCATCTCACTGCGTCGATAAAGCGTTTTGAACTCAACAAACCGCCCTTCCGATCTCGGCGCAAAACGCTTGAGCAGCGCCGACAGCGGGAAACCAATCCATGGCACCACCATCGACCAGGCCTCGACGCAGCGGAAACGATAAATCCGCTCTTCCAAATCGAACCCCGACATCACGTCCTCGAGATGTAACTCACCCGGCTGATCGACTAGCCCTCCCACCTTGATGGTCCAGGGGTCGGTCGCCATTGAGTCGGCATGTCGCGCCGGGTCAGACTTGTCAGTGCCAAATTCGTAGAAGTTGTTATAGCTAGTTACCGCGTCGTAAGGAGTCTGCTCACCTCGCAAAGACCCGTCGGGGTCAGTCTTATAGATCAGCTCCGACGGTTCCGCAGCGCTCGATAACGTTGAGAGACCCAGTGCCGAGGCGGCAGTGCCCGACGAGGCCTTGATGAAGGCGCGACGGTTGAGGAAGACCGATTCGGGCGTGATCTCCGAAGAGGCGATGCTGGGGTCAGTGTAAATCCGTTTTGTCATGATGCGTCGCGCCCTCCTGGCTCGTCTGGTCCGTATTTCGAAGGTACTGCAGGGGGCCCGCTAGCGCATAGACCACCGACATGCCCCAAATGGCGAGCGGTGGGTCCAGGGCGATCAGCCCGAGCACCGCCACAACCAATAACATTCTGACGAAAGGTACGCGTCGATCAAAGCTGATCGACTTGAAACTCGAATAAGGAAAGCGAGAGATCATGAGGAACCCGAGCGCTGTCAGCAGCAATGCATGCACCCAGTCCAGGGTTGGCCCGGTCCAACCGTGGGTTTGCCCCATCCATACCAGCCCCGCTGCAGTGGCTGCCGCGGCCGGACTCGCGAGGCCTGTAAAATGCGTCGTATCGTCGCTTTCAAGGTGAGCGTTAAACCGTGCCAACCTTAGCGCGGCGCAAGCCGCATAAATAAAGGCCGCTACCCAGCCAACCTTGCCCAAATCTTTTAGCGCCCAGTTGAAGGTGAGCAATGCAGGCGCTAATCCAAAGCTCACCATATCTGAGAGGCTGTCGTATTGAGCACCAAAGGCACTGCTCGTTCGCGTCATTCTGGCAACCCGTCCGTCCAGACCATCGAAGAGCATTGCCACTAAAATCGCCACTGCGCCGGCATAAAAATCGCCCTGCATGCCCGCGATGATCGCGTAAAACCCACAAAATAACGCCCCGGAGGTCAACAGATTAGGTAATAAGAAGATGCCTTTAGCTTGCGGGGCATTGTCGGCCTCAGACTCTTCGTAATCGCCCACCAAGCCAGCAAGAGGCGCCTCGATTTGCTCCGCTGCGCGCTCCAGTTCGTCGGTGTCAGGTGTCTGATCGGGTGTCGACATACCCAGTGCTCCTATTCGCCACTTCGGCTTTTCAGAAATAAAGTGTAACAGCGGCGTTTACCCGAGGCACGATGTCCGACACAATACGCCACCTTTTTTCGGGCCCCAATTGAGGACACGTCAGTGAGCAACTATTTTAACTCCCTTCCACTTCGCACCCAGCTTCAGGAACTGGGCAAGTGCCGTTTTATGGATCCGGCTGAGTTTGAAGCGGGCGTTGAGCCTCTGGCGGGTAAAAAGCTGGTCATCATTGGTTGTGGCGCACAGGGATTCAATCAGGGCCTTAACCTGAGGGACAGCGGATTGAACGTCACTTATGCGCTGCGGCAGGAGGCGATTGACGAAAAGCGGCCGTCCTGGGTGAAAGCAACCGAAGCCGGCTTTCAAGTGGGAACCTATGAAGAAATGGTTCCGGACGCTGATATGGTGCTGAACCTGACTCCCGACAAGCAGCACACGAATGTAGTCGAATCGGTCATGCCCCTTATGAAACAAGGCGCCTGTCTCTCGTATTCCCACGGCTTTAACATCGTCGAGGAAGGGATGAAGGTCCGCGAAGACCTGACGGTGATTATGGTGGCGCCCAAGTGCCCGGGAACCGAGGTCCGGGAAGAATATCTCCGTGGCTTTGGGGTTCCCACGCTGATCGCGGTGCATCTAGAGAATGATCCGCAGGGGCAAGGTCATGAACTCGCCAAGGCTTACGCGGCCGGTACTGGCGGGCATCGCGCCGGGGTGCTGGAGTCTTCCTTTATCGCCGAGGTGAAATCTGACCTTATGGGTGAGCAGACGATTCTGTGCGGCATGCTACAGACCGGTTCGCTGCTGTGCTTTGACCGCATGGTGGAGCTGGGCATTGAGCCTGCCTATGCCGCAAAGCTGGTGCAGTATGGCTGGGAAACTGTCACCGAAGGCCTCAAGCAGGGTGGCATCACCAATATGATGGACCGCCTGTCGAATCCCGCCAAAATCCGAGCCTTTGATTTGGCTGAAGAGATGAAGCAGGTTCTGCGCCCGCTCTTCGAAAAACATCAGGACGACATCATGTCGGGGCATTTTTCGAGCACCATGATGACCGACTGGGCGGCTGGAGATGCCAATTTGCTCAAGTGGCGGGCCGAGACCAACGGCACCCCGTTTGAACTGCAGGATATTACCGACGAGCCGATTGACGAACAGACCTATTACGATCAGGGCATTTTGATGATCGCCATGGTCAAGGCTGGCGTCGAGCTCGCCTACGAAACCATGGTCTCTGCAGGCATTATCGAAGAGTCTGCTTACTATGAGTCACTGCATGAAACACCTTTGATTGCCAACACGATCGCGCGCAAGAAACTGTATGAAATGAATGTGGTGATCTCTGATACCGCCGAGTACGGGTGCTACCTGTTTGATCAGGCAGCACGCCCGCTGCTGGAAACCTTCGTTGCAAGCCTTGATGCCGACGTCATCGGGGCGGGCGTATCAACCGACAATGGGGTAGATAACCGCCGGTTGATCGATGTGAATGCCGAGATCCGCTCGCATTCAGTAGAAGTCGTGGGTGCCAAGCTACGCGGCTACATGACAGGCATGAAAGCGATCTCGTCCGCTGACTGAAGACTCGTGAGCAACTTTACCTTCAGTTATGGACTTGAACGCATCAGAATGCCATTGATAGGGACCGAGTCCGTCGTTAGACTTGCCCCCCACTTAATTTGGAACACTACTCACCAGGATATCCTATGAGCTTTGACCTGACTTTGCCCCCCATTCTCGGGGTGGTAGGCCTCGCAATTGCGTTCGTGATTTACAACATAATGTCCCGCTATGACGCGGGTGGAGAGAAGGTTCGCGGCATCGCAGACCAGATCCACCTTGGCGCCATGGTGTTCATGCACCGTGAATACAAGATGCTGTTTGCCTTTGCGGCTGTGCTCGTAGTTGGCATTCTTGTCTCGCCACTGGGCACCAACACTGCCATTGCCTTCGTTGCAGGTGCAGTGTCCTCCGCCACGGCTGGCTATCTCGGCATGTATGCCGCCACCAAGGCTAATGTCCGCACTGCCGTCGCAGCGAATCAAGACGGCGCGGCCGCGGCCCTGAATATTGCGTTCTACGGTGGCTCCATCATGGGTCTTTGCGTCGCTTCTCTCGGACTCATTGGCCTCGGTGGTTTGTACTATTACTTTGGTGGCGATCCCCACACTGCCCACGCGATCCACGGATTTGGCATGGGTGGCTCAGTGGTCGCACTCTTCTCACGTGTGGGAGGCGGTATTTTCACAAAATCTGCCGACGTTGGCGCAGACCTGGTGGGAAAGATCGAGGCCGGCATTCCGGAAGACGACCCGCGAAATCCGGGCGTTATTGCCGATAACGTCGGAGATAACGTAGGTGATATCGCTGGCATGGGGTCGGACATCTTTGAATCCTATTGCGGATCCATGATTGCCTGCATTGCCATCGCATCTACCATGGCGATTACGAACGAATTCACCGTTGCTAACCAAAGCGCCATGATGGCATTCCCCCTTGCTTTAGCCAGCATCGGTCTCATTGCATCTGTCGCGGGCATATTAATCGTTCGCTTGCGCTCCTCTGCGGCACCGGAAGCCGCACTGCGCAGCGGCACACTGGGAGCACCCATTATTTTTATTGCCATGGCTTGGTTTTTGGCAGACATGATGGGAATCGACCGTAATACATGGTGGGCTGTGGTATCCGGTGCCGTAGGCGGCATTGCGATTGGCCTGATTACCGAGTACTACACCGGCGGGAAGCCAGTGCGCACCATCGCCAAATCAGGTGAGACTGGCCCTGCCACTGTCATGATCACCGGTCTTGCCGTTGGTATGCAATCGGTTGTGGCCCCAGTGCTATTTCTCGCGGCTATTATCTTCGTATCAACCGAGCTAGCCGGCTTGTACGGCGTAGGTATTGCCGCCGTGGGTATGCTGGCCACCGTCGGGATCACCATGGCAATCGATGCCTATGGTCCTGTCGCCGACAATGCGGGCGGTATCGCAGAAATGGCCGGCATGGGTGAAGAGACGCGCAGTATCACTGATGGCCTGGATGAAGTGGGCAATACAACCGCAGCAATTGGAAAGGGCTTCGCTATTGGCGCAGCCGCGCTCGCGGCGCTCGCCATTATCGCGGCGTTCGTTGAAACCGTCACCGTTAACAATCCCGACTTCTCGCTGAAGTTGTCAGATCCCATGGTGCTGATCGGCATGTTCATCGGCGGGGCGATCCCTTTCTTGATCGCCTCGATCACCATGACCGCGGTAGGTGATGCGGCATTTGACATGATTAACGAGATTCGGCGCCAGTTCCGTGAAATACCGGGTCTGCTTGAGGGCAATGCCGAACCGGATACGGCCCGTTGCGTTGATATCGCTACGACTGCCGCATTGCGGCGCATGGTCCTGCCCGGAGCAATCGCAGTATTCGCGCCCGTTCTCGTGGGCTTAGGGCTCGGCGCAACGGCGCTAGGGGGCTTGTTGGCTGGAGGATTGCTCGGCTGCGTACTAATGGCGCTGATGATGGCTAACGCCGGCGGCGCGTGGGATAACGCGAAAAAGTTTATCGAGAAAGGCAACCTTGGCGGCAAAGGCTCAGATACTCATGCTGCCGCAGTAGTGGGCGATACGGTCGGTGACCCGTTCAAGGACACCTCTGGCCCGTCCATGAATATCTTGATCAACGTCATGGCGATCGTCAGCCTGGTGATTGCTCCGCTGCTCTGATTCGCCAGTGGATTGCAAAAAGGGGCCCAGAGGCCCCTTTTTTTATGGCTGAAAAATTAACCCATAGTCTGGCTCAATAAAGCGGGCAGGTGAACCATATTGCTCCAGTCTCCTCGAGACTGCTGCCTCAATAATTTGGTTTTTGCGTAGAGCAAACTGGCATTATTGTCGATACCCCATCGCCAGCTACACGGTTTGGGTAACAGGATAATTTGCTGAGCTCCGAGCGCGCCAGCAAGATGTACGGTCGAATTATCGATACTCACGAGAATGTCACAGGCTGTGATCAAAGCGGCCAACCCATCCAGGTCTCGAGTGACGTCCACGGTGCCCTCTTGATGTAGGAACGCAGCTTGCTCGCCCAACTCGGCTAGGTCAGCTGTGATGTCGCCGTACTGCAGGCTTACTAGGAAGTGGCTGTCAGGGTCCAAGACGTCTAGTAGAGCCCCCAGTGCCAATGATCTATCTGTCCCAGTTTCTTCATTTATGGAAGACCACGAGATACCCACAACCGGCCTTCCACGGGCAAGCCCATCTAACTTGGACTTTAGGTGAGCTACCCGGCGCTCATCTGCTTTTAAGTAGCCATCACTGGTTTCTAAAAATTGATCAGGCATTTTCCTGAACCGCCCGATACAAGATGCGAGTGCGACCTGAGCATCAATATCGTCCATAGATATGTCGTCAGGGGTATTGCACAACGAGAGGTTCGCTGGAAAAGATCTGGAAAACAAAGCGTGGAGCCTTTCATCGGCGGCGAGTATGACGCGCTCGCAGCGGTCGAGAATATTTTGCAGAACGCTGGCGAACATCACCACATCACCAATGCCCTCCTCGGTCCAGACTAGCACCGTGCCTGCATGGTCGAAGTCCCATGACTGCTTATCAGCTAGTGCGGGCAACGTCCTTTTTGGCTTGGCCTTCAATCTGGCTTCGTAAAATTGCCAGCCCTCTGCGAATCTTTCCTGGGCCAGCAAAGTGAAGCCCAGGTATGACTCAATGTCGGGGTTCTCTGAAAGCGCCAATCCAGCGCGAAAGTGCTTCTCAGCTTCGATATGGTTATCGTCTTCTAACGCCAGGATACCTAGGTTTTTCAGCGCCTCGGGATGTGGAGCAACGTCCAATACTTGACGATAACACCCCTCTGCACTGGCTAGATCACCCTCAGCTTTGAATGCATTCCCGAGATTGAAGATCGCTGGCAGGTGTTGTGGTTGGAGGGAGAGGGTTTCCCGGTAGCGGGAAATTGCTCCAGACAGATCACCCTTTCGCTCTAACAGAAAACCCAAGTTGTAGACGGCATCAGCGTAATTCGGAGCCATCTTGTATGCCATCGAGAGGCAGCCCTCTGCAAGATCTAACTCCCCTCGATGAAGCCGCGCAACGCCGGCTATCATGAGCAAGGGAGGATGCTGAGGAAATTTTAGTAACCCAGCAGTCGCTATCGAGAGGGCTTCCGCCACGTCACCTCGGTTTAGCGATCCGGCAGCCTCACTAAAAAACCGATGCGCGGTCGCCGCCGTCACGGCGACAGGACTTTTTCCCCGCGCGCCATGCCGGCTACCCCCGAGCGCACCACTTCCAGCACCTCGGTTTCGCCTAGCGCCTGCAGGAAAGAATCAAGCTTTTCAGAAGGCCCGGTCAGTTGAACAATATAAGTCATGGGGCCCACATCGATAATCTGACCACGGAAGATCTCGACGGTGCGCTTCACTTCGTCGCGCTGGGCGTCGACCGCCCGCACTTTCACAAGCAGCGTGTCACGCTCTACATGCGCGCCCTCAGTCAGATCCACTACTTTGACCACATCTACGATCTTGTTGAGGTGTTTGGTGATCTGCTCGATCTTCAGGTCATCGCCCGTCGTGGTCACCGTCAGTCTCGACAGAGAGTGATCGTCGGTAGGCGCTACATTCAATGACTCAATGTTGTAACCGCGCTGTGAAAAAAGCCCGACGACTCGCGAGAGCGCTCCGGATTCGTTTTCCAACAATACTGAGAGTATCCGTCTCATATCAGGTCCGCTCCGTCTTGCTGAGCCACATGTCTTTCATCGCCCCATTGGGCGCGACCATCATCGGGTACACGTGCTCGTCGGGGTCGATATGAATGTCCATGAAGACCAGCTTATCTTTGAGCGCAAAGGCTTCCTTCATGGCAGGCAATAAATCGGACTGGTTCTTCACCTCCATCCCTACGTGACCATAAGCCTCTGCCAACTTCACAAAATCGGGCAGTGATGCCGCGTAGTGACTCTCGGAGTATCGACCCTCGTACTGCATATCTTGCCATTGCTTAACCATGCCCAAATAGTCATTGCGCAAATTGATAATCTTGACCGGGCAACCGTACTGGCTGCAGGTAGACAGCTCTTGAATGTTCATCTGGATACTGCCCTCACCCGTCACGCAGGCGACATCCGCATCGGGTAAGGCAATCTTGATGCCCATCGCCGCTGGCAGGCCAAAGCCCATGGTGCCCAATCCGCCTGAGTTGATCCAACGGCGTGGGTAATCAAACTTATAGTACTGGGCGGCGAACATCTGATGTTGCCCGACATCAGAGGTGACATAAGCTTCACCATGGGTCGCCTCATAGAGTGCGCGAATCGCGTCCTGAGGCATAATGGAGGCCGATTCACCGTAGTGCCGCCCGTGCCAGAGCCCATGCGCCTCTCGCCAACTGTCGATCTGTTGCCACCATTTTTCCAGCGAGTCAGCGTCAGGTAGTGCACGCTCCGCGCTCTCCATCTGCAATGTGACCTGCTTATCCAATTCCGCGAGAATCGTGGCGACCGGCCCAACAATCGGAATATCAACTGGCACGATCTTGGCGATCGAGGCCGGATCGATATCGATATGGATAATCTTGGCGCCCGGGCAGAACTTGGAGACCGTATTGGTGACGCGGTCATCAAAGCGCGCGCCCACCGCAAGGATGACGTCCGAGTGATGCATCGCCATATTGGCCTCGTAAAAGCCATGCATGCCCAGCATGCCGACGAACTGTCGGTCGCTGCCAGGATAAGCGCCGAGGCCCATCAAGGTATTGGTCACGGGGTAATTCAGTCGCCGCGCGAGCGCTGTCAATTGCGCACAGCCTTCGCCCTGAATCACGCCGCCCCCCGCATAAATGATGGGCCGTTTCGCTCCCAACAGCATTCTTGCGGCCTTGCGAATCTGACCGGAGTGACCTTTGTCAGAGGGCTGATAGGAGCGCAAGCTCACCGTCTCGGGATACTCATAAGGGAATTTGTGCTCAGGCGCCGTCAGATCCTTGGGAATATCAACCACGACAGGTCCCGGTCGCCCCGTTGAGGCAATGAAAAACGCTTTCTTGATCGTGGAAGGAATATCTTCCGGCTTCTGCACCAGAAAACTGTGTTTCACGATCGGACGGGAGATACCGATCATATCGGTCTCCTGAAAGGCATCCTCGCCAATCAGATGGCTCTGTACCTGACCGGATATAACGACCAGCGGGATAGAATCCATATACGCTGTTGCAATCCCCGTGATCGCATTGGTCGCGCCGGGCCCAGAGGTCACCAATGCTACGCCAGGCTTTCCGGTTGCGCGGGCATAACCATCAGCGGCATGCGTGGCTGCCTGCTCGTGGCGCACCAGAATATGAGGGACTTTCTCCGCCTTGAACAAGGCGTCGTAGATGTGGAGCGCCGCTCCACCGGGGTATCCAAAGATGTACTCGACACCTTCGTCTTCTAGCGCGCGGACGATCATCTCGCCGCCGGACAGCATTTCCATGGCCACTCTCCATCTCGTTGCATCAGAGGGTGGCCAACCGCGTAATACGCGTTGCCACCATCACCTGTCGCACGAGACACCGGCCGGATCATCCCAGCACCCCTGCCAGATCACGATCACGAAACCCGTGTATCGGTGACCTGCGGGGTAACGCAGTGTCGAGCCCGAGCGGCCAGAGGCAGCGCCTCGCCTGACGGAACCCGCAAACAGCCTGAAGGACTATCCCGTCCAAAAGGTAGGCCAGAGGATGAGGGTACTCACCAATAACCGTTGCCGCTCGCGTGACGGAGGGGATTGTCTGGGCGCAGACGCGCCAAAGTCAAGGGATGTCGACAAATGACCATAATCAGCGTTGATGGGCCTATCACCGCACGCTAGGGTCAAAGGAATTGACGAGGCCCATTCCATGGACAAAAAATCAGCACTTCCCTTCGTGATGGTCGCGCTTGCCGCCTTGCCATGGCTGATCAGCGACACCACTGATGCCAGCACCTATCGCTGGGTGGATCAAAACGGCAACCCGGTGCTCAGCGACCGGCCACCGGAGGCCGGCATCCCGTACACCGAAGTAGGGATTGAGACGGGGTTTCGGCGGTATGCCAAACCGGTCAGTGCGGAAAAAACCGAGTCCAGTGATAATCCTGCCCCCGGCGGGAAACCCGCCACTTTGGCAGCGAGCACGGATGTTTCAGAATCTGTTCGCGTCGAGGCAGTCGAGCCCCAACCAGCGCTATGCGATCAGGCGCGCGACAATATCTTCAAGCTCGAGACCTTCGCCAGGATGCGGGTACAGGACGACAGTGGCGAGGTGCGTTTTATGACCGATGACGAACGCGCCTCTCAACTGAGCACCGCCTATCAGGTGCGAGACGCCAATTGCGACACTGACTGATCGCTAAAGCCGGTCAATATTTTCCGCGCGATACGCCTCGCGAACTGCGCTGTCTGCCGCTGGGACAGATCTCGACCGGGTCGAATCCTTCACAGCCGATGCACACCGTCACGATCTCGTTAGGTATTTCGCCCGGGCCGCAATCGGGCCCTGTGCAACTAGGCTCTCCCGAATTCAGCTTCACGGTCACAATGATCGGCGGGATGGGCACGCCTTCGCCAAACTCTCTGCCCTCGTCATTCTCAGGGCGAAACAGCGGTACGCGATATGCCTTGGATTTGCCCAGATCGCTACAGAAACCCTTGGTGCCGCCCTCAGGCTGGAAAGAATTAAAAAATACAAAGCCTCCACCAATGGCAGCGGGATTCACAATTTGCTCACCCCTATCCGGTAGATCCAAGTACCAGCCTCGGTGCTGATCGACCAATAATTCTCCCTCTGCAAGGCCCGACGCGGCGTTGAGCATGCCGCGATCAGAATCGGTGGGGGCCTCCACATCCAGATCGACCAAGCTGGTCGGCTCACCGTAAGGCTCGTCGATGAACGCATAAAACCGGTTCGAGACATTATCGGTATAGGGATAGTTTTGCTTCAGAGGGCGCTCTCGGTCACCGGAGCCAATGGTGACAAATACCCTATTCTGAATGGCTCCGATAGACGGGTTTGTTGAAGAAATCGCACCGTCGCCATTGATGATTTAGCAATCTTAGAGACAAACCAGTCTGCTAATTCGAGTGGCTCTGCATAGGCGTCTATCAAGGTCTCGAGGCTAGAGAAATTCAGCCGGTAAAGATTACCTGCAGCATCTGCTGCATAAGCGAAATCGAGAAAACCATCGTTATCAATATCGAGAGTGCTCACTTCGGCCACCACCGGGGCCTCTGTTTCATATTCGCCAAGGAGCGCCCCCGTGCGAGCATTGAGCACATAGAGTCGATTACCGGCCGCGCACCCGCCAAGGGGCAGCACCGCCGTATCCTCGTCTAGACACGCGTCCCAGCCGCCGCCAAAAATGAGGACCGGATCGGGCGCTTCCTCTGATCCACCGCCCACATAACGTTTGATCCGACCCGTGACCGGGGTCGACCAGCTCTCACCCATTTGGGTGAGCTGCTCGGGCCCGACCTTCCACATGAACACCGGCTCAGCTGGGGGCACACCCGGTGCGCCCGTGGGGCTCACATCCAGGGCGTAAATGTGGCCTCCGCCCCTGCGCATGGTGGGGAAAATCCAGCCGGTAACCAGCTCGTTATCGCCATCGTATTCGGTAAAGGAACCGGTCGAGCCATCAAAAAAGTAGCGTTTGGTCTCCGCGCCAATTGCACTGGAAAGTGATTCATCCAAACCAAAATAGTCCACCGTGGGTGTATTGGATCGGAGTCGTTGCAGACCATCGAGGTGCTCTTGTGCAATAAACGCCCACTCTTCTGCCCCAGTAGCCGGATCAAGCGCGCGGAATAAACCATCATTGGCACCGTAAAAAATGCGGAAATCACTGCCCTTGCTGAGGTCATTCGGGTCTGTAGGGCCATAGGTAATCGTCAGTGGCCGCGAATGGACGATATCGCCATGAACGGTGGGACGAAGCCCCTCATAGGGATCCTGCTCCTCGTCTCCCAGCGCAGGGTTATCGACGTAGCGCCGGTCTCATCAACAACCTTGAGGTCACCGCCCTTGAGCCCTGCATCCTCGCCCGTCAAATACGCGAGCAGCTCAACTCCGCCCGCATCAGCCTCTGTGACATCCCTCAGCTGCCGGCCGTTCCGGTCTGGGTAAGGAGTTGGCGTATGCTGCTGCGCTGACCCGTGTATTGGTCACGAATCTGCTGGGCAGCGCCGCCTTTTTCCACAAAGGGCCCGTCCGGCGAATCGGACAGTACGCTGCGTTCGCCCCGGAAGTCAGACAAACACTCGCTGACAGGGCTCGGCTCCATCCCAAGGCCTTCGAAATAGGGCCCCGTCACATTTTCTGCTTTACTCGCCTCGGAGGTGTCTTCGGTCCAGAAACTGGTAGCGCAAGATTGCGCGAAACCGGTTTGTGGATTGATCGCGCGATCGTAATTCACGTCAGCCAGCTCTATCTGACCATCGAACTTGGCCAGCTGGTATTGCTTTAGATTGCCCAGCCATCTTGGCTTGCGCTGACTGGCAGGCCGGAACATGCCGACAAAGACCTTGTTCTCTGCCTGTGCCCGGTTGGTCGCACTGAGGGGCAGGGTCACCGCGGCAAAAGACGTATTGATGTCGATGATGTCGCCGAAAATACGGCTGAGCGCCAACTCAATCTCGGCCTGAGTCGTTGCAGATTGGCGATATCCTCCCCCTTGCTCGGCCGCACTGTGCATCAAAGCCGAGTGCTCCTCGCTGGGCTTGGCATTGAAGACATCGACGGTATAGGTTGTCACGGGCACGCGGATCACCGTATCGGGGTCGTCCCCCTCGCCCTCGAGGGCGACGGGTACCCCCAACTCGTGAAGAAATTTAGTCCAGTCGTCCAGGTTGTAGCCGATGCCCGCTATCGACTCCCCCGTTGTGCCATAGCTTTCCTGGTCAGAGCTGTTTGAAGGTCGCTCAACCTGAAAACATTTTAGATTGCTCTGGCAGCGCTGGTAGGGATTGTTAGTGCAATAGCAATCCCCTCCGGCCGGACAGGCTGCCTGAATCTCGTCCGACTGACTGGGATTGCCGTTTACGGCGTTACTGCATTGACTGACCCGGCGATAACCAAGAGCACTGTATCCAAGTATCTCGGTCCCCTCTGAGTCGACACGGACTTCCTCATACTCGGGCATCAGGATGCCGGTACCAGACTCCCCTGCGAGACCGGCCGAAGGTGTTTCACCGAGCCCGGCGTAAAGTGCGCGAAGCCGATCAGAGTTATCGGTGGTATCCACTTCCGGTCCGTTACTATCGGGATTACTGACCAGAATCACGTAGGTTTCAGAGCACACATCTGACTCTGTCATGGGAGAATCGAAGCGCACATACGGCTCGTCATAGCCTGAAGCATCTGCCAGTGCGAGGGGTGTGCCTTGGCCTAGAAAGCTCTGCGTATCACCCGCTAAATACGCATATAGGTCACTGGCAAGGTTTCCGTAGGACGAGTTGGAGTTGCGCTTCTCGTCCGGGTCATTGATGCCCTGATCAATATCGCTGAGGATAGCAAACAACTCGCCGGCATGATCACTCAGTCGCTGGAGATCAAAGCGAACGTAGCCGCCGTCCTGATTCGCGTTGCCATCGGTTGTAAATTCGAGAAGCCCAACGTTGACGTCCTTGCCTTGGTTGAGCAGCCGTTCCAGCGTTGTCTGAATGGCCTGAACTTCGGACTGCCCTTGAGTGCCATTCGGCCACTTCTGGCTCTGTCGTGACCAGTTGGAGGTATTGTCGAGTACAAAAATGACATTGGGCAACGAACTCGCCGCACTGCCGCTCGCCAGACCGCTCGCGAACAGATCGATATCCTCTGCAAAAGTGAATGCTGCAGACACCACCAGCCACGTCAACAGTATGATTTTCCATAATCTCTTCATCGAATCCCTCCTGTTACGTATCCGGCTTCCCTGCCGCTTAACTGCACGCCAACGCAATCAGGTTGACTGAAGTACGGGTAGTCAATCCCTGTCGCACGACCACCCGTGCGCCGGTCACCTGATCATCGGTGGTCATCGTGATCTCCCATAAGGCATCTGCGCAAAGAGAGTAAACGCCTGGCTGGTAACAACTCGCATCATCCGGGTCTTCCCACACATTTAACGTGGCATTGCGCACCGGAATCGCTGAAACGCACTCGGGCGCGCTCAAACTGACGCTCATGTCATCGGTCACGCTATCCCCCGTCATGTCGAAGCAACGCGTATAACCACTGCCTTGGCAGCCCACAACGAAGGCCTTCTCCCCCTCCAGAAACCCGCTGGTCATAATGGCTTCCTGCATGGCGGAGAGCGCGTTGTTTTTAGAGGCAGCCCGGGCCTCAATGTTCTGCACCACACGCAGGTTACCCATCACGATGTTGGCGGAGACCGTGCCGAGTAGCGTGACAACTGCCAGCATGATCAATGCAATCACCAGCACCACGCCATCTTGTTTCGGCATGGCATCGTCATCGCCGGCGCCCTACCCGGTTGGGCAACGTGACCATGCGCGACTGCAGTGTCCGAGGATAAGCAGCCATCCCGGCAGGAACCGGCCACTCTTCCCCCGCCACGGTGTAGATCGTGTCATCACTATAACCGGGGCGTTCCCGCGTATTGCGCACCATTAACCAGATTTTCGCGCCCACGACATTTGCTGCATCGGTATAGGCCAATGTCTGCTCTACGCGGTCATAGTCACCATCGCCTGTCTCATCGATAAACCACTCGAACTGCAGGTCCTCGACACCCTCTACCAGAATGTCCTGCTGATAACCGAGCGGGCCGCTCGCTGGATTATCGAGATATAGACGAACCAATTGATCACTTTGATTCACGTAGTAAACGCGCGAGACATACCGGTAAATAGGCGCAATGTCGTTTACATCACAGCTATATCGGCGGTAATCCAAAGCACTGGCCAGGGCGTTGCTATCTGCTCGATAAAGCTTGACTTCACCGCCCGATAGCCCGCTATTTTCGTCATAGCAACCGTTCGTCTGCAGATAAAAAAAGTCATTCACCGCACTGCAATGATTCACTGTAGCAACCGCGCCCAAACCCGTGGCACAGGTACTGGCGCGACGCACCGCGACAAAACCGGCGGTAGCGGATGCGGCTGACCCATCACCTTGACACTGATCGGCCCCGATCGCTGCGTTCACCTCCGATCCTAATCCCGCTAACAGTGGGTACTCCATCGCCCACCCTAATTCGACACGCGGATCAAAGCCCGTTGCTCCCGTGCCAACACATAATGGCGGTACTACTGGGTAAGGACTGATCTCCAGATCAGCCAATTCGGCGTTACGAAGCGCTCCAAAGGCGGGGTCATCTGCATCGACCGGAGCATTCGCCTCTCCCCAGTAATCTACAAGGGCAAGCTCCTTGGCGAGTAGATCCATGGCGTACAGGCTATTTTCGAGTTGCCTGCCCGCCCGATTTATATCGTTAAGGGCACGGCTACTATCCGAGAAGAGCGTGGTCACACCGAGAATAATGACGGTCCCGAGCGCTAACGCGATCATTAATTCCACCAGGCCAAAACCTGCCGACTCAGGTCGCCGCCCACAGGGTCTATGATGGTGTAATACCGTCATCGCTTACCTCACCGCCACATCGCGGAAGACCACTCGTCGATAGGCCTCGTCACCCATCTCCTCGGCGCCGCAGCCAAGGTCAGTCTCCGACTGAGGCGTCATACCAATCCAGGCGACCGATACGCGCACCCACAGCTCACCACTGCCGCTGGTCGTCAGGCGATCAATGCATCCTCGTGCACCCAGTGGGGCACCAATATTACGTTGCACCGTGGCGCCCTCTGCGTCGATATCGTCCACTTTGGCGCTGCTACCCTCAATTTGTGCGTGCCATTCGCAAAGGTCCCGGGTGGAACCCATCATCTCGCCGCAAGCGCTCGATTGGGGTTTTTCCAGGAAATACTCCCCCGCCACTGCTGCCTGTGAATTCATGCGAATCCGCGCCGCCATGTCCTCGACGATGGAAGCCACCAGCGCCCGCTGATACGTCTCGAAACTGTTATTCATGGTGTTGACCTGCAGGGCACCCAGCCCGAGCAGGCCAATTGCCACAATCAGAAAGGTCACCAACACCTCAATCAGGGTGAAGCCGGCTTGCCTCCGGAGGGGCTTCATGAGCACGCACCTGCCCAGCTCATGTCCTCTCCCTCTGCGTTGCAGTCGTTAGGGCAGGAGCCAGCATGGCTTTCAACGCGGCCATCGGTCGTCACCACCAGACACAGGGTGCAGGCACTACCTGTCGCGGTGGTAGACAGTGTTAGCTTCGGGCAGTCCGTTACGCGCCCCCAGGCATTGAAATCAATGGCCGGCCCAGTGATCGCATCATTGCGCTTCACCGTGATGCGATCAGATGCGACGTTGAATTGCTGTATGGACTGCCCGGTGCAAGCCTGGACCGAACTGGGCTCGACGCACCAGCCAGTGCTCCAATCGGCGCCCTGCTTGATCAGTGAAACTCCTTCATTTCGCTTTATCGCCTCGGAGCGTGCTGTTGCCAAAGACACGCGTAATTCACTCCCAACCTGGCGCAGGCGCTGTTCTGCCAACATTCGAGAAAAAGAGGGTGCCGCCAAAGAGGCCAAAACGGACAAGATCACCAAGGCCGCCAGCAGCTCCACTAGCGATAGCCCTCTGGCTTTACGCTCTACCACGTGGTCTGCTCCGCCCCGCCGCAGTGACGCGCGCGCGCACCGGTATTGGCCAGGCACAAACTGCCATCGGTCTCCTGTGGGGAGCCGCTCTTTGCGGACAGGGTCATATTGAAGCTGGGAGGCGGTCCGGTGACCGCGCCCATATTCATGCTGCTAATGTCATAAGCAGCGGAGAGTTTTGCGAGCTCAGACCCCAACGACAGCGCGCCAGCGCCATCGGCAAAGCCCAGCTGCTCCAGACTCTGTGCGTACTGTCGATGGACAATAAGATAATTCTGCTGCCGCTGAGCCACATCCATCAAAAACGCCTGCGCCTTGGCGCGATTGCCTTTTCGCAGGTGATCCATGTAGGAGGGATAAGCAATACCCGCCAAAATGCCGACGATGGCGACGACAATCATCAGCTCAATCAGGGTAAAACCCCGGTGACTGAGCCCTGACTGACCCCCTAATTCGGCGCCTAACCGATTGCGGTGACGAGAATTCTGCGTCTTCAAGACGGCTCTCCCGATGCTGCGCGGCATCTGTCGCGTAATGCTAATTATTGCAATTTGCAATAATTAGTTGACACTTTACGCTCTTTTTTGGGTTTCTCACAGGCCCAAGTTTTCACGAATCCGGTCAATTTGCAATCACCCGCTGAATCGAATGCCACTCTGCCAGCGCCACTTGATAAGGGCCGATCAAAGCCAGGGTGGCGAGCATTAATAATAAGACGACCAGTGTAATTGCAACAAACCCAGCGGCTTTGATCCCGATCGTCACGCCCAGTGCTCGCGAGCCGGTGTTATTCACGGGAGGGCATCAGCACTCGAGTGGAGGGAATTGGGGGGAGCCGATGCTGAAAATGGTGGGGCGCGGCTGAGAGCGCCAACTGCAAAAGATACCGAGGGGATTGATCAACCGGCACTGGCGACGAATCATAAGCTGTTTTTGCCGTTAGCGAAGGCAGCAACACAGGGAGCTCGAACTGGCTGATCTGCCAATCCTGAATGCCCGTGACCAGTGTCTCTGCCGGCGTCCACCGGTACTCGGGCCCGCTTGCCATAAGCTGTAAACGCAATTCGGGCTGACTGTGGCTCGCATCAGCGGCCGCGCGGTGACTCAACAGTAGCCGCTCGACTCGACCCCACGGGGCGTGCCCCGGGCATCCGGCAGGATGAGAGAGTACGTCCTGCCATTCAGCCCGCCATTGTCTATTCGTCCGCACCTCCCCCCACTGATGAGTTTGACAGTCTGCGGGCATGACTCTGTAGCCCGATCGCTGCTTGCAGTCCTGCGGACATGGAATCACCCTCTCCACGTATAAACCGTATCCCGCCGTTGCACCGGGCAAACAAGGCGTGTTGGCGAGGTCAATGATTGTGAGCCCACCCCATTGTGATCGGTCCCCCAATGCTGCGGGCGAAACACAAGGGTCGGCCGGGATTGCCATTGGCTTGCGGCACGGACTCGACTGCGTTTACGATCCAATCCGCGGGCATCTTTGCTGTCAGCAAGGCCGTATCAAGGAAGCGATGCACCTGCCGCAATCGCAGACTCTGATCACTCCTCTCAGCCGCCAGCCGAACCGTTGCGATGACATCAGCGCTCACGCTAACGAGCAGACTGACAAGCGCCAATGCCAGCGCATTGCCAATCAAACACTCGACCAACGAAAAACCAGCACCTGTGCCCGTACCTGATGCCGGCGCTCACGCGCTAAAACAGGTATCACTCGGGGCCTCGCAGTCCACTGGCTATTGCACGGAGGGTGGTCAGTCACAGCGGTCGCACCTTCGCCCGCAGTGACACAACGTCGTCGCCGGGCCGGCGCCAAGACAGTTCCAGACCTCCCCCGGCGGACGCATCAATCTGATACTCGGGCAGCAACGCCAGCCATTCCGTCAGCATCTGGCAGGTATCCCCAAATGCAGAGACCATAGAATCTGTGCACACCTGCAACGAAACGACCGCCCCCACACCCACGAAGTCTGCCAACACAGACAGCTCTCGGAGCACACTTTCGGCGAGACTCAGCTCGACACTCTGCTGATGGAGCGTGGTCACCTCAGCGCCAAGCTGCAGCAAGCCAACCATGCCAACAACACCCATCGCGCTGGCAATGACGTAATCGATCAGCATTATGGGGCCCCCGTTTGGGCCGACTCGCTCAAGACGCCAAGGTGGCTGAGGGTCAGGGCAGACAGATCGGGTCTCGTGCCGACCAATTGCAAGGCATACCCACTCGAGTCTGTCAGCACCTCAAGACGATAATGCGCGACCAGAGAGGCCGATAACTCCTGCAATGACGGCAGTTCACGGGCCGATGCATATCGAGCGTGGCGCAGCATAAATTGCCGTTGCTTTAAATCGAGGCGGTTCAACACGATTTTGGCTTCATTCGTGAGGGCCTGGTTGTGTTGCGCACGCCAAGAGGGCGCGGCTATCGCGACCAGCAGCGTGATGATCGCCAGCACCACCAGGATTTCGATCAGGGAAAAGGCTCTAGCCCATGGCTGAATACTGAAGTTCACGCTGGCTGCCCCGCTAAATGGCGTCAGTCCGTCAGCGTGTACAAAGCCCGCCAGTGAGAACAGATCACCGGCCACTTAGGGTGACTCCGAAGCAGTTTAGGCTCGATATAGGCTTTAAGCCGCCTCGGAGACGTCCGCCGCCCGGCCAAACTGAAGCTCGCCTGCTTTCAACGACACCGCGATTACGTCTCCCGAAGAGAAGTCCCCGCCCAGTAACGCTTCTGCTAACGGATTCTCGATCAACCGCTGGATAGCGCGCTTGAGTGGTCGCGCTCCGTAAACCGGATCAAAACCCTGATCAGAAAGATACGATATCACCTCGTCAGTGACCGACAGCATCAGAGCTCGCTCCGCAAGTCTGCTTTTCAATGCCGACAGCTGCAGCACGGCAATACTGCGAATGTGTTCTGCACCCAACGCATGAAAAACCACTGACTCATCGATCCGGTTGAGAAACTCGGGGCGGAAGTGCATCGCCACATCGGCCATCACCTTTGCCTCAATCGTGGCCTTCAGTGCACCGCTGTCGGCGTCACGTCGACCCTCATCGAGCGCCTCGCGGATATGCTCTGAACCCAGATTAGAAGTCATGACCACCACGGTATTGCGAAAGTCGACGGTTCTGCCTTGGCCGTCGGTGAGCCGACCGTCCTCCAACACCTGCAACAGAATATTGAAGACATCGGGATGGGCCTTCTCGACCTCATCCAGCAGCAGTAGCGAATAGGGTCTGCGGCGCACGGCCTCGGTGAGATAACCCCCCTCCTCGTAACCGACATAACCCGGAGGCGCCCCGATCAGCCGCGCGACCGAGTGCTGCTCCATAAACTCGGACATATCAATGCGAACCATCGCCTGCTCGCTGTCAAAGAGGTAGTCCGCGAGCACCTTGCAGAGTTCGGTCTTGCCCACACCGGTCGGTCCTAAAAATAAAAAAGAACCATTGGGGCGCTGCGGATCTGCCAGACCTGCTCGCGCACGACGCACCGCATTGGACACGGCCACAACCGCTTCTTCCTGCCCTACCACGCGCTGATGCAGGGTCTCCTCCATACGCAACAACTTCTCGCGGTCGCCCTCGAGCATCTTGGCAATGGGAATGCCGGTCCACCGCGAGACGACCTCTGCGACTTCCTCTTCGGTGACGCGCGATCGCAACAAAGCGGGTTCGGGTGCATCCTCTGCAGAGGCCGCCTGTAATCGCCGATCAAGCTCAGGCAATATGCCGTGCTGTATTTCGGACATTCTGGTCAGGTCGCCCGCCCGACGGGCGATCTCAAGATTAAACTTGGCCTGTTCAATATCACTTTTGATCTGTGTCGCACCTTGAACGGCGGCCTTTTCCGCCAGCCAGATCTCTTCGAGGTCGGCATATTCGCGCTCGATCAGCGTAATCTGCTCATCGAGCTGAGCCAACTCCTTCTCTGCCGCTACAGAAGTCTCTTTCTTCACGGCCTCGCGTTCAATCTTTAGCTGGATCAACCGGCGCTCCAGGCGATCCATCGACTCGGGCTTGGAGTCAATCTCCATCCTGATACGGCTGCCCGCCTCGTCAATCAGGTCGATCGCCTTGTCGGGTAGCTGGCGGTCCGTGATGTAGCGCTGACTGAGTTTTGCCGCAGCGATAATGGCGCTGTCCGTAATATCGACGCTGTGATGCACCTCGTAGCGCTCCTTAAGGCCACGCAGAATGGCGATCGTGTCCTCTTCGCTCGGCTCATCGACCAGCACTTTCTGGAAACGGCGCTCAAGCGCTGCATCTTTTTCGACATACTGGCGATACTCGTTCAAAGTAGTGGCGCCGACACAGTGCAGCTCACCGCGGGCCAGAGCGGGTTTGAGCATATTGCCCGCGTCCATTGAGCCCTCGGCCTTGCCCGCACCGACCATGGTGTGGAGCTCGTCTACGAACAGAATGATGCGCCCCTCTTCCTGTGACAGCGCCTTGAGCACGGCCTTGAGCCGCTCCTCAAAATCACCCCGGAACTTGGCGCCGGCCAACAACGCACCCAGATCCAATGCCAGAATCCGCTTGTCCTTCAAGCCTTCGGGCACCTCACCGTTAACGATACGCTGGGCCAACCCCTCAATGATGGCCGTTTTGCCCACCCCCGGCTCACCTATCAGTACCGGGTTATTTTTCGTCCGTCGTTGGAGTACCTGAATCGTGCGACGGATTTCGTCGTCACGCCCGATAACAGGGTCCAGCGCGCCTGCTGCCGCACGCTCAGTGAGATCCACGGTGTACTTCTCGAGCGCTTGTCGGGTCTCCTCGGATTGCGCCGAGCTGACCGACTCACCGCCACGCGCGGCTTCCACTGCCATCGACAGGCCGTCGGGGGTCACGCCTGCTGCGTTGAGCAGCCCGGCGGTCGACGTCGACTCCAGCATCGCCAGCAACACCGCATCCGTTGATAAATAGGCATCGCCGGCTTGCTGTGACAGCTTGTCGGCGCGGTTCAAGAGCCGTTGTGTCTCCTGGCTAACATGAATATCGGCGCTGCCCGAAACAGTGGCCATGGCATCCAGAGCGCTATCGATCTCCACCTGCAGGGGATCGATTGCCGCACCGGCTGCCCGCAGCAGGGCTCGGCAGGGTGAACCCGCCGGGTCCAGCATGGCTTTGAGCAAATGCGGGGGCTCAATGAAAGGGTGATCACCACCGATAGCGAGAGATTGGGCTTCGCCGAGGGCGGTCTGTAACGAATGTGTCAGCTTATCCATGCGCATCGCGCTCTCCTTTTACCCATTTGATGGGCTAGCGTCTTGATAGGAGAGATATGTGGGCCTTAAGCCCTTTTTCAAGGAGGGGAATGCCGACCGATGCTGCCGTTGAGCAGGGCGACGGGTTCAATCGATCTTAAAATGACGGTTCGAACAGCACTTCAGCGCTGGCAAAATGCGTTAGCTGCGCCACACAATGGTTGCCATTCGGCCGGTTGTCGGGCCATCGCGGCGATGGGAAAAAAAGTGCTCGGGCTCGCCATAGGCTGCAGCGGTCACCCCCCAAGATCACCGATATACCGGCCCGGCGAAGCCTCAGGCGCGCTAACAAAGCCAAATCGGCCATCCAGTGTCCGTCAGCTTGCACCGAGTGTGTGAAGCAGACGCTGCTGGCCTCCCCCAGCACGTTCTCGAATGCCGCCTTAACTTCTGGCCCCACTTCATAAGCGGCGGCGCTGATTGCCGGGCCCAACCATGCGACCACCGACGCGCCCCGAACGGGCATTGCCGAGAGCAGGGACTCCAGCACACCCGCGGCAAGACCCCGCCACCCGGCGTGGGCAATGCCCACACAGCGGGCATCCTCGGTTGCCAGCACCACAGGCAAACAGTCTGCCGTTAACAGCGCCAGCGGGCGGTGACGCTCCCTCGTCCACTGACCATCAGCCTCGGGTACCGGTCCGTCTGCCGCTTCGACCACTCGCGCACCGTGCACCTGCCTGAGCCAGTTCATCGCATCCCCCGGGATCACCCCCCCGACCCGGACCCGGTTCTCCCGCACATGGTCCGCGCTATCTCCAACATGATCGCCAAGGTTCAAGGTGTCGTAGGGCGGCCGGCTGACGCCCCCTAGCCGCGTCGTCACCCGCATCTCCACGCCGTCGATGCCGATCTGCGGCGTTAACAGCGGCGGAGCCGGCATCAGGCTGGATCCTCCTCAGAGAGGCAGTGAATCAGATCGGTCAAATCGGAAGGGAGTGGTGCCGAGAACGTCATCGTCTCGCCCGATTCGGGATGCATAAATGCCAGCTCGCGGGCGTGCAGCGCCTGACGGGTAAAAGTGCTGAGCGCCTCTAACAAACGTGCACTGGCGCCTGCCGGTCGGGTCGCCCGACCTCCATACACGGGATCACCGACCAGGGGATGTTTGCGCCACGCCAAATGCACCCGGATCTGATGCGTTCGCCCCGATTCCAGGCTGACATCAAGGAGGGTATGCGCCCCAAAGCGCTGAGCGATCCGGTAGTGAGTCACGGCGGCTTTGCCCTCGGGCACCACGGCCATTTTAGTGCGAGAGGTGGGATGACGGCCGATCGGCCCCTCGATGGTGCCGCCCCCTGAGAAAGTGCCGCGAGATACGGCACTGATAGAGGCGACTCACCGACCGATCCGCCAGCTGTGCGACCAGGGATTTGTGCGCCAGCGGCGACCTCGCTGCCAGCATAATGCCCGAGGTCTCTTTATCGAGGCGATGCACGATCCCGCCCCGGGGCAAGGCGGCCATCTCTGGCGCATGGGCCAGTAATCGATTGACCAGGGTCCCGTTAGGGTGGCCCGCCGCGGGATGCACGACGAGTCCTGCCGGTTTATTGAGCACCAGCACATGCTCATCCTCATAAATGATATCGAGGGGCAGGTCCTCGGGACGCCACTCCACGCGATCTTCATACTCGGGTATCAACAGCAAGTGGTCGTCGACAGCCACTTTGTCACGAGGCTTTGCGGGTTGGTCATTGCGCCGCAAACGGCCCGCTTTAATCCACTCGGCCAGACGGCTGCGTGAGAAATCGGGAAACAGGGCCGCCGCCGCGGCATCCAGCCGCGCGCCGTGCAAAGTGTCGGGAACCCGGGCAGATACCGGCTCTCCGCCGGCTAAAACTTCGTCTTCCAAGCGCTGTGACTCCCGTGCCGTTGCGTTTACACTACGGGGCCAGAATGTACCACGGTGGACGACTGGTCTTGGCCTCTCGCAAATTCTTTACCAGCACATTGCTGCTGGCCCTGTTGATGGTTTTCTCGGGTTGCTCCTGGTTTGGCGGTGACGATGACGAACTGATCGCCGATTCTGGCGAGCAGCAACTCTACCGTGAGTCACAGCGCCACCTGAAAAATGAAAACTTCGGACTGGCCGTGCGCAGCCTGCAGATGCTGGAGAGCCGGTATCCGTTTGGAAGCTATGCGGAGCAGGCGCAGCTGGAACTCATTTACGCCCACTACGGCGCCTACGAGTTTGAGGCGGCGACAGAGTCTGCGGATCGCTTTATTCGGCTTCACCCGCGCCACCCCAGCGTCGACTATGCGTTTTATATGAAAGGCTTGGCTGCCTACGACATCGAGCCCGGCTTTTTTTCGCGGTTTATTCCGTCTGACGATACCAAGCGCGACGTTAGCCACATTCAGGTCGCCTTTGCGGAATTTGCCCAGTTGTTGGCCCGATACCCAGACAGTGCCTACGCCCCCGACGCCCGGCAACGCATGGTGCACATGCGCAACATGCTCGCGCGGCACGAGATCCATGTTGCGAACTACTATTTCCGGCGGGGTGCGTATATGGCCGCCCTGAATCGAGGCAAGTACGTGGTCGAGCACATGCAACAGACGCCCAGCGTCGCCGATGGCCTCGCGATCATGGCTCAGGCTTATCTGCTACTCGGACTCAACGATTTGGCCGACGACTCCATCGACGTGTTGTGCGAGAACTTCCCGGACCACCCGAATCTCGCGTCAGGCTGTAACTTTGACAGCGTTTATACGACGGATGGCCTGCAACGCTCCTGGATGAATCAGGCAACACTGGGGTTGTTTGATCCCCCCAAGCCGCCGCAGTTTAATTACCGACCCAAGTCCTGATCATACGTCATGTGATGACCGCCATGCCCAGGTAATCGGGTAGCGGCGGTCGCGGCCAAAGGCCCGACGTGAAATCCTGACCCCCACCGGGGCCTGCCGGCGCTTGTATTCATTAAGATCAACCAGCCTCACGACGCGCGCAACATCTTCTTCCGAGAATCCCGCGGCTACCATGTCTTGCCGCGAAGCATCCTGTTCGACATAGCGCTCGATGATCTGGTCCAGCACCTCATAGGGCGGCAGACTGTCCTCGTCTTTTTGATCCGGTGCCAGCTCCGCTGAAGGCGGCCGAGTAATCACGCGCTCCGGAATGCAGGGTCCTACAGTGTTGCGGTACCGCGCCAGCGCATAAACCAGCATCTTCGGGCAGTCCTTCAGCACATCGAACCCACCGGCCATATCGCCGTAAAGTGTGGAGTAGCCCACCGCCAACTCGCTTTTGTTACCCGTGGTGAGCACCAGCAAATTCTTCTTATTGGAAATCGACATTAGCAAGACACCTCGGCATCGGGCCTGCAAATTTTCCTCGGTGATATTGGCTGGCAGGCCCGAGAATTCGTCCGAGAGCGCCGCCATGAATCCCTCGTACAGGGGCTCAATCGATATATTGCTGAAGCGCACCGCCAACGCGGCTGCCTCAGCTTCGGCATCTTCCACGCTCATGGACGCGGTATAGCGAAACGGCATCATGACGGCCTCTACTCGCTCAGGACCCAATGCATCCACCGCCACTGCCAGCGTCACTGCCGAATCGATACCGCCAGAGAGGCCCAACACCACCCCCGGAAATCCGTTTTTGTTGACATAGTCGCGCATCCCCAGCACCAGCGCCTGCCAAACCGATTCCAGCTCCTCTCTGGCAGGAATCAAATCGCCTGTGCGTAACAGCGAGTCAGCCGCTGGGTCCACGCTCACCATCGGGAATGCCTCGCTGAAAGTCGCGGCACTGACACACAGCTCGCCATGCTTATCAACGGCAAACGATCCTCCGTCAAATACCAGTTCATCCTGCCCCCCGACCTGATTGACGTACAGAATGGGCAACTGATGCGCACGAGCACATTCTGCCACCCGGCTAAGCCGCTCCGACTGTTTACCGCGATGAAACGGCGAAGCGTTGATGTTGATCAAAATATCTGCGCCAGCGGCTTTGGCCCCTGCGACCGGTTCGGCGTGCCAGATGTCCTCACAGATCGTCAAACCCACACTCAAACCGCGTAGCGCGACGACACAGGGCTCACTGCCCGCGCGAAAGTAGCGTTTTTCATCAAACACCTGATAGTTGGGCAGGCACTGCTTGTCATACTCTGCCAGCACCTGCCCCTCATGGATCACCCCGACTGAGTTGAACAGTGCCTCACCTCGTGCCCTGGGATATCCCACAACAACGATGAGATCTGCCGGTAGCTGAACACACAACTGATCAAGGGCCGCGTTGGTCCGCTCCAGCAAATCGGCGCGCAGGAGCAAATCTTCGGGGGGATAACCGGTTAACGTCAGCTCGGGAAATACCACCATATCAGCGCCTACATCCCTCTGGGCCGCGCTGACCTCAAGGACACGCTGGGCATTGCCGGCGATATCCCCTACCAAAGTGTTGATCTGCGCCATGCAGATTTTCATTTCGTGTTCCTATACCGAGCGTTCTCGGCGATACACCGGGGGAACGAAGGGTACCGTATTTCACGGCCATGGGGTGCGACTGGCAGGCCAATCAGGGCCTCCAGGTCCCACTCACCGGGCCCCAGGCCCGAACCCGAGCCCGACTGATATAGTGCGCCCATGGTGACCGATAGCGCTCTCGACACAGCGGTAGAAGCTGATCCGAACTCGCCCCCAAGGCGGGCAGGCACGGACATCGCCAAACTCTTGTCACTGTACAACTTGTATCGCATGGCCTTGGGTTTGATGCTCCTCAGCCTCGGGCTGGCCAACGCGGCCGGTATCGCCGAGATCGAGGGATATGAGGCGGGCCTCATTTGGCTCGCCTTCATCTGGCTCGGTAGTGCCCTACTGCTTTTTTGGCGTGATGAGTGGATCGCCACCAAAACAGATGGTGGCCCACTGGCGATCATGCTCTTTGATCTGGTCATGATCGCCTTCCTGGTGCGTTGGGGGCAGGCACTTGGCCCCGGGCTACCTCTCCTATACCTGCTGACGGTTTCTGCCGGCGCCGTGCTGATCTCCAACCGCATCACAGCCACGGCCGTCGCCGCCCTCGCCACCCTTGCCGTGCTTTCGGACCGCGCCTATCAGCTCCAGCAAGGTGTCATTGATGCCAACGACATGCTGTCAGCCGGCTTACTCGGCTCGCTACTCTTTCTGATTTCACTGCTATTGCAACGTATTGTGGGGCGGATGGCCAAGATCGAAGCGTTAGCCGACGCTGCGGCAACTCAGGTCGCAACGCTGGAAGAGCTGAATCAGCAGGTGATCGCCCATATGGCCACGGGTGTTTGCCGTATCTCTGAAGACAACCAGCTGAGTGCTGTTAATCAGGCCGCCGCACAACTGCTCAACCTGCCGGGAACAGACACACCGGTCCCGATCGAGGCACTCAATACCGCGTTGGCAGAACATCTTCGCCGCTGGCGCGCAGGCGAGCACACCACTGCAACCCCCTTCAGAGTGCATCCGGAAGGCAAGCCACTGCTCCCGGAACTGGTGCGAATCGGGCATGACTTCGAGCCGGAAATCCTGCTTTTTGTTGAGGACTTCACCCCCGTGACCGAGGCGGCCCAGAGTCTGAAGCTGAGTTCGCTGGGAAAATTGACCGCCAGTATCGCCCATGAAATTCGCAATCCGCTCACCGCCATCAGCCACGCTTCTCAACTTCTGGAAGAAAGCCAAGAAGATCCTGCGGAACACAAAGCGCTGCGGGATATCATTTTCACCAACACCCAGCGAGTCAACGAGATTATTGAAAACATCCTGCAGCTCTCGCGTCGAGAGCGCCCGAAACTGGAACCCCTTGATCTGCTGGTTTGGTTGCGCATGTTTGTCCCCGAATATGAGCAGGGACAGGACCATGGTGACTGCGTTGAATTGCTGGCAACAGAGCCCGTAGGTAGCATCGAATTTGACCCGAGTAATTTGCGCCGGGTACTGACCAATCTGCTCGACAACGGAGTGCGACACGCCGCAGAGCAGACCCAGCAATATGCTGTCACACTTGTGCTGACAAAAGACGCACAAGCCAAAAGGGCACACATGGACGTGATTGATACCGGGGCAGGCGTGCCAGATGCCATGCTGGGTCGTCTCTTTGAACCTTTTTTTACCACCTCATCTCAGGGCAGTGGGCTCGGACTCTATTTGTGCCGAGAGTTGTGTGAGAGTAACGGCGCGATACTGACCTATGACCGCACACCCGATGAGAAAACCCGCTTCAGGGTCTCGGTACCCCTGCTGGAATTTTCATCATGACCCGGCCCACTGTGCTGATCGTTGATGATGAGCCTGATTTACTGACGCTGCTGCAAATGACATTCGCGCGCATGGACCTCGATACCGAGACGGCCAGCACGTTAGTCGAGGCCCGGCAGGCACTGAGTCGACAAACACCTCATCTCTGTCTCACCGACATGAAGCTGCCAGACGGCAATGGTCTGGATCTGATCGCAGAGATTCAGCAGAAATATCCCGATCTGCCCGTGGCCATGATGACAGCGCACGGTAGTGTCGAAAGCGCCATTGAGGCGCTTAAGCTCGGCGCTTTCGATTTCGTCAGCAAGCCGGTGGCCCTCGATCGACTGCGGGATCTGGTCACCCAAGCACTCAAAGTGAATGCCGTTGCGGACGTGCAAACGACAGAGAGTTTGGTTGGTGAAACGCCCGTCATGGCAACCCTGAAGCGAGATATTCAGCGCCTTGCCCGCAGCCAGGCTCCCGTTCTCATCCATGGCGAGTCCGGCGTCGGTAAAGAGGTTGTTGCGCGGCTGATACATGAGTCAGGCCCCCGGGCCTCGGGCCCCTTTCTGGCCATTAACTGCGGGGCCATTCCAGCGGAGTTGGTGGAAAGCGAGCTTTTTGGACACCGCAAGGGGGCGTTCACCGGCGCGATAACCGATAAGCCCGGACTATTTCAGGCCGCTAGCGGTGGCACGCTGCTTCTCGATGAGATCGCGGACCTGCCGCTCCCGGTGCAGGTCAAACTATTGCGGGCAATTCAGGAAAAGGCTGTTCGCCCTATTGGCGATCAGAAAGAGGTGCCCGTTGATGTCAGGCTGATCAGTGCGACCCATAAAAATCTGCTGGAAGAAGCGCGCAGCGGTCGTTTTCGCGACGACCTGTACTACCGGATCAATGTCATTGACCTAATGGTGCCGCCACTCAGAAATCGGCGCGCCGACGTCCCGCTGATCGCCACACACATCCTTCAGAAGATGGCACAACCGGCCGGTGACCGCCCACTGAGACTCACTGACCGCGCCGCAGCATCACTCATGCAGCATGAGTTCCCGGGAAACGTTCGCGAGTTGGAAAACATCCTCGCCAGAGCAGCGGCGCTGCTGGAAGGCCATGTCATTGATGTCGACGACCTCGAACTCGATACGCTGGCAGTCATCACCAGCGTCGACGATGCCTCGCCGGTTGCTTCTGATCATCTGGGTTCGGCGGCACCCAGCGCCGACGCCAATGGTGACCTGGATGCTTACCTCGCTGCGATCGAAAAGACGATTATTGAAAAGGCGATTCACACACATCGCTGGAACCGAACCGCGGCGGCCAAATCACTGGGCATTACGCTGCGAAGCCTGCGTTACCGGCTGAAAAAACTAGGCATCGAGGACTAGACACCCGCGACAGCCGGACAGACGCCCCAGTCACTGGCCAGCCGGGGCCGGCCCAATCGATTCGTGATCACCGACCAATTGTGCTCCAGCGCGCACACCGACAAGGTCAGATTGCGGCTGCCGAGACCCTGACTATCCCATTGCAGTGCGCCCGTGACCCATCTGGCGCCGCTGCGATTGGTCACCGTCACTCCTTTCGGGGGTGACCAAACCCGCAGTAATTCGCCGCCTTCCGGGCCCATTGCAATCGCCGCAAGGGTCTGCCCGAAGTGTCCGCTACACGCTGGCCAGCTCGTCAGTGAAGTCAGTGATGGGGCAAAGCATCACGGTTTGACCCCTTAACTGGGCAGTCGTGCGAGCAAACTGAACAGCCGCATACAACTGCTGAGCGCCTGCTCTGGCGCGGGCTATCGCTATCTGGCTCTTGAACGACGGTGCGGCCATTGCCAGTCAAAACGCTGACGATGGCAAGAGTGACCAGACTCTCCAGGAGCGTCAGACCGCCATGACGATGTCGGATTTTTTGGTCGTTTCCTGCGCATGCACCGACATTACTGACGCCGCAATGATGCAGCCAGATCTGCGACGAATAAGGATGCCGTTAGAAAGACACGGCCACTGGTTAAAAGACCGAGCGGCAGCGAGGGAAGCCAACCGGGATGAAGCTAGTCGTCTACCGCTACGGCGGGAATACGCAGCCCCTTGGGCAGGGAAAAAGTGATGTTTTCCTCCCGACCATCGAGGTCTCGCACGGCCAGACCGCCATGCTGTCGCAGCGTTTCAATCACTTCCTGGACCAACAACTCCGGAGCAGAGGCTCCGGCGGTCACGCCCACGCGCTGTTTTCCGGACGAGCCACTGGGAGTCGATCATACTGGCGTCATCGATGAGGTAAGCGCCAGCGCCACAACGCTCGGCCAGCTCGCGCAGGCGGTTCGAGTTGGAGCTGTTGGTCGAACCCACCACCAGCACAATATCCACCTCGTCGGCCAGGGTTTTGACCGCATCCTGCCGGTTTTGGGTGGCGTAACAAATATCATCCTTGCGCGGCCCCTGAATGTCGGGAAACTTGGCCCGCAGGGCGTCGATCACCTTGGCCGTATCGTCCACCGAGAGCGTGGTTTGAGTCACAAAAGCCAGCGAGGCAGGATCGCCGACTTCCAGCGCGGCCGCCTGTTGTTCATCTTCGACCAGATAAATCGCCCCGCCGTGGGAGGTGTCGTAGCGACCCATGGTCCCCTCGACCTCGGGATGCCCCGCATGACCAATCAGAACGCACTCACGCCCCGCCGCACTAAAGGCTGCCACTTCAACGTGGACTTTGGTCACCAGTGGGCAGGTGGCATCAAACACCTGCAGGCCTCGACCCTCTGCCTCTTCCTGAACGGCGCGGGATACGCCATGGGCGCTAAAAATAACGATCGCATCGTCGGGCACTTCGGCCAACTCATCGACAAATATCGCACCGCGGGTGCGCAGGTCATCGACTACGTGACGGTTGTGAACCACCTCGTGGCGCACATACACCGGACCGCCAAACACCTCGAGGGCGCGATTGACGATGTCGATGGCACGATCTACCCCGGCACAGAAACCTCTAGGGTTGGCGAGTACGATATCCATCAGTGCAGTTCCGCCGGTTCCACGCGCGCTATGCGCACCTTGAAGTGAATAGTACGCCCTGACAGCGGATGATTGAAATCGACGGTCACCGTAGTGTCGCCCACATCGGCAATCATCCCCGGGACCTCTCCTCCCGCCGCGTCGGCAAAGGTAAAAAGCATGCCGGGCTCCAGCGGCGTATCGCTGTCAAAGTCCGCTCTGGGAATCGACTGCAAGTTGTCATCCTGCGGTTCACCAAACCCCTCTTCAGGCGGGATCCGGAATTCTGCCTCGTCACCCGCCCGCATGCCGATCAACCGCCGCTCAAATCCGGGTAATAACGAACCATCGCCCATCACGAAGCTGACGGGATCCGCTCCAAAGTTCGAATCGACCTCCTCCCCCGTCTCCAGTGTGAGTGAGAAGTTCAAGGTGACGCGGGTGCTGGATTCAATCTCTAAATTCATAGGCTCAGGATACGGGGGCTTTTTCCGGGGGGGAAGCGCTACTGAAAAATGCGTTCAGCAACCACCACCCAGCGCCAAGGGTAATAGCGGAATCGGCGAGATTGAACGCCGGCCAATACCAACTCTGATAATGCAGGGAGATAAAGTCCACCACATGACCCAGCAACAAGCGATCAATCAGATTGCCAACACCGCCGCCAAGGATCAGACCCAGCGGCATCACCAACCCACGATCCCCCGGGCTCAGCCGAAACAACCACACCACAATGAAGACACTGACGGCCACGGCAACACCTGTCAGAAACCAGCGCTGCCAACCCCCTGCATCAGCCAAAAAACTGAAGGCCGCGCCCGTGTTATAGGTCAGCATCCAGTTAAACCAGCTCGTGACCTGCTGAGGGCTGCGGAAATCGAGTTCCGCCATCGCGATCTGTTTGCTCCATTGATCAAGCGCGATCACGATAACGGCGATCACCAAACCCACCCAGGGGCGCTGGCCAATCGCCGCAAGCCATCCGCTTTCAGGCAAAGTGACGGACCTCACCCGGACCGTCAATATTGGTGATGCAGCGCCCACACAAGGTGGGGTGCGCTGCGTGTTGCCCCACATCGGGCCGACGATGCCAACACCGCTCACATTTTTCACTGCTGGCAGGTCGCGCCACAATGCGCAGCGCGATACCCTCCGCCTGCATCGCATCCTCTGGTGCCTGATCCCAATCGTCGACATTGGCCTCCGACGTGATCAGCACAAACCGAAGCTCTTCCTCGAGGTGACGAAGGCGTGCCGCCAATTCAGCTTCTGCATACAGCGTCACCGCCGCATCGAGCGATCCCCTCAGCACACCTTGCTCACGGGCCAATTCCAACGCTTTATTCACCTGCTGACGCACGGCCATCATCTCGGACCAAAACGCATCGTCGAGTGCACCCTCTGTATCGGGAGCGGGCAAGGTTTCATACCACTGCGTCAGGAAAACCGAGGCCGCACGGGGCCCGGGCAAATTCTCCCAGATCTCCTCAGCGGTGAAACTGAGAATGGGCGCAATCCAGCGACACAGTGCTTCGGCGAGATGAAACAAGCTGGTTTGCGCCGACCGGCGCGCGTAGGAGTCAACGCCCGTCGTGTATTGCCGGTCTTTGATGATATCGAGGTAGAACCCGCCCAACTCACCGCTACAAAAGTTGTGAATCCGATGGTAGACGTGATGGAACTGATACTCGCCATAGGCGGTTTGCAGGTCCGCCTGCAGTGTATGGGCCTGACCGAGGATCCAGCGATCCAGTGGCAGACATTGCTCAAAGGGCAGGCAGTCAGTGACCGGATCAAAGCCTGCCAGGTTGGCGAGCAAAAACCGCGCCGTATTGCGGATACGCCGATAGGCGTCAGCAGTGCGTTTAAAAATCTCGTCCGAGGCAGAGATCTCATTGCGGTAATCAGCGGCCGAAACGTACAACCTTAAAACGTCGGCACCGAGATCCTGCATGGCCTTGCCGGCCGGAATAATATTGCCGAGCGATTTCGACATCTTGCGCCCGTCGCCATCGACCGTAAAGCCATGGGTCAGCACGCCGCGATAAGGGGCCTCATTGTGTGTGCCAATGCCGGTGAGTAGTGAAGACTGGAACCAACCCCGGTGCTGATCAGAGCCCTCAAGATACAAATCGGCGGGCCAGTCGAGACCCTCGCGCTCGCGCAACACACATTCGTGGGTGACACCCGAATCGAACCAGACATCCAGCGTATCCACGACCTTTTCGTAGTGCTCGGCGTCATCGCCCAGCAACTCGGCAGGATCCAGATCGAACCAGGCCTCAATACCCCGGCTTTCCATTCTTACCGCCACTTGCTCCATCAGTGACTGGGTATCGGGATGCAGATCGCCGGTGGTTTTGTGCACGAAGAGCGCTATCGGTACCCCCCAGGTTCGCTGCCTCGAAATACACCAATCCGGCCGCTCCTCGAGCATGGCGTCGATGCGGGCCCGACCCCAGTCGGGAATCCACTGCACCTGCTCCACCGCAGTCTTGGCGGCAGCGAGCAAACCATTCCCCGTCATACTGATAAACCACTGGGGGGTTGCGCGGAAAATAATGGGGGTTTTATGGCGCCAGCAATGGGGGTAGCTGTGCTGGAACGGCTCGTGACACAAAAGCACGTTACGCTCCGCCAGTGCCGCGACAATGTCATCGTTGGCCTTGAAAATATGTTGCCCGGCAAAGACGGGCGTATCGGGGTGATACACGCCATTTCCGCCCACCGGGTTATAGACCTCGAGGCCGTAGCGGCGACCCATATCAAAATCTTCAAGGCCGTGGGCCGGGGCCGTATGGACGCAACCCGTACCCGCCTCGGTGGTCACATGGTCACCGAGGACAATGGGCACCGGCGCCTCACTGAAAGGCGGTCGCAGCATCAAACCTTCAAGATCCGCACCTTTGGCGCGACCCACGACCTCAATGGAGTCGGCACCAAAGCGCTGTGCGCAGGCCTCGACCAGCGCCTCGGCCACCAGCACTCGACGGTCAGGCAGCGCCAGCAGCACGTAATCGAGTGCGGCGGCGAGCGCCACACCGCGATTGGCGGGCAGCGTCCAGGGCGTCGTGGTCCAGATCGCGAGCTCAATGGGGCGACTGTCGTCGCAGCCGAATTTTTTTGATGCCGCGGCACCATCAACAAAGGGGAATGCGACATCCACCGCAGACGACTGCTTGTCGTGATACTCCACCTCTGCCTCAGCCAGCGCCGAGCCGCAATCCAGACACCAGTGCACTGGCTTGAAACCCCGGAGCAGATGCCCTCGATCAATGATTTTAGCCAGCGTACGAACAATGCTCGCCTCGAACCCAAAATCCATCGTCAGGTAGGGATGATCCCAGTCGCCGAACACGCCCATGCGCATAAAATCTGCCTTCTGGGCGTCGACCTGCTTGGTCGCATAATCGCGGCAGTGCTGCCGAAACTCGGCGGCGGTGACTTTGTGGCCTGGTTTACCCACTTTCTTTTCGACGTTCAGCTCAATCGGGAGCCCATGGCAATCCCAGCCGGGCACATACGGCGCGTCAAATCCGGACAGCGTTTTGGATTTGATAATGATGTCCTTGAGGATCTTATTGATCGCGTGGCCAACGTGCAGCTGACCGTTGGCGTAGGGAGGGCCATCGTGAAGGATAAAGCGTGGTTTGCCCTCGCCCGCCTCGCGCATTTGGGCATACAGATCCATCTCTGCCCAGGCCTTGAGTCGCTCGGGCTCACGCTGCGCCAAGTTGGCCTTCATGGGGAAGTCCGTTTGGGGCAAATTCAGCGTGGCTTTATAATCACTCATACGTTATCCGTGGTTTGCCAGCCATGCTCTCGCATTGGCCTTATCCGCCGCGATCCCCGCTTTCAGGGCATCCAGTGACGGAAACTTCTGTTCATCGCGCAGCTTGTGCCAAAACTGCACCGTCAGTCTCTCACCGTACAAATCCGGTGAGCCTTCCAAAACATGCACCTCAAGGGTTGCCTCAAGGCTTTCCCCAATGGTGGGCTTCACCCCTACGTTGGCCACACCGGGAGCCTTGTGCAGCCCCCCTCCCGATACGTTGACGGCATAGACCCCTTGCAGGGGCGACCGGATCCGATGCAACGCAATATTCGCGGTGGGAGCATCCAGCTGCCGACCGAGCTTCTGCCCGTGCTGCACCCGCCCCGCCATCTCGAAAGGCCTCCCCAACAGCCCTGACGCCGCCTCAAAGTCTGACTCGGCGAGTGCCGCGCGAATCCGCGTGCTGCTCACACGCTCATGATCCACTTCCAGAGTGGGTGTGGGGGCGACAGCATAGCCAAATTCACCCGCTAGCGCGCGGACATAATCCAGATCTCCCTCGCGTCGATTGCCGAACCGGAAATCATCGCCAAAGGCCAGGTATCGCACACCCAGGCCCTCGACGAAAACCTGCTCGACAAATTCTCGGGCGCTTAATTGTCGGAGTGATTCGTTAAAGGGCAGGCATAAGACGCGGTCCACTTCGCAGGCCTCCAGTAAGGGCCACTTGTCGCGCAGCGTCGTGATGCGTGGCGGCGCCTCGACCGGGCTGAGGTACTCCCGCGGCAGAGGCTCAAACGTCACGACCGTGGTCGGCACACCCAGCGACGCAGCCTCCGCATTGAGATGCGCCAGCACCGCCTGGTGTCCGAGATGAATGCCGTCAAAAGCGCCGATCGTCACCGCACAGCCGCGGTGACGAGAACGCAAATTATGCCGGCCGCGGATGAGCTCCATCCCCGCTCGTCTTCCCTTCTAATCAAAGGCGCAGTATACCGCCGAGACCCGAACAGATCAGCCGACGTTTGGCGTCAATCGGCGAAGTAGCCTAACCGCCTTTAGCGCCGCAGATCTGCGGGTCGGACTCCCAGAAGCCACAGCGTCACTAAAAAGACGCCCAAGACCGCTTACGCACAGCATGCCTAGCTGGTAGGCGCGCTGCCACCACAACCAGTCTGCCCAGACCGCGTTCTCGGGTAGCATCCACGCGAGCGCCACGATCATGGCGGCTGTGGCCAACAGGATCTGCAGCAACCATTTCAGAGGCAGACTATCTGCGGGCAATACTGCCCCGCGCCGCAAACCTCGGTAGAGCAGCATGGCGTTCAACCAAGCCGCAACGCTGGTCGCGAGCGCCAGACCCACGTGACCGAGGTTTAACCACCACATCAGTGGAAATACGAAAGCGGCGTTGAGCAGCATGTTCGCCACCATCGCAATAATGCCAATCCGAACGGGCGTGCGCATGTCCTCGCGAGCGTAGAAGCCCGGAGCCAGCACTTTCACTAGCATGAACGCCCCCAAACCAAGGGTATAGGCACGCAGGCTTGCCGCCGCCATGGTCCGGTCTCCCTCGCTAAAGGCCCCGTACTGAAAGAGCGTTGCCAACAGCGGTTCGGCTAATATCGCCAACGCGACGGTAGCCGGGATAGCAATCAGCAAGACACACCGTATTGCCCAGGCCAGCGTGCTCGCAAAGGCGGGATCATCGGCTCGGGCTCGCTGACCCGACAGGGTCGGCAAGATCACGGTCGCAATAGCGATGGCAAATACGCCGAGCGGCAATTCAGTCAGCCGATCGGAGTAATAAAGCCACGACACACTGCCCGTCGGAAGCAGCGAGGCCAGCACCGTATCCAGCAGCAAATTGATCTGGCTCACTGAAACACCGAACAGGGCCGGCACCATGAGCAGCATAATCCGTCGCACGCCCTCGTGCCGGGGCGCCCATCGCGGCCGGGGAACCAGGCCCACACCGGCCAATGCCGGCACCTGAAAAAGTAGCTGCGCGAACCCCGCCACCAGCACACCGAGGGCCAGGGCTACGACGGGCTCCTCAAAGTTGGGCGCGCCCCACAGCGCTGCGACCAATCAAGCAGAGATTCAACAGCACCGGTGTCAGCGCCGGCACCGCAAACCGGCTGGTAGCTATTGAGAATAGCCCCCGCGAATCCGGTCAGTGAAATCAGTAGCAGATAAGGAAAGGTGAGCTTGATCAAGTCGCCCGTGAGCGCCAACTTGGCAGGATCTCGCAGGAAACCGGGGGCAAAAATAGTCGCCACGATAGGCGAGGCCATCACGGTAATCAGTGTTAACAAGAGCAGCACGCCGCCCAGCACCCCCGCGACCCGATCGACGAGCTCCCGAACTGCCGCCTGCCCCCCTTTTTCACGGGTGTCAGCGAGCACCGGCACAAAGGCCTGGGCAAAAGCCCCCTCGGCAAACAGTCGTCGCAAAAAATTGGGGATCTTGAACGCCACAAAAAAGGCATCGGCGTTACCGTTGGCACCAATGAGATTGGCCAACACGACGTCGCGAAGCAGACCCAATACCCGCGACAGCATAGTGTCGCCGACCCGACCACCGCACTCGATTGAACGAGCTTCGAATCTTCAGGGGCTTGCGCAGCAGTCACTTAAGAGAACCGGCGTGGGCTGAGTTCAACCTTCATCAGGGCCCTGCCACTGAGCCCGGCGCCGCAGCGCGGCTCAACAGCCGTCAAAACCGCCGCTCCGTATACCAATTCACGGGGGCCGAATGCTGATCTACCTGATCGGCGACGTCTAAAATCAACGCGAACAAAGCCATGCGCACCACCACGCCGTTATCACTTTGTCGGAAAATCGCGAGGTTTGGATTGTCATTGAGGTCAATATCCAGCTCTCTGGCGCCCTCTCGGGAATCTCTCGGCAAAGGGTGCATGATGACCGTATTAGGCTCGCAGTTTGCGGTGTAAACGCTCTGGGTTAGCCTGAAGCGGCCTCTGTAGAGATCCGCCTCCTCACGACTGGCAAAGCGCTCTTCCTGAATACGTGTGCTGTAGACAATATCGACATCGGCGATACCGGTCTCCAGAGCATCCGTCTCCAGCACTTCGTGGCCTGCCTCGCGCAACGCATCCACCACCTCCTGCCGGCATGCTGAGCGCCTCCGGAGAGACCAGACTGACCCTCAGGCCCTCGAACAGGGATAGCAGCTTGGACAGCGAGTGCACCGTGCGGCCAAATCGGAGGTCACCCACCATCGCAATACGCAGCCCATCCAGACCCGCGCTCCCGGCCCACCAGTTCTGATCGAATCGTGTAGAGATCGAGCAACGCCTGACTGGGATGCTCATTCGCGCCATCACCCCCGTTGATCACCGGCACCCGGCTCGCCGCCGCAAACTCGGACACCGAGCCATCCTCGGGGTGACGCATGACGATAATGTCGGAGTAACCGCTCAGCACCCGGGCGGTGTCATAGAGTGATTCACCCTTGGCAATCGCAGAGTGTTCAAAGCCGGTGGTCTCGCGGACCTCACCGCCCAGCAAATTAAAGGCGCTGCCAAAGCTGATTCGGGTTCGCGTAGAGGGCTCAAAAAACATTGACCCAAGAATGGCACCGTCGAGTACACGCGTCATTCGCTCCCGGTGCGCATAGGGGCGCATGGTATCGGCGACGGTGAACAACTGCTCGACATCAGCTCGCTCGAACTGGCTGACACTCAGGATATGGCTACCGGCAAATTGCACGATACGCACTCCACTGCATTACCACTTGCTGACGTCTATTGTAGCCCCGATCATCCCTCCACCGACAGCGTCTCTACCCAGCGTTCCAACTGATCGAGAGCGATAGCGGTCGTCTCGGTGAGCTCCGGCCGCGCCCGCTCTTCCGCGAGCGCCGCCTTAAATTGCGCCAGTGGAAACGACCCCTCGCGCCGCTGGAACTGACAATGCTCCAGCCACTGTGCGACTTCCGGTTCGGTCAGGGAATCAGGGAAATTGCGTGCTCGATAGCGAAACAACAATTCTGGCAGGCGTTGATCGGCGAAGGGAAAGGTCTGCGACGCCAATGACGCCGGGTCCTCAGACACCACCTGCTCGCAGAGACTGCGGTCAGCCGCACTGACAAAGCCCTCGTAAAGCATCTGGTCGGGATCCGAGCGCGGTGGAAATGTCCGCTCTTGCCACAAACTCTGGAAACGCGCCACAAAACTCGCCGGATCAGCGGCGCGGCACTCCCGCAACAGCGCGAGATGCCGACGATGCAGATCACCGTCGAGCCCAGCGCCTCTGCCACCTCACCGGCGACCCACTGACCGGCAGCAAAACGGGCGCACGATTGAGGCGAATCGTTTTAATCGGCGGGCGCTCTGACCAGTCGGGCAGGTCGGCTTGCGGCGTAAATAGGTGCTCGCGGATAACCGCCGGGTCCTGCTCAAGAAAATCGGGGGACTTACCCAGGTCAACGCAGATCACCTCACTATTGTTCTGGGGGTGCCAGGCGACCGGCACAATCAACGCAAGATTCTGCCGTGCCGCACCAAACATGCCCGACACGTGCACCAGCGGCGTCAACTGCTCGAGATCCAGCAGTGCGCTGACCGCACGCTTCGAGCGCTGCTGATAGAGCGTAGCGAAAAGCTCACCGTCACTGCGCTTCAACAATTTAGCCATCTCAATGGTGGCGATCACATCCGCCATCGCATCGTGGGCCGCGCCATGCTCGATACCGTTAGCAGCGGTGAGTTCCTCTAGCCGGAAACTGCTGAATCCGTCCTCACGCAGCGGCCACTCGATACCGCTTGGCCGAAGCGCCCGATACGCACGGGTCACGTCGAGAAGATCCCAACGACTGTTGCCGTTTTGCCACTCCCGCGCGTAGGGATCGCGCAAACACCGCCAGAGGGTGAAGCGGGTGATTTCGTCGTCGAAGCGGATTGAGTTGTAGCCGATACCGCAGGTATGAGGGGACGCGAGTTCGGCATGAATCCGCGCGATAAATTCAGCCTCCGTCACCCCCTTTTCTTCAGCGACTTGCGGGGTAATGCCGGTCACGCGGATCGCTGCCGGGTGGGGTAACCGATCCGGAGTCGGTTTGGCATAGAGTGTTAGGGGCTCGCCAATAATCTCGAGTGCCGCATTCGTTCGCACGCCCGCGAACTGCCAGGGCCGGTCCTGAGTGGCATCCGCGCCGGAGGTTTCATAATCGTGCCAATAAAACGACTCAGATGAGCTCAAGCGCCTGCTCTTCGATTTGGGCTTTCCAGATGCGGGGCCCGGTGATGTGAACCGATTCGCCTTGGCTGTCCACTGCGACACTCACCGGCATATCTTTAACGGTGAAGGCATAGATGGCTTCCATACCGAGATCGTCAAAGGCCACCACTTCAGCTTTTGTCACGGCCTGCGATACCAAATAGGCTGCACCACCCACTGCCATCAGATAGACCGCACCGTGCTTTTTAATAGCCTCCACCGCGACCGGCCCGCGCTCTGCCTTGCCGATCATGCCGGCCAATCCGGTTTCTTCGAGGATGTAGTCAGTAAACTTGTCCATGCGGGTCGCGGTTGTGGGGCCTGCGGGGCCGACTGCCTCGTCTCGCACCGGGTCCACAGGCCCAACGTAATAAATGAACTTGCCGGCTAAATCCACCGGCAGCGGCTCACCCTTTTCGAGCATTTGTGTCATGCGCTTGTGGGCCGCATCGCGCCCGGTCAGCATGGTTCCCGACAGCAACAATGTCTCACCGGGCTTCCAGGTGTGGATCTCGTCCCGGGTCACGGTGTCGAGGTCAACCCTGCGCACCGACTCACCCGGATCCCAGCTGATGTCCGGCCACTGATCAACATCGGGCGGTGTTTGCAGAGCGGGACCCTCGCCAGTCAGCGTGAAGTGAGCATGACGCGTTGCGGCACAGTTGGGGATCATGGCAACCGGCAGCGATGCCGCATGCGTGGGGTAGTCCATGATCTTCACGTCGAGCACGGTGGTGAGCCCACCCAGCCCCTGAGCGCCGATGCCGGTGCGGTTGGCTGCATCCATGATCTCGAGACGGAGTTCCTCGATCCGATTCTGGGGGCCACGGGCGCGGAGCTCGTGAATATCGACCGGTGCCATGAGCGACTCCTTCGCCAGCACCATCGCCTTTTCAGAGGTTCCGCCTATGCCAATCCCCAATATCCCGGGCGGGCACCACCCAGCTCCCATAGTGGGCAGGGTTTTGGCTACCCAGTCGACAATACTGTCGGAGGGATTCAGCATCGCCAGCTTTGATTTATTCTCAGAGCCGCCGCCCTTGGCCGCTATCTGCACGCTCACTGTGTCGCCGGGCACCAATCGCGTATGAATAACGGCTGGCGTGTTATCGCCGGTATTGTGACGCCGTCCCGCTGGATCCTCGAGGATTGACGCTCGCAGCTTGTTATCGGGATGGGTGTAGGCGCGACGCACTCCCTCGTTGATCATGTCATCCAACGAGCACTCGGCCTCCCACTGCACCGACATCCCGATCTCAACAAATACGGTAACGATGCCCGTATCCTGACAGATAGGCCGGTGCCCCATCGCGCACATTCTCGAATTGAGCAGAATTTGCGCCATCGCATCTTTGGCGGCGGGATTCAGCTCCCTCTCCCAGGCACGGTGAACCGCCTGCACAAAATCGAGAGGGTGATAATAGGAGATGAACTGCAGTGCGTCGGCGACACTGTCTATAAGATCCTGTTGTTTGATCACCGTCATCGCGACTGTCTGCCCTCCACGTCTCTTACTATTGCATACTCGGCGCGTTCATCGCCGCCACATCGGCCTCGAGCTCGGCAATACTGACATTCACCTGTCGCCGGAAAGCGTTAATGGATTCGATCCACTCGGCATTGCTCTCGACCTGCTTGCGCAGGGCTGCCCGCTCAAGGTTTGCTTTATTAAGGCCGTCAGCAAGCCGCTCAACGTCGGTCTGTGCACGCTGCGCACTGGCGGCAAGGCGCTCGAGATCACCCGCTACCTGAGTCAGCGCCGCCAAGTCTGCTCGCATGGACTCCAACTGTTCGCCCTGTGCGCTGGCCTTGGTATTGAGCCCGGTGATCTGCTTTTCTTGCGTGACACTATTTTTTTCAAGCCGGGTGAATTTGCCTGTTACTCACCTTGCGGGCATCCCACAGCTTGCGCACCTCAGTATCGAGTAACCGGAGCTGGGCGCCCATCGCCGCCGCCGACTTGTTAACCGTCTCGTCAGTATCCGACAGCAGCGCCTCCAGGTCAGCCACCCTGGCCTGCGTCTCCTTCTGCTCGGTCTGCGAGGTATCGAGCAATGTCTGTAATTGCCATGCCCAGCCGCAGGCGATACCCGCTGTCGCTAGCGCAATCGTCAGCACCAGCCTTGCGGTCAAGCCCAGCGTCGCCTCGGTGCGCGCCGCTCGCGCAGGAATGGCGCCACGGGGCGCCGAACTGACCGCTTCATCGCGATTGGCAGCAAAGGAGGGAATATCGTTGAGATCGTCGCGCGACATACACGTCACTCATTACCGGTTGTACAGATTATATCGCGGCATGCCGCGTCCGCGACGCGAGGGCGGATTATTCCCGCTCTCCGGTGGTCACCGTTTCACGGCTCCTGATCCCTCACTCGGCCGAGGGATTGAGAGCGTTTTTTATCACGCAGCGCGGCTCGCAGGTTGCCGCCGTCGCTCACAATGTTATCGGGCGGGGTTAAGCCAAGCAGTGCCGCCGCAACGGGGTAAACGTCCAGCTGATGCGCCTCCGGTATGATCTGTCCGCTTGCAAAGCCCGGACCAACGGCCACCAGAAAAGCGGCCATATCTTCAAGGGTGGCGGGATAGCCATGCATACCGAAAAGATCGGCGCCCTTCCCGCCCCGCCAGCGAAAAACGCTGGGGGGGGCGGTCTCGATAATGAGATCGCCCACTGCCGGATGGTCTTGAAGTGCCGGTTGGAGAGCACCTCTTCGGACACCAGCCAGTAACGTCCGCCGCTATCAGCCTCGAGCGCCTCTGCCAGCGCTTCAATATTGGCCGACGGGTCCCGCTGATAATACGTGACCCGTGTGCTGCCGTTCACCCGCTTGAATCCTTTGGGTCGCGGCAGGGTGTTGGTATCAATAAAGACATCGGGATCCACTTCGGCCATACCGTGGTCAGACACCAGCATCAGATTGATACCGGCGTTGCTGCGCGCATTAATGGACTCAATGGCCCTCCAGAGCGAGCCGATTTGTTGATCGACCTCGGCAATCGCTGTTCGAGGTCTCCGGCGCCATGGGCCCATACCGGTGGCCCGCAGAATCCACAGAGTCGAAATACAACGTGACCAGATCGGGGCGCTCCCCGTCGGGCAGTTCCAGCCACTCGATTGCCTGATCGACCCGCGCGCGGTGGGATATTCTGCCGTCGAAAGCGCGATAGTCGGTGGGAAGGATATCGGCAAAGCGCGCGTCTGACTCGGGCCAAAAAAAGGTCGACGCGCGCCCACCCTGCTGCTCGACCAGCGTCCAGAGCGGAATACCGTTGAGCCAAGTGGGATCCTCGCGGCCGCTCCCCATGTTGTAACAGTCCGGGCGATCGCTGCGGCAAAAGTAGTTATCGACCACACCGTGCCCGGTTGGCCGCAGTCCCGTGGCGATAGACAGATGCCCAGGAAACGTTTTGGAGGGGAAAACGGTACGCAGCTTCGTGACACGCGTGCCTTGCCCTGCCATTCCCTTCATTTGCCGGGCTTCCGGCCAGTCGAGGTAATCCCAGCGAAACCCATCTATGGACACCAGCACCAAGGTATTAGCAGCGCTCGCGCTGCTCCACCACAAGATGACAAAAAAGGCCCATCGACAGATCGGCTGACTCATGATGGTGTCCATTCAGAGCCTGGCGTTAGCGATCATAGCGGATTAGGCGCGACCAGAGGCCCACTCAAAAAAAAGCGGCCCGGAGGCCGCTTTTATCTCTATTGGACGCGATCAGAGATAGAGCAAAATACCCAACACCGCCAACATCAGCGCAAGGGAGCAATGGATGACGCCCATCACTGACTTCATGGGACCCATGCCGCCAAACAGCGCGTTGATCTCCAGCACCACAATGAGGCCCAGCGCAGCGTAGAGGCCCGTGTCGGTGACAGAACCCCCTACCTGAGTGGAGATTGCTGCGATGTGCTTGGAACCCAGCATGCCAAGCAGCATGGGGCCTGAAAACAAGGTATTGGTGCGGCTCGCGAGCCCGGCTTTTGCTGCCGCCGAAGGACCATCACCCTCTTTCATACCGAGCACAATCTGTTGATTCGGCCAGATGACCAGCCACACATTCAGAAACATGAAGGTGCCCGCCAGTGCGCCCACCCAGATCGCCGGCATGGACATGCCCAAAGCGCCGATCTTATGGAACAGGTAAGCCCCTGTGAGGAAGGTCAGCATCGCACCCCAGCGGAACCACCACAGTGCGCGCGGCGCCAGCTTGGCCATGGCATCAGACTTGGCGCTTGCCTCGGCTTCTTTAAAGTACTCGGTCTGCACAAAGTTAAAGTAGTACAGCATGCCGATCCAGACGATGCCGGCCAGCACATGGAAGTAGCGAAAGAAAAACTCAATATAAGACATGCGTGCGTCTCCTGGTTTTTTAATAACGGCTCAAAGGCCCCGCTCGTTAGCAGTATATCGTAAGGGCCAAATCCAAGATATAAAAAACCCGGCCAGTGGCCGGGTTATTGAACCACGCAGGGGCAATTACATCATGCCGCCCATGCCGCCCATGTCAGGCATTGCCGGAGCAGGCGCATCATCCTTAGGGGACTCCGCGATCATCACTTCGGTCGTGATCATGAGACCCGCTACCGATCCCGCCGCCTGCAGCGCAGTACGAGTGACTTTAGCTGGATCAAGGATGCCCATCTCGATCATATCGCCGTACTCTCCGGTCGCCGCGTTATAACCAAAGTTGCCTTCACCCTGACGCACTTTGTCGAGTACGACAGACGCTTCGTCACCCGCGTTGTCAACGATCTGTCGAAGCGGACCTTCCATCGCACGCAGCGCAGCCGCGATACCGATATTCTGGTCTTCGTTGTCGCCTGTCAGGCCTGTGATCTGACTGATAGCGCGCACCAGTGCAACACCACCACCCGCGACAACACCTTCTTCAACCGCCGCACGCGTCGCGTGCAGGGCGTCTTCGACGCGTGCCTTCTTTTCTTTCATTTCGATCTCGGTCGCCGCACCCACTTTGATCACGGCAACACCGCCAGCCAGCTTGGCCACGCGCTCCTGGAGCTTCTCGCGGTCGTAGTCAGAAGACGTGTTCTCGATCTGGACGCGAATCTCGCTCACCCGGCCTTTGATGGCCTCTGCATCACCCGATCCATCGACGATGGTGGTGTTGTCCTTGTCCATGGTAATGCGCTTGGCATTACCAAGGTGCTCAAGCGTTGCGCTCTCAAGATCAAGACCAACCTCTTCGGAGATCACGGTACCGCCTGTCAGGATCGCAATGTCCTGCAGCATGGCTTTGCGGCGATCGCCAAATCCGGGCGCCTTACACGCCGCGACCTTCACGATGCCGCGCATGTTGTTCACGACCAGCGTGGCGAGGGCTTCGCCTTCGACATCCTCGGCCACAATCACGAGGGGGCGGGAAGCCTTGGCCACCTGCTCCAGTACGGGCAGCAGTTCACGGATGTTAGAGATCTTCTTGTCCACCAGCAGAATGTAGGGCTCTTCCACTTCTACGGACATGTTGTCCTGATTGTTGATGAAGTAAGGCGACAGGTAACCGCGGTCAAACTGCATGCCCTCGACCACGTCCAGCTCGTTCTCCAGACCGGAGCCTTCCTCTACCGTGATAACACCTTCTTTGCCTACCTTGTCCATCGCCTCGGCAATGATTTCGCCCACGTGGGCGTCACTGTTGGCAGAGATGGTGCCCACCTGAGCGATCGCTTTGCTGTCTTCACAGGCGGTGCTCATTCCGGAGACGGCTTCGACTGCGGCCGTGACCGCCTTATCGATCCCGCGCTTCAGATCCATCGGGTTCATGCCGGCGGCAACGGCCTTTAAACCTTCGCTCACAATCGTCTGTGCCAGTACCGTTGCGGTGGTCGTGCCATCGCCCGCCGCGTCAGAGGCCTGCGATGCCACCTCCTTCACCATCTGCGCACCCATATTCTCAAACCGGTCCTTCAGCTCGATCTCTTTCGCGACAGAGACACCATCCTTGGTCACGGTGGGAGCACCGAAGGACTTCTCCAGAATCACGTTACGGCCTTTGGGGCCCAAAGTAGCCTTCACCGCATCCGCGAGGATGTTTACACCCTCAAGCATGCCGGCGCGGGCCTTATCGCCAAAAAATACGTCTTTAGCTGCCATGTTTAGTATTCCTTTCTATCAAGTCAGTACGGTGCGATTACTCAACGACCGCAAAAATTTCGCTTTCGCTCATCAGGATCAGCTCTTCGCCATCCACCTCTATGGTGTTACTGCCGGCGTACTGGCCAAACACAACCGTGTCACCGACCTTCACCGACAACGCGCGTTGCTCGCCGTTATCGAGCACCTTGCCATCACCGACTGCAACGATCTCACCCTCATTGGGCTTCTCTTTAGCAGAACCTGGCAGCACGATACCTCCAGCAGAGGTCTCCTCTTCTTCCTTTCGACGAACGACCACGCGGTCGTACAGCGGACGAATATTCATGGGTTTAACTCTCCAACATTATCGAATTCGCTCATTCACCCTTTCGGGCTTACCCCCTCTATGGGGGCAGGGACGCGCATTTCAAGGGATTTTTTAGCACTCTGCAAGGGAGAGTGCTAAAAAAAAGCCTTTGAAAGCCAAAAAAAGCGGTTTTAGCCGAAAAAAAAGCGATCGCGAGCCGTAAATGACGTCAGCGCCGGTCAGTCTGATCGTGTTCCAAAGGCGCCAGCGGTTCTGTATCGGGTGACACCGGCTGATACTCACCCTCGAGCGTGACACCCACATCGCTGTCCGGTGCGCGATGCGGCCCCTCTTGGAAGTCGCGCTGACGGGCGTGATCATGACGATTATGTGCAGAAGGTGCCGCGCTCGCGATTAACAGCCTGGCCAGCAAAGCCCTCAGGGGAGCAATCAGCACCATCACCGCTACCGCATCCGATATCAGACCGGGAATAATGAGTAGCAAGCCCGATACCAGCACCGCGACATCCCCTACCAACAAGTGCTCCCGGAGCACCCCCTCACGCTGGGCGCGCTGCAAATGGGCCAGCGTTTGGCTGCCCGCAAATCGGATCATCGCGATGCCAAGCACAATGGCCGCCAGCACCCAAAGCAACGGCGTCGCAACGCTGGTTTGCGCGCCTAATTCAACGAGGCTCCACAGTTCTAACCAAGGGTAAAAAAATAACAGCCATTTCATAAGGTGTGAGCTCTCACAAGGAACCTAGGTTGCTTGCTCGCGATCCGCTTGCCACGGCGCCACCCAAAGTAACGTGACCATACCGGGGATCGCCAACAACGTGCATAAACAGAAAAAAATCACCCATCCGGTTTCCTCGACAATAAAGCCGGTCACCGCATTGGCCAACGAGCGTGGCAAGGCAGCGAGGGCGGTAAAGAGGGCAAACTGAGTGGCCGCGAAGGCCTTGCTCGACTCTCTGGCAATAAACGCGGTAAAGGCCGCAGTACCAAGGCCCACTCCGAGGTATTCAAAAGCGATCACCACCGCCAGTAGCCAGAGTGCAGGTCCCACGCTAGCCAACCAGGCGAATCCTAAAATGCTGATCATCTGCACCAGACCGAAGACCCAGAGCGCGCGATTGATGCCAAGGCGCAGCATGAATACCCCGCCCAACAGTCCACCGGCGATCGCTGGCCACAACGCCGCGTGTTTAGCGACCAGGCCAATTTCGGTCATCGAAAAACCCAGATCCAGATAAAACGGTGTCGCCAGCGCTGTGGCCATATTGTCGCCCAGCTTGTAGGCCACCATGAAAAAAAGTGCTAACGCGGCTGTCCGCCACCCGACACGCTGAAAATACTCGCTGAAGGGTTTGATCAGTGACTCGCGGAGTGTCTTTGGCTGAGGGCTGAAGATTCTCGGGCTCGGTGACACTGAGTGAGAGCACAATACCGACGCCCATAAAGGCGGCGGTGATCCAGAAGACCCAGACCCAGGGCAATAGATCAGCGAGGATCAGTGACAACGACCCGGGCACGAGGCTTGCAATGCGGTAGGCCTGCACGTGAATCGCATTACCGATTCCCAGCTCTTCATCCGGCAATATCTCGCGGCGGTAGGCGTCGATCGCCACATCCTGTGTGGCACTGAGAAAGGCAATCACCGAAGCGAAAGACGGCTACCAATGCCGTCTCATTAAGAGGATCAATGTACCCCAGTGCGCCAATAGACAGCACCAGACCGATCTGAGCGACCAACATCCAACCCCGGCGACGCCCCAGCGGGAGCGCAATGCGATCCATTAACGGTGCCCAGAGGAATTTCCAGGTATAGGGCAGACCCACCAGGGCGAAAAGACCGATCTCTGCCAGAGAGACGTCTGCCGCTCGAAGCCAGGCGGGGACTAACTGAATCAGCAGATACAGCGGCATTCCCGACGCCAGACCCGTCATGACACAGATCAGCATGCGCCGGTTCAATAGTGCGCCGATCACGCTATCTGTTTGTCGAGCCTGCAACGAGTCCTCCCCCGACACGCGGTCCATCATCTTCCGGTTGGCAGCACTCTCACGCTCTGGGTCGACTCAGACGCATACTGACACGAAGTGCCCACCCTAGAAGCTTACGCGATACCCGCGAGATCTGCGGGGAGGACTGGCACTTTTGATAGGAGTACATCAGGAACTGAAACAATGCGAGTCGATAAGCGGCTCCAGGTCGAACAAACAGCGCCTTTTGCGAGGGGTCACCCTGATCCAAACTGATGCCCTGGTCCGCCACCACCGAGCGACACAGCGGTCGAGTGGCCGCCATGGGGGATGGCTCAGGCAATAAGGCGAGATAGTCTGCTGTCATATCGACCGGTCGAGCGCTGCTCGATGCTCAGCAGGCGTTCTCGAACGGCGGCGAGGACCTCGCGGTTTTCATCAATCTGCGACAGTACCTCTAGCAGGCCGCCTCCCTTTGGTGGTACCAGCCAGCCTGTCACGCCCTCCTCAATCCGATCCTCAAAAGCACCCATGCGGGTGGCGACCGGCGGAATCCCCGAGGCAAATAATTCGCTAAGGGTATAGCTGAAGGTTTCGGGAACGGTGGAGAGCAAAAGCCCCACATCTGGTCTGAGTGCCTGAAGCTTCTTCGGTAAGTCCGGTAATTGATACCATTTGAACACCTTGAGGTCAGGGTGCTTCCCAAAGCTGGGGGCCTCCTCACCGGCGCCTAACAACGTGACACGGTAGCGGCTGAGTAGCTCGGGCATCAGCCGCTCGAGCGCTTTACCACCCTTGTGGTCAGAGAGCACTCCCAGTACCACCAGATGGAGCTTTTCACTCTTTGCCGCGTCCCATCGACAGGCTGAGAACGCCTCGAGCTCCCAATGAGGCAGCCCGTGTCCAATTACCCTAACGGGGTAATCCATCAGTGCGGGCGCCAACGCCTGCCAGCGTATTTTTACAGACTGCGAGGGGGCAACAACCGGAATGTTTCGAGCCGTTATGTTGTTCACAAACGCTCGCGAAGGTCCAGATACCAGTCGACCCGCTCTTCGCCAAAAAACTGATGTGCCGGGTTGGCTTGAAGACACCTCGCAAACGCCCGCCATCGCAGCTGAGCAGGGATCGTCCCAGGTCGCATAGAGTGGGGGACACCAGGGGTAGTAATCATGCAGTACCTGAACAATGGGAACCGGCAAATCGTAAACATCCAATGAATGCCCGATCAGCGTGGAGACGACAATGCCCTCAACCGTAAAAGACGCCTGAATCTCCTCGAGGATCTGACGGTACTCGTAACTACCCAGGCTGGTAGATTGAATAGGGGTAGAGAGCGCTCCACTGTTTGAGGGGTACGGGAGCCGCGCCCAAATGCAGCGCCAACGCCTGTGCCGAGGCGTCGCGAGTCCCGACAGACTTCAGCACTAGATGCACGTGTTCCTCGTCGGCGGCACAGAAATCACTGATCCAGCGACCCAGGCCCCCACCCCAGCTGTGGCTAATGTGGAGGATCGCGCCGGGCCCCCGCGTAAGCATTTTAGGAGGTGATTTGCCCTGCTGATTCAACTCGCTCAGGGGATGACGGAGCGCCGTATAAGGGTGCCTCTCAATGAGCGCTGCGCTGATCGATTCGGGCAGCACATCCTCAATAGTGCTCGCTTTATCACAGGCGGAATCATCTACGAACGCCTCATCCGACAGCAGTATGGAGAGTCCCCGCTGACGCAGCGCAGCAGCTAGCGCTCATCGCTCTCAGCAGCGCAAGCTTTCATGAGCGGCCGCATTGATCCAGCCACAAAATCCAGCGAATAGCGGCAATTCAAGTGGCTTTCCTACCGCGTAGCGATTAAGCCAGTCGTTAAGCTCCTGTGCGGAGAGCGTCAGCGCTCTCACTGGGCTTCATGAGCGGCCGCGCAATCTCATGTTGCACACTGAGCGGCAACACCGCCACCGCCTGCTCGGTAACGAGCGCGCCAAGACGCAACAAGTCGACGGTCACCTCTGCCTTTGCCGAGACAACCAGTGCTTTTTCTACGTGAATCGGGCAATGCGCTGAGCACATCACACCAGTAGCGATCCGAGGCCACTGCTGCATCCGGTGCGCTGATGTGCTGGTCAAAGACGCCGGTATCGACGAGCGCCTGCAGGCTGACGGGCAGTGCGTCGCCCTTGCCCTGTCCGACGCACATCAGCGTATATGCCGCTACCACTAGCTGGCCCCTTTGACAGAACTGCAGCAGGCGCTGATAACCCCAGCAACGTCCAGCGCTTGAGTGAGTGGCCGTGCTGCAAGGCGCGCTGCCGCGCCCATCTTGAAAAGGACTGCAGCGCATCGCGGGTGGGCATGTCATGCCCCACCACTACAGCATTGGGATCGGGCATATCGTAGCCCACGTTTATTTGATACCAATCGGCTGAAACCGCCTTTTGGATCGACACTAAAGGGATTGGGGAACGCGTGCTGAAGATCGAGACGCGCGCGATAAAGCCGGCGTTCGGCAGGCTGAATTAGATTGCCATTGTCGTAAGTGCCATACCCATAGGGGTAATCGCCCGCAACGACTGCCCCTCTTCGTTGCAGGCATCAACATACCAACTGCGTAATGCCTTGAGGGTTGCCGAGTTTGCTCCATACTTATTGAGCATCAAGGCCTGATCACCACTGTCAAAACCACTGAAATGATAAAACCCGAGTGGCTCCCCGTTCACGGTGAAGCCCTCTTCCCACGATCCCGCGACCTCGCGCGTGGTGATATTCCAGGTCGCCACATTAAAGGCGGGTGAGCGGAGCACGCGATAGTCATCAAAAAAGCACGGCACTAAGTTCGCCCACTTTTGATCCGTAAACAGGCCGCGACTGATGTCATCGAGACAGAAGTGGGTGAGACGGTCGGCCCACCACGAGGCGAACCGCTGACCTTCCGCGGTGTGAGCGACACCCACGAAACCCATATTGAAAACCCCGTGCTTCAGGCTGGCCATTTCGTTATCCATGATGGCCTCAAGGCCCAGTCTCGGGCTCGGACTGATGAGGTGTCAGTAAAATACTCGCCTCGGAGAGCCCTGCTCCAGCTCGGCAAAGCGATCAAATACCACCATGTCAGGATCAAAATAAAAGACGCGCTGTGTCTGCGGGCGATTGAGCAAGTGCTCGCATAGCCCTCCCTTTTACAGCGGTACACAGCTCCACCACTGAATGAGAGAAGGCCCAGCCCTGCGGATTTTCCAGCCTAAATCGCTGAGGGACAACACCGAGTCGAAAGGCTCGCTGTCCAGATCAAAATGATGGGGGGCATCATCCACCAACATCAGACAAAAATGGGCATCGGGTGCCACACGCTTAATCGACCGCGCCAATACCCGCGCCTTGGGTAAATAATTAGCGGCGATACTGGTAAACACCCGAGTCGCGCTGCTCATCAGTGCCCCAGCCTACGCATGAGACCGCTCCAGAAGCGGACGACCCAAAACCGAGTCAGGCGCTGGTGCTCGGTATCCAGGGCAGCGTAGCCCGCCGCCATCTCGTCCACTTGCGCCTGATATTGGGCCTCGCGCGCTGCCGCCTCGGCGCGCACGGACTGCAGTATTGACTCATACTGCCCCGCCTCAGCCTGCGCGGCGTCACGCGTCGTCACCAGTAGCTGATCCAGCCGGGTCACTTGGTCGTGCCGCTGTCGATCAAGCGCGTAACGGGATGCCCGCTCGGCCCGCTCGCGCGCGCGGCTCTCTGACAACAACGAGCGGTCGTATCCGGCCTCACCAGATCCACGGCGTGGCGGGCGGGCTCGATCGGGTCGGCCTCAATAAAGTCGGCAATCTGCCGCTCATAGTCGGGATAACGTGAGGCGATCACGGCCATGGCGTTCGCCTGAAGCTTCTCTGCCTCCGCACCAAAGCTCGCGCCGCCGGCGTGATACACATAGAGATCCGCGCACAAATAATGCTTCCAGCCCTTGGCGGAAGCTC